>CAUSPY010000001.1:0-105420 GCA_963533665.1 uncultured Candidatus Saccharibacteria bacterium
ACGTCGCGCATTGAGGCAAATTTCATACCGTATCTGATTATAGCAAAAATAGGTTTGTTTATTTTTTAGTTGAAAAGAGTATTTTCTGGATGGAGACAACTACTGACAAGGCTATAGAGGCATCGTGGTTTCGTCCAGGTCGCGCCCTTGACCTGCCTAACCTTTAAAACCGTTGCTTTACGCCAAGTTTTAGGTTAGCAAAGTTTGAATATTCTGCTTATAAGCTTCGCTAAGCTTGCTTGCCAGAGATTCATCCAGTAACTCACCGTATAGCTCCATAAAGTATACAAATTTATCTCGGAGCTGCTTTTGTATGTCATTCGGGGCCAAATGGTAGTAGTAACTATTCTGAATAAGGTCTGCCGCACGGATTGATAGAGCATCACTGCCGAGTTCAGCTGTGCGGACAAAAGACTGCATGATGTCTTGGGTGTCTGAGACAGTGAGAGCGTCGACATGCAGAGCTACTTGATATCCAAAACTTTGCTCGACATCGTTAATAGTAATATCTGTATCTTCAATGACATCATGAAGAACCGCAGCAGTTACTATGTCTTGCGGGTAGCCTCTTTCCCAGAGCATTTCTGCGACTTGAATTGAATGAAGCAGCACCGGTTTAGTGTTATGTCCGGAGTCCTGTAAAGCATTCGACAGGAAGAATAAAGCTCGTTCTATCTCATGTCTGTCATATTCAAATTTTGCGATATGTACTTTTTCCATCTTGCTTCACTCCTTGTTGTTGCTAGGATTGGCTAATTTGCTATCAATTTGTAACTCAACTATCTCCTCGTTTCCAATCTTGTCAGTCAGCATCGTCCGTAAGTCTTTACTGTAATAGCTTGCGAGGATTGCAGCAATCGGACCCGAGTGCGCTACTATTAATATGCATGCATCCTTGTCGGTTTCGTATATACGATTTATTACATTTATAACCCGTGCGGCCATTATCTCGTTTGATTCTCCATCGGGAAATCGTACTTTCATATAGCCGCCCTCTAGATACGGAATATCGTTATAAGGTAAACCCTCGTATTTCCCGAAACTAATTTCTCGCAGATTCTCGTCAAGAATAACCCCTTGCAAGCCAAGCGTATCCGATATAATCTGTGCAGTCTGTACGCACCTCCCAAGATCAGATGTGTAGATGCGATCAATTTTCCAAGATAGTTTCTTAATTTCAAGAGCTTTGCGTTTCGCTTGTCGAAGACCAAGAGCGGTCAGCTTGCTATCGCGCTGACCCATGGTGATACCGCGGACGTTATCTTCAGCCTGACCATGCCTAGTGATGATGAGTTTCATGTTTCCATTGCCTCACAGCTAATGCAAATTGTTGCTGCACTTCGTCGGTGGCTTCATTTGCGTTACTATTATCCTGCATATATGTGACAGCCCTCATAAGGTACCAAGGTAGTATAGACTCGGCGATTTGATGAGGGTCTGCTTGGTCAATCATACGCTCATGCACTATTAGCACATCAACCCACAGTTCCTTTGTGATACGAGTTAGCGGACTGAGAGTCGCTGCTATAAAGCTTTCTGTATCCGTATATAAATCCATTGCCTCAAGTTTTCTGCTTGCTATAGCATCGACAGTCAAAGGTTGTGTCTGTATGAGTTTTGGGGTATCGGCTTGATCTAAAGATATAGGACGAGTTACCTCACTATAAAATAGCTCCTGGGCTGTTTTATAGTATGAAGCTGCTACCTCTCGAAACATGGGTATCATTTTGCTAAAACTTGGCTTGTGGAGTTTCTTGCCGAGCGATATTTCCGTAGTTTTGAAACCTCCACACAAAGCATGCAATGTCAAGAAAATGTCAACGCCATAGCCATATGCATAGTCATGCCATCCTTGCTTAATCATGTGTCTTGCAAGGCGATTAGATAATCCGAAATCGCCAGCTATAGGTTGACGTGGCGCTACACCGTTAAAATGCATACCTAACAGCGGATAGACAAAATGATTTGTTGTGTTACCTTCCTGATAGTTTCGTGCGTAAGTCGGAATAATATAATCGTATCCTTTACGTATCATTTTTGCTTGATTTACCAACCAAGATTCGTCAAAAGATATAATATCTCCATCAATTAACACACATCCTGTCACATCTTTATTATTGGCTATATAGTGTAAAATCGAGTAGATGTTACGTCCCTTACCTTTTATGTCGTTCCGTATCGATACTTTTTCGCTTTTTGTTGGTGTACTTATAAACGTACTTACAGTATCATCAGTGCTTGCACTGTCAGCATTAACAATTATAATCTCTAGCTCCACGCTGTGCGCAGCTTGGTCTATTTTCCTTACGAGACTGGAAATGTTGTCAGCCTCGTTATATGTCGGTATACCGATTACTAACATACTTTATGTCCCCCATGTTCGAGTATGTATCTAGTCGCAGATGCTCCGTCTGGTGCAAAAACTTCCGTTATTCCCATATTACTGATATGTTTGACTAATTCATCTCGTCGTTTCATAGTTGCTTCATGTTTAATAAGAGGCAGGGAGCCCAGGTAATTGCCCGCATCATCCTGTAGCGGAGTGGCTTGTCCTGATATATGTCGACCAAGCCTTTCGTGAAGTATGAGATTCTGTTGTATTCCACCCCACGGCGCAATATGGAGGGTATCCTGGGTATGATCAATACGAACATGGAATATATTACCCACAACAACTTTGCCTATTTTGTGTACTATTCCTAACTGCTCAGGAGCAATCCTGATTTTGTCATTCCAAGCAGGCTTTTCGCTAATGCTGTCTCTAGTCGTGATTATTTGTTCAAGATAATCGTCAGATGTAATTGCCGTTCTTCGTATATTGAACCAAGCATTTCCTCCAGTAGTATGTATAATACCCGCATTGCTGCCGATATATACTTGATCATTGCCAATAATCTGGTACCCACCTTCTTTACAGACTCTTATGGCAAGTGTAGTCTTACCGGCACCCTTTTCACCAAACAGTATTTGTGAACAGTCTGTTTCTGGGTTATAAGTAGCGGCAGCATGGGTCAAAAAATCTCCTTGGCGTTCAGCTAATGTACATGCAGCAAGGTACTCGGCTAAATATACAAGGCTAGTACCACGACCAAAATTACGAGCTGGACCGCTCAGATGTAACGTATCTGCATCTCGGTCATATTGCACTCCTACGTCGTCAGCCCTGGAGTAAACAACGCGTGGAATAGCAGCTTCGTTACTAAATCGTTGATCGATAGTCATTTCCGTTACGGATTCCGACAACTCTCGTAACGTATCCATATTGAACTCGATATCACCTTCTATTCGTATTACTTGCCCAGCAAAACGTAATTGCACGCCATTATCTTGCTTAAACGATAGCGTTCGTTCTATCACTATAACTATAGGTCCTCTCTCAAGAACGAGTTTGTTCGTGGCACAAAATACATCTCGTTGATAATTCGGTTGGTCGTCTCTTTGCCAAGTGACAGGCAGTCTGACACAACCGCCTCAATATCTCGACGATCAACGTCTTTGTCTGTAGATACAATAATTTTTGAAGGATCAAAAAGTTGATCGCCAAAATTTGCCTGCAGGGCTACTTGACAGCGTGTACCCAATGTTTCATAAACAGTTTTTGCGATCAGGTCAGCCTGGTATCCCAATAGTTTTCCTACAAAATAGGTCGGGTTTTTGCCGTGTGGTGCTTCCATGGTATTCGGTCGAAAGCTTGAGATAATTCCGTGGGTTTTATTACCTCGTCCTACGGCACCTTCTTCGCCGAAATCAGTACATGAGCCGCCCGTCACCATGTAAAGACGCGGCTTTCCTGTAGTTCCTTCAGTTGTCATGTTTACCTTGACAGTATTTTCTCCATCCAATATCTCTTCAGCATAAACTTGAAGCGCCTTCTCGAGTGCTTCTCGTCGATTAAGGTACGTCTCCATATCTGGCGTATATGTAGCAATTTGTGGAACCGCCAGTGTAACATCAATGTGCTTACCGTTACGTACGCACATTGCTTTGATATCTTGACCAATAAACTCGAATCTAGGAATCGGCATGTCATGCTCATCGTTTTTGTAAAAGTATCCCTCCAAATCAAGAGCAAGCTTCTCGGTGGATGTGAGTGGCCAGTAACTAATCATTGTCGCTGTGTCATTCGCAAGAGGGACATCTGCGAGGTACTCTGGTAAATCTTCGATTGAACGAGGGGAGAACCAAAATGGGCGTGTACTGTGGTTTGATGTCAGGCTTTCTGCGCCATATACTTGCGGATCTGATACGTCAAGATGTGGCATTACGCGCTGCAAATAGGTACGAGCTGCCTCGCCCTGTATCTCTGCAAGAGGTATCTCTTCTCCACCAAACGACTTGCTAGCGCGCCCCATAAACATCATGCGCAGTGGAGATTGAAAGTTGTTGCCACCAAATTGCTGCAAACACAGACCGCCAAGTAGCATTGCCTTGTCAAGATTGTGGTGCGGAATAACCCCAAAACGTTCCAGGCAGTATTTTGCATATTGAATTTCTGAAAATTCAGCAATACCATCAACTAGTGTGTCGGGGTGACCAAGCCCTTTTCGTTCAACAACTTCTTGAGCTAATAATTCTGGACCTTGATAACTACGATTTATTTCGAGTGCCATTATGTAACTTCTACTCTTTCTCTCACCTTGCTACATTGTATCATACCGTATCGGAAACGCGATCTTCGATCTTACTAGAATGTAACTTCTTGAGGAAATCATAAATTGCTATAGAATTGGCTGGCGACAAGCGCTGTTTCATTGTGTCACTCAGTTCACCAAGCTGAACTTGCTCAAGGTGTCTTCGCAAATGATCATCGTTAAGTATCATCCTTTCGAGGCTGTTTATCGTAATAACACTCTTGAATCGCTGTTCATTCGGCACCGGATCAAACGAAACGTGATATTTATTTTGTTTGTCAGTTTTGACAATCAACCATCGCGTAAGGGAATTCTGTATTTTTTCGCCTGCCTGAATCATAAAATCACCAAGGAATGAATCTATTTTGATAATACATTTACTTGCATTAGAAAGTGTCAAGTGTACACCTTGATTGAAAGAATTATTTTCATTACGATACATCTTATTTATGTCGACTTTTAGCTCATCAATATCAATACCAAGCCTCTGCAGTATAGCGATTGAATGTGGTATTTCTATGCCGTATGACTCTAGATCTTGATCGAAAAACCTACCCGCACGAGTGTCGGCAAGTCTATTTTTCGATAGGTTAATCTCAATTGATACAACCTTCTCGTTTGTCATGTGCAATCGATCATATAACCAATCAAGCGCAGAAGACCAGAAGTAAGATTCGTTTACATACACAGGTGTGCTTCTGTGCTTGTTTAGCAGCTGATTGATAATCGCCTTGTCGCTAGTATTTGTACATATAGGCTTTTCTATCAATATAACTCTCGGGTTTTTGGCGTTTTCAAGCGACCAGAGCAGAGAAGAAGCGTGCTGGTCACTTGGAGTAGATATATCAATCACAAAATTACCCGACTGTTGTTGATTAAAACGCCGTAGTCGCTTATCCGTTTTGAGCAATCTGTCAATTTGCACGGGAGAGGTGTCATACAGATATACATCAATTCCTAGAGATAGCCAAAGTCCTGCCTTGATTTGACCAATAGTTCCACATCCTAGGATTAATACTTCATCTGGATTGCGCATATGTTTGAATCTTACAACAACTAGGTTATAATAACAATACTTATGAAGTACAGTGCTCTAATTGGTAATCCAACTGAACATAGCGTATCGCCGCTGCTATTCGAATGGATAGCTACACGATTGCCTCAACCCCTGGAATATAAGCATCTTAAAGTAGATGTCGCTAAAAGCTCGGGGCTTGATTCTGCGTTGAGGGCTTTTCAAACTCTCAATTTTTGCGGACTCAATGTAACATTACCATATAAGCTGGATGTCATATCGATTTTAGATAAGATTGATGGCTCGATTTCATCAATTGGCGCAGTAAATACTGTCGTTTTTGACAACAAAAACAATCAATCTATCGGCTATAACACCGACTGGTACGGCATCTACCGCCCTCTTTCAGAGTTAATTAATGAATATCAAAATAAAAAAGCGACTGTATTCGGTACAGGAGGTGCCGCAAGAGCAGCTATCTACGCGCTTCTTGAGTTAGGTATAAATGATATAGTAGTGCTATATCGAATAAGGGAATCCGATAGAACAAAATCTCTCCAAGATCAATTTTTGAACAAAGCTACAATCTGCTTTGATACATACGAACACATTTTTCAACATATTGATACCGCAAACGTAATTATTAATGCTACATCAGCGGGTATGGTAGGTCAAGATGCGAATACGCCGTTTGTACTTGATTTATTGAAAGATCGCGAGGATTTCTCTCAAAAAATATTCTTTGATTGCGTATTTAATCCGGTAAACACGCCGCTTATGCTATATTTTAAATCACATGGCGCAAAAACAATTGATGGGCTATGGATGATGATACATCAAGGACTGTATGCGTTTACGTTATGGACGGGGAATGATGTAACTGATGCATTTAAGGAGGGAGACCTGAGCGAATTGCATAAAATGCTGCAAGAAAGGGTTGAGAGTGTCTAATTCAGTAAAACTAGCTATCAATTTCGATGAGATTTCTGACGATTTTCAAGAAGCGGCTAACATCATGCAAGAGCTAGGGGTTAAATACGGCGAACTACGTACAGTAGGCGGGAAGAATTTTGTTTTCTGGTCAGATGAGGAGGTGAGAGTATTTAAGCGGCTACTAAACGAGCGTGGCATCATGATCTTAGCAGCGGCAACGCCTCTTTTTAAGTGGTATTCATCTAACAATGACGCAGAAGTTATTCACGACAGCTTTGGGTTTAATCCACGACTTTCAGAGAAAGAAAAGCTACAGACAATTACACGAGCAATAGAGGTTGCTAATGCATTAGAAGTACCTAAGCTTCGTATATTCTCAGAGCTGAAATCGGCAGGTGATACAGCAGGAGATTTTGCTTCAAGCCAGTTGTTGGAGTATGCGCTGGGCGCGGCTGCTGAGCGTAATATTAATTTGTTAATAGAAAATGAGCCAGTATGTCGGATTCACACTAAGGCTGCACTGATTGACTTCCTAGATAAAAACCAATCGCCAAATTTGAAGCTATGGCTCGATATCGCAAACTTACTTGAAATTGGTGAGACTATTGATGAGAATTTTCTCTCCCACATAGGGTCAAGGATAGAATATATTCATGTTAAAAACTACATGGTAAAAGACGGATCTCGGCAGTATGTGCCAGCCGGAGATGGTGAAATTGATTACAGTTCAATTCTGCCTCTCGTATTGTCTTATTGTCCACAAGAGGTTATTGTAAGCGTAGAAACCCATGCACTGCAGAGCGAAAAAGTATCGGCCTCTCGTAGCTCCCTCGTGTATCTAGTTGATTTGTTAAATAGGTATCAAAAAGGAGAAAACTATGTCCGAGCAAATTAGTATTGAAGCGGTTCCAAGTATGCCACAAATAGTCGCTGGTAATGATATTGGTGAGATTATCGTCGATAGATCTCGAGAGGCTGGTTTCGAGCTAAAAGAGCACGATATCCTCTGTGTTGCGTCAAAAGCAGTATCGTCGGCAGAAAATAATGTAGTTCGACTTGATACGATAGAGCCATCTGAATTAGCTCATAAAATACACAAAAGAATACCCCGTAAAGACGTTCGTGCAATACAGGCAATTATTGATGCTACTGGTGAACCTTCAGGATCAAGGTTAGAGGTGAAGGACAATTATGTAGGTGGTTGGTTGCCAAATGGTCTATTCCTGACGAGTGCAGGTATTGATAAGCTCAGTCGTGAGAAATTAATTGTCCTTCCGGAAAATGCTGACATGTCTGCGCGCACTATCGGTCGTAGAATACTAGATCTAACTGGTGTGAATGTTGCTGTCATTATCACCGATAGCGAAGGTCGACCCGATAAACGTGGTTCGGCACAAATAGCTATAGGTGTCTACGGAATATCTCCCCTTAGGATATCTGAGGTCAAGAGCGATGATGGAAAGGTAAAGAAAAGCGAAGAAACTATATGTGATATGCTAGCAGCAACAGCAGCTTTGCTTATGGGACAGCGAGGCTTTAATAAGCCGGTAGTGCGTATTAACGGTTTTGACTATCAGTTTGATGCAGAGGCTACTATTGATGATGCTCTAAACGGCAACAGCCTATGATATTATCAATTCGCCCAAAATATGCGCTACATATACCAGCCGATCATGCTTTTCGGGCGGATGGGCGATTAACTCGTTCAAAAAATAAGTGACGTCGCGCATTGAGGTAAATTTCATACCGTATCTGATTATAGCAAAAATAGGTTGTAAAATTTACCAAATGTCTTGAAAAACACTATATGTAGCGGCTATAGTTAGTGTTGTACGCTATATATGTAGCGAACCCATAAATAAACAAAAAGGCAAATTATCCGAATGAGCCACCAGATGGGGTACTGGCGGCTGATTTTTAGCAGGGCAAATTAAGGAGGGTACATGCAACAAATTAACGTCATCAAACGCGACGGGACGAAAGAGCCGTTTGATGCCAATAAAATTAACGCAGCGATTTTGAAGGCTTGCGACGGGTTGCCAGATCAGGTTTCTAAGGTGGTGCAGGTGGCGACCGAGCTGCAGCTGACGCTATTTGACGGGATTACCACCGAGCAGCTGGACGAGGCGGTAATTCAGACGGTTCTACAGAATGTCAAGGATGACCCAGATTATGATAAGATCGCAGCGCGATTACTGCTAAAGACTATCTATAAGAGCATTTTGGGCGATTACGAGACGGCAGACGAATTAAAGAAATTGCACGCGCGGGAGTTTCCGAAATTCGTTAAAGCGGCGGTCAAAGATGGTTTGCTTGATAAACGGATGAGCGACGGGCGATTTGATTTGAAAAAATTGGGCGAAGCATTACAGCCAGAACGCGACGACCTCAGTAAATATCTCGGTGTGATGACCAATAAAAACCGCTATGCCTTGCGCAAACAAAGCGGTGATCCACTGGAAACGCCGCAATTTACTCATATGCGTATCGCTATGGGACTTAGCTACAATGAGCCAGATCCAACTGCGGCCGCGATTGAGTTTTATGAACATATGAGTAAGTTAGAATATCTGCCGGGCGGTTCGACGCGGGTCAATGCTGGCGGCTCCTTCCCGCAGCTCTCCAACTGCTTTTTACTAAATGTCGACGATGATATGGAGTCAATTGCCAAGAGTGTGCGCGACACCATGTTTATCGCCAAGGGTACTGGCGGCATCGGCATTGGTTTTACTAAGTTGCGGGCAGCCGGTAGCCCAGTTAAAACCACCAACACTGAATCAACGGGCCCAATTCCTTTCATGAAGATGATTGATACAGCGCTGTTTGCTGTATCACGCAAAGGCAAGAAGGCGGGTGCAGCGGCCATTTATATGGAGAACTGGCACCTCAATTTTGGGCAATTTATCGATCTGCGTTCTAACTCTGGCGATCCGTATATGCGGACGCGTTTTGCCAACACCGCGGTATTTATCTCTGATGAATTTATGAAGCGGGTGCAGAAAGACCAAGATTGGTATCTGTTTGATCCGGCGGAAACGCCAGATTTGCCAGAGTTGTACGGTGAGGAGTTTTCGGCGCGCTATAAAGAGTACGTCAAATTAGCCGAAGCTGGTAAACTGCGGGTCTTTGAAAAGACGTCAGCTCGCCAGCAATTCAAGCAGATTTTGACTAGTCTGCAGGCCACCAGCCATCCGTGGTTAACCTGGAAAGATACCATTAATGTGCGGGCGCTGAATAATAACACCGTTACAATTCATCTGAGCAATCTCTGTACAGAAATTACCCTGCCTCAAGACAAGGATAATATCGCCACCTGTAACTTGGTTAGTATCAACCTGTCGGCGTTTTTGCGTGAGGATAAGACGTGGGATTGGGATCGGCTGCAAGAGGCTTCACGGGCAGCGATTCGGCAATTGGATAATCTGATCGACATTACTGAGACACCAGTTAAAGAGGCAATGCACGCCAACCAGCAGACGAGAGCGGTTGGCCTAGGGATAATGGGTTTTTCGGACGTATTGGAAAAACTTAGCTATTGCTATGAGTCGAGCGAAGCTTATGAGTTAATCGATCAGTTGACAGAGTTTATTAGCTATCATGCCATTGACCAGTCGGCGGATTTGGCGGCCAAGCTCGGCAGTTATCCAACATATAACGGTAGCGGCTGGAGTAAAGGTGTTTTGCCGATTGATACGGTGGCGGAATTATCGAATAATCGTAAGGTTAAGGTGAAAATTGACAGCAAAACCCGTCTAGATTGGGATAAATTACGTAAGAAAGTTAAAAAGGGCATGCGTAACGCCACTTTGATGGCCATTGCACCGACCGCTAACATCGGTCATGTGGCAGGGACTACCCCTGGAATTGATCCGCAATTTGCCCAGATTTTTAGCCGCTCGACGCTGAACGGTAAGTTCTTAGAAGTAAACAATAACCTGGTGCGTGACCTCAAGGCGCTGAACTTGTGGGATGACATCAAGGAAGAGGTGTTCGCCAATCAGGGCGACATTCAGCATATCAATGCTATTCCGCAAAAACTGAAAGATGTTTATAAAACCAGCTTCCAATTAAGTCCGTATGCGTTCATTGAAGTGGCAGCACGGGCGCAGAAGTGGGTGGATCAGGCAATTAGCCGCAATATGTATCTGGAAACGCGCGATATTGATGAATATGTGGAGATTTATTCGGAAGCCTGGCGGCGTGGCCTGAAAACGACTTACTACCTGCATGTTAAGCCACGCCATCAGTCAGAGCAGACCACGGTATCGGTGGAAAAATTAGCAGAACAGAAGATTCGAACTGGCGCTAAAACACGCGGGTTTGGATTTGCCAAAGTTAAAAAAGGAGAATAATATGGCAGATTATCAACATCCTAAACAGGGAATTTTAGGCTCAGGACTGCGCGATGGGCTCAGCTTGCACCCAATTCGCTACCCATGGGCATACGATTTATACAACCAAGCAGTGGCTAACACCTGGTTTCCTAACGAGGTCCAGTTGGTGCAGGATTTGGCGGATTTTGAGAAACTCAGCGACGAAGAAAAGCATGCGCTAAAAACCGTCATCAGCTACCTTAATCCGAACGAGCTACTGATCAACAAATCGCTGGCATTTGGTATTTATCCATACGTCAACGCCGCTGAAGCACAGCTCTATCTGTCAAAGCAGATGTGGGAAGAAGCCAACCACTTTATGACGTTTGAGTACATCATTGAGACGTTTCCGTTTGATCGCGAGGAGATTTACGCAGCGGGCTTTGGCAAGAAATCGCTGGCTGACAAGGCAGATTTCCAGAACAAGCACCTGGATGTGATGCTCGATCCAAACCTCGACATCTATACATTGGAGGGTAAGAAAGATTTTGTCCGCTCGCTGGTGGCCTATAACATTGTGCTGGAGGGCATTTGGTTCTATTCAGGCTTTATGGTCGGCATGAGTTTCCGCCAGCGTAACTTATTGCGCAATGTCGGTACGCTGCTGGACTGGATCACCAAGGATGAGAACTTGCACTTAACCTTTGGCATCAATTTGTTGCTCACCATTTTGGACGAAAACCCAGAGCTGCAAACCCAGGAATTTGCTGAGGAAATTCGCGGACTCATCCTGCAGGCGGTGGAGCTGGAGAAAGAGTACAACAAGGACATGTTGCCAAAGGGCATCTTGGGTCTGAACGATGATTATGTCAATCAGTACGTCATGCACATGACTGACCGCCGCTTGGTCGAGCTTGGTTTTGAGCCAGAGTACAACGTGGCCAACCCGGCCAAATGGATGGCTACGGCAAATGACACCCTGGAACTGGTCAATTTCTTTGAAAGTACTAACACCAGCTATGAAGTAAACACCACGAAATAACTACTATGGACAAAATTACAACAGATATTTTAGACACCGTGGAAGTTGGTGCTTTGGCGACCGTCAATCGTGACAGAACGCCGTTGATTACGCCGCTTCACTTCGTCCGTTATAAAAATGACAACATTATTTGGATTTCTGACCGACAATCTCGTCACGCTGTTAATGCCTACCGCAGCGGCGTTGTGGAATTTGTGGTTTGGGACGATCAAAAGAATGCTGTATTTTTAACAACAAAGGTGCGAGAGCTGCCAGAGGAAGAAGAGGCGGCGGCTTTGGAGACCTACGCCAATAAGTTGGGTGACTTTATGCCGCGCGTGGAAAATAGACAAATTTACATCATGCCAATCGGTAATCTTGATGAAAAAACTACAACAGGAAATTGGCTGCACTATGTTGCATAAACGCTACATATAGCGTATTATAAGCATAAGCAGATACTAAATATATAGAAAGACAGGAACATGAACGCAAGTCAAATTATTTCTGACGACATGACATTGGAAGAAAAATTGAATGCCATCGATGCGGCGATGCAGGCAGCGCAGGCGGTGGCTGATGAGCAGGCTAAGGCGAGCGGGGGTGTCGCTGCGCCCATTGATCCGGCGAGTCTGACGATTTGCGATGGTTGTGAATAAAGCGATCAAAAATATACTTTGTTGTTGATATGTTATACTTAAGACGACGTAAAGGGGTGTATGGGGCCAACAATCAAAAAGCGACACAGTAATCTGCAAACTATCGGCTTGGTAGCTATGACGGCACTCATTGGAGTGTCGTTTTTATTACATCAGTTGACAGCTTCTGCTGCTGGGGCTAATTGGATGGATAATGATCCGGTGATAAAACATGTGCGACCGCTTGATCTGGCGGTTGATCCAAATGCTAATGTGCGCGGACATTGCAAACTAGAAACAGTAACGGCGGCAAAGACGTATGACGACAAAGAGCCGACAATGAAGTTAACGCTCTGTTTGAATGAGTTTAACGGCTGGCGGTTTGGGCAGGCAAATGGGTGGTATGATGTGTATGCATCAAATGGCGGTCTCTTTTATAAAGTGAATAGTTTGAGTGCACTTCATTGGTTTCGGGGGACGGACACTATTGTCGGTATGCACCGCGGGTATGCGTTTGACTATGACGAAATCTCTCATCTAAAGAAGTACAATAATTTCACCAAGCGCCTCACGATGAGTAGTAATAAAAAATATTTTGATTTTGATACGTCGAATCCAGTGTTCTCGCTTGATCATAAAGGGAAACCTATGTACGCTATCAGTTGGGAAATTTCTAATAATGGGCGGTATCTCGTCTATTCTGGTAACGCAAGACACGTTAATGCCTATGATATATTCTCGCGTATTGATCTAGAGACGGGCGAGCGAAAGGTATTCGGCAGAGGATATTATGATCACACGCACAACGTAGAACCGCAACCAAGTGTGGCGGTATCAAATGACGGAACGCAGGTGGTTATCGGCGGCACGGCGATATTTAAAGTATGGCGGATTACGCCCGAGTGCCTCGTTGATCGTGAAAAAATGAAGGATGAATTTCGCGACCCGTGTCCGACGAGGATGATATACCCGAAGTTTTATGGTGATAAGTGGAAAAATATTGAGGCATCACATGAGCGAATATTTGCGAACGATGATTTTACGGAATTGACATATCAACATCGGGCGTTGCGCGGTCAGGCGATTAATGAAGTGGTGACAATCTCTATAGCTAAGGATGAACCGCTGTATTCTCGGCTTGACTATCTCGCAATGGGCGATTCGTATTCGAGTGGGGAGGGGGATATTGAGAATGGTTTTTCGGAATTTTACATAAAGAACACCGGATCGCCAAAGGATTGTCATCTAAGTGCCCGATCGTACCCATATATATTAGCCAAAAGGCAAAATATCAAGGGGGTTCAGTCGGTTGCCTGTTCGGGTGCTCGAATGATTCATGACTATGTTATGAATCCGAGGTATTATATAGGCCAGAATGAAGTAACACAAAAGGTTATAAAAGAAAAAGGTATGGATAATATAAAGGATGACGTGTTGCAATCGTTTTTGCCTGGATATATACCGCAGTTGGAGTTTGTGAAAAAATATAAGCCTCGCATGATTACATTAACTGGCGGGGGAAACGATGTGGGGTTCGGCGATGTGTTAAAGACTTGCGTACTTGATAGAGGAACCTGTAGTTATGCGGACAATCCAGAAGTAATTCTAGCGACAAATAATCTCGTATACAATCAATATGGTGCTGCTCGTACTGTTATTAAAAAATTACAACAAGCTTTGCCCAATTCAAAAATATTTCTTATCGGTTATCTGCAGTTTATAAGCGATAATAGCGATAAGTGTGAAGGGGTTGGATTTTTGAATAAAATAGAGCGTAAGATGATACGGCAACATACTTCAAGGTTAAATAATGTATTAAGGCGCGCAGCAAAGGACAACGGTGTTCAATATATCTTGATAGCCGATAGTTTGGAGACTGGAAAATTGTGTGAAAATAAAAAATACGTTACTAGTCTGGCGGATGTTGGAATAGGCGGTCTTGCTGCTGACGCGCTTCAAAATGCATTTCATCCAAACGCTGCTGGGCATGCTCTAATAGCAAAGGCTATAGACAATGCAATTAGCAAGGAGGATAAAGATAAATCAGATATTAACTTGTACGATTTGCCACAGAAAGTTACTCTAACAAAGCGCTTAGATATGAGCAGTATGGGCGGTGTTAATCCTGGTGGAGACGTCCCGCTTAAAATTAAAGGAGAAGGTCTGAGCCCAGGAAGCTTGCTTACTATTAGGCTATTCTCAAAACCTACAGCTCTTCCTGGTCTTAAGGTCAATAAAAATGGTGACATTAATGGTAATATTAAGATACCTAATGAGGTTGGAGCCGGATACCATACGCTTTTAATGAAAGGAATTGCATCGTCAGGGAAAGAAATCGTATTTTTAGGAACAATATTTGTGAAGGATACTCATGGCGACCAAGATGGGGATGGTGTTCCCGATGCGTCAGATCGTTGTATGGGTTTGCCTCCTGTTGTAAAAAATGGAAAGGATATGTGTGTTAGATCTGTCAACAAAGCGTTGCCTGAAATGGTCCATAGGGATGTTGCGGCTGGCAGGCATTCTGAGTTGTCACAGAAACAAAATAGTATACTGATAATCGGAGTTCCTCTTGTGTTAATTATTGTTTTTAGTTTAATTATAAAAAAGTAAGGAGATTATAAAGTGGGTAATAATAAAAAATCATCATCGGTCGAAGGCAGACGTATCAACGTAGCCATAGCTATAATGAGCGTTCTTGGTATATTTATTCTTTGCGACCTCGCGTTTCTTGGTAATACAGTGTTCTATATTAAATGGGTGGAGTGTGGACATAAACCGATTATTCTTCATGATCCAAATCCGTTTGATGCAGCGAGCAATCGCTCCTATATTGATCCTCCTACAGTTTCATTGCGAAGAGGTTATCCGCGTTATGTGTGTTCTGCGGATAGTTGATTAGTCTTGTGTGCCCAATCATTGAATGGGGAGATGCTTACTAGCAACTGATCATATGTTAAAATAAGCACAAAGAATATTGGTAAAATTCTCTGCGTGTCTAATGAAACCGAGATGGCCGGCTATTCAGCTAATCCAAATAAGCCAGATTTTCCGCATTTAACTCCGGAAGAAAAAGCCGATATGTGGCGGTGACGCCAGCAGCGGTGATGGCTAAATATCTTCTGATTTATACTAAAAAGTGTTACAATAGGGTCTCATGGAGGCGAATAAAACTGTGAGGAAAAAACAAAAATATATCTTTGTTACTGGTGGCGTGCTGTCTGGTGTCGGAAAGGGCATCACGGCGGCAAGTATCGGTGCGGTGTTGCAGGCCAAGGGCATCGCCGTGTCGGTACAAAAGTGCGATCCGTATCTGAATGTTGATGCTGGACTATTGAACCCGAAAGAGCATGGCGAGTGCTTTGTGACTAAAGATGGTGCCGAGACTGATTTGGATTTGGGCCACTACGAGCGATTTTTAGATTTAGAATTGACGCGGAAAAACACTACGCTGTCGGGCCGATTGCTGCGCGATTTGATCGCCGATGAGCGGGCTGGTAAGTTTGGCGGCCAGACGGTACAGATGGTGCCGCATTTGACTAATTCTATCAAGGCGGCTATCCGCGAGGCGGCCGAGGGCGATGTTCATATTGTGGAAATTGGCGGCACAGTCGGCGACTACGAGGGCCTGAGTTTTATAGAGGCGATCCGCGGTTTTGCGCTGGATGTGGGACAAGACAATTGCCTATTCGTGCACGTGGTGTATGTGCCGTTTTTGGAGGCGTCGCACGAGTATAAGACTAAGCCGGCTCAGAATGCGCTGGCGGATCTTCGCGGTTTTGGTATTATGCCGGATGTGGTGGCAGTCCGGACGGAGGGTCATGACAAGCCGCCGCGCAGTATCGGCGAAAAAATTGCTATTTCGTCTGGTGTGCGCCAGGAGGGAATTATTATGATGCCAAATGTTGACACCGTGTATGAAGTGCCATTGACGGTGTACCGTGATTTGGGTAAGCTGCTTGGCGAATTTACCGACAATTCAGTGGAGCCAAATTTACAGCGATGGAAACGTCTGGCTCAGCGCGATACTACTGAATATGCCAAGCGGGTAACCGTCGGCTTGGTGGCTAAATACATTGATAATTCTGATACCTACCTGTCGGTGACCGAGGCGCTAAAGTCTGCCGCTTGGGCGAACAAAAGCGAGATTTCTATCAAGTGGATTAACGCTGAGACGGCTGGTGAGGCTGATTTTGCCAGCGTTGACGCTATCGTGGTGCCGGGCGGTTTTGGCGCGCGCGGCGTGGAGGGCAAGATCAAGGCGGCTGAGTATTGTATAAAAAACAACAAGCCGTATCTAGGAATTTGCCTGGGTCTGCAGGCGGCGGTGATTGCGGCGGCGCGTTTGGGCGGCGTAGCGAACGCTAATAGTGAAGAGTTCGGTGCTGACCCTAGCGCAAATGTGGTGTATATCATGGACGGCCAGCAGGGCAAGCAGTCGACTGGCGGCACGATGCGCCTCGGTGATTATCCGGCGGTGCTGAAATCTGGTTCGCTTGCTGCTAAAATGTATGGTAAAACAGAGGTAATTGAGCGGCATCGCCATCGCTACGAAGTGAATCAAGATTTTGTTCAAGCGATTGAGCGGGGCGGTCTAGTGATTTCTGGCACGTCGCCGGACGGCCAGCTGGTGGAATTTATCGAAGCGCCGCATCATCGGTATTTTGCGGCTACGCAAGCTCATCCTGAATTTAAGTCGCGCCCGTTCCGACCGCATCCGCTGTTTGATGGATTGATTCGGGCTATTTTAGCTGGAGATTCTTAGTCAAATATTCTTATTCTAGCCTGGTTAGGGAATACTGCACTGATGATATATTATGCAGACTATATAAAAGTCATTTTTGCTACTTTTGACAACTGGGGGGGGGCGGGTAGTAGAATGAGGCTATCATGACACTATTTTCACATTCTCCAGCTATACAAGAAATTAATCAGCAAGCTAAAGCCGGGGTGGCCGAAGGATTATATGAGCCTAGCCAGCGGCGATTACGAGTTCCGCTGTCAATGGTGGTTAATACGCTACTGGGTAATGTTACAGCTGAAGTTTATGGTGAAGAGCATCTGCTTAAAGCAGCTGAAAAGACTAAAGGTAATGAAGAAGATAATGACTTTATAGCGGCAACCAGCCATTTAACTGACATCGATGTTGCAGCTATTGCCAGCCTCGTCGCCCGGATGAGGAAAATTGTAGTGCCGGTTGCTGAAACTAATATGAGGCTCTGGCATCAGAGATTACCGTATAAACTTGTCGGTATGAATAATGTTTACCCAGTAGCTTATGAGAATATGCCAGGTGCTAGCGGTGAAAGTAGCGGTGAAAGTAAATATCCGCTGCGGTTTAATAGCAGCGACTACGACGGGCTGACGCAAAGAATGACAGACAGCGGCTTGACGGTTGTGACGGCAGCGCATAACCCGGTGACTGGCTACGGCGTAGAAAATAACGGCGAATTGCCAAACAAACCAGGCAAATTAGTGCCGCATTTGGCACTGTCAACGGGGCGGGCTATTTTGCCGGCGCTTATGCAGGTTGAAGGACAGCGCCGCAATCCAACCCAGCTTAATGATAATGAAATTCATCCGTCATGGCTGCCTACGGAAAAGGGTGTGCTGCTAGTGTTTGGCGAGCCGATTACGCCAAGCGATCAGGACGTTGAAAATTATAAGGACGTACTGGGTAGTTTGAGCGGTCCGTCTTCGGAAGCAGCCCGTCAAAAACAGCGGGAGATATTAAACGCTCTTGGCGGGGTGGTGCTGGATTGGATGCATCAGAATTACGATTGGGAATTAGCGTCATAATATTGACAAAATAAAAAGCATATGCTATCATTAAATAGTATATTAAACTAAACATAAAAAGGAATAAAAATGGCTGAAGAAAGCAATATCCGCGAGCTGGATGATAATAGCGTGCTGAGTCGCGACGATATGTCGGCTTTGGACTATGTTTTAAAGCACGTCAAAGGCTCTAGCCCAAGTTCAATGAGTTTGTTGCAGTTGGAAGAAATGAGCGAGGAGTAATTTAGGCCATATCTGTTATACTAAACAGTATGGAACGAGTTATTTCTGAGGTTATTACAAAACTTTTTGATCAAAATGTATCGGTGCAATTGACGCGCCCCGACCCAAAGTTCGGTGACTTTGCGACGAATGTGGCGCTGCAGTTAGCAAAACCCTTGGGTAAAAATCCGCGTGAGATTGCCGAGGCGATTGCTGAGGAGCTGCGTGGTCGTGAGGAATTTAGTGATGTCAGTGTGGCTGGGCCAGGCTTTATCAATGTGAAATTGAGCGATCAGGCGGTGTTGGAATCGCTGAAAGTGCGGCCAGCGACTAATCGTGCAGGCAAGACGGTCGTTATTGAAACGAATTGCTCAAATCCGTTTAAGTCTATGCATATTGGCCATGCTTTGAATGTGGTTTTGGCAGATACTATGGCGAATTTGCTGGCGGTGGACGGCGCGTCGGTACACAGAGTGAGCTACCACGGCGATGTCGGCACGCACGTCGGCAAGAGTATGTGGGCGATTCTTCGCGAAGTTGACGGCGATGTCAGCAAATTAGACGCTATTCCGGCTGATAAGCGCAACGAATTTATGAGTCGTACATATGCTGAAGGGGCACGGGCAGCCAAAGAATCACCAGAGGCACGGGCAGAAATCGACGAGCTAGCCAAGCAATCATTTGTGCTGGATGATCCGCTATATAAGCAAGTGTACGAGATTTGTAAAGCCTGGAGCTTTGATGAAATTGACGCCAATGTGGCGCGGCTGGGCAATATTCCAATTGAGAGGCGCTACGTCGAGAGCGAGACTGAAGTGCCAGGCAAAGCCTTGATTAAAGCAAAAACCCCAGAGGTCTTTACTAAGTCGGATGGCGCGTATATTTTCAAGGGCAGTCAATACGGTGCGTTTGATAATGTGTTCATCGGTTCGCACGGCAATGGATTGTATGGTGCGCACGACATGGGGCTGATCCAGCTGAAGCGCCAAGATTATCCGAACTTGGACCTGTCGATTACGGTCAATGGCGAAGAGCAGGCGGCGTATTTCCGCGGGGTGATCGCGGCTAGTGAACTCGCAATTCCAGAATTGAAAGGTAAATTGTTTAATTATGCGACTGGCCTGGTCAAATTAACAACTGGCAAGATGAGTTCGCGCACCGGCGAGGTGATTACTATTGATTGGTTATTTAACGAGTTCAAGAAGGCCATCACCCAAGCTGGCGGCGAGCCGACTGACGAGGTGGTGGCGGGTGCGCTGCGCTATCAATTTTTGAAAGTGAAAATCGGGAGCGACGTAGTGTTTGACATCAATGACGCGGTCAGTCTCACCGGTAACACCGGTAGTTATCTGCAATATGCGCACGCTCGGGCGCGAGGAATTTTGGCAAAATCTGAGCAAGCAGTTACTTTCCCAACGGAATTGTTTGACGAAGATCGGCTGCTAGTTAGGAAAATGAGCGAATACGCTGAGGCGGTTAACCGCGCTACCGAGAGCTTGGAGCCACATCATGTCTGTGCCTATCTGTTTGAGTTGGCGCAGGAGTTTAACCGCTACTACGAGAAAAATCAAGTTGTCGGCAGTGATAAAGAAGCGCACCGCGTCGGTCTGGTGGCGGTGTATGCTGATATTTTGGAAGCGGGGCTGACGATTTTGGGAATTACGGCGCCAGAGCGCTTGTAAAATCTCTTACATTAGTATATAATAATGCAGTTATGGACGAACGATATTTGGCGGCTCAGTTGTTAACGCCGAAAAGTAGCCACGTAGAGCAGGATGATAGTCTTCAGCGTGAACCGTTGTTAGAGTCACAACAACTCCGACTTATCCGTGCGACATACGAGCAGTCGCCGAAAACATTTGACGATATAACCGAGGCAGCCACGTCTGTCGCGCACCTTATACGCCAAACGCTTGACTTTGCATCAACAGGCAGCCTTTCGCCTGCGCTTGAACCAGAAACAATTGCCGAAACCGAGGCAGCCAACTGCTTTGGCCACACGATTGTGGCGTCCGAGTGCTTGGAGGAACTGGGTATTGAGCATTTTATTAGTTATGCCAATCAGCACGCCTTCGTTACGCTATTTGATAGACAGAGTGACCGATCGTTCATGATAGATGTCGCGACAAAGGAGCTGTGTTGTGAAATGACGGGAACAATTGGCCGCCAGAACCCGCTTGATCAATTGTGTCGGGGTCAGCTGCGGGCTGAAAATAGCCTATTTACTGATGATTTGTTATTGCGGCAATTACCACCGTCAATTAATCGGGAAGATTTTTTGGCGGTGCGCGAGTGGCTAAGATTTCCGGATAATCAATTTGAACATCGCGATTCTCGGCGTGGATCAATATTACAAATGTTTACGCTGCCGTCAATTCCGGGAAGGTTGCTGCTGCTTGATGAATATAATGCTCAGATTGACCGATTACATGGGCGATATAAAGAAGCGGCTGATACATTGGTGGATTTGCCTGGGTTGTATCTTGATGTTGATCCGCGGAATAATTTGGAAGAAGTGGGTAGATTGTGTGAACAGCTTATCAAACGAGGTTGTGGCGAGCTGGCTATTGAAGTGGCGAGAATGGTCAACGAGAGTTTGCCTGATGACGATCATTCAAAAACCAAGCTGTTTCTACCTGATATTATGCGAAAAACCGCCAAAAGCATGAGCGATGTCAAGCTGCTAAAAGAGGCTATTGAGGAATATAAAAGAGTGCTGAAAGATTCGCGAAGTAGGAATACGAACTTGATTGAGGGTAAATTAAGGGCGGCAAGAAGGGATCTTGGGCAACTTGTGGTAAAATTAGCAAATAACAATCATCAGTAAGGGAGTTTTATGGTAACCAAAGCCACTGGGTCAAAGAAACCGACCGCCAAGAATGTAAAAACAACAAAAACCGCTGCTAGTAAACCGCCTAAAAAATCGGTTGCCGCCAGTGCGAAAGCTGCTGTGAAAGCGGTATCTGCCAAGGAGAATAAAGTAGTCTGCGAGGCAATTAAAGATAGCCACATGGGCGGTTTCGTTAATTTTATCCGCGAACAGGGTATAGTCGGTCTAGCGGTTGGTTTGGCAATTGGTACGGCGGCTGGCGATACGGTCAAAAAGTTGGTGACGGCGTTTATTGATCCGCTAGTGCAGCTGATTGTCGGTTCGCAAAAAGGCCTGCAGGCGGCATCGTTTACTGTTGAAATTGCCGGGCGTAAGGGTGAGTTCCTGTACGGGGCGTTTATTAGCTCGTTGATTACATTGCTGGCGGTAGCTTTTGTGGTGTATGCAATTGTACACCTGTTTAAGCTCGATAAATTAGATAAGAAAAAAGATTAGTGCTTAAGCTTCGGTAGCTGAGGCGACTGGCTATATCTAACTGATTAGCGTACCGACCGTCTCGCCGCGACCGGCGCGGGCGATGTTGCTGTCGGTCAATAGGTCGCAGATGATAACGGGGATGTGCTCGTCCATCGCCAGACCGATGGCGGCTTTATCCATGACGGCGATGTCGGGATTGGCTAGCACCTCTTGGTACGATAATTGGTCGAATTTAACGGCATCTGGGAATTTCATCGGGTCTTTATCGTAGACGCCGTCAACTTTTGTTGTTTTAATTACAACTTCGCACTGCATCTCGAGGGCGAGATTGAGGGCGGCAGTATCGGTGGTCAGGAATGGCCTGCCAGTACCGCAGGCGACGATAATGACGCGACCCTTTTCAATGTGGCTGAGGGCGCGGCGGAAGGTGTATTGATCGATAAATTGATTGATTTCGACGGTGGACAGGGCGCGGGTTGGCAAGCCGGCGTCGTTGAAGACATCAGCCAGAGCAATGGCGTTCATTAGGGTAGAGAGCATGCCGATATTATGGGCTGAGACAGGCTGGATGCCGTGGCCGATGATTTGGTTGCCGCGGACATAATTGCCGCCACCGACCATGATGACGATTTCGGCGCCGCTATTCAAGGCTGGTTTGATTTGTTCAGCGATCCAGCGGGCGCGAGCGGGGTCAAAACCGCTAGCGAACTCGCCCTGAAGTTGTTCGCCGGAGAGTTTGAGGAGGATACGTTTAGTCATGGTTTTAGTGTAGCATGCTGCAAGGAAGTGGTAAAATAGAAACATGAAAGCCAGTTTTAAGCCGAGAAAGATTTTATGGATGGATTTGGAGATGACCGGGCTGGATCCGGTGCATGATGAGATTTTGGAGGTGGCGGCGATCGTCACGGATTGGGATTTTACGGAAATTGCGACGTATGAAGGAGTTGTGCGGCATGATCCGGAGAAATTGGGTAAACTGCTGGACCGAAACGCCAGCTTTTGGAATGAACATCCGGAGGCGCGACGCGGTTTGGAGGAGCAAAATGCATCTGGTAAGCCGCTAGCCGAAGTGGAGCGTGAATTGATGGCATTTTGCGATGAACATTTTGCGGATGAGCCACGGATTTTACTGGGCGGTAATTCAATTCATCAGGATCGGCGGTTTATTGATCAGTGGTGGCCTATGTTGTCAAAAAAACTACACTATCGGATGCTGGATGTCAGCGCTTGGAAAGTGGTATTTGAGGGCAAATATGGCAAGAAATTTGCCAAGCCAGAGGATCATCGGGCGCTGGAGGACATTCGCGGCAGTATTATGGAATTACAATATTATCTAAAGAAGGTGAAACAATGACCCATAAACAATTTGAAGAGTTTATCCTGAGTTTGTCCGGTGTATGGCTGGACTATCCATTTGGCGAGGATGTTGCGGTGTATAAATTTGGTAAGAGTAATGATGGTGCGGGGAAGATGGTGGCGCTGGTGGCGGAGGGCTCGAAGCCCTTGCGGGTCAGTCTGAAGTGCGACCCGTTGCTGGCTGAGAATCTCCGCGAGAAGTACGAGACGGTGTTGCCAGGGTATCATCTAAATAAGAAGCATTGGAACACTATTATTTGTTCAGGACAGTTGAGCGATGAGGAAATTTTTGATTTGGCGCGGCTAAGCTATCGGCTGGTGGCGGAAAACACTAATTAGTTTTTAAAAACTCTTCTAGTTGTTTTTGAATATTTTTTAGATCAGCGACTGTTTTTACGAGGTATTCTTTGGTTGATTTGGACCTAGTGCTTTTTTGCAGTCTCTGCATCATCATCAGCGTGTCGGTAATTTGCACGTTCATTTCGTGCGCGTATATGGAGTCTAACTGCGCGTTTAAGGCGGCGTCTTCCAACTTTTTATCCAGTTTTTCCGAAGGTTCCATTTTAACGATTTCTTTTTTCTGTTTTTTATAGTCAATGCCAGAGTTTTGGAGCGGTTCAGTCAGACCAGCCTCGGCGCTCGTTAAAACAGAAACAAGCGAAATATTGACGGCTTGCATGGTGCTGGTTTGCAGCTTTTTGTCGTATTTTTGGGAAATGGTCAGAAGTTTATTGACGCGGGCGGCAACTTGAATCGGCGATGCGCCGGACGATGAATTTTGCGACAGTATGAAGATAGCTATCAAGCTGATGACTCCGAATAAGCCGATAATAGCAAGAATAAGCTTGGTTTTTTTATCAAAACCTTGGGCTGGCGGCGGGGTAGCTATTTGATTAAGGTAATCTATCCCCGATGGCTGGGGGTTAACAGAATTGTTCAAATTATCTGGATACATGTATCTATTTAAGCACAAACGGTAACAGAGGTAAAGGGTGATATAATAAAAACCATGAATGATGCCAAGGAAGAAGTGCGGGCGCGGCTGAATATTGAAGATGTAATTGGCGAATATGTTCAGCTGAAGCGGGCGGGTCGTAATCTGAAGGGGCTCAGTCCATTCACTGATGAGCGGACGCCGAGTTTTATGGTGAGTCCGGAAAAACAGATTTGGCATGATTTTTCTTCGGGTAAGGGTGGCGATATTTTTACGTTCGTGATGCTGGTGGAGGGGATGGATTTTCGCCAGTCGCTGGAGCATTTGGCGCGCAAGGCGGGCGTGGATTTGAGCTTGTTTTCTAGTGGTGATGGACGGACGGCTAAGCGGCGAGCCCGGGCGCGGGAAGCGCTGAAATTGGCGGCAAATTTTTATCAGCAAAACTTGGTGAAAAGTTCGGCGGCGCTAAAGTACGCGGTGAAAAAACGGCGGCTGAATCGGCAGACGATCGGTGATTTTATCATCGGCTATGCGCCAGATCAGGGCGATGCACTGACGAAAGCGCTGGAAAAGCGGGGATTTTCGCGCCGGGAACTGGCTGACGCGGGGCTGGTGAATCGGTTTGGCGGCGACTTGTTTCGGGGGCGGATGATGGTGACCTTAAGCGACGGTAGCGGTGAGCTGGTCGGCTTTACGGGGCGAATTATTCGTGATGATCCGCGTGCGCCAAAGTATCTGAATACGCCGCAGACCCTGCTATTTGATAAGTCACGCCATATTTTTGGGCTATACCAGGCGAAAGAGGCGATTCGTAAGAGCGACGCGGCGGTGATTGTTGAGGGGAATTTGGATGTGGTTAGCAGCCACCAGGCCGGCGTCAAAAACGTGGTGGCGACGGCGGGGACGGCGATGACCCTGCAGCATTTGAAGACGCTGAGCCGGCTGGCGGGACGGATTCGCGTGGCGTTTGACGGCGACCGGGCGGGCGTGAGTGCGACGGAGCGGGCGATTACTTTGGCGCAAGGAATTGGCGTGGAGCTGGAGGTAGTGAGTCTGCCTGATGGCGTGAAAGATCCGGACGAGTTGATCCAGCAAGACCCAGCGCTATGGCAAGCGGCAATTGAGCGGGCGCAGCCGGCGGTCGATTGGGTGATCGCTCGGCACGCCGAAATGGAAGATTTGGCGACGGCCGAGGGCAAGCGGCGATTTTCGACAACTGCGCTGAGAATCGTGCGCAGCCTGAAAGATCCGGTGGAGCAGGAGCATTATTTGGCGGTGATTTCTAAAAAAACTGGCGCCTCGATTACTGCCTTGAAGGCGAAGCTGGCGGGCGAAAGAACGGTAAATCAGCAGCTGAGAAAAACTAAAATTGACAAGGAAAAACCGCACCCTGTTCAAGATGAAACTGAGGATATGCTAGCGGGTCTGGCAGCAAGCGAAAAAACAGTGCGGCGCTGGCTGGCAGCGATTTCTGGCGAGATGCTTGAGAGTGATAATGCGCGGCAGCTAATTGGCTATTTGCGGGAAAATTTGGACATTGACCTAAGTAATATTCCTCAAGGCTTGCAAAAAATTGAGCAGTATGTGAAAATAGTACAGTTAAAAAGTGAAAGTCGTTATGCCAATTGGGAGCAGAAAAGCTTGGATGAAGAAATGGCTCGGCTAGTCAGGCAAATAACAATAAAACATCGCGAAAACCAAAAGAATCAATTATTAACCCAGCTGCGGGAAGCTGAGGCGGCAGGCGACGAGGTTTTATCTCAGCGCTTGCGCCAGAATCTGAACCAGCTGATTAAGGAGAAAATGTGAGCGACGATACGACTACCAAGCCGGCAAATTTGAACGACGATGCGGATTTTGATCCGGCAGCTATAGACGAGGAAGAATCGGAAGATTTAACCTCGCTTTCGACTGGTCAATATTTGGATGATGTGTCGGACGATTCGGTGCGGCTGTATCTAAGGGAAATTGGTAAAATTCCACTACTAAGCGCCGAAGAAGAGATGGAGCTGGCGCGCCGGATTATTGAAGGCGATAAGAAGGCTAAGGATAAGATGGCCGAGGCGAACATGCGCTTGGTGGTGTCGATCGCCAAGCGGTATTCGGGGCGCGGTTTGGACTTTTTGGATTTGATTCAGGAAGGAAATACTGGTCTTTTGCGGGCGGTCGAGAAGTTTGATCCGGATAAAGGCTTCAAATTTTCGACGTATGCTACGTGGTGGATCCGCCAGGCAATTACCCGGGCGATTGCCGACCAGGCGCGGACGATTCGTATTCCAGTTCATATGGTGGAAACCATTAATAAATTGCTGCGTACGCAGCGGCGAATGACGCAGGAGTTGAATCGTGAGCCAACGATTGAGGAATTGTCCAAAGAATTGGACATGGAGCCGGAGAAGATTGAATATGTCATTAAGATCAAGCAAGACATTTCTTCTCTGGATGCCAGTGTGGGGCGCGACGGCGAAGATGACGAGTCGGCTCTTCAAGATTTTATCGTTGACGAGGACACAGTTTCGCCGGAAGATTCTGCTACAAGCCAGTTATTAAAAGAGCAGGTTCAGGATATGTTATCCAGTTTAAGCGACCGCGAGCAAAAAATTGTGCGCATGCGGTTTGGACTAGATAATGGCAAGAATCACACGCTGGAAGAAGTCGGCCAGGAATTTGCGGTGACGCGCGAGCGAATCCGGCAAATTGAAGCCAAAGCTCTGGCGAAGCTCAGGAAGCATAAAGACGCCAAGAAGTTGTATGAATATTTGGATTAGCTAGCACTGTTCAGGCGACTTGCAAAAATGGGCGTCGCGGGTAACGGCGTCTATTTTTTGGTGTAGTTGGGTCAGGTCGCTGTCGTTAATAATGAAATAGTCGGCGATAGCAATTGGTCCGCCTTTTTCCAGATTTTCAATTTCCGACCAATCACGCTGGTCGACTTCGCGCGGCTGCATCGGCCGCTCCGGGCGTTTTACCATTCGCTGATAACGCAGATGCTTCGGTGTAACGATGGCGATGACAACAACTTGGCCGGGAAATTCGTGCTTGAGGATTTTATACTCGCTCCAAGTGTATAAGCCATCCAGGACAATTTTATTTTGTCCGGCATTGATCAAATCATGAACGTTCTTAATTACGCGCTTGATAACGAAATCTTTACCTTCGCGCTGGCGGATTTCTTCGCGGAATTTTTGTTGATTATCCCAAGTTGGTTCAATGCCTGCCTCGTCCATGGCTTTATAAATAACGCCGCCAAAATACACTTTGGGGAAGCCTTTTTTTGTTAAATATTCGACGGCCGAACTTTTGCCGCTACCAGCCAGGCCAACGAGGGCGATAATTTTTGCGTGTGGTTGTGTCATGTTGCTAGTATAGCAAATTTGCTATACTGAGTATATGAAACGTTTGGCGGTCATCGACGGAAAATCAGTTTTTTACCGAGGGTATTATGCCATGCCGGGGCTCAGTACGGCGGATGGTACGCCGACCGGCGGGGTGTATGGGTTTGTGAGTTTGGCGATTGAACTGATCAAGAAACTGGAGCCGGATTATGTGGCGGTGGCCTGGGATAAGCGCGGTACCAATATTCGTAAGCGGCGGGAATTATACCCAGAGTACAAGGCCGGTCGCAAACCAGCACCTGATGATTTTTATCAGCAAATTCCGATTTTACACGAACTGCTGGATGCGTTCGGCTGGCCGCTGTATGAGCTGGATGATTATGAGGCGGACGACATCATGGGTGCGTTTGCTCGGCAAGCGGAAGCGCGTGGCGTGCAGACGTGTCTGCTAACATCGGATTTGGATGCGCTGCAATTGGTGTCGCCGCTGACCAAAGTGTACGCCATGAAAAATGGCCTGAGGAATATCGAGGAATTTACGGCGGAATATTTTGAACAAAAATATGGTATTCGGACGGACCAGTTTTTGGATTTGAAGGCGCTGAAAGGCGATCCCAGCGACAATTTGCCAGGTGTGCCGGGCGTTGGTGAAAAGACCGCGGTGAAATTATTGCAAGCATATGACACGCTGGACGGCGTGTATGCACATTTGGACGAGCAAAAAGGCGCCTTACGAACGAAGTTGGAAAATGGCCGCGAGTCGGCATATTTAACCAAGCAGGTGGCAGAAATTTGGACGGACGCGCCGGTGGAACTGGACTGGGAGGTGGCTGATGTTAACGACTGCGACTTTGCGCGGGTGGCGGAAATTTTGCGGAAATTGGAGTTTCATTCGCTGATTGGGCGGTTGCCGCGAACAATGCAGGCAGTGGATGAGGCGGTAGAAACGGTGGAACTGGAGCTGCCGCGCGTCGAAGATTTGCCGGCTGAGCCGCTGTTTGAGGCGGAAAATATTATCTATATTGACTCGCTGGAACCAGATGCGGTGTATATCAATTCCAAACCTGGCGTGGCGTGGCGAGCGAAGATTAGTGAAATTGGCTGGTCGATTTGGCAACTGTTGGCGCAGGGCGTGGTGATTGCGGCGGACGTCAAGGAGCTGTATCATGCGCTGGATGCTTGCGGTGTGACGGTGCGTTTTCATGAGGTCTGGGATGTTGGACAGGCGGCATTTTTGATTGATCCACTGAGGCGCGACCGTAGTTTGATGGCGCTGGCGGGTGATTTTTCTGAGGACAACTCCCCAGCGCGGCAGCTGGCACGGCTCCGTCAAATTTATTGCCAGCAGCAGGATTATATGGCGACGCATCAGCAGATTAACAGGGTGCTTCGCGAGTTTGATTTTCCGGTGATTTGGCCGCTATTTCAGATGGAAAAGCGTGGCATGAAACTGGACATGGCTCTGCTTGAACAGATGGGCCAGGAGCTGAGGACGGAGGTGAGTCAGCTTGAACAACAAATGTATGCGATGGCTGGGCGCGAGTTTAACGCTGCTAGTCCAGCGCAACTGTCTGAAGTGTTATTTACCAAATTGCAGCTGCCGACGACCGGTATCAAAAAAGGTAAAACCGGCTATTCAACGGGGCAGAAGGAGCTGGATAAACTGCGCGGACAGCACCCAATTATTGAGCTGATTGAGCGGTATCGGGAGCTGACTAAATTGATCAGCACTTATATTGAGGCACTGCCGAAGTTGGTGGCCGAGGACGGTCGGATTCACACCACGTTTAACCAAGACGTCACCAGCACTGGTCGGCTGAGTAGCACAAATCCCAACCTGCAGAACATTCCCGTGCGAACGGAATTGGGTCGGAAAATTCGCCAGGCGTTTGTGCCGAGCCAGGGCAAGGTATTTGTTGGCGCGGATTATTCACAATTTGAACTGCGACTGGCGGCGGTATTGGCGGGCGATGAGCAGCTGACCCGGGATTTTAATAGCGACGTCGATATTCATACCAAGACGGCAGCCGAGACTTATGGCGTGCCGATGGCCGAAGTGACGAAATTACAGCGCCGCGCGGCTAAGGTGATCAACTTTGGGGTTTTATACGGCATGAGCCCGCACGGCTTGGCGGCAGCCACGGGCATGACCTTTACTGAGGCAAAAAAATTTATCGAACACTATTTTGCGGTGCGCCAGCCAATCCGCCAGTATCTGGATACAATTTTAGTTCAAGCGCGCGAACAAGGATTTGTCGAGACTTATTTTGGCCGGCGGCGGCCCACACCAGACGTTAAGTCGAGCAATTTTATGGTGCGTTCGGCGGCCGAGCGGGCAGCGATGAACATGCCAATCCAGGGTACGGAAGCGGATTTGATGAAACTGGCGATGATTCGGCTGGAGGACAAATTGGCCGGGCTAGCCGAGCCAGTCCTGCAAGTCCACGACTCAATTTTGGTGGAATGTCGAGCGGAAGACGCCGAGCGGGTCGGCGAAATGATGCGCGCGGAAATGGAGAATATTTGTCCAGAACTGCCAATTCGATTGAAGGTTGATGTGAAAACAGGCAAAAACTGGGAGGAGACATAATATGACAGAGCAGTTATTTCAAATCGGAATAAAAGCCATTATCCGAAATGATGAAAATCAAATTTTGCTGCTCGAAAATAAGGACTATTGGGATATTCCAGGCGGTAGAATGGATCAAGGCGAGGATATAGAAACTACACTTTTGCGTGAACTAAACGAAGAGATTGACGTTGATCGCATTGTCGGAAAGCAGCTTTGGAATGTGGCAAGAGCGGTCAAGCAGCTATCGTATGGTAATATGATGACGAGCCTGATGTTGATTGTCTACCGCGTGCAGCTGCCAGCAGACCAAATCCCTCATTCATGCGAGCCGGGTACTACGCTTCATTGGGTGAGCCCTGAAGAAGCGTCCGATCATTTGAAAAATAAGTATCCTGGTTCGTTTTGCCAAGCAATAGCACAGCTTTCCTAGGTCAAGTCAGGTAACTAGCGCAAAAAATCTAATATTATGGTATAATCACCCCATGAAATATGCTCAACCACGGAACTCAATCTCTCGCTTCATCCCGATTCTACTAGTTATTATCATTACTATTGTGGCGGTTGCGGCTGTCATTGCTATCGGCCGGGCGCTGTTTGGCGATGGCGGATCACCTAATAATCCCCAGCCAAATCCAAACATTGAGAATGCAAAAACCGCTTTATTGTCGACTGATGTTGACCGATCGGTGCGCTTGACGGTACGCGGTCCAATTGTGGCGAACGAGAATTTTCGTTCGTATAGTATTACTATCACGCCGGATTCGCGCGAAATGATAACGTATGAGGGCTATCTGGATAATCAAATTGACAGGAAAAGGTTAGATAATAATACGAAAGCTTATACGGAACTGGTTTATGCGCTGGATAAACGTAAAATGATGGACGGCAAGGATTTGACTGACGAACAAAACGATTTGCGCGGTATCTGTGCCAGCGGTAAGATTTATAAATTTGAAACTATAAAAAATAATTCGGTTGTCAAGAGTTTATGGACATCAGACTGCAGTGGATCCAAAGGTTCGGCGCAGGCAAATGTTAATGAAATTTTGGACATGTTTCTGAAACAAATCCCCGATGGTAAAAAAATGGCAAGCGGCATTGGTTTAGGTCAAGACGAATCGCCGTTTAGACTTTAATAGTTATGCCGGAACTTCCTGAAGTCGAGACAGTCCGCCGCGGTTTGGCGGAGCTGCTGCCGGGCCGAGTGGTGGCGCGAGTGGCAGTGTTTGACTCGCCGAAGAGTTTCCCCAATGCGCCGGCCGATGTTGAACAATTTTTGTATGGCGCGCGCGTGACGGCGGTGCGGCGGCGGGCAAAAGTGCTGATGATTGACCTGGATACTCGCTACTCGCTGGTGGTGCATTTGAAGATGACGGGGCAGTTGGTGTTTCGCCGAGGCTCTAGTCGTAGTGCTCGGGTCCCACGTAAAGTTGCCCAAGGTTTTTCTGGGGATACCGCTCGCGAGATCGATGACTTCGCTGGCGGCCATCCGAACGACAGCTTAATCGGCGAGCTGCCGGATCGGTCGACGCGGGTGCAGATTGATTTTGTGGACGGTTCGCGGCTGTTCTTTAACGATCAGCGCAAATTTGGCTGGGTGAAATTGTTGCCGACTGATGAGGTGAAAAACCTGCCGTTCATGCAAAAAGTTGGGCCGGAGCCGCTTGATCCTCAGACGCGCGCCGAGGATTTCATTCAGCGGATTCGCCACCGTCAAAACTCGATGATCAAACTGGCTTTCCTTGACCAAGCGGTGATTGCTGGGGTTGGTAATATTTATGCGGACGAGGCGCTGTGGGCGGCACGTATTCATCCGCAAACGCGGGTGAAAAACGTTAGCGATCGGCAGCTGAATACATTATTTAATGAGTTGCGGCAAATCTTGCAACTGAGTATCGATCAAGGCGGCTCAACCGATAAAAATTACGTCGATGCCGAGGGGCGCAAGGGAAATTACCTGACGTTTGCTCATGTATTTCGGCGCGAAGGCCAAGCCTGCCACCGCCACCCAGATCAGGCAATCATCAAGCTAAAAGTCGGCGGCCGAGGCACGCATATTTGTCCAGTCTGTCAAAAACCGCCAAAATTTGACAAATAACGGTTTATAGTGTATATTGCAAGATATGGCAGGATTAGAACAACCGCGCGGTGGATTCGACCAACCTGATGATCTGGATCGGGAATGGGCTGCGTTTGCTGCTTGCTTGGACGGACAACTGGCCGCCATCCCTGGTAGCGCGGATGATGTAGACAGTGAGCTGTTTGAATTAGTAAATAGAGGAGAGCGTGTTTCTGCGCAAGAAAACGAGCTTCATGTAATAATCAGTGACATGCTGAAAAGATATGGGGTAGATACTATTGCTTACTTTCCAGAAGGTAGCCAGAAAGAGGGGCTTGAAAAAAGAGAAGTCTCCCGTCGGGGCTATATACAAGCAGTAGAAGATGGTGACCTAAGCAGAGTGGATTTACAGTCCATTGAGCCTTTATTTGAAGCGTACAGTGATGAACCAGAGACCCTTGAACGATTAGTTCGTGAGAATCTTGAGATACAATCGTCACTCTGGGTTGCTAGGCGTACTTCTGCTGAGATTTTTGCTATAACTATGGCTTCTATGGAGTTAGGGAAGCGGTTATTTTCAGATAATTCGGGTAATTCTGAGGGTGAGATTGATTTATCGAGGAAGATAAATGATATTGCTAGGCATTTGTTGGATCTTGACGAAGATGCTAAATCGTCTTGGTTTGGTTTCCTGAATGAAGCGTTCGGCAGTAAAGATGTTTCGTCCGAGCAAGTAGAGCAGGCGATGAACAACCTGGCTGCTGTTAAAAAGGCAAAATCGACGTCGAATAAAGGCATGGTTGTCATTGAACAGATAATTGAGGAAACTGGTGGAAAGCTTGATGCTGTTGATGGAGTGCTTATCGCAATCCGCATGCAAGATATATGGATAAAAAAGATTAACGGTGATAATGGAGAGATGATGTGCCGTATCGCTGATTTGAGTAACAGAACCGGATTGTCTTCTGACCAAATAGAACGTATCGTAGACCAGTTTGATAATGTAATTCGAAATACTGATAATGATGAAAAAGAGGGTAGTACAGATGAGTAAAGATCCTTCTGATCAAATAATTGATGACAGGGAAGCTGGCAGGTCGAGCGGCGTAGGCGATAATCCGTGGAATAAACTGGCTGGTGAATTTGGCGGTGAAGATTCCGCGAGTTATGGCGCAGACTTAGATACGCTTTTTATTCCTGAAGGAAAACGCGAGGCGTACATAAATCCGGACCTTCGCGATCAGCTTAATTGTGTAAAAGCTTTTATAGAAAAGAACTTTCCTGATTGGCAAAAAGACGATTCGAATCGGCTCATTCTTTACCCTGGCAGTAATTCCGACGGGACGATGGCGGACGTGTTTGGGGGTGGAGTTGTTCATGTCGATCCAGACGGTCATGCGTTGGGATTTCTAGAGCGAAAAAACCTTGAGACAAAGCATATGACGATTGAGGAATATATTGGTAATATGCCTGGAGGGCAGCAGATCGATATATTGCTGTCGTATAATGCGGGTTGTGTGCCTGAGTCGGCGCTAGAACGTTTGCGGGAGGGTGGCATCGTCCTGGCAAATAATTGGCACGGCTCGGCGGATGATTTGTATGCCAAAGAAAGGCTTGAAATGGTTGGTGCGGTTGTATACGAAAGCAAAGAGTTTGTTGCCGATGAAGAGGCGGAGTCTCTGTTGAGCACAGAGCAGTTTGTGTATACTCCGGGCGGCATAAAACCCAACCCAACAGAGGAAGAAAGAGCGGCGGGTACGGTCTTTGAACAGTACAGAAGCCCGGATACACTGTGGATATTTCGTAAGAAGCCTGTTGAATCCGAATAAAACGCTGCGCCGCTCCCGGAAAAGAGTGTTGTTTATTATTCTGCGACTAATAAAGAAGGAGCGCCTAAGGTAGTCCTAGCCATCAAAAACCAGACAAAACCCGTCTCCTATCACGAGGCGGGTTTTATTAATATGCGGTATAATTACTGATAAATGTTATACGTATTATGCGGTGAAAATGAGTTTGATAAGCGTCAAAAGCTGGCGGCGCTGATTGCTGGCGGTGCTGTGCCGGAACGTTATGACGGCGAGCAGTTGGACGCGGCAAGTTTGCGCGATATTATGCAAGGGCAATCTTTGTTTACACTGGAGCGTACAATAATTATTTCGCGGCTGAGCGATAACGCCGCGCTGTGGGCGGAATTGCCCGAAATTGCTGTTAGCGGCAGCACTGAGGTGATTTTGCTGGAGAGTAAGTTGGATAAGCGTACGAAAACATACAAATGGCTGCGGAAAAATGCCGAAATTTACGAATTTACGCCGCTGAACGAACAGCAAAAACCACAGCTGGCGAAGTGGTGCGTCGACGAGGCGAGGAAACGGGGTTACGCGCTGAGTGCGATGCAGGCGGAAACATTGATTGACCGGCTGGGTTATGATCAGCTGCGTTTGAGTAATTTTATTGAACAATTGTCTTTTGCCGGGGAAATTACCGATGATTTGCTTGATAAACTAGCGCCTTTGGTAAAAACGGAAAGTGCTTTTGAACTGTTTACAGCAGCGCTGGCTGGAAATTCTGGCCGTATTCATGAAATTATCTCGTATTTGGAAGCTGAGGGCGGCGTAGAAAGCGCATACCAAACAATGGGATTATTAGCGTCGCAGACGGTCAATTTGAATGCTTTAGTACTGTCTGGCAATGATAATGTATCTGTTGCAGCGGATTTTTCAACCAATCCGTATGTTTTACAGAAATTATCTTCTTACGCTAATAAGATTGATTCCAGCCAGTTGGCGGTGATAAACAAAGCGTTATTCTACGCGGATTTACAAATGAAAACAACCAGCGCTTCGCCGTGGCTATTGATAGAGGCGGCGCTGATTGAAGTTATTCTGACAAGAAAAAATGGATAAAATTTAGCGGAGCTTTTGTTATTTAGCTGCTTCCAGCTTTACATCGGCGTTTTTGGCGATTTTACTTAAGGCGCTTTTACGGCGGGCGACGGTATTTTTCTTAAGCAAGCCCTTTTTCACAGCGGTATCAAGCTCGCTTTGAGCGCTGGCCAGAGTTTTGGCGCTTGGGCTGGCATGGAAAGCTTTTACAGCGGTTTTAATATCTTTTTTAATGCCGATATTACGTTCGCGGCGTTTGACGGTTTGTTTAGCGCGTTTTATGGCGGATTTTATGATTGGCATGGTACTCCTTAAAAGTTAATTTAATCTCTAATTTTTTATTGCTAATCAGGAGGAATTATACAGAAAATAGCCAAAATTGTAAAGAGGAGGGCAAAACTATTGACTTTATGGTAATGCTTATGGTATAGTGGAGGCAAGTCGTAATTAGATAAAAAAAACAAAAATATAGGAAAAAATATGGCTGATGGATCTTCAAAGCAGAGAATAATTGACAGCATCAAGGATGTTACCAATATTTTGGTGACGGTTAGCGCTAATCCGTCGGTTGATGAATTGTCGGCGGCGCTGGCGTTGACGATTTTCTTAAATAAACTGGGTAAACATGCTACGGCGGTGTTTAGCGGCGAAGTACCGCCAGCGATTTCGTTTTTAAATCCAGATAAGACGTTTGAACAGACGGCGAATAGTTTGCGCGATTTTATCATTGCGCTGGATAAAGAAAAAGCTGATCATTTGCGATATAAATTGGTTGATGACGCGGTAAAGATTTTTATTACGCCTTATCGCACGACGATTTCCGAGAAAGATTTGGAGTTTTCGCAGGGTGATTATAATGTTGAGCTGGTGGTGGCGTTGAATGTCGAGAATAGCGAGCGTATCGACGCTGCCTTGACAGCGCACGGTCGAATTTTACATGACGCGATTGTGGTAACTATGACGGCTGGCGGCGTTAAGAGCGGTTTGGGGTCGGTTGATTGGCATGAAGATAGCGCGAGTGGTGTCAGCGAGATGATGGTTGAGCTGATTAACGATCTGAGAACGCAAAGTGCAGCACTGGACGAGCAGATAGCGACGGCATTGTTAACTGGTATTGTAGCGGTGACGAATAGGTTTAGTAATAATTTGACGTCATCTAGGGTAATGACGGTTGCTGCAAATCTGATGGCGATTGGCGCTAATCAGCAGCTGGTGGCGATGAAGATAGCCGAAAGCGAGGCTAGGGCTGAGCGTCCGCAAGCTATTGAAGAAGCGAAGGACCGAAAAAAACCGGGCGCAGATAAGAAGAGCTCGGAAAGCGAACAGGCTAGAGCTGACGGTGCGTTGTCGATTAATCACGAAAAAGAGGGCAGCTTAGACGAGGTTTCGCATCAGACTGTCCAAGAAAAACGCCATGAAGCGGCACAATCGGCGCAAACTAAGCTAGCTCATATTGAGATGGTAAATAATTCTGTCGTGCCAAGCCAGACAGATTCGAATCCAACTGCTGGTAGTGATGATAAAGATGACGAGCCAGCCCCAGTAAAACCTCCAGAGATTAAATTGCCGCCAGTACAGAGCAGCGTCAAAGCTTCAACGCCCGAGCCGATAGACGGTACGCCGCTGATGGGCGGTACGCTGAACGCGACTACTGAGCAGGCGGCTAAAGATAAGGAAAGAGAGCTGCAAAATAATCAGAATAAGACAATTTTGACACATGGCGAGTATATCGGGTCTAATGAGCCGTCGTTTGGCGATACGCCGTTAAATGCTGCCATGGGCAAATCTGACGAACCGCCGAAAATTGATCCGTTTGCAAATAACTCTTCGACGGCTGCTTTGCCTGGTATGGGAGCGTCGGAAACACCTCCAGCTTCTTCTACGGACGAATCAATTATGGATGCGATCGCTAAAGATACAACACAGTTAACTGGTAAACCAGCAGCGTCGGCTTCACCGGCGGTTAACGACCGCGAATCCGCTTTGGCGGCGGTTGATGCTGCGCTTTCTGCTGCTCCTCCAGCTGCGGTTGCAGCTTCGCCGGTGCAGCCTGCTCAGGGGCCAATGCAGAGTGCAAGTAAATCAGCGACGCCGACATTAGCCGAGCTTGAAGCTGCTACTCCAGCTTCATCTGCATCGGCTCTGCCGCCAATGCCAGACTTTAGTACATTGCCGCCAGTTCCGCCAGCACCAACAGGAACGCCGGCTGGTTTGCCGCCAGTTCCTCCGCTGGGCGGCGGTATGCCTTCCGCTCCAGTAGCACCTGAACCTGCTGCGCCGCAAAATACAAGTTTTAATCCTTCGCAATTTCAAATTCCAGGTCAGAAGTAGTTGATGGATGAAATATTGCTGATTGATAAGCCGGCGGGTATGACTAGTTTTGGCGTGGTAGCGCGCTTGCGCCGTGTCTTGTCTAAGCAGGAGGGTAAGAAAGTAAAAGTCGGACATACTGGAACATTAGATCCGTTTGCAACTGGATTAATGATTATAGTTACGGGTCAGATGTGCCGCCGGGCTATGGCGTTTACTAAGTTGGACAAGTGGTATGAAGCGGAAATTATCCTTGGCACAGAATCGACGACTGGCGATCCGGAGGGGGAGCTATCCAGGATATCTGATAAAAAACCAGACAAAGGCGAGATTAAACAAGTTCTTAAAAAGTTTACGGGTAAAATAGAGCAGACACCGCCGGCGTTCAGCGCTGTAAAAGTTAATGGCCGCCGGGCATATCAATTGGCGCGGGCGGGTAAAGAGGTTGATATCCCTAAGCGGATAATAACTATTTATGCTTTAGAATTGATAGAATATGACTATCCAGTTTTGAAGTTACGGGCGCATGTTTCCAGTGGTACATATATACGCAGCTTGGCGGCGGATATTGGCAAAGAGTTAAAAACTGGCGCTTACTGCCAGAATTTACGGCGAATTAAAATCGCTGATTATGACGTGAAAAATGCTAAGGTGCTGGCGGATTTTGGAATTCTGTCGTGAAGTGGTATTATCAGGTTATGGGCAAGCATAAGGGTTTTACGATAGTTGAAATATTAGTTGTCGTTACAGTTATTGCTATTCTGGCGACGATTTCGGTAGTTTCTTATACGGGCATGACCGAACGTGCCAGGGATTCTAAAATTCGTTCTGTTGTGAAGACAGCGGGCGATGCCTTGCAGCTGTACGAAACGAAAAATAATAGCTTGCCATCAGGACAGGGAAAATTTAACCAGGCAAATAGCGTAGATTCTTTGGCGCCGCAGTATCTTCAGCGCGGATATAGGGATGATGCTATAAGTAAGAACGCCTCTAATAAGGATGATATTTTTCTTTGGTATCAATGCAAGGATGGAAGCGGCGCAGTAACTGGCGTGGCGGTTTTTGCCTCGCTGAACAGTCCTACTAGCGACGAAGCATCTCGGGTTGCTACGGTAAAGGCTGATTGTCATATCGCTGCCAGCGTTCCTACTTCCGGTAATCCTGCATATAATTACGCGCAGGTGTTCTAGGTTGCGTTTACAGGTTAGGCTTGGTATAATGACAGGGCTATGATTAGCAAAGATAATAAAGCGAAAGCAATTGCTTTGACTCAGGTCAATAAAAATGACGTCGGTAGTCCGCAGGCTCAGGTGTCGGTTTTAACGGCTCGTATCAAAGAGGTCACGGAGCATTTGAAGGCGAATAAGCACGACTTCATGGCGCGCCGCGGCTTAGTCCAAATGGTTGGTAAGCGCAAGCGTTTGCTGAAATATTTGGAGCGAACTGATTTTGAGAGTTACAAAGCAGTTGTTGCCAAGTTAGGTTTGCGTAAATAATTCCTATTTAGCAAACTAGACTGCTTAAACCCCTTTATCAGAAGGGGTTTTTGATTTATGGCTAATGTTTGGTTTGGCGATGATTACTTCGCGTCCGTCGTTGGCGCCGCCTAAAGTACAGGAATAGAGGGTTAGTTGCGGCTGGGCGGTTCGTTGCTCGATTTCTACTGCTTCCGGTTTAACGCTGCGTTTTTCGTTGATAAGGTACTCGTAGCGCTTGCCGTTATAATCAACGATGATTTTATCGCCGATATCCAGCCGGTTGATATTATAAAACGGCGACTTTCTGAGTGTTTGCTGCGGGGTCATGCCCATAATAAAACGGTGTGCTGATAGGACAAAATTGCCGCCGTCCTTCGGGTTGCCGTTCTCTGGCTTGCGCCACCAAGCACCATGTTCCATAACGCTGGCGGGGCCGGCAAGATATGGCAAATTAATATCAATTTTAGGGATATAAAGGCGATTTTCGGTGATGGTTTGAGTTTGCGCCAGGCGTTTTGTTGTAGAGTTGTTAGCTGTATCAATAAATTGCGACTGAAAAAGCGGTGTTAATATCGTAAATAGCATATATCCACCCGCCAAAATCATAGACAGGGCTATGATGGCGGTAAATAAACTTTTGGATTTGCCAGATTTCTTAGTATTGTTAAGCTTGAGGGGCATAGATAAAGTATAACATGATTGATGGAGGATGATTTTTCTGGCGGTTCAAGGGTTTGAGAGTTTTATATTTTGGCATGAAATTTGTTATAATAGAGACAGTTATTGTTAACGCGGAAGTGATAGAGACGAGAATTTGTCGCGTGCGGTGTTAGGGCACTATAGCCTCGCCGAAGACAAATTTTCATCCCTGTTACTTGCCGCGAAGAAAGGAGCTCTTTTATGAGTATTATTAACCCGAGCGGCAAGGAGATTTTTTCGGTCACTACGGAACTATGTGGTCGTCCATTGACACTGGAGGTGAACCGGGTCGGTTTTCGGACGACGGGTAGCGTGCTGGTGCGCTATGGCGATACGGTGGTTTTGGGCAGTGCTCAGGTGGGTAGCCGGCCAGTGCAGCTGGACTATTTTCCTCTGAGCATTGATTATGAAGAAAAATTTTATGCCGCGGGAAAGATTTCTGGCAGCCGCTTTATCAAGCGCGAAGGTCGCCCGAGCGACGAGGCGGTGCTGATCGGCCGGTTGATTGATCGTCCGATTCGACCGCTGTTCCCGAAGGGTTATCGCCAAGAAGTGCAAGTGGTGGCGACGGTACTAAGCATGGATCCGGATTTTCGCCCGGATGTCATCGCTATGATTGCGGCGTCGAGCGCGCTGATGCTGACTGGTACACCATTTGACGGACCGGTGGCAGGGCTCCGCGTCGGGCGGGTAAATGGCGAATTCAAAGCCTTTTTGACGCCGGAAGAGCGAGCGCAGTCTGATCTTGACCTGGTGGTGGCTGGAATTGAAAGTGGCATTACCATGGTGGAGGCTGGTGCAAAGGAAGTATCAGAAGAGGTGATCGTCGATGCGATGGCCTGGGCGCACCAGATGATGCAGCCGGCGATTGCTTTGCAGCGGGAATTGGCAGCCAAAGTGGCGCCAGCTGCGCAGGAATATGAATTAGTTTTACCTGATGAAGCAATTCAGCAGACGGCTGATGAGTGGGTCGATGGCAAATTAGGCGAGAAAATCCGCCGGCCGTATCCAGAGCGCAACGAGGTGGTTAATGAGATTCGCTGGGCATTCCATGAGGCAATGGCCGAAAAGCTGGGTTTGAGTGCTGAGGAATATAGCGAGGTGCGCGACGAATACGATGAAGCATTTACCTTGGCGTTGCATAAAGATGTTCGCCGCGGTATCGTCGAGGATAATATGCGTCCAGACGGTCGCAAATTGACGGAAATCCGCCCGCTCAGCTCAGAGGTTGGTTTGCTGCCGCGAGCGCACGGCTCAAGCCTATTTACTCGCGGCGTGACGCAGGGTATGAATATTGTGACCTTGGCGCCGCTGAGTTACGCCCAGCTGGTTGATACCATGGAGGTTAACGACGGCGAGCGGCGCTATATGCATCATTACAATGCGCCGGGCTATACGGTTGGCGAGGTTAAGCGGATGGGCAGCCCGGGCCGGCGCGAAATTGGTCACGGCTACTTGGCGGAACGAGCCTTGATACCAGTGCTGCCGAGTGAAGAAGACTTCCCATACGCTATTCGTAGCGTCACTGAAATTATGAGCCAGAACGGTTCGACGTCGATGGCAGCGACCTGTTCAAGCTGTCTGGCGCTGATGGATGCTGGCGTGCCACTGAAAGCGCCGGTTAGCGGCATTGCTATGGGTTTAATGATGGACGGCGATACGCCGTATGTATTAAGCGACATCGCTGATGCCGAGGACTTTGCCGGTGATATGGATTTCAAGGTGACTGGTACAGCCAAGGGTATCACGGCGCTGCAGATGGATATGAAGGTACATGGCTTGCCGGTGGCAGTGCTGCGCCAAGCGATTGAACAGAGTAAGGCGGGCCGGGCGCATATTTTGCAGCATATGTTGAGTGTGCTGCCAGCGCCGCGCGAAGCACTTAGCCCGTACGCACCGCGGATTGAAAAGCTAAAGATTGATCCGGATAAAATTGGCGCGGTCATCGGCAAAGGCGGCGAGGTGATTAACAAGATTACCAGCGAGACTGGTGCCGAGGTTGACATCAAGGAAGACGGCTTGATTACCATCGCCAGCCCGAACAGCGAATCAATTGAGAAGGCGCTCAACTGGATTAAAAGCCTGGTTGAAGAGCCAGAAGTCGGCAAAATCTATGAGGGAAAGGTGGTCAGTATCAAAGATTTCGGGGCATTCGTGAATATTTTGCCAGGGATTGACGGGATGGTGCATATCTCGAAGCTGGCCGATCACCGCGTGGCTAAGGTGACTGATGTGGTCAAGGAAGGACAAACCGTTCGCGTAAAAATCACCGGCATTGATGAGCGCGGTAAGATTAACTTGACGATGATCGGGCTGTAAATGATATACTAGAAGAAGTTAACGAGGAGGAGTATGGATAATAGTAATAACCAGCAGAAACAAGCACCAGTTCAGCCAGCGCCGCAGCCAATGTCTGGCCCTCAGCCACCGGCGCCTAATCAAGCACCAGCGCAGCCTGGTATGCCGCCGTATCAAATGCTGCCAAAGAAGAAACTAAGCAAAGGCGCATTGTGGGGTATCATCGGCGGATCAATCGGTTTGGTGGTCGTGGTTGTGGCGGTAGTTTTAGCGGTCATCTTTTTAAGCGGTCCAAGCAAGGAAGATTATAAAGATTTGGTGTCGATGATTAACGGCTTTGATCGGTCAGCTGTTTCTGGCGGTACGGGTTCAGACCCTGATGATTATAAAAAGAACCTTGATAAGACTATAGAAAAAGTTGACGAGTACCATAAAAAAATTGATTCACACAAAGCTCTTAAAGATAAAGAGTTAAAAACTGCCTATGATAAGTACATTGACGAATGGAATAAGAGTAAGAAACAGCTAGTAGAGTCTGCTGAAAGTATAAGTTCCTACAGAAGGTATGCAAAAGTGTGCAAAGCTTATGTAAGCGTGAGCTATACAACAAAAACTGGCGATGAGGTAGCAAAAGAATTTGATGAAAAAACGAAAGACTGTACTAAAACGCTGAAGGATATGGAAAAATCCAGCAACTCAAAGGTGTCAGAATTTGCTAAGAGCATGTCAGAATATTACTCGGCACTGAAGAAGTATTATGTAGACGTAGCGAAAAGATTTAGCAGCAAGGATACTTCATCGGCTTATCCGACATACCCGAAGTACCCAAGCACATCATCGCTTATTTCATCCATGTCAAAAAGTACTGATATGAAAGCGTTGGACGACTCATATAAAGAATTTAAGAATATCCTAGAGGAAAAAGCTAATAAATAGTAGTCAGTTTTAGCATGATTATTAAAAACGCCTCGCCAGACGGGGCGTTTTTTGGTATACTTTGGGTATAAAAAAACGAAAAAGGAGAATTCATGAACGAACAACCGCAACCGCCTCAAATACCATATCAGCCGGCGCCACCGCAAGGTCCGCCAACTCCATCTCAGCAGTATGGGCAGTCGCAGCAGCAATTGACGCCGCCGCAACCGATGCCTGGGCCTCAGCCGCCGATGCCTGGTCAAGTACCAATGCAGCCGATGATGCAGCAGCCAATGCCGCCATATCAAATGCCGCCAAAAGGAGTGAATAAGGGTCTATTATGGGGGATTATCGGCGGAGTCTTTGGACTTATTCTGATTATCGTAGCGATAGTCGTGTCCTTAATTATGTTCTCTGGTCCATCAGAAAATGATTATATGGAAGCGCAGAAAGTGCTGGATGAAGCACACCCCGCCTACTCAGATATTTCGGATAAAATATATGCTTTGTTTTCGTCGAGCGGAAAAGGAACAAGCAATTCGAGTGCTGTCGATTCGCTGAAAAAATCAAAACAGACGTTGGATGAAAAATTTGACAAACTTAGCAAGATGAAAGCGATTACCGGTGATAAAAAGGTAAAAGAAAAATGGGATAAATTAAATGCCAAGCGCGATAAGTTCAATAAAATGATTGATTTTTCAATTGAACTGAGCGAAAAAGTGTTGCCAACATATTTTAAGGTGTTACAGATTGATAGCTATTCAACGGTTTCAGATATCAATAGAATGATCACTGACATTGAGAATATCTCTATCAGCGATACCGATACGAAGCAAATGATGACAGAAGCGGCAAGTTATTTGAGAGCAGTAAGAGATTATGCGAATGCTAAAAGTTCAAGCAGCTACTCTTACGATTCAAATGCCTACGATAAATACATGGATGCTGCCGATAGGTTTGAAGCGGCGCATAAAAAATGGACCAATTCAGTCGACAAGCGGACTGATGAGGCGCAGATCAAGAATGAGGTAAACGATTTGATTGAAGAGTTGTCGCATAAAGGTAAAGATTCGTAAAAGGAAAACATGGCCGCCTCGCTTCAATTAGGGGCGGCTTTTATTGAGTTATGGATAAGCAAGCTGAATTAGGTGCATTGGCGGCAGAAATCATAGAAGCTGGGATTTGCCCGGAATTGGCGGCTCAAGCGACGCAGCTGGTGATGGGCGATGGTAATGCTGATGCTGATATCGTATTTATCGGCGAAGCACCGGGCAAGAATGAGGATTTACAGGGCAAGCCGTTCGTCGGCGCGGCGGGGAAATTCCTCGACGAGATGCTGGCGGCAGCTGGTTTGCAGCGCCCGGACGTCTATATTACCAACATTGTGAAGTATCGGCCGCCGAATAACCGCGACCCGCTGCCAGAGGAGAAGCGTCAGTTTTGGCCGTATTTGATGCGGCAATTAGAAATTATCCAGCCAAAAGCGGTGTTAACGTTGGGGCGGCACAGCGGCGGCGGTTTTATCCCTGGGCTGCGGATCAGCCAGGACCACGGTCGGCCGCGGAGGGTGCGTTTGCATGAGTTGGAGTTTGTAGTGATTCCACTGTATCATCCGGCAGCAGCGCTATATAACGGCAGCATGCGCCAGACGCTAATTGATGATTTTATGCGGGCGGCGGCGTTTGTGCAGCAGAATAATCCTGAATCGTAAGGTTGGTACGCTGGCAAACTATAGATAGCTGCTTAAAAGCCAGGGCTTGTTTCAAATTCCTTTATTAAACTCTTGCAAAAACTAGCCTAGTGTAGTATAGTGGATAATCGATATCCACTATATCTAATTTACGGAAGGACTAATATGAAACTATCGGGAGCTGTCGAACAAGCCTGCTGTATTATGGCGATTTTAGCTGATCCGCAGCGAAAATCGCCGATGACCAATGACGCTTTGGCGGAAAAGATGGCAGTATCGCCGACGTATCTGAAGAAAATTAGCCGCAAGCTGGTGGTAGCACGGTTGATTACCTCGACGCAGGGCGCTGGCGGCGGTTTCATTTTAGCGCGGGAAATGAGCCAAGTAACGCTGCATGATGTGGTACTGGCGATCGAGGGCGAAGCGCCGTTTTTCCAGCCTCAGGGAATCGTCGAACGAGTGTTTGCGTCGCGTCCTCGCCAGGTGGAAATTGGCATGACTATGATTGAAAAAGTCTTTTCCGAGGCGCAAGAAAAGTGGAGCGAGTATCTAAAGACGGTAACGTTAGCAGACGTTGTCAAGGAGGTAATGCATGGTTGAAAAATTAAAACGGCTGTCAAATAGACGCCGCGTCAATATGGTGCGAGCTGAGTGGCAGCACCTCTGTAAAAACAAAATATTGCTGCTGTCGATGGCGGTTATTTCCTTTATTCCGATTATGTACAGCGGTTTTTTCTTGGGTTCAATCTGGGATCCATATGGGCAGGTGAAAAACTTGCCGGTGGCGTTTGTCAATGAGGATAAAGGCGCGCAGCTGAACGGTCAAACGGTCAATATTGGGCAATCGGTCGAGCAAAAACTTAAAAATAATCACGATTTGGGCTGGGAATTTGTGAATAAACAGCAGGCTGATAGCGGCGTAAGCGGCGGACATTTCTATGCGGTGGTGACTGTTCCGACGGATTTTTCGGCAAAAGCGACGTCGATTACTACTGCTCAACCGCAGCAAGCGGTGATTCGCTACACGACTACGCCAGCCAAGAACTATATCGGTTCGCTGGTCAGTAATCAAGCGGCTGAGAAAGTCAAAACGTCGGTGGCTGAGCAAATTACTCAGGCCTATGCTAAAGGCGTGCTGGAAAATGTAGATAAACTCGGCGATGGTCTAGAAACGGCGGCGGGCGGCGCAGCTACTTTGCATGGCGGGTTGTCGCAACTGCAAGCGGGCGCGCAGACGTATACTGGCGGTGTCCGGCAATTGGCGGTAAATCAGCGGGCGATGGCTAATGGCTTAGCGCGGCTCGGCGATGGATCGCGCCAATTGCAGGCAGGCTTGGGCCAATTGTCGAACGGTTTGCCAAGCGAATCGCAAGTTGTGCAGTTAACAAACGGTATAAAACAGTTACAGGCAGGCCTTAATCAATTAAATACCAGCGTGTATAATCCATCGCCGGCGCTTGTTAATCAGCAGAGCAAAGTGCAGAGCGAAGCGCAAATTTTGGCGCAAACAATGCAAACGTCTTTAGCTGATTTATCAGCAGCAGGTGTTGTATTGAAAGATTTGGGCAGCCAGGCGGTAGCTTCTGGCGGTTCGACGACCATAACGTTGCCGCAGATTAGCCAGCTTTCCCAGGCACTTAGTAAAACGCAAACGATCAGCGTTCAAGCAGCCGCGCTGCTTAAAGATTTGCAGACACTTACTCAAAGTCTGTCAACGCAGCAAGCACAATTACAAACCGGTGTTTCTACGCTGAGTAACGGCGTTAACCAGCTGGCGCCGAATGTAACCGCTGCTCTTAACGGCTATAACAGCGTCAGAGCGGTGAATAATCAATTGCTGGCTGGCTCGTCATCGCTAACAAACGGTCTGACGCAAGCGCAAACTGGCAGCCAACAACTAGCGAACGGCGCGCGACTGTTAGATAGCCGCTCTGGTGTACTAACGAATGGCGCGTCGCAATTGGCGGGCGGCGCGGATACTCTGGCTACGAAGCTAGCAGACGCTTCCCGGCAACTCAAAATTCAACCAACTGGCGCGGCCACCCAGCAGCAGATGGCGAATCCGGTGAAGTCGGAAACGACCAAGCAGGGCGACGTGCCGAATTACGGCTACGCGCTGGCGCCGTACGTGTTGTCGCTGAGCTTGTTTGTCGGGGCGATTGCTCTGAATATTATTTATCCAATCCGCAAGACTTTTGCCGAGCAAGAAAACGCTTTTCGCTGGTGGCTGGCCAAAGCTTCGGTTACTGGTATGGCGGCTTTCGTTCAGGCAACAATTTTGATGCTGATCATGGTTTACTGCTTGGGTCTAGTGTCAGATCATCCAGTGAACTTCATCGGGGCGATTTATTTGACGTCGTTTGTCTATATGTCAATCGTGTCGCTCCTGGTAATTGTGCTGGACAATCCAGGGCGCTTCCTAGCGATGGTACTATTAGTGTTACAACTGGGATCAAGCGAGGGGACGTTCCCGATTCAAACAGCCAATGGCTTTTTCCAAGCAGTCAATCCGCTGGTGCCGATGACTTATTCTATTCGGGCGCTGCGCCAGGCTATTTCGGGAGGCTTAGGCAGTTCGTTCTATAGCGATAGCATGTGGGTGCTAGCTGGATTCTTACTGGCGGCTAATCTGCTGACAATCGGTTTCTTTATCTACCGCGGCAAGCGCAAATTTGCTCATACTTCGGTGGATGGCGACGATTGATCCTCTTTGAAGCTTTTAGAAAATGCCAGTGTCTTCGGGAAACGGCGCTGGCATTTTGGTTGGTGTAGGGTCATTTTTGACAAAATACGGGCAGTTTGCTAAAATAAAGCTACTAACGAGAGGGATTTCTAGCGAGTAAAAGACCTCTCTACCTGGTTTTTAGATTATTGTAATAAAAAAGGAGTATAACAATATGGGTCAGCGGCGACTGGCAACACCGCAGAAGGATGATGCTAAAAAGCGTCCTCAGTCGAAAAAAAGTAACAATGCAGTATTAAATAGTACCACTACTCGTAAAGGCGAGGTGTTTCGGGCGCAGCGGCGGACGAGCGAGAATGTTAACCTCAGGGCGTCGCAGCACGTGATCGATATTCCGGTCAACAAATCAGTTTACAACGGCTATGGCGGCGAGCAATTTAGCGCCAGAATGCAGCCAAAACGCACTCGCGGCGGTAAGCCAAAACTAAGGATTATCCCAATCGGCGGTGTCGGCGAAATGGGCATCGGTAAAAACATGAACGCCATCGAGTATGACGATGAGATTATCGTTGTGGATATGGGTTTCCTGTTTCCGGGCAGCGACTATCCAGGCATCAATTACATTACACCGGATATCACCTGGCTGGAGGAAAACAAGCACAAGATTAAGGCTCATGTGTTCACTCACGGACACCTGGATCACATCGGCTCCTTCCGGCACTTTATTCACCGGATTCCGGCACCAGTGTATGGGTCGAAGTTTACTATCGGCATGCTGGATAAGTCGATGGCTGATACTGATTTTCAGCCAGACTTTCGGGTGATGGACCCATTGAGCCACGAAATTGTTCAGGTGTCGAAGCATTTTTCCGTGGAGTTGGTACGGGTTAATCATTCAATTCCAGATTCAACGGCGGTGATTATTCGAACCCCGCTGGGTGTGATTATTGACTCTGGCGACTGGCGATTTGAGGAAAGTCCGGTTGACGGACAGAAGTTTGACCTCAAACGGATGACCGAAGTGGCGTCCAAAGAAGGCGTCTTGATGTTTATGAACGAATCGACCAACTGTGAATCGGCTGGTACGCATACCCATACTGAGTTTGATATTCAATATTCCATCGGCCAGGTAATGGATAAATTCAGTAACAGCCGAGTGATTTTAAGCTGTTTCTCATCGCAGGTGCACCGTTTGCAATTGATTTTGGAAGAAGCGCATAAGCATGGACGCAAGGTAGCGTTTGCCGGTTTTTCGATGATTCAGAACTTGGAAGTGGCGCTGCGTTCAGGCACTATCAAGATCCCGAAAGACACCGTCATGAAGATGGAGGATATCATCAAGCTGCCGGATAGCCAGATTACCGTGGTTTGTACTGGCTCGCAGGGTGAGTTTAATGCTGTGCTCAGTCGTATGGCGACTGGCGCGCATAAATACATGAAGATCAAGGGCTCTGACGTGGTGGTGTTTAGCTCTAATCCGATTCCGGGCAATGAGAAAAACGTGGTGCGAACGGTCGATGGCTTAATGCGCGAAGGATCTGATGTGATTCAGAACGGTAAAACGCACTTGACAGGGATTGGGCCGCTGCACTTGTCGGGACATGGTTATTATGATGACCACGTCAAGTTGATTAACGCCTTGAATCCGACATATTATATGCCAATTCACGGCGAATTCCATATGCTGGTGCACAATGCGCGGCTGGCAGAAAAAGAGTGTGGCATTCCTAGGAAGAATATCTTTGTGTGCGACGCCGGCGATATCATTGAAATTGATATTGAGCGGCAAGCTAAGAAAGCCGGTCGGATTCAGGCTGGTGGCGTGATGTATGACGACACGGGTGCTATTGTGTCTGAGGTGGTACTGAAAGACCGCATTCATATGTCTCAAGAGGGAATGTTTGTGGTGGTATTGACGGTGCAACGCGGTACGGGTCGATTATTGACTAGCCCGGACATTATTTCCCGCGGTTTCATCTACCTGCGCGATTCTGAGGAATTGATGAACATGATTCGCCAGTACTTGAAACAGAAGGCAGCACGTAGTTTTGCTGGCAAGTACGACCTTGATGTGGTAAAGAAAGAAATTAAGGATGAAATTACCCATATATTATATGATCAGACCAGGCGGACGCCGATCGTTATCCCGGTAATTAACGAAGTTGGCGGTTTGAAAACTGTAAAATCGACTGCTGCTTCGAATACTTCTATCGCAAAGACACCAGTGCGCAGCAAAAAACCTGCCACTGCTTCAGCGGAAGAGCCAAAAATGACTCTGTCAACTATGCCGCGCCGCCGTTTCCCGCGCCGCCAGGTGCCAGACACCGAGGCGAATGATACGAAGGCTCGGGAGCGACATGACGTGCGGGCATATTAACGTGTATAATAATAGGTATGGCAAAGAAACGAAAGGCAGCTAAAAAGGCAGCTCCTACTAAACCGCAGCACAGCTTGCCGGCGGGTTTTTGGTCGCAAGTCGGCGCGGTGTTGCTGATTCTGTTTTCTTTGCTGCTGGTAGTGGCGTGGTTTGGTGTTGGCGGTCCGGTGCTTAAATGGATTGATACAGTGTCGCTGCAGGCTGTCGGCTATACGATGTATGCTTTGCCGATTTTGCTAATCTATTTGGCGGTGGAAACTTTTCGAGCGGAGGGTAATCAGCTGCCACTAGCTGTTAAGTTTGCGGCGGTTTTGGAGATTGTTTGGTTTTCTGGCTTGTTCGGCTTGCTAAAAACCGCGTCGCGCCCAGAGTCTGGCGGTTTCGTTGGCGATTCAATTAATATGGGCGTTCTACAAATGGTTGATTCGGCAATTGCAGCTATAATCTATTTAGTCTTGATTTTTATTACCGTGCTGTTTATTACTCAAACGTCGCCATTTACGGTATTCAGTAGAGTTTGGGAAATGATAAAAACTGACAGATCTGAAGACGATAAGAACCGCTCGGTGATGAAACAAGCGGCAAAGCGTGACTCTGGCGATAAATTGGGCGACATCAAGCTGAATGCTGGCGTGCCGATTATTGACACTGCTAAAGAGAAGAAAAGTTTACTAAAAAGTAGTAAAAAGCAACTGCCGCACCCGGAAAAGGCGGAAGAGCAAACTGCTTTGGTGGCAACTCGGGATCCAAACTGGCAGCCGCCAAGTTTGGAATTGTTGGAGAGGAACGAAAGCGGCGCCGATGCCGGCGATACGCGCCAAAATGCGCAAATTATTCACGATACGCTGTCGGAGTTTAATATTGATGCGGAAATGGGCGATATTAATGTCGGGCCAAAAGTGACGCAGTATACCTTAAGACCGCCAAGCGGCGTGAAGTTAACGCGAATTACGGCGCTGGAGACCAATATTGCGCTTAATTTGGCAGCGCAGAGTTTGCGTATTGAAGCGCCGATTCCTGGACAAAAAGCGGTGGGCATAGAAGTGCCAAATCGTAAAGCGGCTGACGTGCGCCTATACGGCACACTCAACTCCAAACAATGGAAATCTGCCCGCGAACAGCTTAGCTTTGCGATTGGTAAGGATATTTCCGGACAGGTGGTGGTCGGCGAGCTAGGTAAAATGCCGCACTTGCTGATAGCTGGACAGACTGGTTCAGGTAAGTCGGTGATGATTAACACGCTGTTATCTAGCCTGCTTTACCGTAATAGTCCGAGCGACATGAAACTGATTTTGGTTGACCCGAAGCAAGTAGAAATGGCACCGTATGAGGATATTCCGCATTTGCTTACGCCTGTTATTACCGAGCCGGAGAAGACGATTTCGGCTCTGAAATGGGCGGTTAACGAAATGGAGCGGCGATATAAATTGCTGGCGGCAGAGAAAATTCGTAATATTCGAGATTATAATAAAAAGTTGCAGTCGCGCGCTAAAAAGATTGCCATCGCTGATGAAAACGGCAATGTCCAGCAGCATGAGGACGGTTCGATGCCGTACATCGTGATCGTGGTGGATGAAATGGCGGATTTGATGATGATTGCCAAACGCGACGTTGAGGCGCTAATTGTTCGCCTGGCGCAGAAGGCCCGTGCGGTTGGTATTCATCTGGTGCTGGCGACACAGCGGCCGAGCGTTGATGTGATCACTGGTTTGATTAAAGCGAATGTGCCAGCGCGTATTTCGTTTACGGTCGCTAGCCAGGTGGATAGTATGACGATTTTAGACCAAGCGGGCGCCGAAAAGCTGCTGGGCCAGGGCGATATGCTATTCTATACGCCAAGTATGAGCAAACCGAAGCGTATCCAGGGCGCGTGGGTAACCGACGATGAAGTGAATAAAATAACTGATCATTTGCGGATGCAGATGGCACCGCAATATAACGATGAGGTGGTGGCGCAGCCTGTACAATTGAATGGTAAGGGCGGCGTCGTGATGGACTTCTCTGAGGGCGGCGATGATAAATTTAAGGATGCGGTACGCGTGGTGGTTGAGCGGCGTAAGGCTTCGACAAGCATGCTACAGACTCGGCTAGGTATTGGCTACCAGCGGGCGGCGCGGATTATTGAAGAGATGGAGGAGCGGGGTATTATTGGTGCAGCGAACGGCTCAAAGCCGCGCGATGTCCTGATATCCAGCGTCGATGAGTTGGATATATAATCCTGGCGTTTTCTGTGATAGTAGAAATTTGCTTAATAATTGTTTAACAACTGGATTCATACTCGCCGAGTATTGTTACGCTATGTCCAGTACTTCTGACCTCATCTATAGCCTGATGAAGTCGGTTTCCTGCCGCATCAACTGTTAGGAAAAATTTATATTTCCAAGGTTGTCCAGCGATAGGCTGAGAATGAAGGCTCGCTAGATTTATATTCTGGCGGGCAAAAATTTGGAGAACCTCGGCCAAACTGCCAGCGTGATGGGCAGTAGTCACAACCAGGCTGGCGCGGTTAGGGTTTTTCGGTGACATATTCGGATCAAGGACAAGGAAACGGGTTAGATTATCGTCGGAATCCTGGATGTTTGTTCGGAGAATTGGCAAGTTATATAAGTCCGCCGCCGCCGCGCTGGCAATTGCCGCAATTTGCGGATTTTGCTGCTGTTTGACAAATTCGACAGCGCCAGCAGTGTCAAAGAATTCAATCTGAGAAGCGTGCGGTAGAAAATCTTGCAGGAATTTTTGGCATTGGGATAAGGCGACCGGATGCGAATATACTTTTGTAATGCCGGGTAATGCTGCACCTGGCAAAGTAATCAAATTTTGGCTAATGCGTAGCGTAACTTCACTGGTAATAGGGGCTGTACAATCTTCAATTTGCCGGTAGGCTTCGTTAATGGTGCCGTGGATAGTGTTTTCGACGGCTACAATGATGGCGTCGGCCTTACTTTCGCGATAAGTTCTAAAAACATCGCCGAAGGTATCGCAAGGTACAATTTCAATATCTGAGCCGTATTGTTTATGGGCGGCCTGTTCATGAAACGAGCCAGCTTGTCCTTGGATGGCGATACGCATGCTAGTATCATAGTATACTCTTTGGCTGGCGGCAATGGTTGCAGTGTGCAATATTGCAAATGCGGAACACTATTGTCTTACTATTGACAATTATAATAAAGTATGCTAGTATTGACAGGACAAAATTAGAGTAATAAGAGTTAAAAGAGGAATTTACGTGCCGCGGCCAAAGCAAAAATCACCCGAGCAATTTATCGCTTCATCGCCAATTGGCGAAAAGTTAATGGGGGGTATTTGAAAGAAACCTCGCCTCTGGCGCGCTACGCCTTATTGAAATAAACGGCGAGCCGCAGGAACCTAGCAAATTAGGCAATAAAGAAGAAAAAGTTAAAGAAACGCTAGAAAGCGGCTATTTCGGTATTATAAAACCTGATTTCATAAACCCTGAATCAAAAGAACCTGAATCAAATGAATTATATATTGATGCAGAAATTGAGGGTCTGCTGATTCGCCGAGATAAAGTGCCGGAATCGTATTTTGAATTACAAAGACGGATTGCGCGCGAACGCGGTTATGGCGACCGCGAATTCACTGACAAGCAAAAAGAAGAGGCTGTTGAAGTGTTGCGAACGGATCAAGAGGAAAGTTTAATGAAGTGGTCTGATTATTTACGCAGTGAAGAGAATGGGTATTCTTACCCTGGCTGGTTTAAGGTGTATGTCTGGGAATCGCTCAAAAAGATGGGTGAATTTGACGAAGAAGGCGGCAAATTTAAGAAGCGTACTAAATCTACCGTGGCGCCGTGGCCAGAACTGAACGCTGAGGCGTTATCATATGTATATGATAGGGTAAGCGAAGGTGTTATTCAGGGTAAAGATATTGAAGATAAGCAGATGGCGGAGTTGCTAAACAGAGGAAACTTCGCAGCTATGTATGCATATGCTATATACAGCACCGAAGTTGGCGGTTTAACGCCGGAACTGCGTGAGATTACTGATGGCTCCTGGGTAAAATATAACCGGATTAAAGGAAATTATCGTCCAAATTATAGTTACCGCCGTACTCAAAAGGGATATGAGGCTACAGACAAAAGTCTTGTAGATAGCGACACTGCCATGCGGCTCGCTGAATCGCTACAGGGAAAAGGTGCAGGGTGGTGCACGGCTGGCACGCACACTGCGGCGCATCAGTTGTCAAAAGGAGACTTTTACGTCTATTACACGCCGGATAATGATGGTAACGATACGATGCCGCGCGTCGCGATTCGTATGGAAGGCAATCAGGTTGCCGAAGTTCGCGGTATTGCACCCAGGCAAAATGTAGAAGATACATTATTGGATGTTGTCGCAGAAAAGCTTAACACGCTGCCGGGCGGTAGCGAATATTATAAGAAAGTCGAGCAAATGCGACGACTAACAGAAATTGATAATCGTGTTAAAGCTGGCGGCGAGTTAACAGCGGAAGATCTTGAATTTTTATGGTTCGGCGAGAAGATTAAAGGGTTTGGTTTATATGAAGACAGTCGCGTTGACAAGCTTTTAGAGAATAGATGCCGTGAAGATGACTTTGATTCTGTGCTTAGGTCTGCTGGCGATGTTAAAGAATTAGCTGGCAGGATGAATATTGAAAAACTTTTCCCAGAGGAAATTAGTAAGCTTCTTGAACTTGAAGCGAATGCGGACGATATTGCATCTCGTATGGACCATCGTGAAATTAGCTATCTTTTTTTAGATCTTGCTTCGGCTGGGGCTGACATGGAGGCGATCGCTCATCGTCTTTTTATTGAGTGTCCAGAGTTTTTCATAGCACATCTTAAAAGCTTTATTGAGGTAGGAGTTAAGGAGGTTGACGACGATGATGCAATAGCTGGACTTCTTTCGCGGTTTAGTCCTATGTCGTTAAGACAATATGTTTATAACGCAGGAAATTTTGGACATCAACCGCACCCGATGGTCGAAAAATATGTTTACGGCTAGTAACTATACCCTGATTCGATTCTTTCTAGACCGGCGGATTTTCTCTGGTAAACAGTACTATTTTAGTGTATAATTACTATTGTATATTAACCTAAGGTTGCGTGAGACAACGTAACCATCCGTACGGATTCCAAAGGAGGAAATATGAACGAGTACGAGCTGACTGTTCTTATTCATCCGGATTTAGAGTCTACTTTAGATTCGGCGCTGGATAAGGTTCGCGGCTTAATCACCAGTAATGGCGGTGAAATTGTCAAAGAAGATAACTGGGGTAAGAAAAAGCTGGCTTACCAGATAAAGCGGGAAGATTTTGCAATCTATGTTTGCTTTGACGTTAAGCTGCCAAGCGATGCGCCGCTTAAAATATCAAATATTTTGAATATTACTGATGAAGTTCTGCGCTATTTGTTAGTCAAAGTTGATGAAAAAACCCGTAAAGCTTTAAGCGAGCAAAAAGAGAATGCAGAAAAAGCTGCCGCTGAGGAAGTGTTAGATAAGGATTAGCCGTTTATTTTATTAACTAAAAAGAGAGGGTAAAATTATGGCAAGAAGTATCAACCAAGTTATTCTGCTCGGCAGGCTAACGCGCGATCCGGAGCAGCGAACAACTGCTTCTGGCAAGAATGTCGTCAGCTTTAGTATCGCAGTGAGCCGAGCGACTCAGGATGATCAAGCAGATTTTTTCAATGTGACTGCATGGGAAAAATTGGGTGATTTGGTTATGCAATACCTGAATAAAGGACGCCGCGTACTTGTTCAGGGGCGCTTGCGCCAGGATAGCTGGGAAGATAAGGATACTGGTAAACGCCAGAGTAGGATTGAGGTTGTGGCGACGGACGTAACATTTTTGGATGGTCCGGCTAATGATAACAGTTCTTCTACAACTTCTGCGGCACCGAAAAATAGCAAAAGAGAGGAAGCGGTGACAGAGATCGACGACAAGCCGATTGATTTGAGCGAGATTCCTTTCTAGTATAATAAGGAGTTTATATGGCAAAAGTAAAGAAAAGTACGCCGGTAGTTTTTGACTATAAAGACGTCAAGACTTTAATGCGGTACATTAACGCTTATGGGCAGATCGAGCCAATTGGCAAAACTGGACTAAGCGAAAAACAGCAGCGAAATTTGGCAGTAGCGATCAAGCGCGCCCGCCATCTTGGCTTGTTGCCATTTGTTGCCAACAATTAATAGTAAATTAAGGTAATATCTCGCTGCTGTTCTATTTTGGCAGCGGGATATTTTGTTAGGAAGGTAAAATGTATCAACCAACAGATTTGAAAAAAGGTACGGTGTGCCAGGTTGACGGTAAGCCGTATAGAGTAGTAGAGTATAGCCAAAAAGTAATGGGCCGCGGCGGATCGATTGTAAATGTTAAGCTGAAGAATTTGATTGACGGTAGCGTAATACCTAAAACATTCAAAGGGCAAGAACGAATTGAAATGGCGGAAGTGAGTAATAAAACGGTTCAGTATCTGTATAACGATGGCAGTAATTTCTTTTTTATGGATCCAGAAAGTTTCGAACAATTTGAATTGCCGGCAGATATTGTGGATAATGCCAGCAACTTTTTGAAGGAAGGCGATGAGCTTACTTTACAGTTTTTTGACGGCAAAGTTATTAATGTAGAATTGCCAAAAAACTTATATTTGGAAGTTACATACACGGAAGATGTCGTTAAAGGCGATACGACTTCGTCGGTTATGAAGGATGCAACTATGGAAACAGGATTGGTAGTAAAAGTTCCAGCGTTCATTAAGCAGGGAGATATTATTAGCGTCGATACCTCAACTGGTGAATATCGCGAACGTAAAAAATAATTATAAGCTAGCACGAATTTAGTAAAAAGCGCCGTAAAGCAACAAGGTTGGATGGCGCTTTTTTATTGCGCGGTGTTTGCGATAAAATTGAGACGTTTCAAACGTAAAATGATAGATTGTCGGGATTTATTGTCTTGTTGAGAAGGTGTAACTAGGCATGAAAAAACGACAAGAATAGCTGTGTTGAGCAAAATAAGTGTTCAATTGGGGCTTTGTTTATTTTTGATAAAACTTACTGTGCTTGGAGTGATATGGTTGAGAAATACGATAATATTACGTTGTTATTTATACAACCATATGTAAAAAGAACAACAAAAGCTTTAATTAGATGATAAAAATACAACATTGTATAAAATACAAAGAAACTATCCTACACTAGCTAATATTTAGCAAGTACATACGAATAAAGTAGCTGGCGAGATAAAGCAGATATGTTAAAGATATCAGCAAAAGGGCAGTGTAAAATAATCAACGATGTGTATATAACTACGTTGTTAAAAAAGCCACGTTACAATTGATGCTATATTTACATCAATTGTAGTAAAAATAACCTCATAGATTGTTGCTAGCAAGCTGACCGCCAGTTTATGGGTTGTGCGGTATTTTCGGCGATGACCCGCGACATTGAGCGGATTATGTATCCATAGTAGAATTGAGGAATGAAGCAACGGTTAGATAAATTGATGCTGGCGCGCGGATTGGTAGGTTCGCGTTCGGAAGCCGAGAATTGGATTCGTTTGGGACGTGTGCGCGTTGGCGGGCGGGCGGCAGCCAAGCCGGGATTATTCGTTGATGAGTCGGCGTCGATTGAATTAGCAGCGTCAGAGCGTTACGTGTCGCGGGCCGGACTAAAATTGGCGGGCGCGGCGAAAACTTTCAATTTGAATTTTCGCGGCAAGACGGTTTTGGATGTCGGCAGCAGCACTGGCGGCTTTACTGATTTTGCGTTGCAGCACGGGGCAAAAAAAGTGCTTGCGGTGGATGTTGGCACCGAGCAGCTGCATCCGAGCTTACGCGGCAACAAACGAATTGAGCTGTACGAAAAAACTGACATTCGGGATTTTGTGCCAAGTGAAATTCCGGATATAGTGGTGATCGATGTGTCGTTTATTAGTCTGAGGCAAATTTTGCCGCACGTTGCGAAAATCGTTGATAAAAATACAACGATAGTAGCAATGGTTAAGCCGCAATTTGAGGCGCAACGCCAACAGCTGACTCGTGGCGGTATCGTCAAGAATGACGGCGTGCGGCGGGCAATCTTGCGCGAGTTCGAACAGTGGGCACGTGCTAATTTCATTATTATTGACAAAGCAGACAGCGAAGTGAAAGGCGCGCACGGCAACTTGGAGCGGTTTTATATATTGAGAAAAGCTTAGCCTAAGCTATATCAAATCTAAGCGATTAAATGCTAAATTATTTACTAACGTTAAATCTAAATTCAACTACATCATCTGGCTGCATGACGTAAGTTTTACCTTCGGTGCGGATTTTGCCAGCGGCACGAGCGTTAGCCTCCGAGCCGGCAGCGACCAAATCGTCGTAATTAACAACTTGGGCGGCGATAAAGCCCTTTTCGAAATCAGTGTGAATGACGCCGGCAGCTTGCGGTGCTGTCCAGCCCTGGTGGATTGTCCAGGCGCGGACTTCTTTCGGTCCGGCGGTTAAATAGCTTTGCAATCCGAGCAAATCGTAGGCGGCGCGAATCATTTGCGTTAGTCCGGCTTCTGGCACGTCGTAACTTTGTAAGAGTTCTAGCGTATCGCTGGGATTAAGACCTTTAATTTCGTCCTCAAGCTTGGCGCAGATAAATAGGCTGCGAGCGTGCGGTACGAGATTGCGCAGGCTCTGCTTCTTGTCTTCGCTAGCCAGGGTTTCTTCATTGACGTTGAACACATAAATTACTGGCTTGGCGGTCAAAAGGTGCAAATCGGCTATGTCTTCGGGGTCAACGTCGGAAATTTCGTTAATTGGCGTTCCAGAGCGCAGCTTTTCAGCGAGCGTTTCTAGGCGATTTTTGATAGTGCTAGCTTTGGGGTTGGCTTTAGCTTCTTTGGCGAGGCGAGCTAGACGAGTTTCTAGTGTTTGCAGATCAGCCAGAATTAGTTCGGTATTGATAGTGTCGATGTCGTGTTTCGGGTCGATATTGTTCTCGACATGAACGATATCGTCGCTTTCAAAAGCGCGGACGATGTGGACAATGGCATCGCATTGACGGATGTTAGCTAGGAATTTATTGCCTAAGCCTTCGCCTTTGGAGGCGCCGGCGACTAGCCCGGCAATATCGACAAAAGTCACGGTAGCTGGGGTAATTTTCTCGGCGTGGTACATTTTGGCGAGGACGTTTAGGCGCTCATCGGGTACCGGCACGATACCGGTGTTTGGCTCGATAGTGGCAAAAGGATAATTGGCCGCCAAAATATTATTATTAGTTAAAGCATTAAAAAGCGTGGATTTGCCAACATTCGGCAAACCGACAATTCCGATAGATAAACTCATGATAGCTATTATAGCAAAATACTTGCGATTTATAGATGACTGGGTTACCATAAGTATTATGAAGAATAAGGCGATAATATTTATAAGCATACCAGCCATTGTAATGTTTATCTGTGTTGGACTTATTCTATCGGGTTATTTATACGTTGGTATAAAAAGTCCGTCTCAGGGAGTTGTTTTATCCAGTGCTCAGTCGGCTTGCGGGCAAAGCAGGGTTGATGAGTTTAAAAAAATCATCAATTCAAGCAGCGGATACGACCAAAAATCGTTTGACGGCATTGTCAGTGATATAAAATCAAAAGCAGGCTATGATAAGAATCCGGTTTGTAATTATATAGTATTGTATCAGGCAAGCCTGGGTGACGATAAAAATCAGATAAAACAACTGAAAGAAACATTTGAAAAATCCATTGATGAATCTAACGATACAGGTCTGTTATATAAAATTGGAGCTACAAGCAATAACATAGATAAATTGACGGATAAAAACAGTATAGGTAGAGGATAAAGTGAAACGAACACACCTGTTTGTATTAACTAGCGGTATCCTTTTTACTGCAGTTGTTGGGGTGTTCGGCGGTAATAACACAGCGTCTGCCATAGAGGAACGATATTGCCGCGGTTTTTATGGTCCTATTTCTGCTATAAATCAACAAAGATGTATTAATGCCAGAAATTCTGGCGAAGCTCATTCTTCTTATGCTATTTGTAGCGATTATAGTACAGCGTCAACTTGCGGTGCCTTTTGGGCTGGTTATCCGGGGACTAATTATTTTAGCGACCACATACCTGATATAGATCCAAATCAGAATACTGTTGATTTAGAGTTAAGAGGCTCGGCATCTCCAGGTCCACACTCGCAAAGAGGGCTTATATATGCTAAAAATATTCAAATTCAAATTAACGGCAGGTATATTGCTAACAACCTTTGGCTATACCGGGGAGATATAGGTAATATAGGTGGTTATAACTGGACAACTGACCAAGCAAACCACCCCGGACAAAGCGCTAGAAGATTCAAGTTGGATATAAGCAGCGTTCCTGCGGGCGGTGCTAAGACGTTCATTATACGAATGTATAGACAATTTACGTATTATACCAGAGAGCGCTATAACGAGTGCGTGAACCGTTACGGATCATTTGATGTTAATTCTTGCCCGTCTAATGATGATGGGTCTGCTGCATGGCAGGATGTAGCTGTCACGATTAGAAAAAAACCTGGTTTGTGGACGATTGATGGGCAATCTCATATTACTAAAGACGATGGCGCTACTTGGCGTCAGGGTTCTAATGCCTTAACTGCGAAGCCAGGAGACATTATCAGTTGGCGCCATGGGTTAAAGAATACTACGGCAGATATGAATGAAGGTGTTAATACGGGTGTTGAACAGGAAAAACGATGGCCTAATGACAGCCAGATTGGCGGGAGCTATTTCTCCAAAATAGATAAGAACAAGTCTAGAGGCGTAAATAATGGCAAGTGGTTCTATATGCGAGATAAAACTAGCGGCGATATGTTTACGCATAAAGTAACTCAGGATGATTTGGGTAAGAAAATATGCCAGAGAGTGTCTTGGTATAAAGAAGCGTGGAATAAGCCGAACTGGGGCCACGCCCAGTCTGGTTATGCTTGTGCAAATGTTCTTTATGATTATAATTTAGTACCGTCTGTGGGTGTTGATTCAGAAAAGATGGATGAAGAAACAAAGGCGATTAGCGGTATTAGGGCGAGCGTTCAGAATAGTGGTCCAACAAAAGCAGATACTAATACTAAAAAATATGCAGTAGCCCGCTATGTGATAAAAGCAGAGTCTTCGCATGTTGGAGTCCCGTCTCCAGGAGACGGTGTTAGCCGGCCGGTGAATAATGGCAATGATGTCTGCGCGATTGTTCAGAGCATAGCTGGCGGTAGGTTTAATCCTAATAGCTGTAAGAGCTTGAGCTTGTCGAGTAATAATGAACAGCTGGCATCTGGCGCGATGACTGAATTCTTAGGAAGCACTTCTGATGATGTGTCTGATTTGGTTTTGCAAAGCGGTGATAAAGTATGCTACGTGTCGATGGTTAGCTCATATAATAGAACTGTCGGGGAAAACATTTTCCGGTACTCAAATTCAAAATGTGTGTTTGTCAGTAAAAAACCTAAAGTCCAGATTTGGGGCGGTGATGCAAGAACAAACAAGGAAGCAATTACAAGTATTACCGTGCAGAAAAATACGAGATTGGAGACAGAGCATGTGATTGATGCGTCAGTTCTACAATCCTCTGGTTTATGGAAGACTGGTATTGATAACAACAATAATACTTTGAAGGATGATTCTAAAGATCCTCACTGGTCTATTATTTGTTCTCAGGATTATAAGGGTGGCAGCGGTAATCAAAAAGCGTATAATCAAAGTAATAATCCCACCTGGCTGCCAGCTTGTAAAGGCGATGCTAGCGGTCTAAAAACGGAATATCAGGCGAGAGTAATTATGCAGCGCGGCAATATGGTTGGTAATTATACTTGTTCTTGGTCGCCTCCTCCTGCAGGGTATGTTGGTATTTTAGGAGATATTCTGACATCTGAGGATCATAACGGGCTTTGTCAACGCGGACCTTGGATGAGAACTTCAAGCGGCGCCAAATGGATAGGTTTGAATATATACGGACAGCATACTAATTTTAGAGGTCGACCCGACCCAGGATCTATTATTGGCGTGCCTGGCGATAGGATTTCAGATTATGGAAATATATATGTATTCCGCTTAAAAAACGTGAAATTAGGCGAGCTGAAGAATGCAAAGAATTTAACATTGAAGTTCTCTGGGGCAGTGGATAATTTGATAAGAGTTAAGATAAATGGACACGAGATGGATGTCAATGCTCAGGAGTGTACAATGTGTCCATATGGTAAGTATAAAAACACAGTTTGGGCGCAGCCTGGTTGGAATGCCTCCTCATATTTCAATGCAGACATGAAACCGGGAACAGTATTAAAAAGCGAAGGCAATGTTATTGATTTTTACATTAAGTCTGACTGGACGCATATGGGCTTATTGATTGATAATATAGCCATGACGTATACTATGGATCGCACGTATCAGAGTACGTATGGTTCATGGGGCGAGTATGGAATTGCCGCAAAAGACAAGGTCATTTCATCTTCCGGGGCTGGATTATCTTCTGGGTATGCCGGCAGGGATGGCGTTAGTACAGCAGGCTATAACAAGTTAACGTTTGCGAATACACCAACGTTTGGCAATTTTACGAAAAACTCTTTAGTTTTAGGCGGTTTTACTACTCCGTCGGTGCGCGGCAATAGAGGACGTATCTCTGGCTCGGTGGATGTTAATAACTTATCAACCGGGGAGTACATGGCTGGCAACGTCACGTTGTCTGGAACAACGCTGGGTACTGGGAAAAGTGTCGTGATTAGGTCTAGTGGTACCGTAAAAATCTCTGGCAATTTGTTATATGAAGCGACGAGCGATACAACTCGCCTGCCGCAGCTAATTATCTATGCTGAAAACATAATCATAGAGCCGGATGTTTCAGAAGTGAATGCGTGGCTGATAACTCGCGACAAAGGTTATGTTAGTACATGCGGCAGTATAGTAAATATGACGTCGTGGTTGAGCGGGTTGTCATCTAGCCAGTGCAATAAGCAGTTGCGGGTAAATGGTCCTATTATGGCAGGCAGTTTGTTTTTGCGGCGTACATACGGCGGTCGTCATTCCAGTCCTGCTAGGAATGATGATAATATGCATCCGGGTACGCCAGCTGAGGTTTTGAACCTGCGAGCCGATGCTTATATTTGGGCCTATAACAATTATCGTGGTTCTGGCGCGATTCGTACGATGAATGTCAAAGAATTACCGCCAAGATATTAAAAATTGTTTGCAAATTAAACCGCTAATGTATATAATTAGAATCGGTTATGAAATTAGCAAAAGGGTTGGGCGACTTCTTCGGACTAGACATCGGCACGAATGCAGTGCGGGTGGTTCAGTTGTCGCGTTCTGGTACGGGCTGGAATCTGGCTCATTATGGCTATACGCCTGTTGACGCGAAACTTGTTGGCGGCGATTCGCCAGAATCAAGACGTCGCTTAGGCGAGGCTATCACGACTGCCGTTGGGCAGGCCGGTATAAAAACGTCTAATGTAGCGGTAGGTTTGCCTTCAAGTAAAACATTTTCTACCGTAATCGATGTGCCGAAAGTTCCAGATCAGGAGCTGAAAGCGATGATGAAGTATCAGATTGATCAATATATACCAATGTCGCTTGACGAGGCGGAGGTTGATTGGGCGCTGCTTGGTGACAGCTTGCGGGAGACGGATAAATACGAGATTTTACTGACTAGTGCGGCTAAGACGTATGCCGAGGAGAGGCTAGAATTAGTAGAGGGATTGGGTTTTAATGTCATAGCAGAAGAGCCGGATCCGATTGCTATGGTTCGAGCTTTAGCTCCGTCAGATATTCAGGATGCCCGGTTGATACTTGACATGGGGGAAAGTTCAACTGATTTGGCGGTGGTTTATGGCGGCGTGCCGCGGCTTATTCGTACAATTCCAACAGGGCTATCGTCGCTGGTGCGTGCTGCTGTTCAAAATCTAAGCATTCAGGATGACCAGGCGCGGCAGTTTATCTTAAAGTTTGGGTTGGCGGCTGATAGATTAGACGGTCAAGTGCTGCGAGCAATAGATCCAACTTTAGACAATTTTGCTTCTGAATTGGTGAAGTCGGTGAAATTCTTCCAAACTAGATATCCAAATATTTCAGTGCCAGGAATCTTATTGTCAGGTTTCGGATCAGCTATTCCGCAACTTGATAATTATGTAACGACGAAATCGGGTATACAGTCTGCAGTAGCAGATCCATGGCAGAAAGTTCAAGTGTCGCAAACAGATCAGCAGCAACTAGCGCCGATAGCATCGGAGTTTGCAACAGCTGTCGGATTGGCCCAAAGGAGTAATTCGTCATGATTGAGATAAATCTTATACCAAGCGTTAAGAGAGATTTGCTGCGCGCGCGGTCAATTCGTAATCGTGTTGTATCGGTGTCGTTTTTGGTTGGCAGCGCATCAGTGGCGGCGGTCGTTGCGCTGGCGGTAATATTTGGCGGACAGATCGCAGCCGAAGCTGTGCAAAACGGCAGCATAAAAGACAAAGGCAATAAATTGTCGTCTATTACGGATTTGAATAAAGTTGTAACAATCCAAAACCAATTAAGTAAAATTACCTCGCAGCACGATTCTAAGAAAATAAACTCCCGGGTGTTTGATATGGTTTCCGCTGTGAATCCGCCTGCGCCTAATGACATCAGCTTTTCGACGGTCAAACTAGACCCTGAAGCGAAGACGATTACTTTGGAGGGGACGGCAGCGAATGGATATAGCGCTTTGGAAACTCTGAAGAAGACTATATTGAAAACAAAAATTAAGGTCACTGGCGATAAGTCGTCGGAGGTTTCTTTGGCGGAAAGTATTCAAGATGGTAATACTAGTTTCGGCGAAAATTCTGAAGGAAAGAAGGTCCTACAGTTCTCGTTCTCGTTTAATTATCCGGATGAGCTTTTGGGAGTTTCTCGCGATGGCAGCGTCTCTATAGTGACTCCAACATCCAAGGTTGATGTGACTGATTCGCGCCAGAGTATTCCGGATAGTTTGTTTAAGAAAGAGGCGACAAAAAAATCTTCAGACAAGGAGAATAAATAGCGTATGTCAGCCAATAATAAAGACGTAGCAGTCCGCAAGCGGCAGCAAATTGATTCTTCAAGAAAAACGATGTTTGTGTTCGTTGCTGGTGCAGCATTTTTGGCGGGAATCGCCTTAGTTATTAGTATCTTTTTGATTCAGCAAATTGTATTTCATTCAAAAGTTATTATTGAGAAGCAGAGTACAATTTTCAGATTAGATAAGAATTTAGAGTCGGTAGATGAATTAAAGAAGAGCGTGCGCGTGCTAGAGACAAATTCAGCTCTTAATTCTGTGAAGGCTAATAGCGAGAATAGCGCCCTGCAAACGGTTTTGGACGCCTTGCCGGATAACCCTAATGCCGATGCCTTTGGAGCTTCGATTAAGAATAAATTTGTTGATACTGTTGAGGGTTTGACGCTGGATAATTTATCGGTGACGTCGCCGAATAGCCGGGGGGAAGAGTCAGAAGATAACAATTCTGAGTCAGCAGATTCGCCAAATACGTTACATTTTTCATTAGAGGTTAGCGGGTCGGCTGATAAATTACGGGAATTATTAACGAAGTTTGAGCGGTCAATCCGCGTTATTGAGCTCAAATCGTTTGAAATTCATACTAGCGAGGACAAGTTGAGCCTGACGATCCAGGGGGTTGCTTATTATGAGCCTGCGCAAAATGTACATTTAGAAAAGAAGGTGGTAAAACCATGAAAAAAACAGATATTGCTATGATTATTTTGATAGCTGGATTGGGTGTCGGTATTGGCTATCTGGCAGCGTCGAATATATCATTTTTGAAAGTCCCGGAAAAAGGTGTTGAAGTCCAAACTATACGGGAGATATCTTCAGATGTAGAAAAGCCAAGCCAAGCTGTCTTTAATAGTAATGCGATAAATCCAACTGTCGAGGTGTTTGTGGGTCAGAATGCTGCCAATTAGGGAGGGGACGTAGCGTATGGCCTTACTTACGGATGATATTCAGGACAAGTTGATAAAGCTGCTTGTTGATGAGGGGTTGATTGAAAAACCGGTAATTGATGCTGCTGTGAAACGGGCAGCCGATATAAATAAGCCGCTGTTCAGTTTATTGGCTGACGAGGGGATTTTAGACAACGAATTGTTAGTTCATGCTGTGGCGCAGGTGTCTGGCGTGCCATATGTAAACCTGGAAAATAGCATGATCAGCCAGGATATTTTGTCGTTGTTACCGTCCGATATTGCCGAACGATTTATGGCGGTACCGCTGGCTGAAGTACAAAACCGCTTGGCGGTGGCGATGATTGATGCCAATAATGTCCAGGCCGTCGACTACTTGTCAAACCGGATTCAGCGTCCGCTTAAGGTCTTTATGGCCTCGGAAGAGAGTGTCCGCCATGTATTAGACCAGTACAAGACTGACTTATCAACTGTTAATATGGCGGCGCAGGCATCGCAGGAAGAGATGCGGTCAGAGACGAGCGATATTAAGACTATTGTTCAGGATTCGCCAATTTCTCGGGCATTGTCGACGATCTTGGAATACGCTGTTAAAAGCCATGCTTCCGATGTTCATATTGAACCGCTAGAAAAAGCTTTGAAGATTCGCTGCCGCGTTGACGGCGTACTGCGCGAGATTATGCAGCTGCCGAAGAGTATTGAGCCGGCGCTAGTTAGTCGTATTAAGATCTTATCTAATCTGAAAATTGATGAACATCGCATTCCGCAAGACGGCCAGTTCGCGGTTAGCGTGGCTGGAAAAGAAGTTGACTTGCGTATTGCAATTTCGCCGGTCGTTTGGGGCGAGCAGGTAGTGATTCGCTTATTAGACAAGACTGGCAATTCGTTTAACTTAGAGGATATGGGTTATGCCGGGCGTGCTTTAAGGGCTATTCGCAAGGGAATTAAGCGTCCAAACGGCATGATCTTAACGTCGGGACCGACCGGTTCGGGAAAATCGACCAGCCTTTATGCGTTAATTAAAGAGATTAAAGACGATACGGTTAATATCGTGACGCTGGAAGATCCGGTTGAATATAAAATTGATGGTGTTAACCAGATTCAAGTCAATGCAGAGGTTGGCTTGACGTTTGCGTCAGGATTAAGGTCAATTTTACGCCAAGATCCGGATATTGTAATGGTCGGCGAGATCCGCGATGGTGAAACCGCCAATTTGGCAGTTCAGGCTGCGCTAACAGGACATTTGGTATTTTCGACGCTTCATACCAATTCGGCTTCTGGCGTCTTACCGCGGTTACTGGATATGGGAATTGAGCCGTTTTTAATTGCCAGTACGGTGAATACTATTATTGGCCAGCGCCTAGTGCGGCGAGTTGCTAAACGCCGCGATCTGTATCAGTCGTCGCCATTAGAGACGCAAACTATTCGGAGTACGGTCGGGCATTTGTTGCCGCAGACTAAAGAGCAAGTGGCAGCGTTTTCTCAGGATTTGGGCTATGACAGCTTGCCGTTAGCAAACCAAAGCTCGTTTATATTAGCAAAAGGCCGGGATGCGCCGCAAACGCCGCATGGTTATTCTGGCCGGGCTGGTTTGTATGAAGTGATGGACGTAACGGAGGAGATTCAGAATTTAATCGTTAGGCGGGCAACGACTGCTGAAATTCAAAAAGCAGCAATTCAACAGGGAATGATTACGATGCGCCAGGACGGATATCTAAAAGCGTTAAACGGTATAACAACATTGGAAGAAGTTAATAGAGTAGCGGCGGACACCGCATAAAAGGAGGAAATATGAATAATCAAGAATTACGAATTGAGATTTTGCTAGAAGAAGTGGTAAAGAAGCGAGCTTCAGACCTTCATATTCAGGTTGGTTTGCCGCCGATGCTAAGAATTGACGGGTCGCTAATGCCAGCTGCGGGAACTCAGCCGCTGGACGAGCCTGCGGTGGAGCGGCTAGTGTTTCAGATTCTTGACGAAGATCAGCGCCAGATTTTACTAAAAGATAAGGAATTTGACTTTTCGTTTGCCTTCGGTACGTTAGGGCGATTCCGAGTGAACGCCTTTCATGAACGCGGCAATTTGGCAGCGGCTTTGCGTTTGATTCCAAACGAGATTAAGTCGGCAACTGAGCTGGGTATGCCGCCGGTCGTTAATACCTTTGCGGACTTTCCGCGTGGTTTGGTACTGGTGACTGGGCCGACTGGCTCGGGTAAGTCGACAACTTTGGCGGCGCTGGTTGATAAGATTAACTCTGAAAAATCGCAGCATATCATTACTATTGAAGACCCGATTGAGTTTACGCACAAGTCGAAAAAATCGGTAGTGGTGCAGCGCGAAGTTCATTATGACACCTATTCTTTCTCGGCGGCGCTGCGCTCCAGCCTTCGCCAAGACCCGGACGTGGTGTTGATCGGCGAGATGCGCGACCTTGAGACAATCTCGGCGGCGATTACCATTGCTGAGACTGGACACTTGGTGTTCGCGACACTGCATACCAATTCAGCAGCGCAATCGGTTGATCGTATGATTGACGTTTTTCCGCCTCATCAGCAGCCGCAGATCCGGGCGCAGCTTAGTAATATCCTGATGGCAATTTGTTCGCAGCGGCTAGTGCCGTCAATCGGCGGCGGACGGGTTGTGGCAGCGGAAGTGTTGATCGCCAACCCGGCAGTTCGTAATATTATTCGCGAAGGTAAATCGCATCAGTTAGACGCGGTGATTCAGACTGGTGCCGATCAAGGAATGCAAACGATGGACAGAACTTTGGTCAATTTGGTACAAAACGGTACAATTACGTATGACAGCGCTCGCGAGTTTGCGGTCGATTTAACGGAGTTTGAGCGTTTGATGAGGGGGTAATATATGAAAAAATATACTTATGAAGCCAGAGATAGCGCTAATAATAAAATTGTCAAATCAACTGTTCAGGCAGAAAGCGAGAATGCTGCTGCTAAGTTGCTTACCGAACAGGGTTTTGCGCCGTTAAAAATTGAGTTGCAGGACGAAAAAGCGGGTTTTTTCGCGCGCTGGTCGAATAGGATTACCAGTAAAGATAAAATCATTTTTACGCGCCAGCTGGCGACGCTGATTGGCGCTGGTCTGCCGCTGGCTCAGAGCTTAAATACCGTTCAGGAGCAAACGGCTAACAAAAAAATGCGGGAAATTGCTCAGGAGGTTCTGTCTGATGTTGAAGGCGGGAAATCGCTGTCTGATGCTTTCGGCAAGCATCCGGAAGTTTTTGATAAAGTTTACATTGCGCTGGTTTCAGCGGGCGAAGCTTCGGGAACGATGGACGAGGCGTTGAAGCGTTTGTCTGCTCAGCAAGAAAAAGACGCCGCTATGATAAGTAAGATTCGCGGTGCGATGACCTATCCGATTATTGTTTTAATAGTTATCATTATGGTGGTGGCTTTTATGCTCCTGACGGTGGTGCCGCAGGTTGAGCAGTTGTATGACGATTTGAATAAAGACTTGCCGCTACCAACGCTCATTATGGTTGGAACGGCTAATTTCTTTACTAATTTTTGGTGGATACTTTTACTAATTGGCGGCGTGGGAATTTACTTTTTAGTTCAGTATCTGAAAACTGAACCTGGTATCAAGGCTAAGGATACGCTTAAGCTTAATATACCGCTTTTTAAGGGTATGTTTCGCAAGCTGTATATGGCGCGGTTTACGCGGACAGGGCAGACACTATTAAGTACCGGCGTGCCGATGCTGGATATGCTAAAAATTACCAGCGATGCAGTTAATAATGTGGTGATTAAACAGAGTATTCATCATGCAGCGGATAAAGTGAAGGGCGGCAAGGCGCTTTCTACTGCCTTGAAAAATGAGGATTATTTCTTGGTTATGGTGCCGCAAATGATTAAAATTGGCGAACAGTCGGGTAAAATTGACGAAATGATGGGTAAGACTGCCCAAGTCTACGAAAACGAATTAGACGAAGAAATCCGTGCAATTTCAACAGCAATTGAGCCGATTTTGATGGTGTTCTTAGCCTTGGTGGCGGCTCTTATGGTTGGGGCAATTCTATTTCCTATTTACAGCCTGGTTAATAACATACATATATAGACAAATTTGGCTTTTATGTGTATCATAAACGTAAGCGTTAAGCGTAAATTAATAAAAAAGATCATAGAAAGGTGGAAATTTTCATGATCACTCAACAGAACAAAAAAGGATTTACTATCATCGAAGTTGTTTTAGTCTTAGCGATTGCCGGACTTATCTTTTTGATGGTGTTTGTGGCACTGCCAGCTTTGCAGCGCGGTCAGCGCGATAGCCAGCGGCGCAGCGATATTTCGCGTTTTATGTCGCAAATTAACAGTTACCAAACAAATAATGGCGGCCGAGTGCCATCTGCTGATAAAGATGCTATGGGGAAATTCTTGAATAATTATATGAAACGGAGTTCCGGCGAATTTGTCGATCCGCAGTCTGGTAATAACTATACGGTAGGGTTTAGCGGAAATCCTTCTACGTCGCATATAATATATGCTACCCAGACGAAGTGTAACGGCGAGGAGTTTACTTCAGCAGGATCGAAGAAGCGCGCTGTAGCTGTTCGTATCAAATTGGAGGGTAGCGGTATTTATTGCCAGGATAATCAATAATCAGGAATGGCGAAAGCCGATTTATATAATAGCAGCTCCAGTTTACGGGGCTGTTATTTTTTGCTACCATACTAGTTATGGTAATGTTGATTTTGATTGGAATATTGGGCGCGGCGTTCGGCAGTTTTGCCGGCGCGCAGGTTTGGCGTTTACGGGCTCGCCAGCTTGTCGAAGATAAAAAGGCTGGCGAAAAAGTTAGTGCAAAGGAGTTAAAAAAACTATCTCCGCTTATTAAGAAAGTGTCGAAAGACCGGTCGCGCTGCTTGTCTTGCGGTCATATACTGGCGTGGTACGATTTGATTCCGCTGGTTAGTTGGTTGTCGCTACGCGGCAAATGCCGTTATTGTAAAAAATTTATCGGCTGGACGGAGTTTTTGCTAGAGGTTGGCATGGCTGCACTGTTTGTCCTGTCGGTCTTCCTGTGGCCGATGCCGCTTGCTAGTTTTTGGCAAATTATGATGCTGGCTTTGTGGCTGGCGGCGCTGGTGTTGCTGGCAATTTTGTTTGTCTACGACCTGAGGTGGTTATTACTGCCAGATATTGTTAATATTCCGTTTATTGTTCTAGGCGCAGTTTTCGCTAGCGTAAAATTATACCTATCGTCTGATTTTACTAGTACGCTGACATCTCTTCTAGGCGCGGTTTTCGTACTGAGTGGTATTTATCTGCTGTTGTATTTGTTTTCAAAAGCGCGTTATGGCGAGGATAAAACGTGGGTCGGTTTTGGCGATGTTAAGCTTGGCTTAGGTCTATCGTTATTTTTAGGAAACTGGCTGCTGGCATTTGCGGCACTATTTGCTGCCAATCTCCTCGGTACGATTTTAGTACTTCCATCAATGCTGACAGGTAAACTTCGCGGCAATTCCAGGATATCTTTTGGTCCATTGTTGATCGCTGGATTTTTGATAGTCTGGCTGTTTTCTGAAAGTATTTTGAATTGGTATCAATTTATTCTTTAGCAAACCGCCTATGCTATAATTAGAGTAAGTTATGAAACGCCAAGACGGATTTACAATTATCGAAGTGACGCTGTTTTTGGCTGTCTCTGGATTCTTTGCGATTTCCCTGCTGGTTGGTGCTAGTACTGCTGTTCAGCGCCAGCAGTACCGCGATTCTGTGCAATCTTTTGCTAATTATTTGCGCTCCCAATATTCGCAAGTTATTAACGTGGAAAATGACCGCATTTTTGGCAAGTGTCCAATTGGCGGCGGCGATACGAATCGAGGGCAGTCCGAATGTGTAATTTTGGGTAGATATATTGAAGCAGTTGCTGATGGTGGTCATGCTGGTGACAGATATCAATCTTATCCAGTTTATGGGCTTTACTCTAAAGCGGGTTCGTCCTGGAAGTATGCGCTTGGCGAATCTGCTTCTTATCAAGTGAATTGGGGCGCTAAAACTAAATTGGCGAACTCTAATACTAATATTTCGGTGCTTATGTATCGCGATCCAGAGTCTGGCGGCTTGCAAGTAAAATTATTCAACAGTCATTTTTCTAATACTAATATATCCAAGGCATTTTCAGACAGCACTGTCTCTGATAATGAGATTTGCGTTTATGATGATGGCTGGATGTCGGGCGAGCGTCTTTCGGTGTTTTTGCCGCGGCGTGCCGGATCTGCCGATGCTATAACTGTTGGTAATGTGAAAGGCTGCAGTAATGGGTAGGAGGCGCATGTTTAATCGTGGAGATACGATTGTCGAGGTGGTTTTCTCTGTGACAATATTTAGTATGGTGGCTGTTGGGGCGATTTCAATTATGAATAAGGGCGTGGCAATTGCGCAGCAATCGCTAGAAATTACTCTAGTGCGCCAACAAATCGACTCGCAAGCAGAAATGCTGCGCTATGTTCATGATAAAACAGGCAGTAATGATGCGGCTTATGTTTCATTGTGGAAAAACATTTTACGCGAGAATTTGAAAGGATCTGGTGAAGTGCAGCAGGTCGTTGGCAGCAATGGCGGTTCGTGCGGCGATGTGCGCAATAGTTTCTTCTTACGTCCCAGCGGAAAAAATATTGTAAAAGGCGACGCTAGCCACTATGAAAATCCAGAAACTTATGCCAAGGTTGAAAACGCCAAGCCGTACGGGATATCTATTCAATTAACAAAGGGAAGCAGGCATTATGACGCGTATATTCAAGCCTGCTGGTATGGTCCTAGCGGTGCGGCGCCAACGACTATGGGGACGATTGTGAGGTTGTATGATAACGATGCATAGTTATGATAAGAAAGGGTTTACACTCGTCGAGCTAATGCTGGCGATGGTGTTTGTGTCAGTGCTGCTTCTGGCAATTGCTCTCACGGCAATTCAGTCAGGAAAGCTATACAACAGAGGTACGATTTTAAGAAGTATCAATCAAGCGGGTCGTGATATTAGCGATAATCTTCGCCGCGATTTTCTTCAGGCTAATTCGCAGAAGATTAATTTGGGTGCCGATCCGGCAGATATGTCGGGGAATATTATTGAACATAAGTCTGCTTCCGGAAAAACTGGCGGTCGGATTTGTCTAGGTTATTATTCTTATGTCTGGAATGATGCTGTGGATAATGCAGCTTCCCGGCCGGATTTAGTGAAGTATGATTCTGGCGAAGCGATTAATTTTGTGCGCGTGGCTGACTCTGGCGGTAATCTCTGCAGAAAAACTGAATCATCTGCCGGCAAGTATCCGTATGTGATAAAAAAGAGCGATTCTACAGAACTATTAAAAGGATTAGGAGAAGATACTTTAGGTGTTCATTCGTTTGAGGTTAATAAAATTACCTCTGGAGATGACGCCGAGGAATTGTATAAAATAAGTTTGACTATCGGTACGAATAGGATAGGGGAGATAAATACAGTTAACCAGCAATGCAAGCCGCCGTCTGACGATGAAGAAAATATACAATTTTGTGCAATAAATAAGTTTGAAACGATTGCGAGGACAAATGGCTAATACATATAAACAGCGCGGTGCGGCGTCACTATTTGCGGTGATTTTTGCAACATTACTATTGACCGTACTGACAGTTGGTTTTATCAAGTTGATGATCCTTGATCAGCAGCAGGCGACAAACAATAATTTATCGCAAGGCGCCTACGACGCTGCTTTGGCGGGCGTTGAGGATGCCAAACGGGTGGTGCGTGCTGCTCAAACTGGGAATACTGCTGCTACACAGGCATTGGTCAATTTTGGAGACACTTGTAATGTTATCAGAAGGTCTGGCGTAGTGAATGGAGCTTCTGACACGGAAACTATTGTTAAATCTGGAACTTTATCTACTGGCCAGGTGTTCGATCAGGCTTATACCTGCGTAAAAATAGCCATGAATACTAAGGATTTTATATATAAGGCCGTAGAGGATAAGTCGCAAGTTATACCCTTAAGGGCTACTGGTGATTTTGATACAGTGGTAATCGAGTGGTATAAAAGGGATGATGAGGGTAATTCTGGGGAAGACGCCACTTCTCCGGCGAACGAAAGCAGTATGACTGGTCTTTTATATAACAAAAGTACGTGGGGAGCTAGTACCCCGTCGCTTATGCGCACCCAAATAATTAATCCCGGCGAATCATTTAATTTAGAACAATTAGACAAGACTGGTTCAACGATGTTCCTGCGTCCGTATGTACCGAGAAGCGATATTCCTAGCGCATCGCTGGAAAATGGTACGTCATTAACAGCCTCAGCTCATCCGCGAGCAACTGACGGACACGCTCACGATAATGATGTAAGTATAACTACTTGTAGTAAAAGCTTCCGATTTTCTGGCACGTATGCTTGTAGGGCTTCTATAAATGTCGGTACTATAACCAGAAGCGCCAGCGCAAATGCATTTTTGCGGTTAAATTCAATATATAAGGGGGCTAGCGTTAAAGTTTCCTTAAAAAACGGGCATTCAATAGTGTCGTTTGACGGCGTGCAGCCAGCAGTCGATTCAACCGGACGAGCAAGCAATTTGTTCAGGCGGGTTGAGGCGAGGTTGCAAATTGGCGATGATTTTGCCTATCCAGATAACGCTATAGAGCTGCTTAATAGTCTCTGTAAAGATTTTTCGGTAACTGATTCAGGACATTCTTACGGAGAATGCAAGCCTTATTAAATCTAGTCAGTATCGCTATGAAACCGCTCGTGGATATCTTTAAGATGCTGGTCGGTGACATGGGTGTAAACTTGCGTGGTAGATATATTACTGTGTCCCAGTAGCGACTGAACTGATCGCAAATCTGCGCCATTCATTAGCAGATCAGTGGCAAAACTATGGCGCATGGTGTGCGGACTGACGTGTTTTGTTATGCCAGCTAACCGAGCATATTGGCTAATCATTCGCTGAATACTACGGGCGCTTAACCGCCTATAGTCTCCTGATAGGTTTGGTGCGGCATTTCTTCGGCTATAGCTTAAGAATAGGGCTGGTAAACTATCTGTCCTGACATCCAAATACGATGAAACATGTTCGGCGGCGCTCTTTGAAATAAAAACTGGACGATCTTTTTGGCCTTTTCCGCGTACCATAAACTCGCGCCGTGATAAGTTTATATGGTCGCGATTCAAATTCACCAGCTCCGAGACTCGCAAACCGCTGGAAAATAATAATTCAACGATTGCTCGATCGCGCAGACCAGCTTCGGTGTCGGTTGGTATTTGATTTATCATTCGTACAACTTCGTCATATTGTAAAAACGTAACTTGTTTTCTGGCGGTTTTAGGCAAGATGATTTTATCGGCAGCCAAAGATGTAATGTCCCGGCGTGATAAATAGGTTAAAAATCCGCGCAGAGCTATCAAGTGGTAACTTTGGGTGATTAAAGACAACTCTTCATTTGTCGTTTCATTTTTGTATCTATTGAGCCAAAGCCTGTATCGGCGAATTACTTCTGATGTAATTTTATCAACAGTAATATCTCCGGCAAAATCTATGAAGCGCTCTAAATATAATTGATAATTAGCAATTGTTTTTGGACTGCGGCCGCCCTCAACTTCTAAATGCTCTAAGAAATCGGTTAACGCTTCTGATATAAACATATGCTTATTGTACTTGCCTCTGTAAAGTTTATCAAATTAGCAATTTCTGATATTATATAGCGTAACAAGTTAACAGAGGAGATGTCATATGGCGGATAATAAGAAAAAGTATTGCGGTGTTGAGAGAACGCTTGTCGTTTTCAAGCCCGACGCGGTGCAGCGGGGGATTGTCGGCGAGATTTTGCAAAGATTTGAACGCGTCGGATTAAAGATGGTTGGCGTTAAGATGGCAGCACCAGACCGGGAGCATTACTACCATCATTATGAGGATATTGGCAAGATGGTGACCCGCCGCGGCGAAGATACATTTAACGTCACGCTTGATTTTATGATGAACGGCCCGGTAGTTGCTGTGGTGTTTGAGGGTGTTGAGGCGGTGGAGCTAGTGCGTAAAATCGTTGGTCCGACTGAACCAAAGGCGGCTGATATGGGAACGATTCGCGGCGATTATTCGCACATGAGTTTTGGATATGCGGATGAGTGCCAAAAGGGCGTGCCAAATTTGATTCACGCGTCTGGCGATCCAGAGGAAGCCGCCCAAGAAATTGCCCATTGGTTTGATAAAGAAGAGCTGATGGATTACCATATGCTAAACGAGAAGTTTACGCGCTAGGCTGGTCTTTCCTGAGGGCTGCCGTGGTATAATTAGTATATGCCTCGGTAGCTCAACTGGATAGAGCAGATCCGTCCTAAGGATAAGGTTGCAGGTTCGACTCCTGCCCGGGGTACCATAGATATGACAGAGGGTACGGTTGAAAAGCAGTTTGATGGTCAGCGAGATGGAGAGCGGCTATTGTTTGTATTTCGCCGTCATATTATTGCTATGAGAAAGGGTTTTTACCTGCTTTTAGTTCCCATGGCAATTGGGGCGCTGCCGTTTCTTATTTGGCAAGATAACCTTAATTTATTATGGGCGTTTGTGGGTAGTTTCGTGTTTGGTTTGATTATGTTTTTATACCATTTTTTAATGTGGTTTTATACATATTATATTGTGACCGATCAGCGGATCCGCCAAATTACACAGCACGGTTTTTTCGGCAAGGATGTTATTGAGTTACGCCTGTCAAAAATACAAAATATCAGCTATAATGTGCCAGGGTTTAGCGGCGAGGTCTTTAAGTTTGGTACAATAGTCATTCAGACGTTTGTAGGCGATTTAGTAATAAAAAATGTCGAACATCCAGATGAAATCTATAATAAACTGCAAGACGCGGTTGAGTTGTCGGCTAAGAAAGAAGGGGACGATAATGAAGAAGTTATTGAAGCGGAATAAAACTAAAAAAGAGCTGCCATCGCGTATTACTAATGATACCGTGGCGCAGCATCGCGAGAAAGTGCTGGCGGCAGGGCGCAAACACAAGTACCCGATACAATACACGAAACATCGGCTTATTTGGATTACATCGTTTGTCAGTCTGGCTGTTTTAGCAGTTTTTGTTACTTTAGGATGGTTGCAGTTGTATGTCTGGAAAGACACGGGAGACATTTCGTATCGGCTTGTTAAGATATTTCCGCTGCCGGTAGCAAATATTGACGGCGAAGATGCTTTATATAGAGATTATTTGTTGTATCATCGCAGTACATTAACTATTTTGAATAATCAAGGCCAGTCTGATCAAAAAGATAAAGTTAAATTTTACCAGAAACAATCCATAGACAAAGCTTTGGACGTTGCTTATGCAAAAAAACTGGCGCGTGAAAACGGAATTTCGGTTGATAAAGATAAAGTCCAGGGCTTAATACAGCGCCAGCGCGAGGCCAGCAAGCTTTCGGAGGCGGCCTATGAATCTGTAGTCAAGGATAATCTTCACTGGACTATGAGCGAGCTAACAACTGCTATGGAGTACACGATTCTCAAGCAAGAAGTTTCGTTTAAAATTGATAAAAAAGCAGAAGATCTAGTTATGCAAATCCAGAAAAAAATAAAATCAGGCAAGAATTTAAAAGATATCGCCCATGAGTTTGGCGATAGAATCCAGCCGGTATTTGATCTTTCTATCTCTAAGGATAACTCTGATGGCGGTTTAACCGAGGCTGCCTTAAAATCGCCGAAAGGAAAAATTACTGGACCTGTTAAGACGTTGTCTGGCGATGGTTATTATTTTATCGTTTTGAACGCTGTCGATGGCAATAATGCGAACTATTCTTACATTAAAGTTCCCTTGACTGTATTTAATAAGCAGCTAGATAGTATTAAAAAAAGCAATAAAGTAAAATACTACATATCTGTTGATAAGTAGCCGTTCAGGTTGAAAAAAACCCTCCTTTTGTTATAATCTTCCTAGGAGTATGCCGCTGTAGCTCAGTTGGTAGAGCGGCGCTTTCGTAAAGCGTAGGTCACCAGTTCAAATCTGGTCAGCGGCTCCATAATTTATGAACGACACTGTAAAAAAATCTTTACGAGTTATTGCTGCAGACAGAGGACTAGCTGGTCTGATTGTTGTTAATCTGATTGCGGTTGTTATTATTGCTGTCTTTCTGGTAGTAGCAATTAAGCCTAATGAATCTCAAGTGATCACTCGGTACACGGCGTATGGTGTCGCTAATTTTTACAGAAGTTACTGGTATGATCTATTTAGCTATGCTGTTTTAGCGATAATCATGGCCGTTGGTCATTCGGTGCTGAGTGTGAAGCTTGCGCTTGCTAAAAGACGCGATCTAGCAATGTTTGTGCTGTGCCTGACGCTTGGTTTGCTGATAATATTGGTGATTTTTGCCTGGTCAATAATTAAGATTGCTTCTTTGGGGTAGCGATGGATTTAGAAATTCCTCTTGGAAAACGGACTAAAAAGTATCGGTTTTTTGAAATATTGCCTGGTTTTTTTAGCTACGGGGCAATTATTCTACTGATAGTTTTATCGATTTTTAATCCGCTTTTAGCCTCAATTTACCTTTTGATAATTATTTTATCTACTTTAGTAAGGTCTATCGGTATTTGCTATCGAGTGGTTGGCGGACGCAGTATGATGGAGAAGGCCTCAAATACGGACTGGAACAGGCTCTTGGCGGATTTGGATAACCCCAAGGCAGCCTATGATAAATTAAAAAAATCTAATCGTAAAATTAAGAACATTTTTTATAAGCGGCACATGGAAAACCTGCGATTAATGTCTACTAGTAAGGATGGCTTTTTCCCAAAAGCTTCAGATCTATACAATGCCTTGATTATGCCTGCGTATAACGAGAGCATTGAGGTTATTGAGCCAGCTTTAAAGTCGGTTGTTGATACAACTTACGATAAAAAACACCTAATTATTGTTTTTGCTTACGAAGAGCGTGGCGGAGCTGGTATTGAGGAAACCGCTAAAACCCTTCGGGATAAATATGGCAAGTATTTTCATTCTTTCCATATCGTCAAGCACCCTAAAGATTTACCTAATGAAGTTATCGGTAAGGGCGGAAACATAACTTACGCAGGAAAATGGCTGAAAAAATATCTGGAAGAGCAGAAGATAGCTTTTTCCAATGTGATAGTAACAACCATGGATTGCGATAATAAGCCGCATAAATACTATTTCGATTATTTAACCTATGAATATATTGTTCATGAAAATCGAAAGCACTTGTCTTATCAGCCGATATCCTTGTTTACTAACAATATTTGGGATGTGCCAGCGCCGATGCGGGTGCTAGCAACTGGTAACTCTTTCTGGAATATTATTAGTTCTATGCGTCCGTATTCGCTGCGTAATTTTGCTTCTCATGCCCAGCCGATGGATGCGCTGGTTGAAATGAACTTTTGGAGTACGCGTACAATTGTCGAAGACGGGCATCAGTACTGGCGCAGTTATTTTCACTTTAAGGGCGATTACGCAGTGCTACCTATGTACGTCCCGATTTATCAAGACGCAGTTTTAGGTAATACTTACATAAAGACGCTAAAGGCGCAATTTATCCAGCTGCGGCGCTGGTCATACGGTTCTTCTGATGTAGCGTACGTTGGTAATATTGTTTTTAGCCGCAATCGCGGCGCGCCATTCTGGCCAAGCTTTACGCGGTTTATTAGACTATTGGAGGGGCATGTAACTTTAGCTAGCGTCTCGGTTATGGTAGCTTTCGGCGGTTGGATGCCGTTGCTGCTCAATAGGGAAGCGGCCAGGAGTGTGGTCGCTCATCAATTGCCAGATACAGTTAGTTTTTTGCAGCAGATTGCCATGATAGGTCTTGTAGTTTCAATATTTACCTCTTTTAGGTTTTTACCGCCGCGTCCAGAGCGCTATAAACGCCGCCGGAATATATTAATGCTACTACAGTGGGTGTTGATGCCTGTTACGTCAATTCTTTATAGCTCAATGTCGGCCTATAATGCTCATACGCATTTAATTCTCGGCAAGTATTTAGACAAGTTTGATGTGACAGAGAAGACTACGATTGATATGAACGATCAAGAGCGTCAGAATAAGAAGAAGTCGAAGTCGCCTCGTATTTTTAAAGGCAGACGAAAAAAATAAACATAACTTTGTATTGTAATTATTTCTTAGAACGAGAATTTTTCTGCAGTCTTGCGCGTACCTTTGCGATTCTCTCATTATATTCAAAATATAAAACCGTCTTATCAAGCAGGGAGCTTCGCGACCGCTGCGGAAGCTGCTTGGGCGCTTGTGTTGAAGAAATATTACTCATGCCATCTATAGTAACATATACAAGCAAAAAAGTCAAATATAAAATACAAAAAACCTGAATTGGTGGGCAATAGAGGATTCGAACCTCTCACCTCTTCAACGTCAATGAAGCGCTCTAGCCAAATGAGCTAATCGCCCGCTTTTTTGATTCTATCAGAGAAAGAGATTGATTGCAAGACATGGTATAATATGACGTATGAGTACAGATGAATTACATGAAATGCGGCATAGTTTAGCGCATATTATGGCGCAGGCCGTTCAACATTTATGGCCTCAAGCTAAGTTTGGTGTCGGTCCAGCTATTGATGATGGCTTTTATTATGATATTGACCTTGGTGGCGCGACAATCTCTGAAGATGATTTTCCAAAGATAGAAAAAGAAATGAAAAAAATTATCGCTGCTAACTATCCGTTCGAACGCCGCGACGTGCCGATTGAGGACGCCATTACCTGGGCAGAAAGAAATCATCAAGTATTTAAACTTGAATTGCTAAACGACCTCAAGCGGTCTGGTACGACCGTTGCTAAGGAATTGGTTGGTGAGGATTTAGGATCAGTAACTGATAGAGATAGTAAACTTAAAACAGTGTCTCTCTATTCGCAGGGTGATTATACCGATTTATGCCGTGGCGGACATGCCGATAGTACGGGCAAGGTTGGTGCGTTCAAGCTGATGCGGGTGGCTGGGGCATACTGGCGCGGCGATGAAAAACGCCAACAAATGCAACGATTATACGGTGTAGCTTTCGCGACCCATAAAGAATTGGACGATTATCTTAAAAATCTGGAGCTAGCTAAGCAGCGCGATCATCGAAAACTGGGCAAGGAGCTTGATTTATACACAACTTCGCCGCTGGTGGGCGTCGGCTTGCCGCTGTTTACGCCGCGGGGTACGATTTTGCGCGATGTAGTGGCTCAATACTCAAACCAGTTACGGCAGAAATTTGGCTTTGAAAAGGTCTGGACACCGCACATCACTAAGAAAGACTTATACGAAACTTCTGGTCACTGGGCAAAATTTGGTGAAGAACTATTCCTGGTTAAAAGCCAAGAAACGAGCGATGAAATGGCGCTCAAGCCGATGAATTGCCCGCATCATACACAGATTTTTGCCTCGCGGCCGCGGAGCTATCGCGATATGCCGGTGCGCTATTTGGAAACGACGACTGATTATCGCGATGAAAAAACTGGCGAACTTGGCGGCTTAAATCGCGTGCGTTCGCTAACTCAAGACGACAGCCATGTGTTTTGCCGTCCGGATCAAATTGAGAATGAGATTAACAATTTATTGTCGGCTGCTCGCGAGCTGTACGGCACAATTGATATGAAACTAAGAGTGCGGCTGAGTTATCGTGATAATTCTGATGCATATTTGGGTGAACGCTCATTGTGGAATTCTGCGCAAAATCAGTTGAAATCGGCAGTCGAAAAGGTCGGTTTGGATTACTTTGAACAAGAAGGAGAGGCTGCTTTTTACGGGCCAAAAATCGACTTTATGGCGACTGATGCAATTGGTCGTGAACACCAAGTTGCAACTGTGCAGCTAGACTTTGTGCAGCCGCAACGGTTTGGTTTAGAATATACAGAAAATGATGGTAAATTTACAACACCTGTGATGATCCATTGTGCCTTGCTGGGGTCAATCGAGCGCTTTTTAAGTGTTTTTATTGAACACACTGGTGGTTGGTTTCCGTTCTGGGCGGCTCCAGAGCAAGTGCGAATTTTAACGATTAACGACACGGTTCTTGATTATGTTGCAGAAATAACAACAATTCTATCAGAGGTAACGTTAATGAAACCTATAAAATACAACGATGTAAGATTCACTACAGATATCCGCAATGAGTCGATCGGTAAGAAAATCCGTGAAGCAACTGTTGTAAAGATTCCAACACAAATTATTGTTGGTCCAAAAGACAAAGCAGCACGCGTCGTTAGTATTCGTACTCGCGCCGGCGAAGAGCAAATCTCAATCGATCAACTAGCCAACTATATTAAAGGCGTTCAATGATGAGAAAATTGACCATTGCTGTTGACTGCGATGATACGTTATTTCCAACAGCAAAATATTTTATAGACTCCTATAATAAGAAGTTTAATGCAAGTGTTGATTTTGAACATCAACACGAACCTGATTATGATGGATGGGGCGTCGGTGATGCCGAATTGTTGCGGCGATTAGGAATGTTGCAAGACGCCGAAGAGTACCGTCAAATAGAAATGTACGATGATGCAGCCCGTGCACTAAACAATCTACGTACAAAAGGACACAGGCTGGTAGTTGTAACCGCTCGAAAAGAACATGAGAGACCTATAACAGAATTGATGATTGAACGGGATGCGCCTGGAATATTTGATACGATTGAGTTTGTTGGCTGGTACGGTTCAAAACATGAAACTCTAAGGAAAATAGAAGCCGATGTTCTGGTCGATGATTCTATGCATCATTTGAATAAGGCACTAGAGGAAGGTATATTAGACCCAGGCTGCGCGTTGTTATTTGGCGATTTTCCGTGGAGTAGGACGATAGCCGAGGCGGGTGAAGGTATTGTTCGCTGTGCTGATTGGATAGAGGTGGAACAGAGAATTGAGCGAGTTGCCAATAGTTAGTTTGCGCGATAAAGTTTATGAATTAATGGCGCAGTTGCCTGAGGGTAAAGTAACAACCTACGGTGATTTAGCGGCTATGGCGGGGTATCCGTACGCGGCGCGGCAAGTTGGGCAGATTGCTCATGGCGGGCCAATTAGCTTGCCATGGCATCGTCTGGTAAACGCAAAGGGCGGTTTAGCGACAGGATTTCCTGATGGACAGGAATCTCAGCGGCAGCTTCTTAAACAAGACGGTATTATTTGCGACGAATCGTATCGGGTGATTGATTTTGATGAGCGGCGATGGAGGCCTAAGCTGTGAAAGATTCTTTGCCGTTGATAGTGATTGTTGGACCGACAGCAAGCGGAAAAACTGGACTTAGCATTAAGCTTGCAAAAAAGTTTAATGGTGAAATTATCTCAGCCGACTCGCGCGCGATTTATCGCGGACTGGATATCGGTACAGCTAAGCCGTCTATTGAAGAGAGACGGGGTGTCGTGCATTGGGGGATAGATTTAATAAATCCGGGAGAGTATTATACGGCAGCAGATTTTAAAAGATACGCCGACGCAAAGATTGACGATATCAGGTTAAGGGGGCATTTGCCGATTCTGGCTGGCGGCTCTGGCCTTTACATTGATGCAATATTGTTCAACTTTGAATTTGGAAATTTGCCAATTGTTGAAAAAAGAACAACGCTTCAAAAGATGGATATCTTGGAATTACAAAGTTATTGTGTAAAAAACAACATAAAATTACCAGACAATATTCAAAATAAAAGACACCTAATTCGGACGATCGAAAGGGACGGTATAAGAGGAGAGAGAAGTAAGTGTCCACCTAATAATACTATTGTGGTTGGTATAACAACGTTGAGAAAAACACTACATGAACGAATTGCCAAAAGAGCTGAATGTATGATAAAAAACAACGTTGTGAATGAAGCTACAATGGCAGCTGATAAATTTGGCTGGAACAATGAAGCCATGACAGGTAATATTTATTCAATAATTAAAAAGCATAAAAAATGTGTGCTAAATGAAAAAGAAATGTTGCAAGAATTTATAAAGAGCGACATGCGCTTGGTGAAAAAACAAATGACTTGGTTCAGAAAAAATCCGTTTATTGTTTGGGGCGATCTTGCTAGCTGCGAACATTACTTAGAGCAAATTTTAAAGGGCGGGCAACTGGAGAGCAAGTAAAGTTTATGGTACAATTATAGAACGATGATCGATTCGTTATTCGGCTCAAAAACGAGAGTAAAATTATTGCACCTATTTCTGAACAATCCAGAAAAATCGTTTTACGTGCGGGAAATTACCAGGCTTATTGACGAGCAAATAAATTCCGTTCGCCGGGAGCTAGCTAATATGGTTTCTGTTGGTATCGTGCAGTCGGATAATATAGACAATAAACTTTATTATAGTACTAACATAGGTTATAGGTATTTGGAGCCTCTAAGCGTCATTTTTTCTGATAAAAGAAACCTGCAGGGCAATGATTCTAGCAAGGTTTGGGCGAAGACTTTGTCTAGAATGTCTAATATTAAAGTTATAATATCTGCTGGAAAACTGGTCGGCGACGCTGACGGTAAAATAGATTTGCTGTTAGTGGGCGATATATCAGCGGCAGATGCTGGTAGTCTGGTTAAGAAAATAGAGAAGGTAGAAAATAATGAATTAAATTATTCAGTAATGTCATACGAGGATTTTTATTATCGGTTGAGTGTTAGAGATCGGTTTATAATGGATATCATTGAAGGCAAACATTCGGTATTGATTGATACGGAAAATATATTGAGAAAGGAGTAAGGATGTTTGATATAGAATATAAGGGCGCAAATGCTATAGTATTCGCTACAAAGAAAGTGCGGGTAGTTTTTGATCCAAATTTAGCAGTTGTCGGCGCTAAGAATGTTTCGGTTAAAGATAATGTTGAAGTAGCTACGGAAGATAGATTTGCAGTTACTGACCCTGCGCCAAGATTATTGCTCAATGGTCCTGGCGAGTATGAGGTTGGCGATGTAGCAATTTCTGGTATTCCTGCTCGGCGTCATATTGATACTGATGCTGATGGTAAAAAATCTACGATATATAAGATATCTGTCGGCGACGTAAGAGGGGTGGTGATTGGCAATATTCAGCCAAAACTTAGCGATGATCAGCTTGAAGATATTGGTGTGGTTGATTTTGCAATTATACCGGTAGGCGGTAGCGGCTATACATTAGATGCCGTGAGCGCTTCTTCTATGGTTCGGCAACTAGACCCAAAGGTGGTTATTCCAGTTCATTATGCAGATTCATCTATAAATTATGAGGTTCCTCAGGCTGGTGTAGAAGATTTTATGAAAGAATTGAATGCAAACGTTGTGGAAGCTGGTCTAAAATGGAGATTAAAGAGGCCTGCTGATTTGCCTGATAGCTTAACTGTTGTTCAAATATCGAAAACATAGATGTAAGCAATTATGGCTAGTAAAAACCCTGTCTATTGCGACAGGGTTTTATAGTTAAGCGGCCTTTGCAGCTGGCGGTTGCAGCAATCCTTTTTTCTTCAGTGTCCGTATTGCTTTTGTGCTTAAAATCATAGTAATTTTCTGACCGTTTACAACAAAAGTCTTTTTCTGAAGATTTGGCTTGAAGACGCGCTTAGTTCGGCGCAAAGAAAAGCTAACGTTGTGTCCGTATTGCTTGCCCTTGCCTGTCAATTCACATCGTGATGCCATTTTCACTCTCTCTTTAAGGTTAATATCTAATCTCTAGTATTGTAGAGGTATTTCTTTAATTAGTCAAGATCCAGCTATGTAAAAATAAGGTCTTTCCCGTACAATTTTTAGTTTGGATGCCTTTGGACTTTACGGCTGCGGGAAGCTACAATAGAACAGGATGGTCTTGCTAACGACTTTACTAGAACAAATCAAAGGCGTCGGCCCCAAAACCGCCCAAGCGCTGTCGGCGGCGGGTCTAGAGACGGTGGCGGACGCCTTGGATTTTTTGCCGAGGGCGTATGATGATTATTCGGCGGCGGTCAGTATCGCCGATCTTCAGCCGGGTAAAGTGACGGTGCGGGCGCGCTGCGAGTCGATTTCCACGCGGATTGTTCGCCGGGGTCTGAGGATCACCACGGCGGTGCTGGCGGATGATTCTGGCAAGGTGAAGGCCGTTTGGTTCAATCAGCCGTACCGTGAGTCACAGCTCAAATCTGACGCCGAGTTCATGTTCTCCGGCCAATTTGGCATGCAATATAACAGCTATCAGATCAGCAATCCATCCGTTGAACTCACCAAGCAAACCGATACGTCGGACGCTCAGCCCACCTCAGGTATCCATCCCGTCTACAAATCCATCAAAAATCTCCGCCCAAAAACCGTGCAGGATTTGCTGAAAAATCTGCGACCTATCATGGAGTTTTTGCCTGAGACGTTGCCGGAATATATCGTCCAGCGGCAAAAACTAGTCAGCCGCGCTGAAGCTATCAAGTTCCTTCACGCCCCAAACAATCACGAGGAAATTGCCCGCGGCCGGGAACGCTTGGCGTTTGAAGAGTTGTTTGAAATGATTTTGGCAGCGCAGTTGAATAAGCAAGAACAAACCAAGCTAACTGGCTGGCACATTCCGTTCAATCAGCCGGTCGTTAAGCAATTTGTCGAGCAGCTGCCGTTTCCCTTGACCAACGCGCAGCGCCGCGCTGCGTGGCAGATTTTGCAAGATTTGGAGTCTGAGCATCCGATGAACCGCTTGTTACAGGGTGATGTCGGCTCGGGTAAAACGGTGGTCGCTGGGTTGGTAGCGGCGGAGGTGGCGCAGGCTGGTTTTCAGACAGCCATCATGGCGCCGACGGAGATTTTGGCGACTCAGCACGCTAAAACGCTGGATGAATTATTGTCGCCATTTGGCGTGTCGGTAGCACTGCTAACGGGGCATGTTAAGGGCGCGGCGCGTCGACGGCTGCTGGATAATTTAGCGAATGGCAACATTAACGTGGTGGTTGGTACACATGCGTTGATTCAGGAAAAAGTAGCGTATCATAAACTGGGGTTTTTGGTGATTGACGAGCAGCATCGGTTTGGTGTCAAGCAGCGGCAGGCATTGCTACAAAAGGCGGATTATATGCCGCATCTGCTAAGTATGACCGCTACGCCGATTCCGCGGAGTTTGGCGTTGACCTTGTATGGCGAGTTAGATATCTCGATTTTGGATGAACTGCCAGCCGGTCGCCAGCCGATTGCAACGAAAATTTGGTCACCAGCCTCAGCGCCGAAGCTTTATGAAACCATCGACCATGAACTGGCTCAGGGTTGCCAAGCCTATGTCATCTGCCCGTTGATCGACGATAATCCTGACAATGACAAAAAGTCGGTCGAGGCGGAATATCACAAATTGGCAAAAACGATGTTTCGTCATCGCCAGGTCGGATTGTTACACGGTAAATTGCCGCTGGAGGAAAAAGCGGCGGTCATGCAGCAATTCGCGGACGGCGACATTGATATGCTGGTGAGTACCACAGTCGTGGAAGTTGGCGTCAACGTGCCGAACGCCACGGTCATGCTCATTGAGAATGCCGATCATTTTGGACTCAGCCAGCTTCACCAGCTACGCGGTCGGGTTGGGCGCGGTCAGCATCAGAGCTTTTGCCATTTGATGCTGTCGGGTCATGACAAGCCGTCCCAGCGCCTCAGGGAAATCGAGAAATCCCAAGACGGCTTTTACCTGGCGGAAGTTGACTTGAAACTGCGCGGTCCTGGCGAGATCTACGGCCGAGCACAGCATGGCGCATTGAACCTAAAAATTGCCTCGCTGAGCGATACGCCGCTGATTGCCCGTGCGCAAGCGGAGGCTGAGCACTTTGTCAAAGAAGGGCAGGATTTGCTACAATATAACCATCTGGCGCGTGCCGTCAGTCGCTATCAGCGATTAACCATTTTGAATTAATATGTATGCAGGAACAACAATTAGAGATGGCTCTGGTCGATTTATCGGTGTTCATCAAAAGATAGATCGAGTGGCCAGGCGACATCTGACGCCAATGATGCCTGATTGGTGTGAGTTTCCTGATATCAAAGATATTCTGCATTTTGAAGGCAAAAACGGCCCTGACGGCGTCAAGCGTAAAAGTCCAGCTGTTGACGAGCCGTGGCATTTCATCAATCCAGACGACCCGAACGACACGGCGCTTTTGGAGATGATTGACCAGCATATTGATAACCTAGCGAAGGCGCTGCAGAAACGTAATTCTGAACGAGCCGCCTTTGAAGCCGCGTGGATGGCGCATGCTATCACCGATGGTCTAACGCCGGCGCATCATTTCCCGCTGGAGCAGGCAATGGAGGAACTGCGCGGCGGTGAAGGTTTGGAAACGCGAACCTCAATCCTAAAGAAAAATGTCATGAAGGGCGACACAGGGATCGAGCTCATCAAAAATAATTGGAAATTCTGGGGTGCTAAAGGTATGATGACTATGCATGTGGCGTTTGAAGCGGGCGTGGCAAGTGTGGTGGCCTATCCGCGCTTTAAGGACGCTGTGCCAAGCGAGGCTGAGATTTTACAGGTCAAGCAGCAGGGCTATCGGGAATACTATCTGGAGCAAGTTCACGCCGTGGCGGCCATGAAAATGTATGACAACTTTGGTAAAAACGGCTGGACGACGGATCTGGCGTGGCAAACTAACCATGAACTGATGCCAATCATCATCAAAGCTGTCATGCTGGGTTGGCTGGCGTCGGTCTGGAAGCTTGAGGCCAAACGGTGAGAGTGCGAATTATTGCTGGCGAATTTGGCGGACGATTTATCCAGGCGCCGCCAGGTTCAACTACGCATCCCATGGGCGAGCGGGTGCGTTCAGCCATGTTCAATTCACTGGGCGAAACAGTCCGCGGTGCGCGGGTTTTGGATGCCTTTGCCGGCTCTGGCGCCATTGGCTTGGAATCGCTCAGTCGCGGCGCCGAGTCGGTAGTTTTCGTGGAGCGAAGCCGCGTCGCTCAGTGTGTCATTGCCGAAAACATAGCCAATTTGGGTGTTGATGAAAAATCTATTGTAATAAAAACAACGGTATCGAATTGGCTGGAAAGCATGAGTGTAACAGAGAAGTTTGATATCATTTTTGCTGATCCGCCATACCATAACCCTCAGTTTTCCACAGTTTCACGACTAATAGGGCTTCTCAAACCGGGCGGATGTATGATATTATCACACCCAGGAATAGGTGAGGTGCCAATTCAAAACGGAATTGTTGTGGTGGACAATCGTAGTTATGGGGAGGCGCACCTCACCCGGTTCCGTCGAGAGAAGCAGATTTGTTAAGTAAACACAGCACGTAGGGTTGTGTTTTTATTTTAAGTAAAGACTTTATTGATATACTTGTTTTATAAAGCTGTCTTATGGAATTTAACGCTGATAAAGATGTAGGTTAGTCATGGTATAATTTTACTGTGATGTCTGTTGTGAGTATCATAATGATTTTTGCTATTATTCTCTTGTCTATGACGGTTCATGAGGCTATGCATGCTTTTATGGGATACTTTCTGGGCGATAATACTGCAAAAATTGAAGGACGACTGACCCTTAACCCATTAAAGCACATTGACCCATTTATGACTATTCTTCTGCCGTTAACCATGGCGCTGCTGGGCGGGCCAGTGTTTGGCGGCGCGAAGCCAGTGCCATTCAATCCTAATAGAGTCCGTTATGGCGAATGGGGGGCTGCTATGGTTGCATTGGCAGGGCCTTTGACTAATCTTTTTATAGCTTTTCTTGCTTTTGGCATTGGTGTTTTGATGGGTGTTGTTAGTAACGGTGGGTTGGTCGCGTCATCGTTTCTTGGATCGGTGATAGCAATGACAGTATCCGTTAATCTGGGCTTTTTCGTGTTTAACATGCTGCCTGTGCCGCCGCTAGACGGTTCTCGCTTGTTATATGCTTTAGCGCCGGAAAGTGCTAGGCGACTGATGGAGCAAATTGAACAATACGGCACATTGGTAGTTTTTTTACTTGTTGTGCTATTCTCTAGTGCAATTGGCCGAGTAATGAGCGCTTGTATCAGTACTATACTAGATGTATTTATGATGATTTTTAGTGTATAATAGAACTAGCCCTAAGTTGCCTGCGGGTACGTATGATTTTCCTAACATCATATGATAGGGAGCTTTAATGATTTATTATCGTGGTAATAAGTTGCGAGCACCCACCTTGCTTTTAAGCGGGGAATATCAAGTATTTGCAGGATCTTAGGGCTTTTTGTTTGGGATTATATGAAAGTTTAATGTATAATGAAGCGGTAGTCTGCTGAGCGGTCGCTTGGCGCGTGCTGCGCTAAGAGGAAAGTCCGGGCAGCGAAGGATACGGCAGTCGCTAACGGCGACCGGGGGCAACCCTAGGGAAAGTGCCACAGAAACGAAACTACCTTAGTGTTTAATTAAAATACTAAGGAAAAGGTGAAACGAGCGAGGTAAGAGCTCGCAGTTGTCTGCGGTGACGCAGGCAAGAGGTAAACCCTGCTGGCTGCAAGGAGATTTACGCTAGAAGTAATCCGCTTGTAAATCGATAACCGCTTGATTTGCTTGGCAACAAGCAAACTAGATAGATGATCGTTCTCGACAAAACCCGGCTTATAGGCAGGCTGCAACGTAAAATAACCCTGATTACTGGGTAGTCAGGGTTATTTTATTGGTACACTTGGGTAATTACGAAGCTGCTTTTACGATGTCCGCGAAAGCCTTTGGCTCATTTACTGCCAGTTCTGCTAATACTTTCCGATCAAGCGCGATATTGTTCGCTTTCAATCCTGCAATTAGCTTGCCGTATGTTGTACCTTCCTGGCGAGCAGCGGCGTTAATGCGGGTGATCCATAAGCTGCGCAAATCGCGTTTTTTATTGCGGCGATCGCGGTAAGCGTACTGTAAAGCCCGGATGACGCCTTGCTTTGCCAGGCGGAAACTACGGGTTCTATTGTGCTGCATGCCCTTAGCTAATTTGAGCGTCTTTTTATGTTTTGCGCGGGCAGCGACTCCTCGTTTTACTCTCATGATGTCATTAAACTCCTATCGCTCGGCGGACATTCTTTGCCATTGAGCCAGTTACTTTTGCTGTTGTATTGATAGCGCGCTTTCGACTTTTTGACTTTTTAGCCAGAAAGTGACCGCCAAACGCGCGTTGGCGAGTCAATTTGCCGGTGCTGGTCAGCTTAATGCGCTTCGCAGTACCTTTGTGGGTCTTTAGTTTCGGCATTATTTACTCCTTATTACTACGCTCAGATTGCGACCAGCCATCTGAGGTTTTTGCTCTAATATTGCTTCTTCTTCGAGATGTTCCATGATTTTGTTGATCAACTCATAGCCTATCTCTTTGTGTGCCATCTCGCGACCTTTGTAAACAACCTGTATGCGCACTTTATGTCCGCCTTCCAGGAATTTACGAATCTTCTTTAGCTTGACCTCTAGGTCGCCAGCGCCAATCTTCAGCCCAAAGCGCATTTGTTTCAAGTCGCCAGATTTTGCCGAACGCCGATTTCTTTGCTGATCTTTCATCTTTTGATACTGGTACTTACCCCAGTCGATGACCTTAGCAACAGGCGGATTGGCATTTGGTGAAATTTCAACAAGGTCTAGTCCAGCTTCCTCGGCCGCACGAAGCGCGTCGCGAAGCGGCATAATTCCGAGCTGTTCGCCATCTGAGCCGACGACCCGCAGTTCTCGGGCACGGATTTCTCCGTTGATACGAATTGATTTAGTGATCTTCAGCTCTCCTTTGAAGCAATTTTTAGATTAATTCCACTGGTCATTGTAACAGAGATGGAGAGACTTTTCAATATGTCTTATTCAATTCGCAGCGATTTGGCGATACTGAAGACTTTCGGCGACATGGGGGACTTCAATAGTGCGGCTGTCTTCCAGGTCGGCAATAGTTCTAGCGACTTTGATGATTTTGAAATAGCTGCGGGCGCTCAAATCTAGTTTTTTACTTGCCGAAATGAGGAAAGATTGAGCCTTATTTGATAATGATGTATATTTATCAACATCAGTGTTATTTATATTGCTGTTGTAACTAGTGCTACAATTATAACGGAGGTGTTGAAGGTTATGTGCTTTATTTATTAAAGACTGAATATTGGTATGTTGTGATTTTAACGACAGGTTTCTTATCGCTAATTGCTCATGAGGAACTCTGGATACAGACACGGTAAGATCGATTCTATCCAGTAGTGGTCCGGATAGTTTTTTCTGGTAGTTTAGTATTTGGGACTGAGAGCAGGTGCATTGCTTTTCTGTATCGCCTAAGAATCCGCAGGGACATGGGTTCATTGTGGCGATAAGTATAAAGTCTGCAGGGAATTTAAATTTTCCTTTTGCACGGCTAATGGTTATTTCGCGGTCTTCAAGTGGTTGTCGCAGCGATTCGAGTATTGATCGCGGATACTCCAGGAATTCGTCTAAAAACAGAACGCCGCGATGAGCGAGACTAATCTCTCCGGGTTGTATTCTGGATCCGCCGCCGATAATGGAGGTTCGACTGGCAGTGTGATGCGGCGACCTAAAGGGCCGTTCGGTGATGGTGTTATTTGTAATGTTACGATCTCCAAGATTGTGCAATTTAGTTACTTCAATAATCTCATCCTGGTTGAGGGGCGGTAGTAAATTTTTTAATGCGCGGGCGAGCATAGTCTTACCTGACCCTGGCGGTCCGGAAAGAAGCAGATTATGTCTTCCGGCCACTGCTATTTGGATTGCTCGTTTAGCTTGCTCTTGTCCGTATATGTGATCAAGGGATATATTGTCTTTTGGTGTTTTTGAGTGGCTAAGCTTAGTTTTGCTGACGGGTTGTATGACCCTTTCTTTTTTTAGATGAAGAAATAACGATTTTAGATTATCTACGGGTATTATTTCTACTCCTGAAACCAGAGCTGCTTGATTGGCATTTTGAGACGGAACATACACGGTATGAATTTCGTGCTTTTTAGCGATTTCAGCCGTGATGATAGCAGACCTGATAGGCCGTAGGCTACCATCCAGAGCCAGCTCGCCAGCAAACAGGGCGTCGTCTAAGTCGTTTTGAGACAACAGTCCGCCTAAACATAGAATAGTTAAGGCTATTGGCAAGTCAAAATGAGACCCGTCTTTAGGCAGTTCGGCTGGTGCTAGGTTTATGACTATTTTACCTTTTGGAAAATCTAAGGATGAGTTTTTGATAGCGCCGCGTACTCGGTCGCGAGATTCGTCAATTGCTTTATTGCCAAGTCCAACTATTTGCATTCCAGGTAAGCCTCGTGATATGTCTCCTTCAATGTCAATCATTTGACCGTGAAATCCGTATGGAGTGGCTGACCGTACTTTACTTACCATGACTTTATTAAACCATACATGCTTAGCCTTTTAAAATATAGCGTGCTATAATAGTGGGGAGATGTGCGGGGCTGATATAGCTTTCGACAATTGGACTTTATCAAGATATTCTGCGAGCCGACGATACGCGTAACGTATGATTTTAGATGCAAGAACATCTTTGAAAGATCGTGTTGCTGCATTCTTTGATTCGTTCAAAGTCGCTCAGCCGGTCGCTATCGCTGCTTAATTTTTAGCGATCATCCTTGCGTTGTGGCAACAGACAATGTGTAGGGTGTCATGTATATGTTGCTTGCTGTATGTTCGGAAGCGGCGGACATGCGGGACTTTCTCCGCGTAACGAAATTTGGTTTTTTCGACTCATTTTTTAGCCAAGCGACGTTATAAAATTTTTAAATGAGCCTATGTTCGTAGACGAATATCATGATACCAGTTGGACCCGGGGGCAGTACCCGGCAGCTCCACCACATATGTCAAATCTAGCCAAGAGGCTGGTTTTTATTTGGTAAATTATAGCAGCGGATGAGTGTGTAGATTTCAAAAAAACAACCACCTGCGAGTAGTGGTTGTTTTCAAAAGTGGAGTTTTACGAGTTCTGTTTATTTTTGGCTTCTGTATAATTTTTTTATTCAGAAGCTACCCCTATAATATAGCACAAAAACGCTTATGTCAACAATATTTTTATAAAAAGTCTAGGTAAAAAATACTACATGTAAAATAGCGAACAGGATTCTGGGCTAGGGGATACTGGATACTATTGGGGTGGTAGGATGTTTTCTCCTTTTAGAAGCATGACGAAGGCTCATAATAATACAAATAATTAGCTTAAGTTACACGTCGAAGCTATTGACTAAATGGTTTGAGTGTGCTAGTATAAACGTAAGCTTTTACGAAAACAAAAAGCAAAAATACATTAACAATTTTAGTCATAAGCTTGGCGTCTTTGCGCATAGCCGCGCAAAAGATTTGACGGAAACTCGGCCACGGCATCATTAAAAAATTCGCAACAATAGTTGCTTGAGTTCGTAATGGTGTGGCCGAAGCTTCGCCAACATTTGGTTGGCGTCAAGCGCGTATGGAGATAGTACCGTACGCATCCAGTTAATCCTTATCAGAACGTATTGGTAATGAAAATACTGGATGCGTATGAGGAACGCCATACAAGGACGTGCTCCTTTAATAAGGAGCGGTCAACTGCCTTGAGCGGTAATGGAGCATAGCGAGAATGCCCGCGCCCAATAGTTATTTTTAAAGCGGCGGATGGTTGCATTTGCTTTAGCGAAGTTATCGCTCGGGCTCTCTTGGTATAATTGTGAGTATGGGGATTAAAGTAGCTGTAACGGTTGGCGTGTCTACGGCGATTATAGTCGCGCTGATTTTAAGTATGACCAATCCAACTGCGGTAGGACCGTTGGGGGTTCTGGCTTTTTTTGCTTGTGCATATTTATTTTTTGTGTGTTTATTTTTTGTACTTATAGTATTGGTGCAAAGGATAACAGCTAGGTTTGTCAGAGAAAAAAACCAAATACAACTAACTAATATGTCAAGCAATAACAAGAGCTATTATTATTCTACGGTTGTTGCTTTAGTGCCGGTTATTTACATAGGAATGCAATCTGTCGGCGGTGCAGGGTTGTTTGAGATTATTCTACTGTCGTTATTTGAAGTGCTGGCCTGCTTTTATGTATATAAAAGATACTAGTGTCCATATGTTTTTAAGCGGTGGCATGATACAATAAAGATATGAATCCAGAATTGCCGCAAGTCAGGCAAAGTGTTGAAGCGCCGCCGCAAATACCAGGCGGTATTGAGCATATCCCAGAGCAGGCATCTCAAACTCCAGAAATTCAAACAGGCGTTGAAGCTGGACCCGATCCTGGTGTAGCACAGCAGCAGCCAGTTATTCCCACGGCCTTGCCAGTAGTTACTGTTTCTCAGCCTGTGCAAGATGATACGCAGACAGTGGCGTCGGACGATGACACTCCATTGACGGCTGCGGACGAAGATCTTATTGAAAAAGAGTGGGTTGAAAAACTAAAGAAGATAATTACATTAACTAGGGATGATCCATACGAGCGCAGCAGGGTGATTGCGCAACTGCAAGCTGATTATTTGAAAAAGAGATATAATAAAGTATTGGGTCAAAACCAAAATAATGGGTAGGGTTTTATGGGTGCTGGACCTTTAATTATAAGCTTTATAGTGACTATTATTATAGCCGTTGGTGTTACAGTGGTCGTGTTTCAGTATCGTAAAATGCTTCGAGAGGCGAAAAATTATGAACGCGGACTGAAGATGGTGCCGCTGCTTATTCATCTGCCGCCGTCTAGCGAAGATATTGATAATTCTAATCGCGATGAAAGAGATCTGACAGAAGAGATATTATCCCAGGCACAGGTTATGTATAATATTGTATCCAGTACAGCCACTAAGGGATTTAAGAGTAAAGTGTATGGTCAGCGTCATATGTCTTTTGAGGTAGTGGCTCATGGAGGATTGGTGCATTACTATGCTGTAGTGCCTCTAGTTTTAGTTGATGTGATTCGCCAGGCAGTAGCGGCAGCTTATCCGTCGGCTAGGCTTGAAGAAGTGACTGATACCAACATATTTAGTAAAGTCGGCAAAATGAGCGGTACTATCGGCGGCGAGTTTAACTTGAGAAAGTCGTTTGTTTATCCGATCGCTACCTATCAAGAGTCAAAGCGAGACGCATCGCGGGCTTTATTGAATGCTTTGTCATCGGCGACTAAGGATGATGGTATCGGCGTGCAGTTTTTGATACGGCCGGCGCGTGAAGGCTGGTCAAAGTCTTCGGAATCTCATATTGATAATATGAAAAAAAATAAAGGTAAAAAAACTGGTTTGGCGGCTGGCGGCGCAGCGGTTGGGGAGATTATGGAGGCATTATGGAAACCGCCAGAGTCGGATAAAGAAAAAGACAGCAAGCCTGAAGACAAGCAGCTTACAGCACTAGAACAGGCGGAGGTTGATGCAATTAGCGAAAAAGCGCGTTATCCGGCTTATGAGGTCTTGATTCGTGTAGTTATCTCTTCAAATACGGCAGCTAGATCGCAGGCGCTTTTAAAAAATATCATTGCCGCATTTTCGCTGTTTGATTCGCCGCGAAATAACGGGTTTAAGTTCTCGTTAACAAGAAATGTTGAAGAAATGACCACAGCGTACATTATGCGATTCTTTCCTCAGGAAGTGCGCGGTAATATTTTGAATAGCGTAGAAATGGCTACGCTGTTTCATTTGCCAGGAGCTGGTGCAATTCCTACGTCGCAAGTTAAGCGGCAAATGTCAAAACAGGTAGATGGACCGACTGATGTTTTGGATGAAGGGCTGTTGATCGGTTATAACGAATTCCGGGGAACAAGGAAGCCTATTAGAATTGGTACAAAAGACCGCCGCCGCCACGTTTACATCATTGGACAGACGGGTGTTGGTAAATCGGTGCTGCAGGAAAATATGGCTTATCAAGACATGATGGATGGACGCGGGTTTGCGTTTATTGATCCGCATGGCGACTTGGTTGAATCGTTGTTGGGAAAGGTACCGAAAGAGCGAGTTGAAGATATTATTTATTTTAACCCGGCGGATATGACTAATCCGATCGGGCTTAATATGTTTGAATACGACACACCGGACCAAAAAGACTTCTTAGTGCAAGAGACAATAAACATGCTGTATGGTTTGTATGACCCAGGTCATACAGGTATTGTCGGTCCGCGTTTGGAGCATATTTTTAGAAACTGCGCCTTGTTGCTGATGGCGGATCCGGAAGGCGGAACGTTTATCGATGTGCCGAAGTGTTTGATCGATCCAGAATTCGTAAAAAGTAAGTTGAAATATGTTAAAGATCAGCAGGTGATTGATTTCTGGACGAAAGAATTTCCAGCATCTCAGCGCTCAAACGAAGCCGGCGAAGTTGTTTCTTGGGTGGTAGCGAAGTTTGGTCCGTTTATTTCCAATGATGCTATGCGCAATATTATTGGTCAGACTAAGTCTGGGTTTAATTTGCGCGATATCATGGATAATAATAAAATTTTGCTAGTTAACCTGTCAAAAGGTAAGATGGGCGAGTTAAACTCAAGGTTGCTGGGTATTATATTTGTGATGAAGTTTCAGGCGGCAGCAATGGCTCGGGCAGATATTCCAGAAGACCAGCGAGTTGATTTCTCTTTGTACGTAGACGAGTTTCAAAACTTTGCGACGGATAGTTTTGAGTCAATTTTGTCTGAGGCGCGAAAATATAAACTGAGTTTGATTATGGGTAACCAGTTTATGACGCAGCTTACTGATAAGATTCGCGAGGCGATTATCGGTAACGTTGGTACAGTGATTTCCGGGCGAATCGGTATTACTGACGCAGAATTGATGGTTAAGAAGTTCCAGCCGACATTTGATGTCGATGATTTGGCAAAGTTGCCGAATTTTCAGTCTATCACTTCAGTGATGATAAACAATGTGCCGTCGGCGCCGTTTAGTATGAATTGGATTCCGCCGATGGGGCAGGTTAACACGCAGTTGAGAGACGCCCTAGTGAGATTGTCGTCGGCTAAGTACGGTAAGCCGCGGGCGGTTGTAGAAAAAGAAATATTCGACAGATTGAAAGACAGCAAGCCAAATAAACCCGTAGCACCACAGATGGGCCGTCCAGGTGGCGTGCCAGCTTCTACAGGCGGGGCAAAATCTGGCGGATCGTCGTTTTTGGACGAGTGGTTGGCGAAGAGACAACAATTGGGCGGAAGACCGGCAGCTCCTTCTCGTCCTGCTTATGCGGGTACTGCCGCTAAGCCAGTGGGGGCTGCTACCTCATCTGCTACACCTGTCCCTGTGGCTTCCAATATGAACTCTGCAGCAGCAATGCCGTCAATTTCATCAGCAGCGCCATCTTCTTTATCGCCGTCTACTTCCTTTCCGGTTTCTCCTGCTGGTATTGGTACTATTAATAATAGTCCGCAAGCGATACGCAGTAATGTTTCGCAGTATAATAATGCGTCCGCTTCGACGTCAATACAGCAGCCAATCGCAAGTTCTAATAATGCCGCTGCAGACAATCAAGAAAACGATAGTATTAACCTGGCTAAAACTCCTCAAAGTCCACCAGCTGTTAATAGGTTAGATTTACGCGATAACGATGCCGATGATACAGAAGTGTCTATTAAATTGAGATAATGAATATTAATAGAGTTTGCTGTAGCGTACGATTTTTAGTGCAGACAGAACAAACAATTACTTTTAATGTTTAAAAGTCTAATATTAGTCGGGTATCAGCTGGTTTATCTTTTTTGTTTATTAATTAAGCCAACTCGTCCGTATTCAATGATTGCGCCAATACACCATCCAGCTGCGAAAAGTACAATAGTCTCTGAACCGGATAGGACGTAGCCGTATTTTTTAGCAATTAGATAAACAATTATTGAAGCGATTGCTCCCAGGGCGCCAGCGATTATTAAATTAGGTCTGGCTATGGTGTTACCGATGGCGTCGCTTGTTTTTTCAACTGCCGAGTTATGAATAACCTTACTGAAAGCACGCGAAGGCGCGGGCAATTGTTTTTGGACATTATCCAGGGTCTTTTTATAAGAAGCTTCGACGTCGGCTTTCGTCAGGGAAGGCTGATCTTTCTTATTTTCTTTTGATTCCCTGGCTTTCTTTTCCTGCGCTGCTTCGTGCTGGCTGGCTATTTCTAGAGCTTCGTTCCTTATATCTTCTTTACGCTCTGCGGATTTTTCTTTTTCGGCGGCACTCTCAAATCCCTTTTCTATGTTGTCGGTAAATTGTTCTCTTGCCGATTCTAATACTTCGCCGGTGTTCTCTATGGTGCTTTTTAGTTTTTCTGTCATTTGTCTCTCCTAAATTGTGCCGGCAGACATATCATGCCGGATAATCTTTACTTCTTTGCTCAGTTGTCGAGAGCGAGCGTAAAAATATACAACTACAGCTGCTATAATTCCTGCGAATGTCATATTTGCGCCTGGTCCGGTCTTCGGTAGTTCAGTAACGGTTTTTTCGACAACCTTAGGAGTAGGACATTCTATTTTCGTGCTAATTGTATTGCCGAAGGTGTTGTCAATTTTACAGTCGTATGATGTCGGGTTGCTTTTTCCAGAAGCCATCGCTGGCAGGGTATTTTTAATTTGAATAGTGAAACTTCTTTTCTGGGTTTCGCCGGGTTTGATTTTTACTGCTGGCCAAGTTAATATCTTTGAATTATTGCTACCAGCGCTACCATCTTTATTGTCTGAGAGAGTTCCGCCGCCAGCGTCGAAAATATCTGCGTACTCTAGGACATCGCTAACGTAATCTTTAAAGATAAACTCCTCTTCCTTAAGCCCTACGTTTTTAACAGATAATGTATAGGTGATTCTATCTCCTGATTTTGCAGCGGTTGAATCGGCATTTGCGTTATTTTGCGTTAAATTGACCGCGGTTTTTGACTGAGTAAAAGAGGCTGCACATTTACTGTCGCTGACTAGAAGCGTGGCGTCGCCAGGGCAAGGCTGGCATTTCGGATCGTTCTTTGCCAATTTGGCGTTCTGCGGGCACGGCGGTGTCGAGCAATTTGGATATGTGCCGACTTGACCAGGAGGGCATTTGTGAGGCGGTGGCGTAATTTTTAAGATGAGGTTGCCGCAATTGAGCATAATGGCAAACCAACCCACCCCTGCTGATTGTCCTACGAATGCTTTGTACGTGAAGTTGCCCCACAAATTGTGCGGACGGTAGTAAAATGTCCTAGCGCTTCCTTGAGAAGTCTTAACAACGTAAGAACCTTCGCCCTTGGCTGCGCCAAAATGAGGAGTTAATCCCCAAGAGTAACTTCCTATGTTACTGCTTAACGTTTGGAGATTGCCAGTGGCGCTCGCCAGCTCAGCCCGGCTAATTCCCAGATGGTTATATAAATCGCGAATATTATTAGTGTTAGCATCGTAATGCGCCATAAGTTGTGATCCGTTGGAGATTCCGCCGTAAATGAGGTCGCTTGAATCAGCGGCATTGGCAGACTCCGGCGGCGAGAATACAGTAAATGCTTGAACGATCAAAGCTAGGGCTGTTAAAACTAGCCCGATTTTTCTGGTGGCCTCTTCTTTGCGCAAGCGCCCAGCATAAAACCCTAGATTGTGAATCATTGAAGGGCTATATGGTATTCGTGAGATTATTTTTTTGAACATTTAAACCTCTTTTTGTTTTTTATATAAACTCTGCATGTAGTTTAACATAATCTTTATGATAAAGTAAACAATTTGAGAAGAAATCTATTTTGGTGTATAATAAAGAGGTTGAAAAAGAGCTGATAATTCAGAAATAGCGAGGGAATAATATGGCTAAACAAACAAAAGGACAGGTTTATGATGGCTCGCAGATCCAGGTTTTGGAAGGACTGGAGCCAGTTCGTAAGCGTCCGGGCATGTATATCGGCAGCACTGGTTATGACGGCGTGCATCATCTTATTAAAGAGATTGCTGATAACTGTATTGACGAGGCGATTGCTGGTTATGCAACCAGGGTTGAGGTTACTTTGCTTAAGGATGGCGGCGTTCGAGTTGCTGATGATGGGCGCGGTATCCCGGTTGATAAACATCCAAAAACAGGCAAGAGCACGCTGGAGACAGTTCTAACGATTTTGCATGCTGGCGGTAAGTTCGGCGGCGGCGGCTATAAGGTATCGTCCGGATTGCATGGTGTTGGGTCTAGTGTTGTTAATGCGCTTTCGACCAAAATGATTGCTGAGGTGCGCAAGAACGGTAAAGTATACCGCCAGGAATACGCAACAGGCGTTCCGCAAGCTGATATAAAAGCAGTTGGCAAGTCTGAAACGACTGGCACGACAATTACATTTTATCCCGATCCTACTATTTTTAAGGAAACGGTTGATTTTGATTATAAGTGGGTTGTCAATTATCTGCGCCATCAGGCATATCTGACTAAGGGCGTATATACTTCCGTTGTTGATGAGCGTACGGGAGATCGCAAAGCATTTTACTTTGAGGGCGGCATTCAGAGCTATGTTAAAAATTTGAATATCGGTAAAGATGTACTATCTGATGATATTTTTTATGTAGAAAAGCAAGTTGAAGATTGTATGGTGGAAATCGCCGTACAATACAATGATACGTATGCGGAGACTGTTAAGCCGTTTGCTAATAACGTGTTAACTCCAGACGGCGGTACGCATTTGGTTGGTTTCCGGGCGGCTTTGACGAGGGTTATTAATGACTATGCGCGCAAAAACGGTTTATTGAAAGAAAAAGAAGATAATTTGACTGGCGATGATATCCGCGAAGGTTTGACGGCGGTTATTCTGGTTAAATTGCCAGACCCGCAGTTTGAAGGCCAAACGAAGAATAAGCTCGGTAATCCAGAAATGCGCCGCTATGTTGATCAAGTAATGAGCGAATATTTTGCATATTATTTGGAAGAAAACCCAGCGACCGCTAAGAAAGTGGTCGGCAAGGCAACTTTGGCAGCGCGGGCGCGCAAGGCGGCACGAGCGGCGCGGGATAATGTGATTCGTAAAGGAGCGTTTGAGGGTCTGAACTTGCCTTCTAAACTAACCGACTGCTCGTCGCGTAATCGGAAAGACTGCGAGCTGTTTATCGTCGAGGGTAATTCGGCGGCTGGTTCGGCTAAAGACGGCCGCGATTCGACCATTCAAGCAATTTTGCCTCTGCGCGGTAAGGTTCTAAATACTGAGCGGGCAAGATTTGATAAAATGTTTGCTAACGCTGAAATTGTTTCGCTAATTAAGGCTATGGGGGTCGGTATCGGCGATCAGTTTGATATTAGAGGTATACGTTACGATAAGATAATTTTTATGACAGATGCTGATGTTGATGGAGCGCATATTTCGACGCTGTTGATGACGTTTTTCTTCCGGTATATGTCCGAAGTTATTGAAGCGGGTCACGTTTATTTGGCGAAGCCGCCTTTATTCGGCTTGAGTAAAGGAACTGGTAGTAATCGTAAAATAGATTATGTCTATGACGAAGCAGCCCTGGAAGAAATACTGACGGTAAAAATTAACGAACGTAAAGCTGCTGGTACAAAAATTGATGAGAGTGCTGAGAGGTTTAAGCAAGCTGGTTATACAGCGCAGCAACGATTTAAGGGCTTAGGTGAGATGGATGCGTCTCAATTGTGGGAAACAACGATGAATCCGGAGAATCGGACTTTAGTAAAAGTTAATATTGAAGATGCGGAGCGAGCAGACGCGATATTTACAAAGCTGATGGGCGATAGCGTGGAATTGAGAAAAAGTTTTATTCAAACAAACGCCGCTAAGGTTAATTTGGAAGACTTGGACTTTTAAGGAGGTGATATGGCGGATAACGATAATAAGAATATAGTAGAAGAGCCGGAAATTATGAACGACGATCCAGAAGTTCGCGGCATTGAAAAATCGACGGTTGAAAGCGTCATGGAAGACTCTTTCTTAAAGTATTCTATGTCGGTGATTATTGATCGGGCATTACCGGACGTGCGCGACGGCTTGAAGCCGGTGAATCGGCGAATATTATATGCAATGAATAAGAATGGCTGGCGCGCTCCTCATGCAACGGTAAAGTCGGCGAAAATTGTTGGCGAGGTCATGGGTAATTACCATCCGCACGGCGATTCCTCAATTTATGACGCGATGGTTAATTTAGCGCAGCCGTGGAAAATGCGCTATACGTTGGTAGAAGGACAGGGAAACTTCGGCTCGATGGATGGCGACGAGCCAGCAGCTTCTCGTTATACTGAGGCGCGAATGGATAAGGTCGGTAGCGAGCTACTGTCCGATATTGAGAAAGAAACGGTTGATTTTCGCGATAACTTTGATGGGACAGAGAAAGAGCCGGTTGTTTTGCCGGCTGCTGTACCGAATATTCTGCTAAACGGGCAAATGGGTATTGCTGTTGGTATGGCGACAAATATTCCACCGCACAATCTTGGCGAAGTGGTTGACGCGACAGTGGCGCAAATAGATAATCCTGATATTACACTGGATGAGCTTTTAGCGCATATTAAAGGCCCTGACTTTCCGACAGGCGCGGAAGTGTACGGGGGCGCTCCAATGCATCAAGCGTACGAGACTGGGCGCGGCTCGGTGACAATTCGGGCGGTGGCGACGATTGAGGAACGTAAGAACGGCCGCTACAGTATTGTAATTACTGAAGTGCCATATGGCATGAGCAAGGAAAATTTTGTCGATAAGGTTCGAGAGCTGGTCCTTGCGAAAAAAATAACTCACATCGCTGATGCGCGTGATGAAAGCGCCCGCGGTAAGGTTCGGGTTGTTGTTGAATTAAAGAAAGACGCCTACCCGAAGAAGATTCTTAACCAGCTATATAAGCTAACTGGGTTGCAAACGTCGTTTCATTACAATGTACTGGCCTTAGTGAATGGTATTCAGCCTAGAGTGATGGGTTTGAAAGAAATTTTGGCAGAGTTTATCAAGCATCGGCAGGGGGTGATTCGCCGCCGGACTGAGTTTGAGTTGCGCAAAGCTAAGGAGCGGGCGCATATTCTGGAGGGATTAAAGATCGCGCTTGATCATATCGATGAGGTAATTAAGACGATTCGCGAAAGTTACGACGATGCTGACAAACGGTTGATGGATCGGTTTGGTTTGTCGGAAATTCAGGCGGCAGCGATTTTGGCGATGCAGCTGCGTCGTCTGCAGGGTCTGGAGCGCGATAAGATTGAAAGCGAGCTAAAACAGCTGCACGAATTGATTCGTAAATTGGAAGCGATTTTGGCAGACGAAAATGAGATTTTACGGGTCGTTAAGGAAGAACTGGTCGCGATGAAAGAAAAATACGGCGATGAGCGGCGCAGTAAAATTATCAATCATGAATTAGGCAAGTTCTCGGACGAGGAATTGATTCCGGAAGAAGATGCTGTTGTGCTTATTACAACAGAAAATTATATTAAGCGAACGCTAGCTAGCGACTATCGCAAGCAGAACCGCGGTGGTAAAGGTAAGCGCGGTATGACAACCAAAGAAGAGGATATTATTGCGCAAATTGTGCCTGCTAGTACGCATGACTATTTGTTATTCTTCACGAATAAGGGCCGTATTTTCCGCTTAAAGGCTTATGAAGTACCAGCTGCCGGTTTGAATGCTAAAGGGGTAGCGGCGGTCAATCTGCTGCAATTACAGCCAGAGGAAAAAATTACAGCCATTATTAAGCACGAGAAAGGCTCTAAAGATACTGGCTATCTGTTTATGGCAACTAAGAACGGTACTATTAAGAAGACTCCTTTGGAAGATTATGCAAATATTCGGACGAATGGGCTTATTGCTATTAAATTGGATGATGGCGACGAGTTGCGTTGGATAAAGAAAACGAATGGCGAGAATGATGTAATTATTTCAACATCTGCCGGGCAGGCGATTCGTTTCAATGAAAAAGATGCGCGGCCGATGGGGCGGTCAGCTCGCGGCGTCCGCGGCGTCCGCCTGCGTCCGAATGATTGTGTAGTCGGTATGGATATCGTAACGAGCGACGGTCAGACGTTGCTGGTGATTAGCGAGAAAGGCTTTGGCAAGCGCACTAAAGCGGTAAATTTCCCAACCCATAAGCGCGGCGGCGTTGGTATAAAAGCGGCAGTTGTTACGGCGAAAACTGGTCCAATTATTTCGGTGCAAACTATTGATCCGGGTATGACAGACGCCATTTTAGTATCGCAGAACGGTCAGACAATCCGTCTGAGTCTGAAAGATATTAAATTACTTGGCCGAACAACGCAAGGCGTGACGATTATGCGGCTGGATGGCAATGATGCAGTCTCGTCCATTGGTCTTATGGAAGAGCGTTCGCAGAGCGAGGATGCTTAATGCGGTATCTGTTGATACCCTTGCTGGCTTGGGCGCTGGCTCAGGGTTCAAAGCATATTTTCCATCTAATGGGCCGCAACCGCCGAGTGTTTAATAAAAATCCGCGCTCTTCCTTGTTACTATCAGGCGGTATGCCGAGCGCTCATGCAGCTACGATGGTGGCATTGGCGGCCACGATTGGGCTGTATGACGGAGTTGATACAGTGCAGTTTGCAATTAGCTCTTGGCTGGCGATGATTATTATTTATGACGCGGTAATGGTGCGCTTTTCTTCGGGACAACAAGGCGATACGTTGAATCAATTGCTTGACGAGCAAAAAAGTACGCTGTCTCGTATCCGAGTAGCACACGGGCATACGCCTATTGAAGTGGCGGCTGGGGTAGTTTTAGGGATATTTGTAGCTATCGTTGTATTTTTCGCAACAAAATAATAATGAAAATCTATTGACCTAGTCAATCAGATGAGGTAAGATTGGTATTAAGTCTGGTTGCTGGAGTGCGAGTTAAAGCAACGATTTACGAATATGTAAAGTGGAGCAAACGATGCTTCAGGCCGGCTTAAGATGAACTTTAACAATTTGATTGTGCAATATCATCGTCAGTTTATATTTTTGTAGAGCCTTAATACTTTGATACAAAGTAGATTTTTAACGGAGAGTTTGATCCTGGCTCAGGATGAATGCTGGCGGCGTGCCTAACACATGCAAGTCGAGCGGCAGCGGATTCTGCACTATCAACTTGAAGCCTGGACGCGGGGATTTCCAAGGGGAATCAGCCGTATCATTTCGAAAAGAGTGAACGTCTGGGATAATTTTGAATTGATAGTGCAGAATGTCGGCGAGCGGCGAACGGCTGAGTAACGCGTAGGAATTTGCCCCAAAGTGAGGAATAACTGCCCGAAAGGGTAGCTAATACCGCATATGGTCTTCGGATTAAAGGATTTATCCGCTTTGGGAGAAGCCTGCGTTGGATTAGGTTGTTGGTAGGGTAATGGCCTACCAAGCCGACGATCCATAGCTGGTCTGAGAGGATGATCAGCCAGACTGGAACTGAGACACGGTCCAGACT
>CAUSPY010000002.1:0-100544 GCA_963533665.1 uncultured Candidatus Saccharibacteria bacterium
CGCTGGAGGCTGTGAAACGTTCGCGAGGAGCGGACGTTTCAGCCGAACGCTCGCGTAGTATCTCCAGTGGAGATGCAAGCGAAAAGAGTACTCCAGAGAAGGAGTGTGGCGCTGGTGATACCGACCTTTCTGACGATGTCCGAGGAGTGAGCGAAACCACCCGTAAAGAGTACTCCGAAGAGGTAAAAATCCCCGTCGCCGATCATAAACAAGAACTAATTAAACTCCTCAACTACCACCTCAACCTCTTCGACCACTACCAACCAACCCTCGGCCGCCCCTTCGAAACCCTAAAACGCTTCTTCAAAATCTACATTCGCGACTTCGACGGCGCCAAAGAACTGCGCGACCAATTAATGCACACTAAAAACACCAGCAAAGTCCGACAGATACTTGAAAAAATATAACTTTTATTATATAAAAGTAAGCATAGTTGAGTATATCAACCATCCAACCTATAGCAATAAAACCTGGATTTCTTGATTGGGCCAAGTATAACTTAGTCCTAAGCTACTCCACGTTCCAGCTTCTTTAAACGATCCTCATAATCATCAAGGCGCGCGCTATGGCGATTCAGATCAGTACCAATAGCGTTAAGAATTTCATTCTGGACTTCTTCATTCTCATCAAGGCGCTTATCTATACTATCAAGACGCTTGTTGATATCGTCAAAGCGCTCATCCATATCATCAAGGCGCTTGTTGATACTATCAAAACGCTTATCCATGCCATCAAGACGCTCATCTACACCATCAAGGCGTTTGTTGACATCATCAAAACGCTTATTTATCTCAGCGGCATGACCGCTCAGCACTGATTCCATCAGCTGTTTTACATCTGCCAAATCGTCGCTAGTCAAGCTCATGCAAAAATTATAGCACGGCATAGTAACGGCACGCAAATCAATTCTATCGCCGTCAAAACACAATTATAACGATAGCAATCCAGAATTACCGCCGTCGCTTGCGCCGATGAAGATCCGCCACTTTCAGCCGCACCATGTGCCGGTCGATGAGCTGTTTGGCTTTTTCGCGTTCGACTTGATCACCAGCCTCGTCGCGGGCTTTGATGGCGCGCTCCAGCGCCGCCTGAGTTTCCGCCTCGATGATGTCGTCGCCGTGGTCGGCCTCGTCCACTAGGATTTGCACCGATGAATAATCAATCTTCACCACGCCGCCGGAGATCGCGAAATACTCTAATTGGCTATCCAAATCTTCTTTGTGGCGGCGCACAGTGATGACACCGTCCCGCGCAATCGTCACTAGCGGCTCATGACTAGGAAAAACGGATATTTCGCCGTCAATGGTTGGGATTGACAGCGAATAAACCTCTTCGTCAACCTTCGTGCCAACAAGTGTAACTAATGACAATTTCATGGCTATTTGGCTTTCTTCTTAGCCGATTTGGCGGCGGATTTTTTATCTACTGCAGGCTTTTCGTCAGCTTTAGCTTTGTCGCTAGCTTGCTCCGCTTCAGCGTCGCGAGCTACTTGATCGCTCAAAGTGCCTTGCACCATGTAGAACCAGCTTTCTGGCTTGTCGTCGTATTTACCAGCCAGAATGTCGGCAGCGTCGCGAATGGTGTCTTCTAGTTTAACGTACACGCCAGGGTTACCAGTAAACTTCTCAGCCACGTGGAATGGCTGCGCCAAGAAGCGCTGGATGCGGCGAGCCCGAGCAACGATCTGCTTCTGGTCGTCTGACAATTCTTCCATACCGAGGATGGCGATGATGTCCTGTAGTTCCTTGTACTGCTGCAGCACTCGCTGGACTTCGCGCGCCACGCGGTAATGTTCCTCACCGACAATTTCTGGGTCGAGCGAGTTGGAACTCGAATCCAACACATCCACGGCCGGGTAGATACCAATTTCCGTCAAGGCGCGGTTCATCACGATGGTCGCGTCCAGGTGAGCGAAGGTCGTCGCCGGCGCTGGGTCGGTCAAGTCATCGGCTGGCACATACACCGCCTGAACAGAGGTAATCGAACCCTTTTTCGTCGAAGTAATGCGCTCCTGGAGAGCACCCATTTCTTGCTGCAAGTTTGGCTGATAGCCCACAGCGCTTGGCAGACGACCAAGCAGCGCCGACACCTCAGCACCGGCCTGCGTGTAGCGGTAAATATTGTCGATAAACAGCAGCACGTCTTTGCCTTCGTCACGAAAGGCTTCCGCCATCGCTAGACCCGAGAGCGCCACACGCAGGCGTGCTCCAGGTGGCTCATTCATCTGACCAAACACCAGCGAGGTCTTGTCCAGCACGCCGGCTTCTTCCATCTCGTAGTACAGGTCATTTCCTTCGCGAGTACGCTCACCAACACCAGCAAACACTGAGTTACCAGAGTGGAACTTGGCGATGTTGTTGATCAGCTCGGTGATCAGGACGGTTTTACCGACACCAGCACCAGCGAACAGACCAGCTTTACCACCTTTGGCTAGCGGCGCGATGAGGTCAACAACCTTAATTCCAGTTTCCAAAATCTCCGTCTTGTTCGACTGCTCAGACAGATCCGGAGCAGGGCGGTGAATTGGCGCGGTTTTACCCTTTGGCTGCGGCTTTTCGTCAATCGCTTCACCAACCACGTTGAACATGCGCCCCTGAGTCTCGGCGCCCACTGGCACGGAAATTGGCGCACCAGTCGCCACCACTTCCGCACCACGAGCCAAGCCGTCAGTTGACGACAGCGCAATCGTCCGCACGGTGTGCTCGTCGAGGTGCTGCGCTACTTCCAGCACCAACGTCTCTTTGCCATTCTTGACATGCAACGCATCATAAATCGCCGGCAATTTAACGCCCTGCGGAAATTCCACATCGACCACCACGCCAACGATTTGAATAATTTTTCCTAGTGTTTTACTCATCTGTTCCTCCTTGGTTATCATAATATCGTTCTGACGAATAAGGTAGATTTGTATCTTCTCGCCCCGTTGCCGGATTAATAAAAGCTAGATCAGCTATCTTTTGCACATCAGATAATCGGCTTCTATTCCTCTTAAACCCAAGATCAATCCCAGCACTAAAGGTAAATAAAACAACTTTAGCAAGTATACGACCGCACAATCCCTTTCGTCTCATTCCATACACGTCTGGCGCATCAGGAAAATTCGCAAGATATTCTTCATAACCATTGTCAAGGTCTGTAACTAGCGGAAAAAACCTACGGTGCGCCAGGGTAACAGAGCCGCTTCCTTCGCCTGACAATTGAGCGTGATATTCCTGCGTCCTTTCGCAAAGTTCTATAAAAGCTTCCAACTCTTCTGCCGATTCAGAATCCGGAGACAAACCGCCATGCGTATCCTTCCACGCCTGCAAGACATCCTTTTTGCTAGGATCATAACCGGCAAAATCATTTGGGTCGGGATTGCCGCCACCATCAACACCAACCATCACAACAAGACTCTCACCAAGACTCTCATCTATAATCGGCACGACCGGAATCTCTTCTCGATAACTCTGATTGTTCAATTCTGGAGATTTTCCAGCCATCAATTTTTCCTCCGCACTTCCTTTGTATTAATCTCACTTTTCATATTGCGTCTACGCCTCCTGATAATCCATAATTATATCCAAAGAATAACTCTTATCCGACAGCGCTCGACGAGCTGGTTCTATCATATCATCAGGAAAACGCAAGTTTAGCTTCTCTAAAGCCTCTAACGTCACGAAGTCAACCTGCTGGATTCCTTCTTCGCGCGTGGCAGGATAATCATCGGCAATGTGTCCCAGAAAAAACACAACCAGCGACATGCCAGAATCAGTATTTTTCAGCAGCACCGACAGAACACCGTCAATTGCAACTGTATAGCCAGATTCTTCCTTCGCTTCGCGTACCGCCGCCTCCACCAAACCTTCGCCCGGCTCGACATGTCCCGCCGGAAAATTCCATGTGCCTAATTGTCCGTAGTTATCTTTGCCCTCTTGAATAACTAATAATTTACCGTCTTTTACGACAACAGTGCTGACGAATAGGGTTGTGCTATTCATCATTGTTCCATCGCCTCCACGCCGCCAGAAATTTCTGCCAGCTCCTGGGTGATCGCACCTTGGCGAGCTTTGTTCATTGCTAGTGTCAGATCGTCCACCAGGTCAGAAGCATTATCCGTCGCATTCTTCATAGCCATCATTCGCATAGAATGTTCCGAAGCGCGAGCGTCCAGCAGCGCCTGCAATAATCGCGCGCCCGTCAAACGGTTCGCCACGGCGTCCAGCACTTCCGGAATGCTCGGCTCGTACTTGGCATCAGAAACCGTATTTGACACCTCGCTCGGATCAATCAAGGCTTTAGTACCCGCCGGCAGCAAGCGCGACAGCTCCGCCGTCTGCACCATGCTATTGACAAACCTCGTATATACCAGCGTCACCGCGTCAACCTCGCCATCCTCAAACATGCTAATGGCAGTGTTCAAAATCGTGTGAAAGGTCAGTCCAGACGGCTGATCTGGCAAATCTTCGTACGTACCGATAATCTTTGTGTCCTTCAGGCGCGAGGCAAACTGCGAAGCTCGGCGACCGATGGTCAAGGTCAAATTCTCGATGCCGCGTTCGTCGTCGCGCTTCAGCAGCTCCAGATATTTCTTCAAGACATTGGTGTTATAGGCGCCAGCCAGACCTTTGTCGCTAGCAATGACTATGATCAAGCGCTTGGTAATTTTGCGGCGCTTGAACAGTGGGTGATTATCCGTCGCACCCTGGCTGGCCAGATAGCTCAGCAACTCTTCAGCCGCCATGGTGTAGGGAGCCGAGGCCTTATCCGCCTCTTGGGCGCGGCGCATCTTGCTGGCGGCCACCAACTGCATCGCCTTGGTGATCTGCTTGGTCGAATCCACCGAGCGAATGCGATTTTTCAATGCGCGGGTATTAGGCATGGTTCTTCTCTCCTCTGCGCCGCTTATTTCGCCTTTCTCTTTCCTTTCGAAAGTGGCGAGCTACCGATTTCCAAGACCGCCAAAGATCTTGCTTACTAGGTAGGTAACCCCGCGTTTCCAACTGAAAATCGTTCGCACTAACTATAGCTTCACCGTAGGATTTAGCAGCTTTCGCAAAATCAGGCGAATCTCGTCTAAATTTCACGCGCCAAATCCTTTCGCCGCCGTCTGTGTCGCCTCGTCGATGACCCGGAGTTGCTCGTCAGTTGGCTTGGCGCCCTTGTTTAGTTCACGCATAGCGTCTTTACTATTTTTCCAAAGCTGCGTCAACAGAGTAGCCTGCGCTTCCTTGATCTTAGCAACCGGCACGTCGTCAAACGCGCCGCTAGTCACCGCATGAATACTGACAAATTGCTCCCAGACGCTCATCGGCTGGTACTGCGGCTGCTTCAGTAGCTCAGTCAGGCGCTGACCACGGTCAATTTGCGCCTTGGTCACGTCATCCAGATCCGAGCCAAATTGGGCAAATGATGCCAATTCACGGAACTGTGAAAGACCGAGCTTCAAGTTACCACCGACCGACTTAACCGCCTTGGTCTGGGCAGCACCACCGACGCGGGAGACCGATAGGCCGGCAGAGATGGCTGGGCGAATACCCTGATAGAACAAGTCAGTCTCCAGGAAAATCTGACCGTCGGTGATGGAAATCACGTTGGTTGGAATGTACGCCGAGATGTCGCCAGCCTGCGTCTCGATGATCGGCAGGGCAGTCAGTGAACCAGCACCCAATTCGTCCGACAACTTAGCTGAACGCTCCAGCAGGCGAGAGTGCAGGTAAAAGACATCACCAGGATATGCCTCGCGTCCCGGTGGACGACGGAGCAAGAGCGACATCTGGCGGTAAGCCACGGCGTGCTTGGTCAAATCGTCATAAATCATCAGCGCGTGGCCGCCGTTGTCACGGAAATATTCACCCATGGCGGTACCAGCATATGGTGCCAAGTACAACAGGGAAGCCGCGTCTGACGGGCTGGTCGCCACCACGATGGTCTGTTCCATCACGCCTTCTTCTTTCAGGCGATCAACCAACCTGGCAATCTTTGATAATTTCTGTCCAATCGCCACGTAGACGTTGACCACGCCAGTCTTTTGCCGCGCCTGGTTAATCATGGTATCGATGGCAATGGCGGTCTTTCCGGTCTGACGGTCACCGATAATCAGCTCGCGCTGCCCGCGGCCGATCGGGAACATGGCGTCAATTGACATGATGCCAGTCATCAGCGGCTCGTGCACCGACTTACGGCCCATCACGCCGATGGCTGGCCGTTCAATCAACCCGCGCTGCTTGGTCTTGATAGCTGGTCCGCCATCAAGCGGCCGACCTAATGGGTCAACCACGCGGCCGAGCAGCTCCTCGCCAACTGGCACGTCCAGCACCGCACCCTTGCGGCGAACGCTGGCGCCAGCCTTGACTTTTTCTTCGCCACCGAGGATCACCGCACCGATTTCATCTTCCATCAAGTTCAGGGCAAAGGCTTCTACTGTGCCGCCATCAGTCTCAATTTCCAGCACTTCGCTGTAGCCAGCTTTACTGAGGCCGTGCACCCACGCCACGCCGTCGCCAACGCGGATGACCACACCAGCGTCCTCTAATCCTTCCGTCGCCTCCAACTGCGCGATTTTTTCCCGCAGGCTTTTGGCTAGTTCTGTCACATCAATCTTGCTCATTTTTCCTCCTAGATTTTCTTCGCCCGCAAGTCGTTTAATTTCTTCAAAACCGTTGCGTCCAGCGTTGCAGTTGGCGTCCGCAGCTTGAAACCACCAATTAGCGTTGGGTCAATTGATTCACGCAGCAGCACGTTAATGTTCTGGCTGCTGGCATCTGTTTCGGGTGCACGGATACTATCATCTGGCGAGGGTTGCTCTGCAGCCCGAGCGTCCCTGGACGCCCGGCGCGAAGCCCGCATACCCGAGCTAGATGATAGCAGCCGTTTAATCTCGTCCTTCGTCGCCGAGTCCAGCGCCCGCGCGCTTTCCACCGTCGCTACAACTGTCCCGCGCTCAGCTAATTCCACCTCAATATCCCGCGCCAACAATTCGACTTCTCGCTCATGCTTTTCATAAATCAAAAGTCCGGCAATTTCTTCCAGCACCGCGTCATTTCCCGCCAGCAGTTGCTCGGCAGCATACTTAGCCAACTTTCGCCTGGACATCAGCCGCATTTACTCCGCCTCCTTCAGCGCTGTTGAAATCAGCTTCGCATCCTTTTTAACATCAAGTTTTTCGCCCAAAACTTTGCCGGTCGCCTCCGCTACCAATTCCAGCGTCGAGTTGTGCAATTCTTTCTTCGCATTCGCAACTTCCTGAGCGATTTTATCGTGCGCTTCCTTTATCATCGCTTCAGACTTGGCGGCCGCTTTGGCGTTGGCTTTATCAACTAGCTGCTCGGCTTCTTCGCGCGCTGACGCCATAATGTCGCCAGCTTCCGCCCGGGTCTTCTGTATCAACTCGCTGGCCGTTTTCTCAGCCTTGTCTGCATTCTCGCGCGCCGATTTGGCTGCTTTATCAATAGTCTGCATATCTTTATCGCGCTTATCTAAGATCGCCAGCAGCGGCGGATAAACAAACTTGCGCAAAATAACCAAAAGCAGCAGAAAAGCGACTGTCTGCAAAGCGAGCAACCGCCAATCAATCCCCAGCAAACCCAGTAAGTCCGCTTTTTCCGGCGCGTCAGAATTGGCAAATTGTGTTAATATTTTCTCCACAATTTACTCCCGAAAACTACATAACTTTGCCGACGATTGCCGCCACGAAACCGATGATCGCGATCGCGTCAATAAACGAAATACCTAAAACCATCATGGTGCGCAAGTCATTAACTTTCTCCGGATTGCGGCCAGCTGCGTTCATCGCTGACACGCCAACCATCGCTGCGCCAATTGCCGCAAATGCCGCTGGAATAGCGTAGGTAAGTGTAAATGCTAATTCTTTCATATAATTTCTCCTTTATTTAATACTTTACTTTTCTAATCATTCTCCGCCGCTATATTTTTAGCTTGAACAGATGAATGAGCACGATCAGCCGGCTCGTCTGCGTCATGGTGAGCCAATCCTAAAGAAATAAACACTGTTGACAACATAAAGAAAATATACGCCTGAATTCCGCCGATAAACAATTCAAACAAATAGAACGGCTGCAGCGCCGCCGGCGACGCCAGTTTCGCCATATACGCGATAACCGCCAGCAAAATCTCGCCGGCAAACACATTGCCAAACAGCCGGAAGCTCAAGCCAAGCATCCGCGAAAATTCCGCTACCAGCTCCAAAATCCCAACGAAAGACATAATCGGATCTTTCAAAGGATTCACAAAATAACGGCCCATATTTCCCTTAAAACCCAGATATTTGAAAGCGTAAACCTGCACTGCCACAATCGTTACAATTGCCAGTCCAAACGTCATATTAAGATCCGCTACGCCGCCGCGGAACAGGGGAGTGTGATGTTCGCCAATAGTAATCGGACCAACAATCGGCAGCAACCCCAGCCAATATTGCGCCACGATAAAAAAGAAGATGGTGATGCACAGCGGCGCTACTTTGCGCGCCCATTTTTGGTCGGGAATCACTTGTCCGACTGTCTTATACAAGCCGTCAAATGTCCAATTCATCAGGCGCGTCATGAATGTGTGCTTTTTCTCGCCCAGTGCCGCCGCGCGCATCCGGAACATCAGCCATATCAAGACAACCAAACCAACGATGCCAAGCATGTGCGAATTAGTAATCGGGAAGTCGAACACGTTAAAAACCTCGTCGGCTTTGACCGAAATATGCAAACCAGCGTTCGCCATACTGTAAATCATTTCTTTGACTCCTGGCGCCTAATTTGAGCAACCTGTAACCACACCAAGCTAAAAGACACAGCGAACCCCAGCGAAATCCCGGCGACCATCAGCCACGGCTTCGTCCCATAGTAATAATCAGCTACCAGCCCAACCAGCGTAAAGCCGATCGTCGGCACAAACATTCGCCACGTTGTCCCGGCAACAGTTTTCATCATCAATACAGATGTATCTGCCTCGCTTTTTTTGCCAGTCTTAACATGAGTCTTTTTTGCCATTACTTATTAATATATCAATCTGCTATACTGTTTGGCAAGATGCCGCGCCGAAATTATCCGAAAAACCGCCAAAAAACACCGCCTGCGCCGATAAAATCTCCAGGCGTCGCTATCAACTCCGCATGCCGGCAAAAACGCCGCTTCACCTCTGAACAACAAGCCAAATCCGCCGCCGAAACCCAAGAATTACTCAACTCCAGAATACACCTGCAAACATACCAATGCGAATGGTGCAGGGGATGGCATTTAACGTCTAAGCGGCACCCCGATAATTTCATTGTACATTAACCGCCAACCATAAACAATATGCTATACTTAGATAAAATATATAAGGAGGGAATTTATGAGCGACGATAAAACAACAACGACAGACAATCAAACAAATAGCCAGAACGACGCGGCAGCAAGCGACCAAAGCGCTAAGGTCATCGTCTACAGCACCAGCTGGTGCGCATTCTGCCATACGGAAATGGAATGGCTGAAAAAACTCGGCATTGATTTTGTCGCCAAGGACATCGAAGCTGATCCGAGCGCTAAGGAAGAATTACTCAGTAAAAACGGCGGTAATTTCCAAGGCGTGCCGGTAACCGATATCTGCGGCAAGATTATCCTGGGATTCGACCGGCCGAAGCTTCAGGATGCGCTCCGCAAAAACGGTTTAATCGCCGAATAATTTTTGAGACTTAAGATGCCGCGGGGTTTTTATTCTCGCGGTATTTTAATTGGCTTATTTAATCGCTCAAGCCGCACCAATTTGCACCACCTCACCGTCAACTGCTTGGCGGAAATAATTGTCGTGGCTGACGTACAGGATGGCGCCAGAATATTTCGCCAGCGCCGTCTCTAACTCCTCAATGCTCGGTAAGTCAAGATGGTTGGTTGGCTCATCCAAGATCAGCAGCTGCGGGTCATTCGCCAGCATAGCAATGATCTGAAAGCGAGCTTTCTGGCCACCCGACAGGCGCTCAAGCGGCGTCATCCGATCCGCTTCGGTGAACAGATAATCAGCCATTAGTTGGCGAATTTTCGTATCAGAAATCGGCAGGTCGCGGCTAAGGTACAATTTCTCAATCGCCGCCTCCAGCGGGTCCGCCAAATACCTCTCATCAATCTCTTGCTCGTACACACCGACCCGTACCTGTGGGTCGAGAAAGAGATTACCAGAGTAGAGGATGGGAGCAGCAGGCACGACACCTCCTCCGCCAGAGACTGTGAAACGTTCGTGAGTAACGGACGTTTCAGCCGAACGCTCGCGAGGAATCTCCAATGGAGATTTGAGCGAAGAGTGTGCTCTGGCAGAGGATGGTGGAGTAGCTGCCGCGGTTCGTCTTCCAGCCGTCTCCTCCACAGCCTCCAGCGCAGGAGGTGCCGCAGTCGACGCGTTGGATGCGAGTGGCATCTCAGAAAAAATCTGGGATTGTCTCGGGTCCCGGATTGTTTTATGAGATGCCCGAGCAACCGCACCACCGCTTGCCAACAACATCCGAATCAGTGTCGTCTTGCCAGCGCCATTACGGCCGCGCAACTCCACCGCTTCGCCCTCACGCAAATCAATATTCACGCCCTCAAACAATAGCTGCTCGCCAACCCCAACTGCCGCATCCTCAACCCGCACCAACACGTGCTGACTACGACTAGCCGCGTCCTTCATCGACAGCCGAATATTGCGCGCCTTGAACTTGCCGTAGCGCTCAGACGACTTATAATCAAGCTGCCCAGCCGACTCCTTGTCGATCCAAAACGTCGGCTTGTCCATCTCTGATAATTCCGCCAGTTCGGCCCGCGCCTCATTTTCCAGCCGCTTGAACTTTTGGATAGTGCCAGGGTTGCGCGACTTTTCTTTCAACCGCTGATAATCCAGCGCCTTTTGTTTGAGGTTAGTCATCCGCTTCTCAACTTGCTCAAAATTATTCATGCCCGCCGCCGTCGCCTGAGCGTTTTGCTTGAGGTAGGCATCATAATTACCGCGGTAGCTGACCGCTCGGCCGTCTTTAAGTTCAATGATTCGATCCACCCGACCCAGCACATCACGGTCGTGCGTGATGATCAGCATGGCCTGGCGCGGCTGCGAACTCATCCAGTCGATGAATTGCTGCTTGGCCACATAATCCATGTGGTTGGTCGGCTCGTCAATCAGCGCCAAATGCGCCCCCGAATGCATAATCTTCACAATCTCCACCAGCCGCTTCTGACCGCCCGACAGGGAACCAAGCGGCCGCTCGCCGCACCCACTCAGCTGAAAATTATCGAGCTCCCGCTCAATCTTATCCTCAATCTGATAAAACCCTTTCTGGTCAAATCGCTCCAGCGCCTGTGTATACTCCTCAATCTTGCGCATATTATCGCCCATGGTTTCAGGATATTCATCAATAATTTTCTTTAAGCTCGAATATTCCGGCAGCCCCGCCAAAATGTAGCTCAGCACCGTCTGATCGCCCAAACCATGATGCTCCTGCGCCGTACTAGCCACGGTGATGCCGCGGCGAAAAACTACCTCGCCAATATAATCAGTGTCCATGCCCGCCAAGATGCCAAACAGCGTCGACTTGCCGACACCGTTGCGGCCGACCACGCCGACCTTCTCGCCGTCATCCACGCTAAACTTGACGTCGCGCATCAACATCTTGTCGCCAAAACTCTTCTCGGTGATATGAATATCGGCTATCATCCGCTTTATTATAACAGAGGAAAATTCCAAACGCTATTGTAATTTAGTAATAAATATAGTATAATAGGAAGATGGATAAGCCGCCAGAACATCAAAGTGCAGAGATCATTCCATTTCTCAGACAATATGAACCGAAATCTCCAGAACAATCTCCAAAACCCCCAAGCGCACGTATAGTTGAATTCCCAGACACACACCACAAACAAAGCGGCGATGAAGTTTCGGACGCCTCGTTAGAAGAACAACCTCAAGGCGCAGAAATTATCGAGTTTCCGAGTACACCGACCAGTCTCCGCCAGCAAGCCAGCGAACTAATTGGTAAAATTCTCGCAGGAGAAGAAAAAGAACACAGCGACGATCCGCAGCACAAAAAGATTGATAAAGAAGAAGCTGCCAAAACCATTGCCGAATTATTAACTAAAGCGCACGAGAAATTAGATGACAATCCCAGAAATAATTGCACAATAGAGTTAGGAAGATTAGTAATGGCGCTAGTAGCACTTGATGCCAAGGCAGCCGAAGCTTTGAACATCCCGAGCGTCCACGAGGAACTTAGAAGAAGCATTGATCTTTCTAGCCATCCGGTTCTTCGAAGGTCCAGGCTCATGGCGAGATGCGCCCTACAATATTTGAAAGAAAACAAGCCGGAATCTAGTACAGAAAACAACACCGACCCGGAACCGCCTAGTATTGCCTAAAAATTACCTGAACGCTACCATTGACAATTCATGAATCTACTATTATCATCTTTATTTATATGAAACTAGCACGTCAACCAGCCTTTTACCGTCCTATCAAGAATCCGAAGGAAGTTTGCGGACGCCTAATGGAAGGCATCAGGGAAGCATTACCAGAGATCCTATCAACAAAAACCTCCAAGGACGGACTGCGCGCTATAATTAAACAGAGACAAGAATATCCATCGCTTCATTATTCTATATTCCCAAAACCAGAATCAATAGAATCAGCGCAACAAACACTCCGTTTTCGAGTGACTGGTTTGCATACAATAGTAAAAGCCGCAGAACAACTTATCTGTTTGACATTTGAAGACCCTAACGAGATTTTATCCGAAGAAAAACGAGAAATAGCCAAACTACTTCAAGATTGTTACAACAAAAAAGATAGACATACGTACTGGCAGATTATATCATCCGGCGTCGAACCCTACATCCCGATCGCTACCGCTGGTATCGGTCTGCCCGAAAACAGCTTAAATGAATATGCGGCAAAAAGATTAGAAGGCAAGGATTTGTATGTAGTGCTTGGAGGATTGGCAGTATCGCCAGACATGCGCGCCAGAACCAAAAATAAAGAAGATCGTACGCACCGCCGCAGGTCTCCTGGGGTAACGTCAAAACCCACAAGCCTAATTCAGCATCAACCGAGCAGACGCCATCAGGAATTACTGTGGTCCGCTTGCCAGACTGCCAGCCTATACCACAAGGCTTCCTGCAGACACTCAAATCTAAGCAATGACTTTCTAGCACCGAAACCGCAGCCATAGCAGCAGACACCATTAAAACCTGTTATAATCACCATATGGCTAAAAAACCTAGCGCCAAAACGAAAAAAACCAATACGCCTGCCGTCGTTAATCGCCGGGCCAGGTTTGACTATGAGCTAGGCGAGGAAATAATTGCCGGGCTGGTTTTGACGGGAATGGAAGTACGCGCTGCCAGGGAAGGCCACGTCCAGTTGAAGGGCGCTTTCGTCAGTTTGAGAAATGGCGAGTTATGGCTGAACAATGCCAGTTTTTCGCTGCGGCTGAACGAGCGCGGACAAGCCAACACCCGCAGCGTCGACACCTCGGCGCGGAAATTATTAGTCAGCAAGCGGCAATTAGCAAACTTTACCGAGGCAAAAAAGCAAGGCATGACCATCGTGCCGACGAAATTATTGACTGGCGGCAAATTTATCAAGATCATCATCGCCCTTGGTAAAGGTAAAAAAACCTACGACAAGCGCGAGACCATCAAGCGCCGCGACCAGGACAGAGAAACCAGGCGGCTCATCGCCAACCGATAAATTTATCAGAAAATCCCGGCATTTTCTGAAGACACCATACTCAACTTATTCCAAATTTTTCCGCGTCTCAATCAGGCTTTGATAGAGTTTTTCGAGCTTCTTCACCTGGCTGCGCTCGGTAAATTTACGGGCAAGTTTTTTACTTTCAGCGCTAAATTCCGCCTGTTTTTTCGGGCTTTTCAGAATTGAGATTACTTTTTCAGCCATGCTTTCTGGAGTATTTTCTGCGAAATAGCCATTAATTCCGTCCCTCACGACCTCGGAAACTTCCGTATCAATAATCACAATTGGCTTGCCAGCGTGCGCAGCTTCATGCAGAACCCAGCCCTGAGTGTCTTTTAACGATGGAAAAGTAAACACTTTCATCACTTCATATGCCACGCCTAAATCTTCGCGCGGCATAGCTCCAGTGAATATAATCCTATCCGTGAAATTCGTTTCCGCAGCCATTTTTTCCAAAGTCTGACGATATTCAAAGTCGCCGACAAATAGCAACTTAGACTTCGGCCTGGCTGACGCGATAAATTTATCAAACGCCTCAATGAGAATCGGCAAATTCTTCTCCTCGCCTAAGCGCCCCACAAAACCAAATACTTCATCCGTTTTACGCAAACCCCATTGTTCTCTAAACTCTTTTATCCGCTCTGTCTTCGGCTTCGGCAAAGCATTAACACCGTTTGGCATTAAAGTAATCTTATAGCTGTAATCTTCCGTTTGCCAAGATTGCAATTGGTCGCGGCTTTTACGCGACAGCGCGATAACCGCATCCGCCTTGCTATATAAAATAGTAACGACGCGTTCAATAATATCCTTGTTCCACTTCGTCACGCCGTTGCGCGGACGGTACAGCTTGGCAACCTCTAATAAATCCTGGCCATTCAACTTAACAGATAGCGGAAAAACTATCCCTGCCAGAGCCAAGACTCCCGGCAAAACCGCTGGATAATGATCAACAAATTCATACAAGTCGGTACAATGTTGAACAACAAGCGGAATATTATTTTTATTCGCCGCCTTTACACCCAATAGTCCAATTTGCGACGGGGTAAAAATATGCACAACATCCAGATTCATATTAGCAATTTGGCGCTGCACCACCGGAGGGAAGAATACTGACGTATCATAATCATCAAAAAACGCGCCCTTAATTGAGCGAAAGCGAATAATCCGGCTGTTATCGTCTTCGTGAAGCAGCTCAGCTTGCTTAGCAGGACTAATAGATTTCGCCGGACAAAAGACATAGACCTCATGCCCTAAAGCCTCCAGCTCACGCTTTAGCGACTCGACTACATAAACGATACCATTGATAGACGGCCTATAGCTATCCGTAAAAAGTCCTATCCTCATAACCTCATTATACCATCTATAGCAAAGATCGACAGAGATCGACCAGCCGCCCTCGACAGTTTAGCAAAAATACCACTCGATTTCTCAATCACTATAACTATCTTCAACTTATTCCAAATTTTTCCGTGTCTCGATCAGGCTTTGGTAAAGCTTTTCGAGTTTCTTCGCCATCGTTACTGAATCAAGCGACTTTGCCACCTTTAGCGCCCCGCGCGACAACTCCTCGATTTTCTCTGGGTGCGCGAACAAATCATTAAATACTTTTGCGAAATCTTCGCCACCAATACCACCAGTCAAAACAGCATTATGCTTAGTCAGCGCCTCGGTCATCCGTTCGTCGCAGTAAACAATCGGCAAACCGCTAGCTGACGCCTCCAGGAAAGTCATCGGTTGATTATCAAAATGATACGACGCTAAAGAGAATATATCAGCCTGCTTGAGCATCGCCGCCACCTCGTCGCTCGAACGCATACCAGTGAAAATTACTCGACTACTGACATCCAGTTCTTCAACGCGCTGTCTAAGCTCTTCTTCATACGGACCGCCGCCGACCAAGACCAGCTTGACCTTTCTGTCGCGGATATGCGGCATTGCCTCAATCAACGTCCGCTGGCGCTTCTCTGGGCTTAGCCGCGCCACTGAAATGATGAATTTCTCACCAGGACGTTTCTCGATCGGCGAATCGGCTGCCGACGCTTTTTCATAACGCTTGATATCAATACCGTTCGGAAAAACATAGCATGGAACCGTCAAGCCGCCTTCGTCGATTAAAATCCTTTCCAAATGCTTCGACGGCGAGATACAGGCATCGCATTTATTGGCAAATGCTGCCATCAGCCTCCAGCCTTGCCGCGACATAACATCTCGTATCGTACTTTTACTCATTGAGCGCAGTTGCTCGCGCGACGCCGTCGGCAGAATCGGCTTAACGCGCAAGACAACTGGGAACGCTACTGTCGCCGCAATCAAGCCGGCAATCACCGTAAAAGGATAATCGTCAATCAATTCAGAATACATCGTATGAACTGTTGTCACGTGCGGTATATTCTGCCGCCTAGCCACGCTGTGCGCCAACACGCCCATATAAAGCTGCATCTGGCTATGTACTATGTCAAATTTATATTTATCCAGTTTCTTCGCTAGACCAGGATAAATAACCGCCATCTCGCGCTTATCGAAAGCATAATTCTTGGCTGATGGTAGACGAATAATGTGATCGTCGTGATCTTCGTAGCCTTCGCACCTTGGCGCTATCACAAAAACTTCATGCCCAAGCGACTCCAAAGCCTGCTTGCAATTCAAGGTTGATGTTGACACGCCATGGACTGAGGGCAAATAGTCGTCAATAAAGAATGCTATCCTCATGATACACGGCTTATTATATAGGAGTAGATAAATACTAGCAAATATGCTAAACTGCCCACTATGCGAATTTGTTTTGTGCTTGACTTTCCAGTTACCAATACTGGCGGCGTTGTTTACTCGACAATCAATCAAATTAAAGCCCTGCAACAAGCTGGACACACTGTTTATATCTTTGCCAATCAAGCAATCGACAACGTCAATAGCTTTGCGTTAAAACCGTCTCTTACAATCAACTTGCCAAATACGATATTTATCCTGCCGGGATATGTCAATTCAAAAAAACGTCAAAAAGTTATTCGCCAATTGCTAATAAAAAATAAAATTGATTGCGTGTGGCTGCAGTCGGAACTTTCTTTAGCTTTGATAGTTCAAGACGTAGCGCGCGAGCTCAACATTCCAGTTATATTCACCGTGCATTCAATATTTTGGCAAATAGATAAACTGCCGCTATCCAGAGTTGCGGCATTTGCCATACGCCAAGCGCTTCATTGGCTTTGCAAACGCCCAATATACATTCAACCAAAGACGACCGGTACGTTGATTGAACGGTTGCTTAAATCTCTGACATTAAATGTTGCCTCGGCGTCAGACGCAGTCGTTTCGCCGTCGCAGCACCAACTGGAAACATTGCGTAGTCTTGACAGAAACCTGCCTCTTTACAACATCCCAAATCCGTTCCTTCCTGCCGGCGCCTCTTTATCGCCAGCCCATACAATCAGCTCAATATCACCAAACGAACCTCTGCGCATATTGTGGGTTGGTAGACTCACGCCAGAAAAACGACCGCTAGAATTTTTGGAAGCACTGTCGCAATGTCCTTCCGAATTTATCCAATGCACGATGATTGGCGACGGGATTTTACTAAAAGAAATGCGCCGGCGCTACGGCAAATTGCCTCACGTCTTAATTGCCGGACCAAAAACTAATAATGAGACAATCGCAGCAATTGACCAGTCACACCTCGTGGCGCTAACATCCTACCATTTTGACAACCAACCGATGGTCGTAGCCGAGGCGATTAGCCGCCACCGACCAGTATTATACTGCGATGAAAGATTAACCGCCGAAGGGTTGAAAGAAGCCGGCATACTCACAGCTAATTCGTCACCTGAGGCTATTGCTCAAACCATCAAGCAGTTAGCTGGCAGCCCCGAACAAATAATCAAGTTATCGCGCGCAGCAGCTAAAGCAAAAACCGTTTTTGACGCCAAAAGTTATGCAAAAAAGGCAGAAAAACTAATAGTAGGCTTGTTAAAAAATCGGAAGTAGCTTGGCTATTCGCTGGCATCAAGCATTGCTGATATACCCTCAATATGAACCAAATGACCGCATTGCGGAACTTCAACAACTTGCGCATCTACTGCCCATTCCTGCAAATACCGCGCCGCCCGCTTACCGGAAAGACGGTCCGTATCACCATACACCACTGCTGTTCGACCGACTAAATCCTCCGATAAAGGAATCTTAAAAGGGTTGTTATCTATGTTCGCACCCATAAGCACCATTTCGGCATACCGATGATTTGCTTGGGCTCCTTCAATGGCTATGCATTCTTCTACAAGCCGGCGATAATCAGAACGATGGCTCTGGGCAAGTAGAAAGTTAGTCCTCATGCCAAGTAGTAAGCGGTTCGTATAATATAGCCGCCGCGCCGCAGCGTCAGGCGTACGAGCAAAAACCCGATCGACAATCTTCAATACAGAATCAAGCGTCGGAATCGGCGCGCCGAGTACCAGCCGGGTTGCCGGCGATAAGCGGTATTTCTGCGCATAAGTAAGCGCCACGCTCGACCCGAACGAATCACCGACCAGCACGGTTGGCTCCGGGCATAATTGCCGCAAAACAGTATCAAGCCAATCAGCAAGGTCGTGCATATGTTTCACGGGAATAGCCGAAGAACTGCCGTGTCCAGGCAAATCCGGCACCACTACTCGCCAGCCGCGCCGGCGATAAGCGTCAGCTAAAAGCAGCATTGAATAGCTTGTACCAGTAAGCCCGTGAAGAATCACGCAAGTTTTGGCGTTATCTTCTTGCGCCTCGCGGTAATGTACAGCCGCACCGCTATCCGCCAAATGCAGCCAACGCGTATTAAAAAACTTAGCCGCTTGTTTAAGCTCGTTAATATCATTAGCTGATGAATCGTCTTTGTCCATAGAAATAGGTTACTTTAGAATCTTTCTCATGCAATTAAATTTTACTTGCATATCTTATTATATTATACTTAACTCATGGCAGCAGCAAAAGCAAAGTTATCCAGACCCAGCGATTCGCTGCGTATCGCCTTAATATTAGACGATATTTATCCGGCATCAGGCGGCATTGGGCGTTCAGTTCAGGTGCAAGTTAACGAACTGGTCCGGCTAGGCCACAAGGTGACGCTATTAGCGCCGCGGCATTACTTAGAAAAGCCAGATAACTGCGAAACGATCGTTATGCCATCGACATACATATCAGGCATGCCAGTGCAGACATGCACTATCAAACAAAGTTGGCGCATAGCTCGGCACATCTGCAGTCATCATCAGTTTGATATCATTCATAGCCATACAGATCGAGGCGGACTGGCGTTGGCAGCACGTATCGCCAAATTGCAAAACATCCCGCACGTCCATACTTTTCATGCCAATTTAGCCGGAGCACACGCTTCGCAGCCATTCATGGCAGTCTGGGGTTCTCTGGCTTACATACTCCTCATCAGCCCGGTGATTTCTCTGATTGCCAAAAAACGGCACGATCAGCCGATCCGCCTAGCGCCGAAAAGCCCCGACGCCACTGGACTGCTAGCACGACTTGATTGGCGCTCCATGGCAATTATCGCCTCGCAGGTTGACGGTTTTACTGCGCCAGCCGATTTCATGATACAGCGAATAACCGAATGTGCTGGGCGGATTAGTATTCCGTCCCGCGCCATACCGACCGGTGTTAATCCTGAATTGAGCCGCGCCATTAGTCAAGCCAAGCGCCGCCGCTCCGATAGCACTATCCGCTTTTTAAGCATTTGCCGCTTGGCGCCAGAAAAACGAATCGATACGATTATCCGCGCTTTTATAAAAGCTGATATTCCTAATTCAGAGTTGCACATTGCTGGCGGCGGAAATCAGCTTAGAAGACTACGTCAGTTAGCGAAAGGACATGACAATATTATCTTCCGCGGACATATGTCTGGCATTAATCAAGTAGCCGAAGAGTTAGTTAACGCGGATGTTTTCGTTTTAGCGTCTTACGGTTTTGACACGCAAGCCATGACCATCGGCGAGGCAGCGACTGCTGGGCTACCGATTATTTATTGCGATCCGCGGCTGACAGTTGGAGTGAATAAAGACAATAGTATTTTGACCGACGGGCCAGAAGTTGAGCACTTTGCCGCTGCGATGCAGCAGCTGGCGGCCGACCCGAAAAAACGACAGAAAATGTCGCAGGCGTCAACCAAGCTTGCGCCGGAACTCACACCCGACCGAATGGCTGAAAAATATTTGCAATTATACCGAGACGCCATTAACAAGCGAAAGGCCTAAAAATATGAGACTCTTTTCCTGGAACGTCAATGGCATCCGCGCCGTCATCAATAAGGGTGAGTTTGCCCGCTTCCTGCAAACCTACGATCCGAACATCATCTGCCTGCAAGAGACCAAGGCTGCCCGCGACCAGGTGGAAATTGATCTGCCAGAGTACCACGAGCATTTCTATTCAGCCGCCAAAAAAGGCTATTCCGGCACGGCAATTTTATCGAAAATCCGGCCGCTACACTGGCGCGACGGGCTACCGCCGGCTATCATCGAGCGGTTCAATTTGACCGGTGATCAGTATGGCAATCCGGCCGACGAAGGACGTATTATCACTGCCGAGTTCGACGATTTTTGGGTGGTGACGTGTTATACGCCAAATTCGAAAGGGGATTTGAGCCGGCTGAGTCTGCGTCATGATCAGTGGGATCCGGCAGTGCTGGCCTATCTGGAGGAATTGGAGCTAGTCAAGCCAGTGCTATACTGCGGCGATATGAACGTGGCGCATCAAGAAATTGACCTGGCAAATCCAAAGCCTAATGTCGGCAAGCATGGCTTCACCGATGAGGAGCGAGAAGGTTTTCAGAATTATCTGGACGCTGGATTTATCGACATCTTCCGGGCGGCGTTTCCTGAAAAAACCGAAGCTTACACCTGGTGGACGCACTGGGCCAACGCCCGGGCGCGCAACGTCGGCTGGCGGATCGACTATTGGCTGGCGTCGCGTGAGATCGCTAAGCGTGTCAAAAATCCGCAAATCCACGCTGAACAAATGGGCAGCGACCACTGCCCAGTAAGTATTGAAATAATATAAATAGTAAGGTAGTCTTATGCCTCCAGAAAACAACTCGCAGCAACCACTTCAACAAACGCAATATCCGCAGCAACCGCAATATCAACAATACCCGCAGCAGTATCCACCGCAAGGCCAACCTCAATACGCTTCACCACAGCCGCAATATCAGCAGTATTCTTCACAGAAACCAAACAAAATACTCCTGACGATTGCTCTGATCGTTTCGCCACTCGCAATACTATTCGTAATACTAATATCTATTGGCGTCATTTACGGGCTATCCGAAACATTTTCGCAAAATCCAGTAAGCTCTTTCGGACAGCTAAATGATTGCGCTGAACAAATACGCCAAATACCGGGCGTAGAGAAAGTCGACCTCAAATTATCAGACATCGTAGAGGACTTTTTTGGCAACAAAAAAGGTACTTACAAAATAACGCTTCAGCCGGATTACCCTAAAGATCAAACTGTCATCGCAGTAAAGAAAATCGCCGACGTTATCTCGCCGATCCGAGAATGGCCGCAACAAAACTTCATTGCAATAACTCAGAAGCAGGGCGACGGCGCAATCAACACCGACTCGGAAGCTAACGTGTTTTACAAAATTCCCGAAAAACTCCCGGCGCTATTCGATAAGCTTAAAGAGTCTAATTTCAAAGCCAAAATTTCAGCTAGAGTAGTAGAAAAATCAGAGAAAAACAAAACAGCGAACGGACAGCGTACTCAATATTATTACTACCTTGACTGTGAAATTGAAATGAATGCCGCCAACCTTAACGAAATCAAATCATCATTGCCAAGCAATACGTCTATCGGCTCATATGACAAACTTGTATATACTTGGAATGTAACCAGAAGCGGCAGAGACACTAAAGTCTATGCCGATGGCAGAATATTCGCCAATAACCGCTATCTGATGGAAAATATCGACATATTCGAGCCTATTCTATTCGAGATTGAAAAGCTAGGATTCAGCGTCGATAAAGAGTCAAACGAAATCCTAGGCGAAGTTACGTTCAACAACTTATTCAGCAAATTCAAGCCGTCACACATTGACATTTTCGCTCAGGCCGTTAAATTAATGATTGCAAAGAATAATCAAGGTATATTTAGAATTGATCAAGATAAAGCTCGCGACTACCCAGAAGGACGCGTTACGCTGCCAGATATCGCCATCAAAAACGGCATTGCAACTGTAAAAGAATACGATTTCAAACCAAGAGATAGATATATTATCGAGAAAATCGTCCAGCAGGTAAATGCAACTAACTCGCCAGCTTGATCAAACCTAACCTTTGGCGAAACGTTTTTCTTCAATCGCTACCGTCAACTCATACAGCCGCTGCACGCCATTCTCTAGTTGGTAATAATGCCGGATGTAAGCCAATTCTAGCACAAACAAAATTAGCGCCAATAGTCCCAGCAAACAGTTCATCGCCAACCCCATCGCTGCGGTTGCCAAAAATGCCGCCAGGGACGCTAAAAATAGCCCGGCGAAGAAAAATGTCACCAGCAAGTGAATCAGCCGCTCGTGCTGAAATTCTTGCACGCGCGTGCGGTGATAGCGCGCCAATTCAGCCAGATCAGTTTGCGACTTGTCTGCTGCTAGACGCTGCGATACGGCTTGATAGTGATTGGCAATGTGTTTTTCCATAGCCTAAATTGTACGCTAGCCCGGCGGCTGCGGCAAGCGCTTGAGCTGGCATGGCCGCGCTTTTCGCGCTACAATACATTCATGAAATCACCATATTGGCAGCGCGCCAGCGGGGCGTCACAATGAAACAAAATAGTAAAAAGTGTACGGCGCTGCTAGCCGCAGCTGTCATGATAGGATTAGCGAGCGGCGGCATTATTGCTTACCGAAAATTAAATTCGCCGCAGCCGCCAAACACCCAGAAAACGCAGGATAATACCGCCAATTCCAGTAAATCTCCGGCGAAAAAACTCATCAAATTGACCGATTCCGTCTCAGTCAAGCCAGCTGCCGGCGACTATACCGCCGATAATCACATCTGGCGGCTAGTCAATAAAACCCACCCGCTAAAAAATAGAAAATATCGTCCGAAAAACTTACAATTAGCAACAGTCGATTCGCGGCCGGATAAACCAGAAGAAGAGCGGTCAGTTCGCGCTGATATTATGCCAGACGTCGAACGGCTGTTTGCCAGCGCCAAAGCGGCCGGACACGACTTGCAAATCGGCAGCGGTTTTCGCGGCTATGAATTGCAAAACACTTATTACAGCAGTTACATCAACGCCTACGGACAAGCAGCCGCTGATCAATTTAGCTCCAAACCTGGCTACAGCGAGCATCAAACCGGATTAGTGATGGATATCGCCGCCGCCGACCACAATTGCTATCTTGAGACCTGTTTCGGCGAAACAGCTGCCGGCAAGTGGCTCGCCAAACACGCCCACGAATACGGCTTCATCTTACGCTACCCAAAGGGCAAGGAACGCATCACCGGCTACCAATACGAACCGTGGCATTTCCGCTATGTCGGCCGCGAGCTAGCAGCAGCGCTGAAAAAATCAAACATGACGCTCGATCAGGCATCGCCAATTTTACTAGGAAAATCATCGGCAGAAAAATCCCGCTAATAAGCAGCGCGTCACTCAACAGCTACCTTAGCTGTGCCATCCAGCCACTGCCGAACTTTTGCCAGGCGTTCTTCAATCGTCGTGCCGTGCAGTTTAGTTTCGTTCGCCGCTTGTTTCAGCGGTTGCAGCTTCAGATTACGGCGCGCCAGTAAATTCTGCGCCTGCCGGTCAGCTGGCGACCACTCGTAACTCATGAACGTCGGACGGAATTTGACGTCGGAAATTGAAATGCCTTTATCTGTTTTGGCAAGCTTAAACTGCGCCACGCCGCCGGTCAATTCGTCAACTTGCAGCTGGCTGGATAAAAAATTGCCAATCGAATACCACACTAGCGTTTTCCCGCCGCCAGCTCGATCCAGCATGTCCGCTTTTTGGATCATGTGCGGTCCAGTACCAATTACCACATCTGCCCCCAAATCAGCAAACAATTTGGCAAATTTCTGCTGGTCGGCAGTTACCGTATGCGAATCCTCCGTACCCCAATGCGCCGACACAATCACCGCATCCGCATGCTGGCGCGCCTCGGACATTAACTGCCGCACTAGCGCCTCGTCATGATATGTATTAACGCTGTAAGAGTTCGGCAAACGAACATTACTGAAGTCGGCAAACGCTAAAAACGCCGCCTTTATGCCATTTTTCTCAAAATATTTAACCTTTTTCTGCTCGCTGGCATTACGATTAGCGCCTGTCACCGCCAGGACAGGCAGTTTCTGCCACTCGTCAAGCGTGGCATTAATCGCCGCTTGGCCCTTATCCGCCATGTGGTTAGTCGCCAAATTGATAAGATTGCAGCCGGTTTTACTCATGTCGCGAGCCAGTTCAACTGGCGCGTTAAACGCTGGATATCCGGAAATCCCGTACGCCGCGCCAGCACTGGGCGTTTCCGGATTGCAAAAGAACACGTCGCTGGTGCCATATAACGATTTGACAGAGGTAAAATACGGCGAGAAATCATAGCCATTATTCGTTTTAGCTTGCTTAACAACCGAATCATGCGCTAAAAAATCGCCCGCCGCCGAAAAGGTCAGCGTCCGTTCGCCTGAATTGTGCGGTTTAGTTTTCACGGTACTCGTAGCAGCCGGCTGATTTTTCACAGGCGCGCCAAGCTGCCAAACCAGCACTTTATACGTTAAAAATCCTGCGCCCGCCATTAAAAACACTGCAGCGATTAAACGCGAAATTGCTTTCTTAGGCGAACTATTTTTAGCGCGTACCATAATGCAAGTATAGCAAAAACTGCCCGATAGCGTATAATACATATCATGAAGAAGGGCGGGAAAAACATATTTACTTATTTGCTGGCGATGGTTCTATCAGCATGGACAACGTTTACTTTTTTACTGGTCGGCGGCATGTACGAAGCCAGCGACACCTACGACCAGAATCAAGCACAAATGGCGGCTCAGCCAATCGTTCCGCCAGTAAGAACCGTAACCTTTACCGGCGTCAATAACGCGCAATTAAAACTAAAAATCCCATCGCAAAAGTTATTACAGACTAGCGGCATTTGGGCTTACGTATCAAAAACCCAGGGAATTAGCGAAGATTACCAGCCAAAATTAGCAAACCTAACAGTCGAGCACGGCGACTGGCTGGAAGACAAGCGGGCCAGCGCCGAAATTCAGCCGGAGCTAAAAGACATGTTTACTGCCGCCAAAGCCGCTAAAAACGACTTAATCGTGACCAGCGCCTACCGCTCAGCTGCCGACCAGAAAAAACTTGTTGCCGAATCGAAAGCCAAAAGCGGCGCCGCTTACACCGAAAAATACGTTAATCAAGCAGGGCACAGCGAGCATCAGCTTGGCCTAGCGGTTGATTTATCCAGCCTTGATAAAGACTGCAAAGCCAATTTTGCCCGCTGCAACCTTAAAAAAGAGACGGCCACTTGGCTGGCCAATAATTCCTATAAATACGGCTTCATCCTGCGCTACCCGGAAGGCAAAGAAGATTTGACCGGCATAGAAGCCGAAAGCTGGCATTTCCGTTACGTCGGTAAAGACATGGCAAAATTAGTCCGCGACTCAGGATTGACCTTTGATGAAATATATAAAAAAATTTCCGGAAACGATAAGCTATCTGCCCAAAAATCCGTCAAACCCGAACAGCTCCGGCCTGTCCAGCCGCGCGCTACTTGGCGGTAATTTTCTCTTCAATCAGCACCGTCAAATCGTGTAATTTCTGAACGCCATTCTCCAGCTGGCAATAAAACGGCTCTAATGCGCTACAATTAATACATGGACATGAAGTTTTGGCGCAAGCAGGAACAATCAAAGCCGTTGTTCCCGGACATTGAATGGAATAAGCCGGAGCGCCGCAGCCAAGCGGGGAAATTGGCGATAATTGGCGGCAATAAATTAGGCTTCCTGGCGGTAGCCGACAGCTACCAAGAAGCCCTGAAAACCGGCGTCGGCGAAGTTCGCGTATTGCTGCCAGACGCGCTAAAAAAAAGCGTCCCCGCCGCCATGACCGACGTGCTGTTTGCGCCAACCAACCCTTCGGGCAGTCTGGCTCGCGAGGCGCTGCAGCCAGCATTAGCTTTGGAAGATTGGACGGACGCGCTGCTGCTGGTCGGCGATGCTGGTAAAAACAGCCAGACGGCAATCGTTTATGAGGAACTGATTAAAAAAGCCCAGCGTCCGATCGTTGTGACGCGCGACGCAGTAGACCTGCTACAAAACAGCTTCGCCGAAATTCTGGACAATCCGCGCCTTGTTTTCGTCGTTTCATTCGCCCAAGTCCAAAAAGTATTGCGTGCGGTCTATTATCCAAAAATCCTGACATTCAATATTCAATTAGCGCAGTTCGTCGACATTTTACATAAATTCACCATCACTTATCCCGTTACAATCTGCGCGTTTCACGCCGAGCACCTGGTTATCGCTCACGGCGGCGACGTCGTCACTCAGAACTGGAACGAACCAATGTCAATCTGGCGCGGCATAGTTGGCGCCCGTATCGCCAGCTACCTGGTATGGTCGCCAGAATCACCGCTGGCCGCCGCCAGTACTGCTGTTTGCGCAGGGTAAATTTAGAATCAAATCTAAGCGATTTTAGCAGTATCCTTGCTTTAGGTATACAAATAGTTTGTTGGTTTCAACAGGATAGTACGTTGCTATTTTCCGGTTTTTTCGTCATTTCACGTCATTTTTTGCATAAAATTCAAGAAAATTGCCTAAATCTATTGACTTTTTATTCAATTATTGATATATATATTAGCTTTTTGCTCAAAGGTAGTCTTGAAGGGCGAGAAGCGCCCTTTACTTTGAGCGAAAGCTTCTTCCTGAAAGGAGAGAAGGATGGACCTTCAGGTCGTCGTCCTTATCGTTCTCGTCGCCGTTCTCTTCATCAACTTCTGCTGGGAGGCGTACAAGAAGTACGCCACCCGCCGGCGCTGGCGACAGTGTCGCAGTAAGAATGTGATTAGAGAAGAGGCCAACTGGTGCGCTGTCTATAAGTGCACCGACCCCGACTGTGACTGGTGGATCTCGATTCCTCTCAAAGAGGATAAGAAGGAGGTGAAACACCCATAACCGCTCAGACAAGGGCTAACGCCCGCCAGTGAAAATAGCTCGCCTTGAGACATTAGGTCTCGGCTTGAGCCTCTTGGCGGGCTATTTTCTTTGTAGAAAATTCTAATAATTTGACCAAGAAGAGCAGATATCATATAATATATGCTACCTATTTATCATAAAGGAGTTATACGAATGGAATATAAATCATTATCAGAAGCACACAGAAGAGACCTTACTTATGAAACGCTAAAAAATGGGGGGGTAATTGACTGGTCAGAAATTTCCGATACAGACAGGCTTAGCTTTTGCTACCAAGTAATGCGCGATTGTAAAGCATACTTGCCAAATCAAGAAAATCCTAAATATAAACCAGACGAATTAGTCGAAACGGTCGACCCGACCGGAGTTTGCGAGACATATTCCAAGAAAAAAATTATAGATAATCTGCCTGTCATCACAGGTTTGGCTAGCAGAATACCTGAAGCGTTCTACAGAGAAGACGGTTGTCATTATAAATACATAGGGATTGATAGGGATGGCAGACAGTGGGCTAACCACAGCGATATTTTTACCATAGCAGAATTCACAGGGCTTTGCGTCGCCTCGGGAGTGCTTGAATATACTGACAACCCTTCGAATTATCAAGGAGAGCGCCTTCCGGATCCAGTTTGCGTGAGAGCAACGCCTGGATTTCGACAGTATATGCAGCCATATAGCCAATCTGCAGAGCGTCCGGGTAAAGAAGAGTACCTGAAATACATGCAAATGATGAATGAGGGAGTTTTAGCTCCTCCAACCGTCTAAATATTAGCAAATCGACACTTAAAACCCGCCCCAGCCAAAAAGCGAAAGGGGCGGTTTTTCCGTCTGAAGCAGCCTCTGGTACCGCGGGCCGGACTTGAACCGGCACGAGCAAATGCTCACCAGATTTTGAGTCTAGCGCGTCTACCAATTCCGCCACCGCGGCACGAGAGAACGCTTCAAACTACGGTAGAGATTGTACCACATCAACCGCCGGCTAATCAAGCGCCGGCTTTTATTTTTTACCGTTTTCGCTTATAATTAAACCAGTTATGAACCCGACGGATGATCAGTCAAACGGTCAAGTGGGCGCACCGCTATCAGATCATAATCGACCTATCGTGCTGCCAACTCGCGATCAAGCGTCGCCGCAAAATACTGCCGCGGCTAATGTTATTCGCGGGCAGCTGGACGCTATTTATTCCGGAAAATCGGGCGAGAACACGCCGCACACCACGCCAGTTCAGCGTCCAGTCCAGCAGCCAACCCAGCAAACTATAGAAAAGCCTCGGGTTCAATCATCACAGACCGACCCATCTCAGCCGGATAATAATCCGCAGGATTCGACCCACGCCATGCGCACATCACCGCCAGATAACCAGCCGGCGCCTCAACCGAATAAGGATAGGCCGACTGCGCGTCCAGTCCAGCAGCCAATTGACCCGGCACGCACGCAAATCACCAGCGACCAATGGAAGCAATATCACAGTGCTTGGCAAAAATATTACCAAATGTATTACGAGCGGTATTATGCCAATCATCTGACAGCCAAAGAACAAGAATTATCCCGCCTGCAAAAAACTCCCGGTCAAACTTCAGAAACGGACGCCGATAATAAGCCAGTGGACTTGCAAGCAAACGCCATGAAAGAGCTGCGCCAGCAAATCCAGCAAAAAGTCCGCGACTCCGCTAAAAAGGTTAAAAAATCCCGCCACTTCATGCCAGCCATGGCAGGTATTACCGTTCTATTAGTCTTCATGTTTTTACAATATAACCGAATTATCTTTGGCGCGGTTGCCGCTTACACCACGCCGGGGGCGATTGATCCGCAAAACATCATCGTTGACGCCTCGACGGACGTAGCGGTTAGTCCCGAGCCGCGCATGATTATCCCGAAAATCAACATCGACGCGCCAGTGGTTTACGGCGCTGCCAGCGACACGCAGTCGCAGAACGCCGCCATGCGAAACGGTATCGCGCACTTTTCAATTCCCGGTGCAAACGCCGTGCCAGGGCAGGTCGGCAACGCCGTTTTTGCTGCGCACTCCAGCAACGACGCTTTCGCTGCCGGCGATTATAAATTCATCTTCGCCCAGAATGAGAAACTCGTTAAAGGCGATATTATTTACATGAACTACCAAAGTAAACGCTACACTTATAAAGTCACCTCCACGGAAGTTGTTATGCCAACCGAAGTCTCCAAAGTCCAGCTAAAAACCAGCAAGCCGATGCTAACACTCATCAGCTGCGTACCATTAGGCACTGCCGAAAAAAGATTGCTAGTCTTCGCCGAGCAAATCAGCCCGGATCCAAACGGCGCTCAATTATCCGACAACGCTAGTTCCGGTAATTCTAAAAGTTCAGCTTCCGCCGCTATTCCCGGCAAGCCGTCGCCAACGCTTTTAGAGCGGTTATTCGGCGCAAGTTAAACTTTTATCCAAGGAATTTTCCCAGATTACCCCAGACTAAAACCCAAACCAGCCGACCGAGCCGTTGGTCATATTCATCTTGCTTAGAACCAGTTTGCCGGACGCATCGGCAGCCAGCGCATAAACATACCGCTGATTAGACGACAAAACCATGCCCATTTTTTTGTCCGCTGGCAATAGCTCGTGAAAATTCGTGCCATCATATTCTTGGATCGCCGTTTTACCGGAATTTGCCGCCGCCAAGAGGTGAAAATCATCCAGCCATTTTATTTTCTGGCCGTCGCCCAGCTGGAATTTACTAGACAATGTCAACCTCTCCAAGTCGTAACTCTGCGCCGACGAACCAATTTGCGCCACGATAAACCGTCCGCTGTTATTCAAAGAAATATCCTCTATGCTGCCGTCAAGCTGCAGAGTTTTGGCAGTCTTCAGAAACTTGGCTTGGGCTTCTTTGGAATCAGAAATATCGCCCCGGTATATCGTCAATCTTTTACCAGCACCCAGAACGACCGTGTCTTTATTAAAATATCCCGAAACCCGAATAATAGGCGATTCGTCAGCCGTGAAAGTTCTAATCACAAACGGTTTTTTCCAATCCTTTTTCCAAATCCCGGCAATCTTTTTACCTTTGCTAGAATCCGCCGCCACATACGCTAACCGGTCGGTACCGTATAATTTGAACGATTCCACGCCCGTTATTATCGGGCTGGAAATCACAGAACTATCGACGTTGACATGCCTAAGCTCTCCGCTCTCCTGCAGAACATATAGTTCGTTGCCGCTCGTGCCGACGAAATGCGCTTGCTTAATATCAAAACCAGTTATCGCCGTAATATCAACGATTTTTTCCGGATTCTCGCGGTCCAGCCGCAGCCATTGCACATCCTGAGCGCCGTCCTCGCCGCGATAAATATGCTTCGCCAATAGATACCGCGCATCCTTATCCCACTCGTTAACCATAAACGAATGTCCGTCAGCCGACCAAGCATAGCCGGCCAGCACTTCCGTACTGAGCGCATATTCCTTAAATTTCTCATTATTAGTGTCGCGAATATCGCCGAATGTCGCCACTGGCGTCTTGTCTTTCTGACCAATTCCCGCCACAAAATTTCCCGCTGGCGACAAATACGCCGCCTGCATATTATCAAAAGTCTTAACCGCAGACGCTGTCCGCTTGATTGGAATCATTCTGACATAGTCAATGTTAGTGACTGTATTCGATTTTATCTCCAACGTCTTTTGCCACGGCTCGTAATCATCCAACTTCATAGAAAAAGTATGTATCCCAGGCAAAACCGCGTGCTTCGCCTGAGTACGACGGAACTCCATACCATCAACCGACACCATCGCACCGCTTGGATACGACGTATATTGCACCAAGCCAGTTTGCTGCAACTGGCTGGTGTTTGAGTTAAATGTATAGCCAAGCATATTAAACATCAAGAAAATCAGCCCGCTAATCATCGTTACTACCATCAGCGTATACACAAATGTCCGGCGAGCAAGCTCTTTAGTACGAGTTTTCTCCTGAGTCATAATCACGACAGATTATACCATATTTTTACTCTTGAAAAAACCTTAGGCACTTTGTAAAATAAAATAGAGAAATAAGCATAGGGGGATTGATGGTAAATAAAAAATATGTCGTAGTCAACGGGCGAGCCTACAGCGGCACCACCGGTTTGCCGATGGACGATATTAGAGTCGACCCGGCAAAATTGCAATTAAGAAAAAAACCAGAGAACCAGGCGGCAGCACGCAGCGCTGCACCGTCGAATATCCACGCGTCCCACACCCAAAAATCAATCACGCTGAATCGCCGGCACGTTAAGCAGCCGGCAAAAGTCCCGCTCGCTGCCCGTCCGCAAAAAGTCCGCGCGCCAATTAGCCAAAACGCCGCTATTAATAAGTTCGCGCCAGAATCCGGAAAAACGCTTGAGCAGAAAAATACCCAGCCCGACCGCCCAGCCGAAACTCATCCGGTGGCTCATCGCGCCAAAGAACATCAAGCCAGCATCAACACGCAGCTGCGCAGAGAACGGCAAACACCGCCAGCCCCAATCATTAAAAGAGACGAGCCTGCCATCGCTAAGTCCGCTGAAACCGCAGCGCCTGCTCAGCGCCCAGCGACTGTAAAAGCCGTAAAAACCGCCAAAGAGCTGAAGAATGACGCTATCGCCGAAGCGCTAGCCAGAGAAGTCGCCGACACTAAAAAGCACCGCGTCAAGCACCGTCCGAACCGGTTTGCCCGCATAACCAGTATCTTTTCCGCCGGACTGGCTATCATGCTGCTCGGCGGCTACCTGACATACCTCAGTATGCCGAATATCTCCATTAAAATGGCAGCCGTACAATCCGGCATCAACGCCAAATATCCCGGCTACAAACCAGACGGCTACGCGCTGAACGGCCCGATAAAATTCAAAAGCGGGGAAGTAAGCATGAAATATGCGTACGCCGACGGCAGCTCGGAATATACGCTAACCCAGCAGAAAAGCAATTGGGATTCGGCAGCAGTTAAGGAATATTTTACAGAAAAATCAAAATCGCCAACCACCACCATGATTGACGGCTTGACAATTTACAGCAGCGGTAAAAACGCGGTTTGGGTTAACGGCGGTATTTTATATCAAATCACTGGCAGCGCCAACCTTTCCAATGAGCAAATTCAAAAAATTGCCACCAGCTTATAGTTATTTACCGATATCCGTAAAGCAGCGCCGCGCAGGCGGCAGTTTCCGCGTTTACCAGCGCCGCGCCCCCGTGATATAATTTACCCATGACTATTAGAACTCGTTTTGCACCTAGTCCAACTGGCTATATGCACGTCGGCGGTATGCGTACCGCGCTGTTTGCCTGGCTCATCGCCCGGCAGTCAAATGGAAAATTCATCCTGCGCATAGAAGATACCGACCAAAAAAGGGAAGTATCTGGCAGCGTAGAGCATATTTATAAGTGCCTAAGGTGGCTCGACCTTATACCAGACGAAGGCCCCGACGATTTTGGCGGCGAATTTGGACCGTACAAACAGTCAGAACGGCTCGACATTTACCGTAAATATGCACAAAAACTCATTGACGCTGGCCGCGCCTATGCCGATCCGTATACACCGGAGCAATTAGACGCTTTTCGCGAAGAAGCCAAAGCCCATAAAAAGCCTTTTTTGTACCGTGATTACCGCCCGGAAAACCCGCCGATTTGGGATGGCAGCCAGCCGCTGCGTTTCCGCTCAGAACCGAAGCCCTACACCTGGCACGACGAAGTCATGGGCGAAATGCACGCCGGACCAGAGGTAGTTGACGATTTTATATTAGTTAAATCCGACGGCTTTCCGACGTACAACTTTGCGCACATTGTCGATGACGCCGAAATGGAAATCACCCACGTTATCCGCGGACAAGAGTTCCTTGCCAGCACGCCCAAATACCTTAATCTCTACGATGCGCTGGGTATACCCCGGCCAATATTCGCCTCGGTACCGCCGATCATGAACGAGCAGGGCAATAAGAAATTGTCCAAACGCGACGGCGCCAAAGACATCCTAGCCTATAGAGAAGAAGGCTACCTGCCAGACGCCATGCTCAATTTCCTCGCCAGCCTGGGATGGAACGACGGCACCAAGCAGGAAGTTTTCACCAGAGACGAATTGATCGAAAAATTCAGTTTGAAACGCGTCCAAAAATCAGGCGCGCGATTTGACGAAAAACGCTTATTATGGCTTAACGGCGCTCATATACGCAATATTCCCGTCGATAAGCTTTACGAGTACGTGTCGCCACAGGACGATAACCCGCAGAAAAACGGGGGACAGACTGGTTTCTGGCCGAAATCCGCCTACGCTCCAGATATAACCAAGGAATACCGCATGAAAGTGCTGGCTTTAGCGCAAGACCGCCTGAAAATGTTTGAAGATTTACGCGGATTTGGCTACTTTTTCGCGGAGCCTGAAATTAACCTGGAACTTATTGACAGCAACAAACAGCTAAAGAAGTTGTCTGACAGCGAGCGGCGCGAACTGTTAGAAGCCGCCCGCGCTGAGTTCGCCAAACTCGCCGACTGGACGCCAGAATCAATCCAAACCTGCCTAAATAAGCTGCTGGAAACAACCGGCCAAAAACCGGGCATCCTCTTCAGCCTGATCCGCATCACCGTCACCTGGGCGCCGTTCAGCCCGCAGCTGAACGATACGCTGGCACTGATTGGCAAAGAAAAAACCTTGCGCCGGCTGGATGGATATCTTAACTATTAGCCCCGAAAAGCATATTAAACTTAAACGAGAACCCCCAGCGACAACTCGTTGCCTGCTCGTGTCTCACATAACAGACGTTAAATAATTAGTTAATCAAGCGTCCAGATGTACTTCTTGAGTAAAGCGCTAAAACTTCGTCTGACACGCCTTGTTGCCGCCACTCAGAACTACGCCGCAGCTGAGATGGTCCGTGCTTACTCCTCGGCAACGGTCCAAGTTTAACAGGCTTGGATGGCGGTCTTTCCTCCAATGCTGATAACTGCTCTGACGCCAGCCCGCTACGCTCGCCAAGCATAGCTAACGCTGCTAGTTCCAAGCTCCTTCGTCTCTCAGGACTCATTTCGTTGCCGCCTTCTACATGTAATTCTCCACCTTCCACACGAACAGTTGCCATAAATCTCTCCTTAGTTATCTATCAATCATACTATAAAATTGACACGCCTCAAACCATAACCAGTAGTCATTTTCCATTATGCTTGTGCTATAATATTGCCATGGAAGTGAAGAAGCCCCGGTCAGAGACGCCAAAAGAAAAATCGTCGCTTAAGAAGTGGTTTAAGAAGCATTTGGCGGCAATTGTACTAATCGTAGCTGCCAGTGTTATTGCTGCCGTTTTTATTGTCGCCGTCAATTCTGTTAAATACGATGAAAATCTTCCCACCATATCCGCCAAGCGTAAAAAACCAGCACCTGTAAAATATTATTCTCCGCTGACAGGATTGCCAGTTGCCGATGAGGCCACCACCAAGCTGCCCGTGACTGGTATCATGATCGAAAATAGCCCTGAGTCCAGGCCGCAGTCGGGCCTGAAGAACGCCGGCGTAGTATATGAAGCCGTCGCCGAGGGCGGTATCACCAGGTTCATGGCGTTATATCAAGGCGCAAAGCCAGCTCTAATCGGGCCGGTTCGCAGTTTGCGCATATATTATCTGAACTGGGCAGCAGCTTATCAAGCCTCCATCGCCCACGTCGGCGGCAGTCCTAACGCCCTCGCTCAAGCCAGAAGCGGCGGCTACCGCGACATCGACCAGTTCTTCAACGGCGGCTCGTATTGGCGCGCAAACGACCGCCAGGCGCCGCACAACGTATATACCTCCGGCGAAAAACTTGACCAGCTAAACAATGCTAAAAAATATACCCAATCAGATTTCACCAGCTTCTCCCGCACTGACGGCAAGCCAGCCGCCAAACCAAACGCTACCACTATCAATGTTAACTTCAGTAGCAGCCCGTTCAACACGTCGTACGCGTATGACAAGGCTTCTAATTCGTACATCAGAAGCCTGGCTGGCGGCGCCCATCACGACCGCGAAGGCGGGCAAATCTCGCCAAACGTCGTCGTCGCCCTGGAAGTCGGCGTAGAGGCGCGGGCGCAGAACTCCGACGGCTACGAAGATGTAAAAACCATCGGCAGCGGCAAAGCATATATTTTCCAAAACGGCACAGTAACTACTGCGACCTGGAGTAAAGACGGCGTTACTTCGCCATTAAAACTGCAAGATTCGAAAGGAAAGAGCATCGCGCTTAACCGCGGCCAGACTTGGGTAGCAGCTTTCACGCCCGGGCGGGGAAGTATCGCATGGCAGTAAGCCAGAGCGCAGAGCCTCTGCGCGGCTATCGGCAATATTACTATAAGAAAATTATCGGCGTGTTTGCTTTGGTGCTGTTAAATACGCTGCTGGCTTTGGGAATTATCCTGGCAGCGACTGGCGCAGCACCGATAGACAAGCCAAATTTTTGGCTCATTATTTTAGTGATTTTTATTATAGAGACTGCGTCATTTGCAGCAGCCATGAAAGTTATCGCCGAGCCGCTCTGCCAAATCTTAGCTGCTTTGTCTCATAAGGCTAGCGTACCGTCCAGCGAAACGCCGCCCGACATTAACGATAAGCGCTATGAAAAATCCGGTTTCAAAGCCGTACTGCAGATCATCTACGACAAACCGACGACGATGCCGGCAAATCATCACGTCGGATCAGAAAACTCCTTTTTAATCCAATCGCTTAATCGCACCAGTTGCGGTATCGCTATCTTTAATAGTAAAAAACAAATCATCTTTGCCAATTCTGCCGCACCGATCGCCCGGGGAATTGACGGCAAAGATTATTTGGCGCTGGAATTTCTAAACGAACCGTCGATTTCCGAATGGCTTGACGAAATAAGCAATAAGGAAACCAAAGCCGAGCAGCGCTGGTACCGTATCGCCACCAATCCTGAAGTTGTTAAAACTACTAAAATTTACGACATCGTGGCATCGTTTGAAAAAGGCGCAGAAGGGGAGACGGTTATTTTTCTCATCGACAAATCTAGCCGATACGTGCCGGAAGAAGAAGATTTGAATTTTATTTCCTTCGCCGCACACGAGCTGCGCGGACCGATTACAGTGATTCGCGGATATTTGGATATCATCGCCGACGAGTTTGCCGACCGACTGCACGGCGACGAGGCTCAGCTGATGGACAGGCTAATCGTCTCAGCCAACCGGCTGTCCAGCTACATTGATAATATCTTAAACGTGTCGCGATTTGACCGGCATCATCTGAAAGTTCATCTTTTAGAAGACACGATTCATGACATTTACGACTCAATCGCCGACGACATGCAGCTGCGCGCAGCGACCCAGCACCGCTTGTTAAATGTTAATATTCCAAACGACCTGCCGACCGTGGCAGCCGACCGCGGCAGCATTAGCGAAGTAATCAGCAACCTCATCGATAACGCCATAAAATACAGCTTTGAAGGCGGCGTTATCAGCGTCACCGCCGAAAGAAGAGGCGACTTTATAGAGGTTTCTGTCGCCGACAATGGCATCGGCATGCCCGCCAACGTTGTCAATAATTTATTCCACAAATTTTACCGCTCGCATCGATCACGCGAGGCAGTCGCTGGCACCGGCATCGGACTATATATCTGTAAAGCCTTCGTCGAATCGCACGGCGGCTCCATTACCGCTCGTTCCCGCGAAAACGAAGGCTCGGTCTTCTCGTTCACCTTGCCAATTTACGCCACTGTCAAAGATAAATTATTAGAAGACGGCCAGTTAAATAATCAATTGATCAGAAAAGGCGGCGGTTGGATTAAAAATCACGCCATGTACAGGGATTAGGAGGGAATATGATAAAGACAATTTTATGCGTAGAAGACGACCGGTTCATCGGCGAGATGTATGTACGGAGCTTGCAAAAAGCCGGCTATGACGTAACGTGGGTGGTTGACGGCAATGACGGCTTAGTGGCAGCGCGCAATCAGCATTTCGACCTGATTATCCTGGATTTGATGCTGCCAGAACAGCGCGGCGACCAGATTCTTGACGCGCTGCGTAATAACGACGTTGATTTGATCCCCGACAGCAAGGTGCTGATTATGACCAATTTTGAGCAAGACGAAGCTTCGCGCAACTCCATCATGAGTCGTGTTGATGGATACTTAATCAAGGCCGACATCACGCCGCGGAAGCTAATAGAGGTTATCGGGCAAATTGACGGCGCAGCGGAGAAGTAGAATAAAATTGTTTGCGCCCGCAATCGACAATTGAGCTCCCAGAATAATGAACAAAACTAAACCCATACCGCCAAAGTTGTTTACAGCGCTGACTACCAATCCATACATTAACAAACTGTACATTTTTGGTTCGCGAGCCGTATTCGATGACGACCAATTTTCTGACATTGATCTTACAGCCATAACCAGCTGTCCGGTAGCCGCCGAAGATTATACGCGCAAAACTCTCGATAATCAATTTGGCATCATTGCAACCTACACTATTACTCAGAACGACCACGAAGTTGCACGCTCATTTTTTCTAAGCGGTATGAGCTTGTTTCATAAAATTGACATTGGTTTTTCCTTGCCTAATCAAACCAACTTATTCCCGAACTCAACCTTGCTGTTCAACAATAACCACGCCAAACAACCAGATGAAAATTCCGTCAAAATATGGACAGAATCAGACGAACAGCACAATTATCTGGATGTATTGATAGGTTCGCTGCGCTATGTTAAGCATCGATATCGCCAGGAATATTGGTCGGCATATAAATGTTACCACGGGTTTATCGAGCAGCTAGCCCAATCGCGAATAGCAAATCAATCGTCTGCGGATAGATATAAAGAGCTAGATAAGAGACATAACGATGAAATCTTAGGGCTGTTTTTTTCTGGCGATCTTCACGCTAAAGAGCAGAAATATTATGATTTTGTGAAAAAGTTGATTGATGAAAAGCAGCTTTTGCCAAAATTCAGCGATGGGGTTTTGAAAATTTGGAAAGAGTATTTGGATAAGTAGTTTACAGAAGAGCTATCATTTCAGCTTCTTCGCCATCTCAACTTCATGCGCCGTAAAGCCATATTTTTCATAGAACGCTATGGCGGGCTGGTTGCCGCTCAGTACTTTTAGCCGCAAGGTATCGCAATTTTTACTCTGGAAATAACGCTTCATTTCATCCATCAAGGCTCGCCCGATACCGCTGCCGCGCTGCTCTGGCTCGACATAAAGCAGTCCTATCCAGCCGTCTTTTCGCGGCGCATGCACTGCATCGAAAACGGCATCCTGACCAGGCTGATGATCAATAATCACGCCCTGAATAAAGCCGACCACCTCGCCGTTCTCCTCGGCAACATACATCGCGCCGTCCATATCCTCGCTATCGTCAATCATCCGCTGCATATAGTCGCGTGCATCTCGCGAACTGGCGAACGGCAGCGATTCCGCCGTGTCGTCAACTTGGGCAAAATGCGCGTGCAGTTTGATCGCCAACTGATCGACTGCGGCGCGGTCTTTGGGGTGGAAGGGGCGGATTGTCATAATACTTATTTCTCCTTAGCGTTAAATATTAGCATCAAAGCCCAGAGGGAATATAAACTTGTTTATGTTACCCACATAGCCAGGATACTACTTTGGAATATTAATAGCAAAACTCACACTTATTAAATCAGACCTTGTGAGAAACAATACTATTTTCAACTTTTTCCATCTTATAACAAACAATACCGCTATATTCGTTAGACAGGAACGGATAAAACGATTCGCCGCCTTTTTCTGCTAATACAAAATCTCTAAGAGCTGGGTCGTGTTCGCCATACAATTTGCCATAGACATTATAGAACTCAACATTTTTATCGCCGCGAACTTCTTGACCGTTCCGGTTCGCCTCTATAAATCGACGCACCGCAGCGTATGTTAGATCAAACGCTTTTTTAGTACCTTTCGGTCCGCATTCAAATTCTATAGCCGGCACAGGCATGTGCTGAGCTAACGGTCCGGCAATTTTTGACTTTTCCGAATACCACACAACATTACGGCTCAACCCCGCCGATTTTGCTAATCTAATATTTTCTTCCGTAGGGTAAGGTATGATTGTAACGATGCCGCTGTCTGTTTTTGTCCCGTGAAGATCAATGACAACATCGAAATTTTTGCCGTATTCAATTAGCTCTGCCGCGCGACGAACTTCATATACGGGGCTATTAATATCGCCTGGAGCACTGCGATTAAGGTCCTGTTCGATGAAACGCGCGTTGGCCGCAAAAGCCTTTTTGTTTCCTATAATCCAATTATAGCCATATTTTTCCTTAGGTAATTCTTTCTCAAGCTGCCGCATCACCTTGACGCCGTCTCGTTCATTACCGTGAGTAGCAGCGATAAATAGAATCTTACGCATATCGCCTCCTGTATTCAGCGGCGGCCGCAAAGGCTTTTTTGACTGCTTCTTCTGGCGACGCTGCACCGATTGTCAATATTCGATTACGAGTGTCGAGGTATTCATCAGCGAGTTTATCGGCCCAGCCTCCGTAGCCTGCTAGTGCTACCATCGGGATATCGGCCTGATAGGCGATAGCTAATTCGGTGAGCGTCCCCGAGCCGCCGCTTATCGCAATCACCGCATCGCAACCAGTTACCAGTACGGTTTCTCGACCGCCGCCGCGTTCCAGTCCGCAAGGTATGATAATGTCAGCATCTTTCTCCCAAATGTCTTTTCCTTTGCCATATGTGATGCCGACCGTTAATCCGCCAGCATCTTTTGCACCGCGGCATGCCGCCGTCGACAGAGAGTCGCTATCCTTTTCGGCTCCAAAAAACAAGATCCCGTCTTCTTCGGCTATTAACCTGCCGACTTCGTATGCCGCTCTTTCAACTTCTTTGCTATATTTTAGATCGGCCGCCGAACCCATTACACCGATTTGAAATTTTCTTGCCATATTTAGATAAAACCTCCTCAGGCACAATAAATTTATATTATTTACCCAAGGAACGAGAGATCAAAAAAGAGACCTCCCGCGGTCCCATCCTTGTTCTATAGTTCATTACTGAATTATAGCGCTCAGTACCGGCTCTACGATGGATCGCGATTTCGGTTGTGTGACTTTACGGCTTCACTCCCGTGGTGTATTTTGACACCCAGCTCGTTCCGGCGTGACTGGAACTCGGACGCTTTATGATTAGGATTATACATAGCGCTTGCAGTTGGGTCAAGCATCTAAATTAGCTCTACTGTGTAGATTATGGCGGGGATTTTCCATCCTTTGGAGTGAAAATGTATTAGATTAGAGTGTTTTTACATTTTTCTCGTAGGCTTTTCTTAGTTCGCTTGACAAGGACTCGTCCAGCAATCCACCGGATAATTCCATAAAATACGCATACTTATCTTGAAGTTGTTTTTGCATATCGACTGGCGCCAGATGATAATAGTAGCTATTCTGAATAAGGTCTGCTGCGCGAATCGACAATACATCACCGCCAAGCTCAGCTGCGCGAATAAAAGACTGCTTGATATCTTGCTTGCTTGAAATTGTTAATTCATCGACATACCGCACAACCTGTTGGCCAAATTTGCACTCCATTTCCTGTATCGTCACATCCGTATCCTCAATTACATCGTGAAGGATTGCAGCAATCACAATGTCTTGGGGAAAATCCCTTTCCCAAAGCATTTCAGCGACCTGAATTGAGTGAAGAAAAACTGGCTTAGCGTTGTGTCCTGATTTTTGCAAGGCATTCGACAGAAAGAATAAGGCTCTTTCTATTTCGTGCCTATCGTATTGAAAGTTTGAGATATGTTTTCGCTTCATACCGCCTTTTTCTCGTACTAGTAAACTCAAATAATAGACTGGTTTATAACATCTATATGAATAGAATACTACGCCGTAACATCAATAGCAAAATTCATGCTACCGCGATATTTCTAGTCTTAGGCAGAAACTACCCAACTACGCTACTATTGTTGCACTTTCTGTGCTAGCTGGCTTAACAATTAGCAAAAAATAGCTCGCCACCAGAGGTAAACGAGCTATTTCAAATCCGAATGTAATATAAAACCCTTATGGTGACCTTACCGGGAATCGAACCCGGATTGCCAGGATGAAAACCTGGTGTCCTAACCGTTAGACGATAAGGCCGTAACAAAGCGAATTATAACACGCCTCAGCACAGTTTGTCTATTGCCTCGTATCAACTCGCAGCTCAGCACTAAAACAGCGTAAAAGGCGCCAAGGCGCGCCAGCTGGCCAGTTACAGCCAGACACCAAACTTGCGCTTTTTTCACCGATTCGCCATAATATAATTATGAAAAAGGGAGGGCTTGGCGAAAAACCTCGTACGATTTCCAGATTTTGGCTGCGGCGGCTATGTGAAACCGCGCTTTTTGGCTGCTGCACAATTATTATCCTCTATATTTGGGCCCGATTTATTCCGACTGGCTATCAGTTGCCAATTGGCTTATCCGTCACCGACCTGACAGCCGCAGCAGCCGCCATCGGCAGCTTAGTCTCGCTCATTTTATGCTTTTGGCTGCCAAAAAGCAACGAAACCGCCATCGCAATTTTCGTCTATCTGCTGTCTGCCGCTGTCGCTGCCATCGCTGTCTGCACAAGCGGCGGTCCATCGTCGCCATTCCTGGCTGTTTGGATTGTCGCGGCAATTTTCTCCGGATTTTTCGACGCAATTGTCATAAGTTCCATCGCAATCCTCGTTGCCATTCAGACAGGCATAGCAGCTATCCAAACTGGATTTAACGTCCAGACAATCATCGGCTATCTGTTCTTCGGCTTCGCGCCGCTGATATTCAGTTTTATCCTATGGAGCCGCCGCCAGCCGGCAGCAGAGGGCAGCGACTATGCCGATTTAGCCGACCGTCTGTCAACTGTCGAAGGCAAATCTGAAGTAGTCATCAATACCATCGACGACGGCGTGCTGGCAATTTCGCGCCAGGGCAATATTGAACTGATCAACCCGTCGGCGCAGCGGATTATCGGCTGGGATCAGGGCGACGCGCTGGGGTTAAATTGGAAAAGCGTCTTAAAATTAGCATCCTCTGACGGTAAAGACGTCGCAGAAATTGATAATCCAGTAGCCCAAGCCTTGATATCCAACAAGCCGACGCACAGCGACAAATTATTCCTTATCACCAGTTCTGAAAAACGCATTCTGGTGTCAATCGTCAGTTCGCCAGTCGGCAAGGACGGCGAGGGAATTATCGTCGTTTTCCGCGATATCACCAGAGAAAAAGCCGAGGAGCGCCAGCAAGCCGAATTTATCTCCACCGCCAGCCACGAAATGCGCACGCCAGTAGCGTCAATTGAGGGATATTTGGGTCTGGCATTAAACCCAGCCACCGCCCATATCGACGAAAAGGCTCGCGATTTTATCACCAAAGCCCACAAATCGGCGCGGCATTTAGGCAAATTATTCCAGGATTTGCTGGACATTAGTAAATCCGAAGACGGCCGGTTAAAAAACGAGCCGAAGGTAATTGACGTTAACGAATTCGTGAAAGAAATATTTGACGGACTAGCCCAGAAAGCCGCTGAAAAAAAGCTTGACTATATTTTTAATCCGGCAGTGAAGATTAACGACGACGGCAGCGAAAAATCTTTGCAGCCAATTTTTTACGCCAATGTTGATCCCGATCACTTCCGCGAAGTCGTTAGCAACTTGATCGAAAACGCCATCAAATATACGCCGTACGGCGAAGTCGTCGTTGATATAACTGGCGATGAAAAACAAATTTCCGTCAGCGTCAAAGACAGCGGAATTGGCATCCCGAAGGAGGATATCCCGCATTTATTCCAAAAATTTTACCGCGTTGACAATTCCGACACCCAAGAAATCAATGGTACTGGCTTGGGACTGTATCTTAGCCGGCGGCTAGCAGAGGCTATGTCCGGCAATTTACATGTCGAAAGCGAATATAAAAAGGGCAGCACGTTCTTCTTAGATATCCCCAGAATGAGTAATATCGAAGCGAAACGAAAGCTGGAAGAATCTCAAATCGATCCCGCCGCCAAAGAAGTTTCCGATGAATTAGAAATGCAAATGCAAGCCATGGCTATGCCGCAAGAAATAGCCGCCAGCACAGCCAGTACTGAGTCCAGCCAGGCTAATCCTGTTATTTTGTCCTCAGAACCAGCCAAATCAGACCTTTCGCCGATGCAAACATTAGCGCCGACGCCGACTACGCAAATGCCGACTAGGCCGCCTGATGAACTTGCATCGCAAGCGCCCGCGCCGCCTCAGCAAACATCCATGACACCCCAAGAGTCATCCGCACAATCCCAGAAAGCACCAGCCCAGCCAGCCGCCAAACCGCCGACGCTGGCAGAGATTGAGGATAGCTTAAACACTCAACGCAGCCATCTGTCAATACCAGACAGAAAGTAACCATAAGAACTATAGATTTTTTAGAGAAATTTAAGTATAGTATAAGTATATGACGAAAATTTTATTGGTTGAAGACGACAAAAGCCTGCGCGAAATTTACGGCGTGCGGCTTTTGGCGGAGGGCTACGATATCGTTTCGGCGGGCGACGGTGAAGAAGCTTTGGCCATGGCAATCAAAGAACGTCCGCGTCTTATTCTGAGCGATGTAATGATGCCAAAGATATCTGGCTTCGATATGCTGGATATTCTGCGATCCACTACTGAGACGAAGGACGTCAAAGTCATTATGATGACCGCCTTATCGTCCGAAGACCAGCGCAAGCGCGGCGAACAGCTGGGCGCTGACAGATATTTGGTTAAATCGCAAGTCGGCATTGAAGACGTTGTTAGGGCGGTTCACGAAGTTTTGCGCGATGTACCAGGAATTGGCACCGAACCAAAACCGTCTGCCGCCGCCGAGTCTGATAATTCCAGCCAAGATATGTCGTACGTAGAAAACCTTGAAGTAGATCCAAACGATACTCCATCGGTTGAACGGCCGGATGTAGAATCGCTGTCGCCGCAGCCAGCCCCGGAAGAACCGCCAGTATTGCCAACAGCTGAATCGCCTCAAGCACCTCAGACACCGCCAGAACCAGCTGTTTCAGAGAATACAGCACCAGTCTTACAACCAGTTCCGCAGATTAGCCCGCAGAGTCCGATTCAGGCTGCGCCTCAATCAAATGGCTTGCCTCGGCCGGCGTCAGCCGCACCGCAGCCCGCGCAGCCAAGTGGACTACCGCAGCCTCTAGCGCCATTCTCATCGCCAATGCCGCGTCCAGCTGGTCTAGGCGACAGAGTTATTCAGCCGCTGCCAGCATCAGAGAAAGGCGAGTCGGTTGATGTTTCGGAATTAATTGACCAGGAATTAAACGCACCCGCTATTCCTACCGTTCCAGCAGCAGAGCCGGCAGCGGCTATGGAACCTATCGCTGCGCCTATTCCGCAGCCAACCCAGCCAGCCCCGGAAGAACCGCCAGTATTGCCAACAGCTGAATCGCCTCAAGCACCTCAGACACCGCCAGAACCAGCTGTTTCAGAGAATACAGCACCAGTCTTACAACCAGTTCCGCAGATTAGCCCGCAGAGTCCGATTCAGGCTGCCATGCAGCAATCCGCCCAAGCTCAAGCAGACGATCCAGCTCAGCAACAACCAGCTCCGGCACCGACTTCCATGCCTACAGCTGATCCAAACGCAGCGCAATTAACACCGCAGCCCGCAGCTCCAAATCCATCGGACGCAGCAGTACTAACACCCGCGGCGCCAGACCCCGCAGCTGCCATGCAGCAATCCGCCCAAGCTCAAGCAGACGATCCAGCTCAGCAACAACCAGCTCCGGCACCGACTTCCATGCCGACAGCGCCGCAACAATGACCGGATGGCAGCCCGTAAAAAATCCGATGAGACTAAACAAATTTATAGCTTTAAGCCTCGGCGTGTCGCGCCGAAAAGCTGACGAGCTGATAGAGCAGGGGGAAATACTAGTTAACGGCGACCGCGCGGTTTTAGGCCGACAGATAAGCCAGTCCGACACTGTCCTGCACAATTCCCAAGAGCTGCACATTCAGCCAAAAAAACTCATCCTCCTCCACAAGCCCGTTGGCTATCTTTGCTCGCGCGCCTCTCAGGGCGGCGCACCGACCATTTACGAATTATTACCAAAAAGCCTTCATCATCTGAAGCCCGTCGGCCGCCTGGACAAAGACAGCTCCGGACTAATTCTCCTCACCAACGACGGCGACTTCGCTCACCAAATGACACACCCGTCGTTTTATAAAATTAAGCGCTATCTGGTGACGCTCGACCAGCCGCTCCAGCCATTACACCGGCAAATGATCAATGACTTTGGCGTGCAGCTACCTGACGGGCCGAGCCGCTTGACGCTTGAGCGCCAGCACGACGGCGACGACCGCCGCTGGATCGTCCAGATGAGCGAAGGCCGTAACCGCCAAATCCGCCGCACCTTCGCCGCCCTCGGTTACACGGTTAAAAAACTCCACCGGACAGATTTTGGTAGTTATTCGCTTGGCGGCATGAAGTGCGGGGAATTTCAGGAAAGCAATTTGACACCAAATTAACGATAGTGTACTATACCTTACATCATAAATATTAGGAGGATATTATTATGGGAACAGGCGAAAGGTTTTCAATTGGCAAAGTACACGAGTTGTTAGGAGAAAGAACAGGGAGAGTGCTTGGCGCCATAAGCGAGTCGTTACGAAAAAGAGCAGGGAAAGCTCTTGGCGTCATGGCTGCCGCTGCATGGGTTGTTTCGGGCTGTGCCGCGCCAACATCAGAAACAAAACCAGCCGACACAGAACAAGGGCAAGAAGATGCGCAGACAGATTCAGAAGGCAACCCTGACCTTGACTGGAAGCTGGTTGACGCGGGCTGCGAGCAAGGTTGCGAAGAAGGAGAGCCTCTAGGCAAAATATCAAAAGCTTGTGACGGTACCACTCTAATATACGGACACCGCCGCCCCGGCAGGCAAGGCAGTATCACCGCCATCCCCAACAGCCCTGAATGCGGCTACATTCCGCCAACAGCTGAAAACAGCCCCGCGCCAACCGCTGAGACAACACCCACTCCAGCAAGCGGCAATTAAACTTGACATCACAGCTGCCTACCTTAACACTCCAACCGCACATCTGAACGTATAAAGACTTCGAGCGGCGTTAGTCCGCCGAGGCGCTTTCTAGGCCTGGTGTTTAATAGATTTTCTATGTCTAATATACGCTGCGGCGTTAGTTTTTTGAAGTCGGTACCTTTCGGCAGAAAATCTCTCACTAAGCCGTTGAAGTTTTCGTTTCTTCCGCGCTGGCTTGATTTATACGGATCGGCAAAGTAAATATCTGCTTGGATAGCTTTTTCCGCAGAACGCCAAGCGCTAAATTCAATACCATTGTCGTAAGTAATGGTTTTAGTATTGTCCTGCCCAAAGATTCTGCTTATATCTGTTGCAGTTTGGACTGTTATGCTCGCTGCGTTATAGCCAAGTATGAGGCTAATGGAGCCGAGGCCGGATTTGCGATCCGTGTGAGTTAATAAGCGATCTTTCGCATCCTTGCCAAAGATAGTATCTCCTTCTAGATCGCCGAATCTTTCTAGATTGTCTATTGCCGCTGGACGATCATGAATAGAGCGTTTACCTTGTCTAGTGTTGCTGTAAGGTAGCCGGGGCATGCTTCTGTACGCTCGTCCGCGCCGCCGCAGGCGGGAGACAGCCGTTGTTCGCTGGCTGCCTTGAAGACGGTAAATGTACCGATAGATAGTCATATGTGATATTGGGCGTAAACCCATGGACGCCGACCATCCGTCGGCGTCCTTCAGGCCGGGGCGAGCAAGCAGCGCTTTAATACGCAGCGAGATCTGCTCGGGAGACCAGCGCAAAGTAAGTTTGTCCTGAATATATTTGAGCGTTGCGCCGTATTCAGGGCATAGAAGTTTTCTGCTGCTTCGCACAGTGGTGCTTTGGCGTTCCGCGGCGTATTGCTGCGCCTGGATTGCCCGATAGTTATGTATCTTACACAGCAGTACTTGGCGGCTGCTAGCATCATCTTTTGCCTGACGTATTGCACAAACGAAAGCTCTGCCGCGGTAATGCCGGCCGTCTAGCTTGGCTATATATGGTCTATTCACGCGTTTGTGCAACTTATCTCTTGTTCTGCCTGGCAGCCTCTTAATCTGTTCTTTGACGAATCCCGTTACCTCCCGCGAGATAGTACTTTCGGAGCGGCCGATAGCTTTGGCGATAGTATTATATGATTCGCCGTTCCTTAATCTATTTTCAATGACAATGCGCTCGGCATAGCAAAGTTGTGTATACTTGATACGAGACACGATGTATATCTCCTCCATGCGTTTATGTTGACTACAAACCCATTAAACCACGGAAGCAGCACTGCATCGTGTCTTTTTTTGCGCTTATGATGTGCAGTTGAGGTGTTAGTGGAGGCTGATCCTCGCCAAATCGCCACGCCTCTGTTATAATGGGCATAATTATGTCTAGTAAATTACCTACTGTCGCCATCATCGGCCAAGCTAACGTTGGCAAAAGTTCGCTGTTCAACCGCTTGACGCGCGCCCGCACCGCCATCGTCGCCCGCGAAGCTGGCACCACCCGCGACAACGTCGTTGGCAAAGTTTCATATAAGCGCCGCGGCGCCTCATCTCCTGATAAGAATGCGGCAGACGCGACACCTCCTGCGCTGGAGGCTGTGAAACGTTCGCGAGGAGCGGACGTTTCAGCCGAACGCTCGCGCCAAATCTCCAGTGGAGATTTAAGCAAAAAGAGTACTCCAGCACAGGAGTGTGGCGCTGGCGCGACCGCCAGCCTCTCCGACAAGTCGATAGCTCTGCGGACGGCGTTGCCGGATGCATTCGACATGGAGGAGACGGCGGGCGGTCGCGCTTCAGCAGACACGACCGCCGAATTCTGGCTCATCGATACCGCCGGCCTCAAACCCGCCGAAGACGAATTCGAAGCCACCATCCAAGACCAAATCGCCGACGCCTCCGCCGCGGCTGACGTCATCCTCGTCATGGTCGATTCCACCGTCTACCCATCAGACGCCGACCGCCAGCTAGCCAAAAAAGCCTTAAAAAGCGGCAAGCCCGTCCTTCTCGTCGCCAACAAAGCCGACCTGAGAGGCTCACTCCCCACCGACGAATTCAAACGCCTCGGCATCAAAACCATCATCAAAACCTCTGCCGAGCACAACATCGGCATCTCTGAGCTGCTCGACAGCATCGCCCAGCTCATCCCGCCAGCTACCGACACCACACCTGACGACATCATCCGCGTCGCCTTGATCGGCCGGCCAAACGTCGGTAAAAGCAACCTATTCAACACCCTAGCAGGCAAGCAGCAAGCCATCGTCGCCAACGTTGCCGGCACCACCCGCGACGTCAACCACGTCCAAGTCCGCTACCATGGCCAGACCGTCGAGTTACTGGACACCGCCGGCATCCGCCGCCAGGGCAAGCAAGAAACTGGCATCGAAAAGTTCTCGGTGCTGCGCACCATGCAGGCCATCAACGAAGCTGATATCTGCTTTCTCTTGATGGACGTCAATGAATTGAACGTTGGGTTGGATCAGCGCTTGGCCGGCATCATCGACGAGGCGGGCAAGGGGTTGGTGCTGGTGGTCAGCAAATGGGACTCCGTCGAAGGTAAAGACGCCTACACCCGCGACGAGCTGGCACCGCAAATTAGCTATCATTTCAAATTCACACCCTACGCACCGCTGATATTCACCTCATCAGTCACTGGCCAAAACGTCGCCAAATTGTTCGACCTCGCCCTCGATATCCACACTCGCCGCCGCCAAGAATGCAAAACCCGCATCCTCAACGACCTCTTGCAAAAAGCCGTCGCCGCTCATCCGCCAGCCGGCCTGAAGAACTCGCATCCAAAGCTCCGCTACATCGTCCAGACCGACACAGCCCCACCGTGGTTTGTCATCTACGGCAGTAATCTCAAATTCGTCCATTGGAGCTACAAACGCTACCTGGAGCGCACCCTGCGTGAAGCCTTCAACTTTGCGGGAACGCCAATTAAACTATCTTTCCGCGACGAAAAGCAGCTGAAAGCCAACCGCGAACGCATCGCCCGCGGCCTGGCACCCGTCACTAAGGCTTATAAGCAAGCTAAAGAAGCTCTAAATAACAGATAAACTTTTAGAGATTTCCACCGTTTCAGTACCAGAATCCTTCAATAATTGAACAGACATTTCATTCTCAAGCGATAAATTCCCGCCAAATCACACCCCAATTTACTCGCCGCACCACAAATTTTATAAAAATTCATTTTTGTGATATAGTACATGATGCATGAGTCTTGGACATATTAAAAGATATGAAGTTACTATTACAGGCTTCTTTGGCGAAGACGCCGAGGAAGATACGTTTCGCGTAGGCTCTGTTACAAATGTTAAGTTAGTTGGAGGAGCAGATAGCGAGCCTGGCGATATCATAAAAGTCAATGCGATAGTTGGCGACACAAGCACTCATGAGCCATTGCGTGAACGTGCTAAGGTAAAATCATCTACAGTCGACATGCCTAAGGAAACAGGATGCAGTGAAGCTAGCATATCTACTACAGTGGCACCAGGCGGCGATGACTATCCTGATCTTAACGGAGTGATCATAGGAGCCAAAGCCTCAGAAGCAGAAGACGACCCCAATACTGCGATAATACCAGAATCAAAGAGAGAAAAAGTAGAACTATTATCCGACATCGGAAAAGCAGTAATTAAGGCAATGTCTGAATCACTCTCTAAAATCCAAGAAGGCTTTACTGTCGTTATATCATTAAAAGAGCTTGAAGAAGTAGCGAAAGGTGATTATTACGAGAATATCACCGTTGATGATCCAGATTCCTCTGCAAAATAAAAATCATTAGCTATACATAAGTCTTAAGTTTATAGACTTATAAAGCTAGCCTCACGCCTCACATCAGAGTTCGCGGGGCTGTTTTTTAATTTTTATCGCCATTTTCACCCTATTTTTGCCTAAAATTCAATAAAATTGCGTTGATCTATTGACTTCGGTGTTCGTATATGATATATATATCAGCTTTTGTTGACAGATGTTTGACGTTTTGTCCAAAAGTGTATTTTGACAAGCAGTTGAGAATAGAGCAAGGTGAGATTTTATGGCGTTATTTTAGCGGGAGTAAAATAGTGTCGTGAAACCTCATCTTGCTCGCCGCCATCCGGGCGTCGAGCAGTGTTTTTACAAGAAAACACAGGCAATCCGCCTGGGTGAGGAGAGAGATACACATAATGGGCACCTACTACAAGCACGCAGAGGACATCCTCGAGGGCTATGTCGGGCGCAAGCTCGACACGTTCATGTATCACCAGGCAAAGGAGCAGCTCCGAGAGGGGGAGCACCTCTATGCCTTGATCGAGTTCACGACGTACAGCGCAGCGCTGTGCGTCGACGACTACAAGGAATTCTGTGAGCTCAGCAAGCTTCTCTGCCCCTACACGTTCTACGTCTTGAGCGAGGCCGCGCACTCACGCTCGGTCTAGCTCCGGACTGGCAAGCCGCCGAGAATCCTTGGCGGTCTCTCTCCGCCTATATTATTCTCCTGCTTGTCAGTTCGCTCCATAGATGCGTATCTATGCTGATGAGTCGGAAACGACGAAAGCGAATTTTATCCAAACATCACTAGTTGCGCCGCTAGTGCTTCGCGCGTGATTTCATCCGCCCGTTCGCCGATGAGTACAATTTTTGCCGCCTCCTCAGGCTTGGCATTAGTTAGCTGAATTTGCTGCTCGGTCGCCTCCACGTGCTGGCGCGCACCGTTGTCACTAATAAAGCAGCCCTTCATTCGCCGTAGGCCATACGCCCTGAACAGTTCCGGCCACATGTTTTCCAGTGCCGACTGGGCGATATTCATACCCGAGACGTCCAGCACGGCGTACGTCGGATTATCCGGCACCGCCAGCTCACCATCATATGTGTCAAAAAATGCCAATAGTCCCGATGGCGTAGTTACTTTACTGAGGTCAAACCGACCGTGCGGTGCGCTGAGCACCTTGGCATAGGGCAGGGCGCGGCGTTTCATGTCGTATTCAGCTCGCTCACTATCGTTCAGCAAATCCTCCTTGGTCACCAAAATCACGTCTGCTGCTTGCAGTTCAACTTCGTGCGCTGGCTCGATCCCGCGCAAAATCTCGTGCGCATCGATCACGTAAAAACTCTGCATCAACTCATACTTATTGAAGATTTGTGCATTAATCAATTTCTCGACCAAGTTCATCGTTCGCGCCACGCCCGTCGCCTCAATAAACACCGGCGTCGGCGAATTCCGGCAAAAGTCCAGCAGCATCCGCGTCAACGCATGCTTCGACGAACAACAAACACAATCGCCAGCCAGCGTCGTCACCATCTCCGCCAATCCCTCCAGCCGATAGCCGTCGACATTTTCATTGGCGTATTCATTTTCAATCACCCGCGCATCCTTATAGTCACTTTGTTGCAATAAGAATTCCAACACGCTGGTCTTGCCGGCGCCCAGCGAGCCGTTCACTAGATACAGCGGCACCTTGTCAACAACCGCCCGCGCCTCATCAAACGCTGCATTAACACTAAATTCCAAATCATCATCGCGTTTCGCCATACATCTATTATACGTCATGAGTGCCAAGGTGCTATACTAAGGCTATGAAAGTCATTCTAGCCCTCGGCAATCCTGGCGAAAAGTATGCTTACACGCGGCATAATACTGGCTTTTTGGTAATTGACCAGTTGGCGGCAGAGCAGAATGCACAATTTAGCAATAAGCCCAAATTTTTTGCGGATATTGCCGAATTAAACAGTTTTACGGTCAATTCAGCTGCTAATGCAAACTCACACACCATCGTCCCGCGAGAAAAAATCCTCCTCGTCAAGCCGACCACCTATTACAATGAGGTTGGTATTTCCGCGCGGGCGGTCTTAGATTTTTACAAGCTAACGCTTGATGACTTACTGATTATTCACGACGATACAGCGCTTGATTTTGGTAAAATCCGTGTCCGAAAAGGCGGCCGCGACGCTGGCAGCAACGGTTTGAAATCGCTTCATGCTCACATCGGCGCTGATTTCTGGCATATTCGTATCGGCACCGACAATTTACTGCGCCGGCAAATCGGCGACGTTGATTTCGTCCTCAGCAAGTTCAACACCGATGAACGAACAGTCCTCCGCGATTGGACGATTCCCGAATCTATCAAGATGATCGGCACATTTCTTGATGATACTATCGAACCGCTCAGCGTCAAGCTCTAATCCCCAACGCATCACTACGCCACTACGCTTGTGGCGTTAAACCAAATAAATTCTTATTGCAACAATGTCGCAATAGTAAACGCTCCCGCCCAAAAATAAAAATCCAAATACTAATTACCGTCGCTTCCGCGGCACAATCTTCGCCGCGCCATGCTTCAGCCGCCGCTCAGCGCTATGCAATTTCGCCGCGGCTGCTTCCTGCAAATTGATCGCTCGCGCCTCCAGCATACTGCTGCCAACCGCCAAACTTACAAACAACAGCCCCAAACCGCCCGTCGCCCATTCCGGCAGCTCCAGATGAAACAGCTTGGCGATCATCATCATACCCAGCGCCATGATCGCCCAGTGCGCGCCATTTTCCAGATATTTATATTTGCTGAGCATGCCCGTCCGCAGCAAATACACCGTCAGCGACCGCACCCAAATCGCCCCAGCATCCAAACCTGCCACGATCAGCAGCACGCTACTGGTGATAGCAAACGCGCCGATGACGCCGTCGAAGCTAAAGCTGGCATCCAACACTTCCAGATAGAGCAGGCTGGCAAACGCCGCCCAGCCGGTCTTGACCTTGACTGATTTAGCATCATCCTCATGAAAGAATGAGCCGAACAGCTCCAGCCCGATGTGCAGTATAATCCCCAATACCGACGAAATCAGCACCAGCGCCCGATGCGGCGGCTCAACCGTGAAATACAGCACCGCCGCCACGCTGAGCATCAAACACACCTTGAAATTCTCAAACCGCCCAGCCTTAGCCATCCACGGCTCGACATGCCGCATCCAATGCACGCGCTTGTTATAATCAATGAAATAACTGAGGCCAATCATAATCAGAAACGCGCCGCCAAAGGCATCAATCATCGGCGAGGCCTCGTGCAAAATATGGCCGTATTCCGCCGGCCTGCACAGCGCCAAATCAACCACTTCCATAAACCCATGGCCGCTCGCCACCATCACGATGATAATCGGCAGCACGAACCGCACCACGAACACCGCCACGAAAATCCCAACTGTCAAAAACACCTTTTGCCAAACCTGGCTCATGCCAGCCAGTACCTTGCTGTTAATCACCGCGTTGTCAAAGCTAAAGGTCACTTCCAGCACCACCAAAATTGCGAATAACCACAAGCCGCTCGCACCGAAATGACCAAAAATCAACCCGCCCAACGCCAGCGTCAACAGCGCCGAAAACCAAAAAATCCGAAATGGGTGATGCGAATGCCAGAGATGTTTCATAATGATTTAGTATAACACAAAGCGCGTGCGGTATAATTTATATATGGCAAAAATTAAAAAGCCTAATAATCGACTCGCTAGCTTCATATCCAACAACATGGAGCTTCTCGGCTGGATTGCGGCTGGTTCGCTAGTCGTTATTTTTCACAATTTTAGCCTCCATTTTGGCGTATGGCTAGCTAGCGGCGAGGCTGGCAAATGGCTCTCTCAAGCAGCATTATCTTTGCAAGATTTCCTCACGCTCACACTAAGCGTCATCGTTGAAGCAGTCCCATTTCTCATCTTAGGGACTATCATTTCCGCTCTGATCCGCCGCTTTTTACCGCCGGAAAAGCTGGTCAAAATTTTACCAAAAAACGCATTACTTCGGCGGCTTGTCTTATCGATAGCGGGGTTAGCGCTGCCAGTTTGCGAATGCGGCAACGTGCCGGTCGCCCGCAGCTTGCTAGCCCGCGGCCTAAAACCCGCCGATGTCGTTAGTTTTCTGTTTGCCGCGCCAATCCTTAATCCAATCACCATCATCGCCACTATCACCGCCTTCAGTTTCGAGCCGCGTATGGTTTGGTGGCGGGTTATTTTCGCGCTTGTCATCGTTCAGATAACCGCTTTCATCGTCAGCTTTTTCAAGGAAGATTCTATCATAAATCCAGAGTTCAAAAGCTACTGCCGCTCGCACAAACACAGCTCAAATCTGCCAGAATTGTTCAGTTCCTCGCGCAACGAATTTTGGCAATTATTCACCATGCTAGTCATCGGCGCCAGCATCGCCGCCACCACTCAAGTTTTCGTCCCGCGCTTTATCATAAACGCCGTCGGCAGCGACATTATTTTGTCAGTTATCGCCATGATTGGCCTCAGTTTTATCGTTTCAATCTGCTCTAGTATCGACGCCTTCTTCGCGCTGGCATACGCGCGCAGCTTCACGACCGGCTCAATTTTATCTTTCTTATTAGCCGGCCCGATGGTTGACATCAAGCTGATTATGCTCATGAAAACAACTTTTCGCTGGCGTTTCATTGTGGCAATTGTGCTGATAATTTTTGCGTTATCGTTCGCGGCGGGGATAGGAGTAAACTTATATGCGCGTTAATTTATTAAAATCAATCGGAGGAATTATTGTGTGCGGCTATATATTGCTATTAGCTTGCCGCGACCAGCTCGGTTTTTATATTCACCCGCGATATCACATCTTTGCCAGCATTATCAGCATTATCGGAATCGTGCTCTTGCTTATTGACACAATGTTGCAATTAAAACTTAAAGTCTCTGTTAAACCTACTAAACTCAGCTTAAAAAGTGTCAGGCCAGCGTCTTATTTGGCAATAATTATCCTACTGGCTGGCTACTTACTACCGCCAAAGCCGCTGTCGCCCAGCAGCCTCGCTCAGAGAGAAAGCCCAGCCATCATTGAGCCGGAAAGCCGCTGCGAAATTCCTAAACCCAGGGAAGACAGCTCCACCATTTCAATCAACCGCTGGAAAACCGCCATAAATTCCTGCAAGCAAACTTCATATTTTAACAACACCGACATCTCTATAACCGGCTTCATCTCAAACGGCTTGCTAAAAAACTACGGCTACAATTATTTCTATATCGCGCGCTACGTCATTAGCTGCTGCGCCGTCGACAGCGTCCCAATGAAAATTCTTGTTGAGAAAAACTTTTTTATCGACTATCCAGATGGGACTTGGCTAACCGTCAAAGGGAAGCTATCGCAAAAAGTCGTCAACGGCCAAGCTGAATACGTCATCACTGACGCACGCGCCACTAAAATCGACCAGCCAAAATATCCTTATGAACTGCTTGGCGTGTAATTTTGCCACTTTTTAATCGCGCCATCTTCCTGGTAATATTCATGCACTCGCCAACTAGACAAGAAAGCTTCATCTTGTTCAATTTCGCCAAGTAGCGGAAAAATCTCGCTTAGCAGCATTTCGTCGGGATATTTTTTGCTGTCTATCAGGGAACGTTGCCCATTACTGCACAAATGTGCATTAAGAAATATAAAGCGCTTGGTGCAAATATAGCCTGGCTTCGAACAGTGCAAGCGAAAATCGTGCATAGTCCGAATCGGCTGCACCTCATCCTGATAAGCCTCAAACTTATACATCACCCAAACTAGTGGCGTATCAAACGTCATGTCATCAGACAGTTGCTGCTGGCTATGTCGTAAGTTGTCCAACTCTATCCGTATCTGTTCGACACCGCTATTCTTCAATTTCGCCAATGCCAAGCGGCGCTCCGCAGCAGTAATCTTTGCTGCCAAAGTCTTATAGTCATCATACATATCCAGCAGCCTATCGACCGCCGCTCTCGTACCATCCATCATCCAAGCGCCTCCGTAATTACTGCGCGCGTAATCTTACGCGCCCGCTCGCCAATGACAACTAATTTTAATGACTCGTCAATAGCACCGCGCGTGACCCGCATTTGCTGCGGCGTTGCCTCGATGTGGTATATTTCGTTACCGTCAGCGACCGCGCCTTTCATGCGCCGCAAAGCATATTTGCTCTGTAAATCCATCCAAATTTTCTCAATTTTTTCAGCATTGATATCCAATTCAGTCATATCAACTACGCTATAATTTAAGGCATTCTCAGCCGCGTTTTCGGCAGATTCGTGCAGTAGCAAATAGTCCAAAATCCGCGATTCACCATCAAGCTGCGCCAAATCAAACTTACCGTGATCCATCATCACAACCTTCGTCAGCCCTTGTTGCAACAATGTTTCAATTAGCTGCTGGCGATCATTTTCAGTCAGCAAATCCAGCTTGCTGATTAGTACCGTATCCGCTGCCTGAGCTTCCGCCAGCAACGCCTCCGCCAAACCATCAGCCCTGGCTTCAGCTCCATCCACGATATACAACGATTGCTTCAAATCATACTGCTCAAAGATATCGCCAGCCAGCAATTTCTCGACCACCCGCAGAGTATTAGCGACACCAGTCGATTCAATAATCACTGGCGCTTTTCCGCTTATTGCAAAATTGTGCAAAATATCAATCAACTCTTCGCCGCTACTGCAACAGATACACTCGCCAGCAATTGTCGCCACTTCATCAACCCGTTGCGCCAATGTGCAACTGTCGATACTTTCCGATGCAAACTCATTCTCAATCACTCGCGCGCCAGTAAACTCTGGCTGCTGCACCAAAAAATCGACCAGCGTCGTTTTGCCGGCACCCAGCGCTCCGTTCACCAGATATAATGCAATCTTATCGTTCATATTAGCCTTTCTTGTACACATATACTGAGTTAATGATATCGTCGTCAGGATTATACTCGACCAGCAGCTGTACGCGCTGCAAACTATTCGGGTCAAACGCTGGGTATAACAATGTTTTCGCGCCATGAGCACCGCGCACGATGATCCGCCCGCCAGGCCGGAGCGCTGGCAAAATATTATCAATAATTTGCTGTTTGGTTTCAACCGAATCGCCCGCCAGCCCAGCCACATAAATCATATCATAAGCACTATCCGGCAAAGCTACCGCCGCTCCGTCCGCCAACAAACACTCGCCAACTGGCCAGTCAATCGCCCGTGCCAGCTCGCGCGACTGTGCCAAAGCAGCCGGCTCCATATCCACCAAATCAACCGTAGCATCAGTCTGACACCACAAACACCAAGCCGTCAAAGGCAGGGGACCGCTGCCGATCATCGCCACGCGGTTACCATTACTCAACATCAAACCCGACCCGCCCAACAAGCCAACTTCACGCCGCACCAGCTCGCGGTAATTGTCAATATACCAAAACTTTTCCAGCTCTTGCTGCGGACGGTCTGAGCTGGCAATTCGCCGCGACCAATACATTTCCATCTCCGATTCCGACAGAGAACAACGGCGCTGCACTTCGCGGCACACTTCATCATTACACCAATTTGGTAACGCTGTCGCCTGCACGACTGCCGCCACCAAGCCGGAAAAAGCCGCATTGACGTCTGGCGATGGTGCAAAATCGTGCAAATTCATCACTGTTTTAATTGCCATATCCATAGCTTTTCATAATGCCAAACCCTCCGAATTATTGCAAATTTGTTGCAATAAGTTGTATACTTGCAATATCATGACCCTCGACAATCTATTCAAACAGCACAGCCTGCGCCTAACCAAACCGCGCCAACAAGTTTTCGACGCATTGCAAAAATCAGATGTTCCGCTGACTATTAGCGACATTGCAAAAAAGTGCAAAAACATCGATCGTACTAGCGTTTACCGGGCGCTGGTCGTCTTTGACAGGCTGAAGATCGTCAATGCCGTGACTATTGGCTGGAAAAATTACTACGAGCTAGCCGAGCCCTTCATTCCGCATCACCACCACCTATATTGCATCCGCTGTCAAAACGCCGCGCCAATTCAAACGCCGGAGCTTGAACAACTTATTCGCTATCTTGGCAATAAATACGATTTCAAAGTCACCGAACACCACTTTGAATTGGAAGGTTTGTGCAAAAATTGCCGGCAAGCACTGCGCGAACAAGCCTCGCGCCAGCGCAAGCAAAACCAAAGCCAAAGCCTCCAAGAGCCTAATCAAAAAGCCAAGGATTGAAATATTTCCTCGGCTTTTATAAACCTGCAATCAAACCGGAACTCAAATAACTTCAAATAGTCCGAACGAAGCTACTCCTCAATTTTCGCCGCCAAAGCCTCGCGCTCGCGTACCAGTTGGCGGTATTGCTTCATAGCGCTCATCATGGCATTGCGCTGCTTGCTGTCGAGGTCAAAAATTGCCAACAACACCGCGTCAATCTCCTTCAACGCTTGCTGTACATCCGACAGATTAGACAATCCCGGCACGGAATCCAAATATCCAGTCCTAATCGCTTCGGTTTTTTTCTGATATAAATCTAGCCGCTTCGCTGAACTCGACGCTGACTTTTTACCAAGGCGCGCCAATGCTTTTTCATATTCCTGCCGCGCCGCCAACACCGTCACCAAATCAATTTTCAGACCAAACAACCGCGCCGGCAATCCGCCGTTAAGCTGCTCAATGGCCGCCATCTCGCCGTCAATCGCTGCCAGCCGCCGCCGAGATTCTTTCTCTAAACGCCGCGCCTGCCGCCGTACCTGCCGCTTCTGCCGCCATCGCGCCAGCCAGTTCTTGTTTGCGTCGACAACCGCCACGCCGCTCGCTTTAGCTGCCTCCCGGTATAGTTCGTACGCGACATAACGTTCAATTTGTTCATTGCAAACATCTATCGGCTGATTAACAAACGACAACGCCAACTCATACATTTTCCGCTCGCCCTTAGAATAACGCATATTTACGAAAGTCTGCCGTTCCTGCGCCAGCCGCTGCCGAATCGCCGAACTTAGCACCTCCAAGCGCTGCGCTTCGTTTTCCGCCAGCAGTGCCGACTTAAATGTTTCAATCAGCTGCGAATCATGCGGAGCGTTCTGAATCGTCTCCAACCGCGGCAAAAGTTCGCCGCGCCACTGCATGAAAAACTCCAGCGACATCGGCACCGTTCTGTCTAGCCGGCGCGCCATTTTACGAAACTGGCGCGGACAAGCCGCAAACGCCGCCTCGGCCTCAGCACGAAACCTCAGCGGACGGTTTTCAGCCTTTTTCATCAGCGCCGCAAACCGCGTCGTAAACAATCTTTCAACCTCGCTCATAATGAATTCTCACCTTTCTGAATGAATAATCAAATAATTTTTGCCACGCTCGTCCAGCCTTATCAAACCGGCGAACTTCGCCGTTAACCGAAGCAACTTTTACTAATGCCGGACTATACGGCACCTGCAAGCTATACCATTTCACATCTTTTTTGTTCCAAGAATACAGCGACGGGAAAGCCTGCTTAAATAACTTGACGCCATTCCGGTAAAAATAATTCAAATCGCCGTCCGGCAGATAAAACTTGCCGATGGTAATGCCCATATTTTTCGACATAGTAACGACATCCGCCAGCGTCTGCTGCCCGCCATCCGGCGCAACGAACAGCGCGTAAACGTCGCCGGAACTGCGGAACAGAATTGCATACGAACCATCGCCAGTCTCTATATCATCAAACAAAATTTCGTCAATCGGCAAATTGACCCGAAACACCCGCGGAATCAACTCATTGCACTGATCGCGCCGCAATTTATCGTACTGAACATCATTGGCTGTCATATGTTTGACTATACTATTTTAAAGACAAAAAGTCAATATTATGCCAAAGCATTTTCCTCCGCACTACCGCGAATCGCCAGATAAATTCCCATAAAACCTATAAAAAACCAATCAAAAAAGCACCAGGTAAGGGTGGGCATCACCTGGTGCTTTGTCGCCCTTCAACCCACCCGAGCTCTCGTTTCAGCGAAGCGTCGCGGCTAAAACTCCAAAAGCCCGCGCCTGATTATCATCAACACCATCCAGTGCTCGCCTTAACTGAGTCGCCTTAAAAAAGGGCAGTTAAAGGGGTTAGTATGCGCGTAACGTTGAATCGCAAAAAGTGGAGGGTAAGAATACTTAATGCCATTGCGCGCAACCTAACATATAGTTAGAATAGGGGGTATAAGGTGCTTTTGATTAGCGCTTTAAGCTAACCAATCGCTCCTGATTATAGCAAGCATTTGACAACATGTCAATACTTTTTATCACAAAAGTCATGGAAATCAATAGAATCCGTCCAGATGAGCATAATTTTACCCAGAGGTTGGCAAGTATTGCCAATCCACCGAAAAGCTTGTGTTTTATGGGAAACTTGCCAAATAGCGGCGCACCAGTCGTGGCAATTGTTGGCTCGCGCAAACCCTCGGCGTACGGCCGGGAGGTGACCGAGCAGTTGGCAGGTGACCTAGCAACAGCCGGCTGCATCATCGTCAGCGGCCTGGCGCTCGGCATCGACGGCATTGCCCAGAAAGCTGCCCTGGAGGCTGGCGGCACAGTCATCGGCGTCATCCCCAATGAACTGCCTGACATCTCGCCGCAAACCAATTACAGATTAGCCATGAATATCATCGAAAAGGGTGGCGCTATCCTATCCGAGTGGAAAAAAGGCGACGGTAAAGTCGTCAATCGCTGGAGCTTTTTAGAGCGCAACCGCTTAGTCTCCGGCCTAGCCGACGCCGTCATCATCACTGAGGCCGCCGAGCGTAGCGGCACGCTGAACACCGCCGCTCACGCCTTATCTCAAGGCCGCGACGTCTTTGCCGTGCCGGGCAACATCACCAGCCCGCTATCTGCCGGCTGCAACGCGCTGCTCAAACAAGGCGCATATCCCGCCACCGAGGCCAAAGATATCTTGCAAATAATCGCGCCGGAACAATTGAAAAAAGCAGGCCAAAACCAATTACCGCTCGGCAGTTCGCCGGAAGAAACGATCATCATCAATCTGATAGCCGGCGGCATTCGCAGCGGTGACCAATTACAGCAACAATCAGGACTGTCAGCGTCAAACTTTTCAACGGCGCTAACTATGCTGGAAATCAACGGCGTAATCAAGCCGCTCGGGGCGAATAATTGGATGCTTAAATAATGCCGGTAGCGCCAGGCGCTAAAAAACCAGTCAGCGCTCCGGCCTGGTGATTATGCCCGATCAAACCGTCCATGCTTGCTACTGCATGCTTTTTAGTACTATCCTTTTTCTATGGAACAAGTACCGAAAGAACCAGAAAATTTGCCAAATGACGGAGCAGACAGCGATAGAAAACCATTTTTTAACCGCAAAGGCATTCCGCCGACAATGGTCAGTATTGCCGGCACTATCGGATCAATCGTCGGCATAAAAAATATTGATAAAAACTGGGGCGCTATTATGCTGGCTGCCAGTTCGTTCGGCGACCTTTTGGACGGAAAAATGGCACGCGGCGAAATTGATATTGAAAAAATTATCAGGAAATTTATAGGAAAGAATGAAGACTCTTCAGATAACCCAGGCTCAGAAAACAAAGAAACCGGCGAAACCATACTCGGCACGCTTGCTGATCATATCGGCGACAAAATTAAGATAGCTGCCATTCTATACGAGCTACACCGAAGAGGCGCTGCGCCAAACCTTGTCCTGGGCGGTATTGCCGTGTCTAACGCGTTTAATGCGGGGATGACCGCCATTAATACGGTCCGCCATCCTGGAGAATCTCGCCCAGTAAAGGCTGGCAAAATAGGCATGGCGTGCCAAGTCGTGTCAGTCGTGTCTTACGCCACTGGAAACTTTTTAGAAGCCCGCGGAAAAACTACTACCGGAAAACTTCTGCGCGAACTTGGCACTGCCGCGTTCACCGCCGGCGTACCGTTTATGATAAAAGCCGGCATAGAATACGCTGAAGAAGCTTCCAAAAAATAATCTCGCTAATCGTTTGACTTTTTGTCCACTAATTGATATATATATATCAGATTTTCGAAGAAGCGAAGGTCTGATGTTATCAAATATGTTACGCGGAAATTTGGCGAAAGGGAAGAATATTATGGGAAGAAAAGAAGACTTAAAATGGGGAATAGAATTATGTGATGCCCAGCTTGGAAATTTCAAATCGTTCAGAGAAATGCTCAGAAAGGAGGTTGGACTAGACATGGATACGCCATACACTAACCCTGCTGACAAATTTGATAGTCCCTTGGCTCAACGTATTTTTGGCGAAGCACAGGATGACTTTATGGAATCCAGAGAGGATCTTTATGGTAAAGTGGGTGAAATAGCGGCCAAAAGAGCCCAGCTTCAGGCTGAGCTTGACAAACTTGAAGGTCGCAGCAGATAACTAACGCCCAAAAATCTTTGGCGGTTGTGGTTACACGGCGATTTGTTATAATATAAAACTATGAAAAATCTCGTCATCGTCGAGTCGCCAGCTAAAGCGAAAACCATTGAGAAATATTTGGGCAAGGATTTTCATGTCTTATCAAGCGTGGGACATATCCGCTCAATCGTCAAAAAAACCAAGGACGGCACGCCGCCGATTGATGTAGCGAATGATTTTTTTGCTGTCTACGAAGTCGATCCCGAGAAAAAGAAAGTCATCACCGAGCTAAAGAAAAACGTCAAGACCGTCGGCAAAGACAATGTCTGGCTGGCCACCGATGAAGACCGCGAAGGGGAGGCTATCGCTTGGCATCTCTGTAAAGTGCTGGGTTTGCCGGTTGAGACGACCAAGCGCATCGTTTTTCACGAGATCACCAAAGACGCCATCACCAATGCCATTAAAAACCCTCGCACCGTTGATATGAACCTGGTGCAAGCCCAGCAGGCACGGCAGATTCTCGACCGATTGGTTGGTTTTGAGCTCAGCCCCGTGGTCTGGCAAAAAGTGCCGGGCGGCAAGTCAGCCGGCCGTGTTCAGAGTCCAGCGGTGCGGCTATTGGTCGAACGCGAACGAGAAATTATGAAATTTGAGGGCAGCTCACAGTTTAAGGTGACCGCCATATTCATCCACGACAATCAAGAATTCAAGGCCGAGCTCAACCAAAAATTTAATTCCGAAGCAGCTGCTCATGAATTCCTAACTAGCCTCAAGCCAGCCACATTCACCGTCAGCGACATCTCGAAAACGCCTGGCACTCGCAACCCAGCCGCACCGTTCACGACCTCGACCTTGCAGCAGGAAGCCAACACCAAACTTGGCTTCAGTTCCAAAGCCACCATGGCTTCAGCCCAGCGGCTCTACCAGGATGGTAAAATCACCTACATGCGTACTGATTCAGTCAACTTGAGCGGGCAGGCCATCGCCAGTGCGACTGATTTCATCAAGCGGCTGTACGGCCCGGATTATTCCACTGTCCGCAAGTTTAAGACCAAATCCGCTTCCGCCCAAGAAGCCCACGAGGCCATCCGCCCAACCGACATCACCCGCGAAACCGTTACCTCAAACGAGTACGACCAAAAACTCTACGACCTCATCCGCCGCCGCACCCTGGCGTCTCAAATGTCGGCAGCCAAATTAGAGAAGACCACGATGGTAATTGCTATCGGCGGCGCTCGGGCATCTCATAAAACAATCCGGGACCCACTAAAGCCAGCCCAGATTTTTTCTGAGACGCCGCTCGCGCCAGAGAAAGCCGCAACAAGCGTAGCGTCTTCAAAAAATGCTGTGACCGCAGACGCGACACCTCTGCTACCAGAGGCTGTGAAACGTTCGCGAACAGCGGACGTTTCAGCCGAACGCTCACGAGCCATCTCCAGTGAAGATGCGAGTGAAGAGTGTACTCTGGTGGCGAATGGTGGAGCGGCTGCGGAGTTGTATTTTGAAGCCAAAGGCGAAGTCATCACCTTTGACGGCTTCTTGCGTGTCTATGGCGGCGGCAAAGACGAAATCTTACCAAAACTCCACACCGGCGACACACTCGAAACCCACGACATCACCGCCCGCCAAATCTTCGCCCGACCACCAGCTCGCTACACCGAAGGCTCACTGGTCAAGAAGCTTGAAGACCTCGGCATTGGCCGGCCAAGTACCTATGCCACCATCATCGACACCGTCCAAACCCGCGGCTACGTCGAAAAAGGCGACAGCGAAGGCCAGCCGCGCGACGTCGTCGTCCTGAATTACAACGGCGAAGAAGTCAGCCGCGACATCGTCCAAGAAAAAACCGGCTCTACCCGCGGCAAGCTCATCCCAACGCCAAGCGGGGAGCTGATCGCTGACTTTTTAACCGACCATTTCACGCAAATCGTTGACTATGATTTCACCGCCAATGTCGAAACTGAATTTGATAAAATCGCCGCCGCTGACCTAGCGAAAAGCGCCATGCTGCACGGATTTTACACGCCATTTCATAAATTGATTGAACAATCAGGCGGCATCGACCGCAGTAAAGTCGGCGCTAACCGCGAAGTCGGCATTGATCCGAAATCCGGCAAACCAATCCTGGCGCGCTTTGGCCGCTTTGGCCCGATGTTGCAACTGGGCGCCACCGATGACGAGGACAAGCCACGCTTTGCGCCGCTGCCAAAAGGTGCGAAAATCGAAACCGTTACTCTAGAGCAAGCACTAGAAATGTTCAAATTGCCGCGCGTCGTCGGCCAAACCGAAGACGGACAAGACATCAAAGCCAACGTCGGCCGCTTTGGTCCGTACATCCAAGTCGGCAAGCTCTTCGTCTCCATCAAACCCGAGGATCCGCACCACATCACGCTGGAAAAAGCCCGCGAACTCTACACCGCCAAACTCCAGGCCGAAGCCGAGAAAAACATCGCTGACTTTGGTGACGGCGTCAAAGTCCTCAACGGCCGCTTTGGTCCGTATATCACCGACGGCACTAAAAACGCCAAAGTTCCTAAAGATACCGACCCAAAAACCATTACTCATGAGCAAGCCCTAGAGATCCTAAAAGCCGCACCGGCAAAGAATACACGGCGTCCAGGACGGCGCAGCAGCACATCCGCTCGGCGTAAAAAATAGCCTAAAAGAGCAGCTTTAATCGCCGCGCCACATTTCGCTTATACTGTATATAGATAATTCCATAATCAGAAAAAATAAAAAGTCTCATATCATCCATTGCAAAAAACGTAAAATACATGCTATAATTTGACCAGACAATTATAGCAATTAGTCCTTGACATTGATTAATTGTCATTGTATAATCAAAAACATAATTCAATCAACAATAACCTGTGGTGAGGCAGAGAGGACGTTTCTATAGTATGAACGAAACAACAAAAACCGAACAAGAATCTGTACTAAGTTCTGTCATCAAAGATATTCTTTCCAATGTAAGCCAAGAGCGTGAAAAAGAAATTATTTCGCGGCGCTTCGGTTTGTATGACCGCAAGGAGACGCTGGAACAGATTGGCGATATGCTGGGAATTACCCGCGAGCGCGTCCGCCAGCTAGAGAAGGCGATTCTGGTGCGCCTGCGCCTGAGTATCACCGACGGCAATATACCGTCGGTCGTTGATATAGAGAAGGAATTGACATCGCATTTATCAGAGATGGGGCGGATAGCGCGCGTGCAAGATTTAGCGTCGCATTTTTTGGGCCGGCAAGCTACGCCGATTGAAAAAGCCCACACGGCATTTATTTCCGAGCTAGCGCAAAACATCACTATTATCAATGAAAATGACGACTATTACCAATCGGCAGCCATTAGCTCGCTAGGCGACGAAAAAACCATCAAAACGAAAATCGAGGAAATCGTCAAGTTTATTAAAAAGCACGGCCAGCCGATTACTGCCGAAGAAATGCATAAAAAGCTAAGCTACGAACATCCGTCGAACATTGCCGCGCTGGCAAGCACCAGTAAAAAACTGGCTCAATTGAAAGGCAATTGGGGACTAATCAAGTGGCCGACGGTCAACCCGAAAAACATCCGCGATAAAATCTTCGTTATCCTGGAAGACAACGGCAAACCAATGCACTTCTCAGCCATCTCCAAAGCCATATAATACAGCGATTTTAAGCGCAAGAATGTCACCACGCAGGCAATCCACAACGAACTTATCAAAGACAGCCGCTTTATTCTTATCGGCCGCGGTATTTACGCATTAGGCAGCTGGGGCTATAGCCGCGGTACAGTTTCCGACATCATTGCCGACATCTTAAGAGAAGCCGGCGAGCCGCTGCACCGCGACGAAATTGTCCGCCGCGTCCTGGACAAACGGCGCGTTAAAGAAACCACTATCTTGCTCAATCTGCAATCCAAACCGCAGTTCAAACGCACCGCTAAAGCCACATACATTTTGGACGAAAAAGCTTAAGTTGCAAACTCCCGTAAGAGGTGAGATAATTTAACTAGCATGCAAATTATTTCATGGACTATTGAGATGCTGCTGCAATGGTATGTTTGGGTGCCAATTGTTGCCATCCTGTCTTTCCTAACTTGGCGCAATTACCAGCGCGCCGATGAGTTTGAGCCGGCCGAAAGCGTCCTGCTGATTCTGGAAATCCCTAAAGCCAACGATAAAAAAGAACTAGCCGCCGAGCAGCTATTCGCCAGCCTGCACGGCATTTTGCGCGATAAAAAAGAATTGCGCCTATCTGGCGGGCAGCAAGAACATATTAGCTTTGAGATCGCCTCGGTTAACGGACAGATTCGCTTTTATGTCTGGACGCCAAGAACACTGCAAAGTTTCGTCGAGGGGCAAATTTACTCGCAATACCCAACTGTCCAGATTCATCAAGCCGATGAAGATTACACCGAGCACGAACGCAGCCACGAAATTGCCTATTCTGCCGAGTTGACGATGACCGCTTCCGAATTTTTACCGATTCGCACCTTTCAAAGCTTTGAAGTCGACCCGTTGGCAGGTATTACTGGCACGCTGGCAAAATTGGAAACGACCGGCGAAGAATTATGGATTCAAGTTTTAACGCGGCCGATTACCGATGATTGGCAGCATGCCGCAGATAGATATATTGATAATTTGAAAAATGGGCGCATACTATCATTGCCAGGTTTCGGCGATGGTATGCAGTGGCTTGTCAGCCTGATTGGCGCATTATGGCAGCCGCCAGAGCCTGGAGAAAACGGCGCAAAAACCGTAGAATTATCCGAGCGCGACAAAACCCGCATCGCCGAGGCCGAAAAAAAATCGCAAAAATTAGGCTACGAAGTAAAAATCCGCTTAGCGTATTTAGGCGAAAGCCAAACCAACGCCAAGCTCCGTATGCAGGCGCTGGTCGGCACTTTCAAACAATTTAACTCAACCAATTTGAATGGATTTAAAGCTACGAAATCAGCATTCGGCAAAGAATTCTTAAATAAATATCGGCGGCGAGCATTTTATGGCGAAGGATTTGTCCTAAATATTGAGGAACTGGCCTCTGTCTTCCACTTGCCACACACCAATGTCGAGACGCCGAACATCGTCTGGGCTAGTGCCAAAACCGCCGAGCCGCCATCCAAGCTGCCCGTCCTGACCGGCAGCGACGCCAACGACGACCAAATTTCCGCTTTTGGCGTCACCAATTTCCGCGGCATCAACCACCAATTCGGCATGCTGCGCTATGATCGCTCGCGTCACGTTTACATCATCGGCCAGACCGGGGCAGGCAAGTCAGGATTGCTCGAATTATTCGCGCTCAGCGACATTTTTCACAATCAAGGCTACGCCATCATCGACCCGCACGGCGACTTCGCCATCAACAACATGAAATTTATCCCTGGCTCACGGCTGAATGACGTCGTCTATTTCAACCCGGCCGACACCGCCTATCCACTCGGCTTCAACCCGCTGGAAGTCACCAACCCGAACCAAAAAACCAACATTTCATCAGAGGTCATCGGCGTCTTGAAGCGCATGTTTGGCGAGAGTTGGGGGCCGCGGCTAGAGTACATCTTGCGCTACACCATCCTAGCGCTGCTCGACCGGCCAGAGACAACCATGCTCGACATCACCCGCATGCTGACTGATAAAAACTTCCGCAAGGAAACGCTGAGCTATTGCCGCGACACTGTGGTTCTGCAGTTCTGGAACGTCGAATTCGCCAGCTGGAATGACAAGTTCGTCGCCGAGGCCGTCGCGCCAGTCCTCAACAAGGTCGGTGCCTTTACCGCCAACCCAATCATCCGCAACATCATCGGCCAGCCCAAATCCACCTTCAACATCCGCCAAATCATGGACGAAGGCAGAATTCTTATCGTTAATTTGTCCAAGGGCCTGATCGGCGAAGACAATGCTGCCATCCTCGGCTCGTTCCTGGTCACCAAGATTCAGCTGGCTGCCATGAGCCGCTCGGACATTCCAGACATCCGCGACCGCCGTCCGTTCTATCTTTACGTCGACGAGTTCCAGAACTTCGCCACCGACTCATTTGCCACCATCCTGTCTGAGGCCCGCAAATACGGCCTCAATCTGACCGTCGCCAACCAGTACATCTCGCAGATGAACGAAACCGTGCGCGATGCTGTCTTTGGTAACGTCGGCACCATGATATCGTTCCGTGTGTCTGCTGATGACGCACCAATTCTCGCCAAGCAATTTGAGCCGAATTTCGAAGCAGTCGACCTCTTGCAGATGCATAATCGCAACTTCGTCATCAACATGGTCATCGGGGGAGAGAAGACGCCAGCTTTCTCCGCGCGCACCCTGGAACTTCCGCCGAGCCAAGCCGACAACACGCCGCACATCATCGAACATTCGCGGCGCATGTACTCGCGAAACAGGGAAGACGTCGAGCGAGAGATTAATGCCGCCATTATGCCGAACCACCGCCCAAAAAATCAATCGGCCCAGGCGCGCCCGCAAGCCGTCGCCGCAGCTGCATTAGCCCAGCCCGTTAAAAAGGCCGCTAGTCAACCAGCTCAAAAAACCAACACTGCCGCCAACGCTCAACCGACTACGCCGCAAACCGTCACGAACAGCGGCGAAGTTATCCTGCAAATCCGCGGCAATAACACGCTCGATAAGCCAGCAGATTCAGCCGGCCCAACCGCCACTACAGTACCCAAAAAGCGGCGGCGAAGGCGAAAGAAGAGTACCGCATAGCAACAGAGAGGTGGTTCTTACGATAGAATAGATAATCTTTTGATCGAAATAACACCCGATAAAACAGCGCGTATCGCATAAAATTTTTAGTAAAAACTATTCAAATCCTTAGTCTTTATTGATATACTAAATTACGTCTAGATCTAACTGGTACCGTATGGTCTGGTTCACTTTGCAAATGGGCAGCCATTGTACGATAAAGTGGACGCAATTCTATATTATTAAATAATCTCCGAGGGGGAATATGGGTAAAAATGAACAAAAGAAATCTGGATTAGTCACAGCAGGATTAGTCATAGGTATTATCGGACTAGTGTTATCGGCAGTACCACTTATTAATAACTTTGCTGCAATCCTTGGCGCACTCGCTATAATTTTTGGTATTATTGGTATTGCTGGCGCCAAGAAACGCGATGGCGCAGGCCGCGGAATGTCAATCGCTGTTTTAATTATAGGCGTGGTCTGTATTGGTATAGTGTTAGCTAGCCAAGCAATGTACGGCAAAGCGCTAAACGACGCAGGTAAGGCTATCCAGGATTCAGTAGACACGTCAAGCGGCAAAAAGACCGACGAATTGCTCAAAAACGATGTTAACATTGAGATTGGTAAATTCTCAGCGATAGCCGATGAGTATGGCATTAATAAAACTTCGTTGAATGTTAAAGTTACAAATAAGAACGCCGAAACAAAATCATATACCGTTAAGATAGAAGCTGTAGACGCTAGCGGCACGCGACTCGCAGAAGACACAATTTATGCAAACGATCTAAAAGGCAATGGGGCTGGTTCGTACGAAGCATTCAAGTATGTCGAATCTGATAAAGTAGATAGCCTAAAGACCGCAACATTCAAGGTTTATTCTGTTGGTCAAAGCTAAAAATATAAAACAATAAAAGCAACTAAGCCAGTTTAAACTGGCTTAGTTGCTTCTTGGTACTAAATGTTATTTATGCTTATCACAAGCTATGCCATCGCCGTCCCCGTCAAGATGGGATGAATATCCCGGCTCGCCGCGGCGCATATGGCTATAGCCGGCAGCACGCGCCTCCTTACAGCTGCGGAAATTCAACTCTGCTGGAGCTGGCTGCGACGGCGCAGGGGCCGACTGGCGTTGACGCGTCCTAGCCGCAGCGGACGCTTCCTCCCGTCTTTTTCTTTCTTCTGCTTCTTTTTGGACTTTCTCGGCGCGCTCTTTTTCTTCCTGCTTGGCTTTTTCTAATTTGGCAATACGTTCATAGAACGGCGTACGTTTGTCGTCTGGTAATTTACCAATATCTGATTTAGCACGAGATATATTTTCATCACCCGATTGTTCTTCGGCTTTTTTGACTGATTCCTCGGCGCGCTTGAGAGCTTTTTCTAGCTCTTGTTTGTCATAATCAGCTTTTGTCTGACGATGAATCTTAATGGTCTTATCGCCGCGACGCTTACCGTCAACAACAGAGATAGAAATATCACTATCGCCCTCTTTGATGTCTTTAATTTCATACTTGATACTACCAGCTGAGTCTTTACGATCATGAACCTCAATTTTATTTTCCGATATTTTTACTTCAGCGAATGAGCTAATGCCCGATATTTTAGCAGAGATTTCACGCTTATTCGTATGATAATCAAGTTTAATATTATCGTCCACGCCAGAAATAGCAATAGGGACGTTGTCTTTTTCAAGACGAGCCTGTTCTGCAGTGCTATTGATTTGAACAATAGCAAAAACTGCAACAATTACGCCGCCAAAAATCATCCAGCCTCGCTTACGTTTATTAACAGAAGGTTTATCTTTATTCTCTTTCTGTTGTGTTTGTTCAAATTTTTTTCTAACCATTAATATTTCCCTACATATTTTAATTAAGTTAATAGACAACTGTCGTCTAACCTGCTTATAAAAATATCATAACATACCCCAGATAACAATATAGCTTATAGCCTCTAAATGTTTAGAGCAATCGCCCTAGTAATTAAGAACCCTGAGACACCATCACTACATCTGCGAACCCCAAGATAGAGCACGACGGTAAAAACCTCATAGAAAAGATCATGCTATACTTACACTCATGGAAGTACTGTTTATCATAATCATAATTTTTGCCTTAGCAGCGATCGGAGTAAAAACAAATAATAATATCGCCAAAAAACCAAAGAGGAAATATGCATACACTAAAAAAGCCTGCACGATGACACGGCACGAGCTAATATTCTATAAAACCCTGCTTGAAGCAATAAGCGGCTGCGTAATCATCCCGCAAGCTCACTTAAGCATGTTTTTAGATCATAAGGTTTACGGACAGAACTGGAACAGGGCATTTTCAAGAATCAATGGCAAATCAGTGGATTTTCTTATTTGCACCAATGATATGAAACCGCTCATAGCTATTGAACTTGACGACAACACCCATGATCGTCCTGACCGCCAAAAGCGCGACATTTTCGTTAACTCAATTATAAGCGATGCAAATATGCCCCTACTGCGGTTTAAGGCGGGTGAGTGGAATAGTGAAATCATCAAGCAAGAAGTCGCCCGCGCTCTTAAAGAATCAACGCTCGAAAAACTATAGAACAAAAAGCGAACTAATTATCCGCAGGTTTCTTAAAGTCATGCCAGAATAATCATCTAACAATTGCCAACACTCCATAGATTTTATAAAAATACCATCTTTAGCGATCAAAGCCCAAACCATAATCAATAACACAAATTAGCGCGCCAAAAGCTATCAACAGCTCATAGCAATAAAAACATGAAACATGGCAAATATAGATTTAGAACATAAATATACCGGCAAACCCCAAACAGGGCGGCAGCATAATTAATCGCCGCCGATATCTCCAAAAGTTTACAAACTACATAAATTTATCTTGAAAAAAGACGATGGAGTAATCATGTTCCGTAGATAGTTTTAATGTCGCACAATGTACCTTTTACGAACTAATAAATACGTTCAGCCGGATGAATGAGAATATACCCAAAATAAACCAGCTTCCTCCCATTTATCGTTTTTCACTGCCAATACCTGGCAGGGCAACCTTAGCACTGCCAGACTAAAACTTAAGATTATTCTAAACTTTTTATACGTATTCCATTTACATTAAGACAAGCTATTCATTCCACGCCATACTCGCAGTCGCTAAGCCAAACCAACATACCTAAAGCCGCCGGCACATGCTTTGTTGGCGTTTTTACAACCAAACTGCGTACGTAAACATCATCGCGTACAAACTTAAGCCAAGTTTTCCACACGCCGCCAAATCCAGCCAGCAATCCACGCATTTGACTTTTTCTTAATTTTATTCCCCCGCTCCCCTAATTCGCCGTCCAGTCAATATTTGACTTTTTAGCATTTAGATATAATAATATATAGTTTTTCGCGTTTTACCCAGCCTCCCAAAAAAGAACAAAAAGAGAACTAATATCTTAAATAGAGCAATACCCGCCCCTGTTAATTAGACTACCCAATCACCTATTCAGCTATCTATAAAACGACCGCTGATCTACTCTGACATCAATATATGCTGGCGTTATCCCCTGTCCATCCAAGTATTTTATGGTAATAATCGCCTGCTTAACTTGCGGCTCAGCTGCCCTGTCCACCGTCATTCGTATATAATAATCCCTACCATCAACCTTAAACCAAACCTGGCGCACTGTGCCAGCTGGCAGTGTTGCCTCTGATACTTTTAAGTTATTTTGGGTAAACAAAGACACCGCCTGGCCTAAGAAGCTTAAAAATTGCCGGTTAATGACCTCTTGGCCGCTTTTGGCAGGGATGCCGCTTTCATCTTTGACAGCTACCGTCGGCGCGTCAAAATAATTCTGCTCAAACGTCACGCCGCTTTCATCGACAAAATATACTTTACTACCGGACGACCACTGAGCAATTGGCTGGCGAAATTGTAATTTTACTGACGATGAAGCCAAAGATTCGCCCTCGATTCGGATCGTTTTCACTTCCGGAGCTTGCTGTAAAAAGAAGTTTATTAAACTATTATGATCCAAAAAAAATCGGAATCTTTCAGCTGGACGCGACGCATAATAATCGTTAAGGATTTTAGCATACTTGGCGGCGTTGCCAGAACTCTTCGGGTCGGGGGTTTGAACTGAAACATTAATCGTCAGCTGAGACAGCAGATATAGCACAATTCCAAGCCCGCATACCGCGCCGAAAAAACGCCGGCTGGCTTTGCGCCGCTTTTTAATCAGCCTATGCGCCTCCAGCCGCTCGGATATTTCCATCGGCGAAGCTGTCTGGCGGCTGTTTAGCGTTCGGTTGCGCCTGTATGATTGCGCCGGTATATCATCATAAATTTCAGCCTGGCGCCTCGCAGCAATTTCGCGGCGCGTCAATTTAGGTTCTTTCTTTTTCAGAAAGCCAAATTTCATTTACGCCTGCCCTGCCGGCGAATTGTGGTTAATATCATATTTGACATATCGCGTGCAGCGTTCGGCTTGGCAAATTTACCAAAATTATTGCCCAAACCTTGCAGAATTTTCTGAGACCGCAGCAAGCCGATAATTTTCTTTGCCAAAATCTGGCTGTCGTCATCCAGCTCGTCCTCTGTCACAATCACCGCCGCCAGCGCCTCTTGATACACCTTAGCATTCTTTAACTGGTGTCCAGCCGTCAGCCGGCCGTTTGGAATAATGATAGTCGGTTTGTGCAGCGCCGCCAGCTCCAACAGCGTCGTCGCGCCTGCCCTAGTCACTACCAAATCAGCCGCCGCCAAAACTTCCGCCATACCGTCATGGACGAAAGCCTGCAGACGCCAACCGTCGCATTCGCTGACCGCTTCCTTCAATTGCTCATATTGCAAATTACCAGAAATTAAAAACACCGATGATTCAGCCAACAAATCCTCCCGAACCGCAACCACCGCCTCATTTATCCTGGCTGCGCCCAAACCGCCGCCAGTAATCACCACGAGCGGCCGATTCGGATCAAATTGCAGCTTGGATTTCAATTGGCGGCGCTCCTCGTCCGTATACGGCTTGAACTCTGCCGCAACTGGAATACCGACATACTTAGCTTTTTCCGGCGGATAATTATAATATTTAAGCGGCGCGCCCGTGCCAATCGCCTTAGCAAACGGACTCAGCAGCCGGTTAGTTAGTCCTGGGTGAGCGTCGGAATCGTGCAGCACCAGCGGAATTTTAAGCAGCCGAGCCGCGTAGCCAGCTGGTAAGCAAACATAACCACCCTTAATGAAAATCACATCCGGCCGCCAAATCAACAACTTGATAAAGCTTTGGCAAAACCCGATAACCACCTTAAAAGCATCGCGGATGTTTGGCAATAAAATTGACGGATGAAAGTGAAAACTAATGCTTTTACCATGATAGCGCCGCAATTTTCCAGCAGCAATCAGCTCAACCGGAATAGTCTCGTCAAACTTGCTAAAAATTCCGCGGGCGCGAGCGCCAAACTTTCGATCGCACCAAAACCGCAGCTCATGATCGCCTGATTTTTTCAACTCCCTAAATACGGCTACCACTGGCGTAACGTGTCCGCCCGAACCGCCGCCGACCGCTAAGATTCTTGCCATCGCTTCCCTCCTCTAATGGTTTATGTGATGTGTATCTGGAAATCTGAAAAACTAGCCCAAGCGCCGCGGCAATAAACATCATACTAGTACCGCCGTAGCTAAGTAGCGGTAATGGAATCCCCGTCAGCGGCGCCACGCCGGTCATCGCAGCGATATTCATGATAACATGCGACGCTACCCAGCCGAATACGCCAGCCGCAGCCAGCCGCAGCCGCATGTCCGGCAATCTGGCAGACACGCGCAAAATTGATAATAATAGCGCCGTAAAAAGCGCTAAAATCGCCATCAAGCCGAGAAAGCCGAACGTCTCGCCCATCACCGCAAAAATTGAGTCGTTAATCGCCTCGGGCAGATAACCAGTCGCCTGCACGCTCTTGCCAATCCCCAGACCCAGCAGCCCGCCAGAACCAATCGCAATCCGCGCCTGCTGAATATGATAATCGCCGTCATCCTGGCTAGCTGAACGGCGGCTGTCGCCCTGTAAGAACGTTACTACGCGCTCAATCCGGTGCGGCGACATAGCGATCATCAACACGCCAAGGATTAATACCGCGCCCAGCACCTTGGCGATAATCTTTCCATTCATCCCAGACACCACCAGCATTGCCATGATAATCGCCACCAGCGACATGCCAGTCCCCAAATCCTTTTGCAAGAACACCACGACGATTAACGAAATCCCTGCCAATACCGCTACCGGCACAAGCGTTTCCTGCATATCGTTGATCTTCTCCTGTTTGACGCGTTTGCTTAAAAACCCCGCCAGAAACACCAGCACGCCGTATTTTAGCAGCTCCGACGGCTGAAGGCTGCCTAATTGCCCCAAATAAAACCAGCGGTAAGCCCCGTTCGTGCCTTTGGCAATTGACAGATGGAGAACTGCGCCCATAACCACCAGCAGCACGCATAAAACCAGCCCAGTTAAAAAAATCTGTTTCGCATACTTATTAAACCACTTCAATGGCAGCAGCGCGCAAATCGCAAACGCTGCGATAGCAATGATAACGCTAGCTAACTGCTTATTAAAGAAAAAGTTACTATCATAATGCGTACCGTATGCATAATTTAGCACATTTGCCCGCTGCGGCCCCAGCGCGTACATGACCACCAGCCCCAGCATTAACAATAGCCCCATATACAGAGCAATCTGATACATCGGTCGATGGCGGCGAACCGGCACAACTTTGCTGGCGTTGCGCTTAAAGGCAGCTGAACTACGCAATATGACCCCCCGCTAAAGCCAGCATCACGCCGATAAACGCCATCACGCAGCCAATTACCCAAAACCGCATCGTCACCTTGGTTTCCGGCCAGCCAATAGCCTCCAAATGATGATGAATCGGCGCCGATAAGAAAATCTTGCGCTTAAAGAATTTTTTACTGGCAATCTGTATCAAACTGGAGCCCGCCTCAATTACAAATAACAGTCCGATCACTGGCAGCAGCAACAGCGAATCCGTCAGCATCGCTACCACGCCCAAGCTAGCACCGTAAGCAAAGCTGCCAACATCGCCCATGAAAAACCGCGCCGGATAAATATTAAACCACAAATAACTCAGCAGCACGCCAACCACCGTAAAGCAAAATCCTGCCAGCAGTACCTGCTGCTGCAACAAGGCAATCACCCCAAACGCGCCGAAACTAGCGCTCAAGAGACCGCCAGCCAGCCCGTCCATGCCATCAGAAATATTGACCGCATTGCCAGTTGCCACCACCGCAAATGCAAATAGCGGAATAATCAGCCAGCCAATATTGACATCCCCCATAAACGGCACGTGAAAACTCATCACGCCTAATTTGGCAAAGAAAAACCAACCGAGGACTGCGCCAATAAGTGTAATTAGCGCAAACTTCACCGGACTGCGTAAGCCCGCCGCGCCGCCACCTGTACCGCGAATATTGATGATGTCGTCGATCAAACCAACCGCGCCGCCACCCAGCAGCGCTGCCAGCGGCAGCCACGTCTGAGCCCGATCTAAATTACAGAAAAAGGTCACAATAAAAATCGCGATCACGCCGATCACGCCAGCCATTGTCGGAATATTACGCTGTAGTTTCGCCGCTTGAAACTTGGCAAAAATCTTCAATTTCTTACCGTCGGTACTCTCGGAACGCTGCCGCTTCCAAAACCGATACCGGTAAGCAAAAAATGTATAAATCGGCGTTAAAAACATCGCCAATAAAAACGCCCCGACGCTGAGTAAAAATACATGCGTTAATTCGTTAGTCATTGTTTGTAAAGCGGTTGCCATGATTATCCCTTCGGTGCTAATTTCATATAATCAATCATCCAGTTGGAGATGTCCGTGAAAATCGGGCCGGCGTGGTAATTTCCCTGCAGGTTAATCCCTCTGCCCGGCGCCGCCACGCGTACCATTATGACATATTCCGCCCTATTTGCGCCACCATAGCCGATATAGGTCGCAATCGTCTCTTTTTGTGAATAATGACCGCTAACGACCGCTTCCGACGTTCCAGTCTTACCGCCAATTTCATACCCCGGCTTATCGTTCTTCGATAAAAACGACGAGCCGCGCGCCGTCGCTAGCATACCGCGCATTTGCGACGATGTCCCGGCGCTGACCGTTTGGCGCAGCGCTTTATTCTCGGACGGATGGACTTTGCCGTTTTTATCAACTGAACCGCTAACAATCGCCGGCCTATAGTATTGCCCGCCATTAACAATCGACGAAAACCCAGCCGCCACCTGTACCATTGTTAAGTTCATGCTCTGCCCGTACGTCATTGCCGAATAACGGACTTCGTTGCCCTCGGCGCTGTCCGGCGGATAAACATAACCAGCTGCCTCATTCAACTCAATTCCAGTAGCCTGCCCGAATCCAAACCGGTCATGATAATAATCGTACAGCGTCTGGCGCGCTGGCAAATTGATTTGCGAACCATTGCCAAGTCTCCGCACTGCCGTAATTGTACCCACATTCAACGAATTATTAAACGCTCCCTGAATCGATATCGGACCATTCAAACCGCGCAGCGCATTGCACATAGTCCTGTCAGCCACCTTAATACAATCAGTATTATTATAGACGGTCGACGGCGTAACCGCGCCTTTATCAATCGCCGCAGCAAAACTAAACGACTTAATAATCGACCCCGGCTCAAACGGCGTCATCGTAACATTATTCATAAAAACAGCGGCATTAGTCTGCTTGGCGTATTCCGCCGGATTGTATGACGGATAATTAGCCATCGCTAAAACTCGACCGTTATTCGGATTCATAACGATAACGCTTCCTTCAGTAGCGCGCGCTGCCTCGACACCGTTTTTCAGCGCCGACTCAGTGTAACTCTGAATATTCCGATCAACCGTCAAAGCAATACTCTCGCCTGCCTTCGCCTCAATCCGAATATTATCCTTGCCCACTGTCAACGGCACGTTCCTGACGTCAGTCACTGCCTGTAATAAACCGTTCTGCCCCTTTAAGCGCTTTTCCAGCGCGCCCTCCACGCCGTATTGTCCGTCGCCAGCCGCATTAACGAAACCCAGCACGTGCGCCCCCAGACCGTTCTCCGGATAATCGCGAATCGACCCCTGCTGGTACAATATACCGGTAAAATTCTTCTTTTTTAATTTTTCGGCTTGCGTTCTGGAAATATTCCTGGCTAAAACCTCGTAGCGGGATTTCTTATTATTCAGCTTAGCCTCGGCATGATGAACCATCTCTCCGCCGGCGATTTCTTTCAAGCTAGCAATAATTTTACTGCGCTCGTTGTCTTCCACCGCCTGCGGATCAGCAATTACCGTATAAATCATCCGATTCAGCACCACTGGCGCCAACGCCTGCCCGTCCATCATATATATCTTACCGCGCTCTGCCGGAATAACAAATTGCCGCTGCTGGCTAGCCCGAGCCAACTCAGTATACATGCCATGCTGCAAAATCTGCAAGTAAAACAGCCTTAACACAAAAGCCGCCATCGCCAAGAGTAAAACGATGGCCAACCAGCCAGTTCTGGAATGTGTAAGCCGCTGCATAATCGCTCTATTTAGTATATCATTTCAGGCTACCGCGCGTAACTGGTCTCGGTCGATGTCATGGCCGCCGCGACATTACTGTTCTTCGCCCTCTCCAGCGATGTCAGCCGCGCATTTTGTACTTCCAATTCTGATTTTTTAGCGCTCAATTCATTTATCTGCGAATCCAAATCCTGCGCCTCGTAGCCATAGGCTGTGGTTTTAATTGCCTGAGTCAAATAAATCAAGCCCAGTACTGTAATCATCAGCGCGACGAGCACTGTATGAGCGACAGGACCAAGTTTGACCCGAGATTGGAAACGTGTTGAGTTCTGGTTGCGCCGCATCTGGACGCCTGAACGTCGCGGAGTAAATGTGGTGGTTGTCATTGCTTCTATTCTTATTTTTATTTATAATTTTTATTGGGGAAAGCTAGCCCGCCCCTTTTAGAATATTAGAACGGGCTGCTTCCGATTTAGAGTGTATATTCCGGAATGCGCGCTTTGTTAGCCGCGGCGTACCGCAACGGTCTCAGCTACTTCTGCGTCCTGGAATTGTACTTTGATGTGGATTGGCATGGTGTCGCCCTCCTTTTTTGTTTTATTTTTTCACGGCGTAGCGAAACTGAGCGCTTCGACTGCGCGGATTGTGAACATCTTCTGTTCCAGACACCGGTTTTTTCTCTGGGATGATCAGCTCGGCCTCGTAACCGGCAACTGCTTGCTCCCAGAAATATCGCTTGACCAATCGATCCTCCAGACTATGAAAGCTAATTATTCCAACGCGCCCGCCCCTATTAAGGAGGCGTGGCAGCAGCGGCAATAATTCCTCAATCAGCCGAAGTTCGTGATTGACTTCAATGCGCAGTGCCTGAAAGGTGCGAGTCGCCGGATGATGTTTCATCCCGCCGCGACCGACAGTGTGCTTGATCAGATCAGCCAGCTCGGTCGTTCCCCGAATCGGCCTGGCACCAACAATTGCCTGCGCAATCCGCCTAGCCCGCCCGGGACTTTCCTCGCCGTAACGAGTTATCAGCCGCGTCAGCTCATCAACCGAATACGAGTTGACGATATCCGCTGCCGTCGTTTCCGTCCGATTATCCATCCGCATATCCAGCGGCCCGTCAAACCGAAACGAAAAACCTCTCTCTGCTCTGTCAAGCTGTGGTGACGACACCCCCAAATCAGCCAAAATCACGTCAAATGTACGTCCCTGCTTGACCAAATCCTGCGCTGCGCTCACAAAATCTTTGTGAATTAGCGTCGCACCCTTTTTAGCCAAATCGCCCAGCGTGTTAATCGCATTTTCATCGCGGTCAACCAGCACTGCGCCCAAGTAATTATCCGTCCTCGTGAGGAATTCCCTAGCATGGCCGCCATAGCCAGCCGTCAGGTCAAGATAACTCTCGCCTTTAGCTGGCCGCAACCTATCCAAGGTCACCTCAAGGAGTACGGGAACATGAATCGGTTCGCTCGTCTGAAGCGTCTCCGACTGTGGTGGATGTTCTTTAATACTCATCATTGCTTTATTATTGTATCATCGGTCGCGGCGATTCTTCGAGATTTACTCCTCTTTACGCGCCAGGCGACATTCGTCGCTTGGGCTGCAATCGCTGTACGGAGATAAATCTCGAAAATCTTGCGACCAGATACAGTAGCAATGCTCGAGATCACCTAACTGGATATTTAATTCTGGCTGTTTTGTATTTGTGTTTTGTTTGTTTTTGTTGTCTAAGAGTGGAAATGTGATGATTGTCAGTGACAACCATAGTTTCCAAAAGAGACTTATGTGTGAGGTGGAGTTTTTTGGGAGGTGTTTTGAGGAAAGAACGTTGCCGTTTTTATCGTGGAGCAAATTGCCACCCGCCATCTTCAAATACCCAGATAGTTGATCTCGAGAGGTTTTCAAATTGTTAAAGTACTGACCCCAGCTAATCAATCCGCATTCTCAGCCGCCATCAGCCGAAAATACGCGCCCGCCCGCACCGCCACGACTTCCCGGTCAATGCCAGCATAGTCGAGTAAATGCTGCTCAATCGTCACTCGCCCCTGTTTCTGGTCGAGCGCCGAAGCGGTTTTACCGCGGCGGAACTTGACATTCAGGTCGGCCACCCGCTCATCCAGAATGCTTCCGGTCAGCGCGCCTTCCACTTCCCGATCCCAGACTTGCTGCGGATACAGGTGCAGATAGTTGCCAAACCCGCGGGTCAACACGACGCCGGACGCAAACTCCGCCCTGAGCTCTGCCGGGATCGTCAAGCGCCGCTTGTCGTCCAACTTCCGCTCAAAGTAATCTGTCTGCACGTCGTCCTTCCTCCGTGGTAGATTAGTTGGTTTTTTCGCAGTGGATGTTTGTTTTGGTTGGTGTTGCCATCAACTTTCGTTCCACTGATTCCACTATACTACCCACAACTACCCACATGCAAGCCCTTTTACCCACTTTCTACCCATTTCCCTACCAAACGAAAACTTTTCCACGGTTTTGTGGAAAAGTCTAGTGGTACTATGTTTATTTCAGACGCTAATTAGCTATATACTAGCGCAGCAACTATCCCTTGGCTAATCATCGTAATCCCAGCCTGTAAAATCCTCAAGCGGACGACTATACAACGCAATAGGATACCTTCTATTGCAGCTACTGCCAGTATGGTGACCTGACTCAGCAGGAGCAAACCATCCCTCAGGTAGTCGAACCATCTCGGTATTGCCTAATAAGTCCTCAATACTGACGCGCGGCGCCATTTCTTCCGGACGAGGCTCGTGAGCGGCATTTTCTATCAAGCAGTCCACGATAGCGTCGTCAACTCTTGCCCGCATAGCAGCAATCGCACCTAAGGCGCGTTTTTGCCTCTTTAGACCAATCCCCTCTCCAAACCGCCAAGTTCCGCAATCTTCTCCTTGTACGGCAAGTTTCGTATCATAACAACCAGTCTCCCCAACCAGTCTTGTCTGCTTAAGATATCTGTCGCCTCTACTACCATCTTTACGCGTAGCCTCTCCTACTGCGTACAAAACAACTATAGGTTTTCTTATAAACTTGTCTCTTTCTGCCCCTTTGCCCTCTTCTAGTCGTGTCGGCTTCTTTGGCTTTTTTGTAAAACTTCCTACAGGCAATACTATCCTGTCATCATCATCAGGATAAAACCCAACGCTAAATCCGTCTTCAAGGTCTTCGTACGAACCTCTTGTTAACCGAGACAAAAGCCCTGCCCTGCGCCACAACTCCGGCATAAGCTCCTGTAGCCGCTCACTTGCATCCTTTAACTGTTCATTCCTTGATTTCTTTTCCCTGCCTTTGTCGCATCCTCGAAGATGCTCAATTGTTTCTCTCTTTATAGGTCCTAGTCGGCTAGCCATTATAATAACTACTATCTTTTCTCCCACCACGCTTAATATTTAGGAAGTCATCATATCACTACATCTCTAATATTGTCAAGTAACCATCTATTAGATCCCCTCAACTAATCCGTCACAACCGTAGCTCTTAGGTATGCCAGCGGGGACTTGAAGAGTTCCCGCTGGTTGTGCCTAGCTTCCCATTCGCGGAGGAATAGGGCTAGATGGCGGGTTGGAACGCAGCCGTAGAGTTTTCTCAGGTGGCGCTTCATAGCACTCCAGACACACTCAATGTGGTTGCTCATGCCAAAGTGTCCTGTCGAGTGGTTATAGGCTTCTCGAGAGTAGTCAAGCCACTCCACGCCATTGTAACTCGCATGAGCATCCGTGATAAGATGGCTGCCTCTAGCTACCCATACCTCAAGGAACAATTCAATGCTATCTTGCTCAGTGTCGGGGATAACTTGCAGCCTCAAGCGTCTGGTGTCTACTTCTATGCCGCCCATGACAATGGTTTGTTTGCCGCGTTTACTATGGCGCTGCTTGCCGAACCATGCTTCATCGACAGCAACCATGCCAGAGAGTAGTTCACCGCCGTCTGACGGCAGATGCTGGCGAAAGCGGGCATACCACCGATGGATGGTAGTATAGCTGAGTCCTGTTGCCATACGAACACTGCCAGGACTCTGTCGGGCTTGCCAAGCCATGAGAAGACAAAAGAGCTGCCGGTAACGTAGCTTACTGCCGCGGAACCATGTTCTCGCTTTCGGACGAATCTTCATGCGGCAGGCTCGGCACCAGCCATAGTCTCGTCCATATCTCCAAGCAATGCGTTGGCCGCACTCATGATGTTTTTGTTTTGTTACCAGCTCGTACACGAGCTGCTTGCACCGAGCTTCGCTCGGAATATCTGCTACACTAGACATAGCGGAACAGTCCTTTCTGAATTAGTTGTTGTTACAAACCTAATTCTACGGGATGTTCCGTTTTAGGTTAAGGGATCCATCTATTACCGCAAACAGCCAATAACATCCTCGCCGTCATGCAGTATGCTATATAAAATATCTTTATCCATGATATCTATAAACTCCGCTATGGTTTCATTAATAGCATCCCTAATTTCTTGATTATCGCCAGTTTCTCGATAATCCTGTACGTTTTTCCACAATTCTTCAACGATAGCGCCTCGAATAGCCTTCATCACGGTATACGGATTATTTATTGCTAATATCTTATCAACGTCCATCTGGGCTATATGACCCGCCAAATTTATAACAGCAATATCGTCTGTATTCCGAAATTCTTGGCGAAAACGCTCCATACCGAGGCCGCCCGGTCTGTCTTTATTCTCATCAGCATCCTTGAAAATTTCGTCTAAACTTCCGTCTATAACGCCAAACAACCGCCGTATACCATCCTCCAAATCCACTTCTTCAACATCAAGAGTTGAAACGTAGCTCGACAACTCTCCCTTCGTTTGCACCAGAAAATCCCGTATCAGCATCCGATTGCCAATCCCTTCAAGGACTACATTATGCGGCAGCACCGCAGCCTGATCTCTAATCTTTGCAGAATCTTTTTGCTCTAATCCAGCCAGAAAATCACCAGATAAAAAATCAGAAGCTTTTTGCGGTAACTCCTCCATATTTTCATAGTATAGCATAATCGCTTCCTTGCCTTTCTGCCAGTCGCCTGCGCCTACACTGGCGAGCTCTCTTAATATTAACCAAACTATCTCTCGTCACTCCATCCTTGCGATATGGACGTACGATATTTGTTCCCGGAGGCATATACATCTCTCCTCTTGGTTCAGATTTCTTTTCTCTACCTTCGGCGTGCCAAAGCATTCTCCGTATCAACTTCTCGAAATCGTAGTCAACAGAAGAATGAAACCCAGTGATATAAGCTCCGTTCTTTGCTGTTTTAGAATCGTGTGCCAAGAAATACGCTCTAACGGGAATCTTCTTACCATCACCCATCAGCTCATCGACCGAAAGTCCATATTTTATTCTTTGCTCATTAGCTACAATCAACTGCATTTCAATTTGATCTTCTATTTCGGGATATTGATCAACTAGCGAATGATAAACATCTCTAAGCTGCGAGCCGCTAATAGTCCAATCATCCAGTAGCACAACTCGCAAATTTTCTTTTGGCATATTCGCAATATCATCTCGATCAACGATAATCCTATCACCGTATTCTTCCCAATCTTCTTCAGTAAAATTGGCTAGTATATTATCTAATAAATATTCATCGCTCTTTATCTGATTCTTATTAATTTTAATTTCTCCAGCGATAACACAAATTTGTAAATCGGTATTTGCCTCAAGAGCTGCTTTCCAGCTGACAGCGATACCAGCCGCTGCTTCTTTGTATTCTTTTTCGCCAATAAATGTCAAATTTTCGCGCATGGATTTAGCTTCATTTGCACATTTACCGTTTAGGGATTCTACATAGGCAAAAAACCCATCAAGCTGGCATAGCGTTTCGTATTCCGTTAATTCTGCCCTATCACCTCTATACAGATCATCTAATGTAAAAGTTTGTGGGATGCAGCATGTTCTGGGAGTATATGTGATAATATTACTCCTGTCTTCAGCCTTACCTGCCAGCTGTTCATCTAAACGCGGAGCAACTTTGACCACTCCCTCTGACTCTAGCCGCCAGCATGCCTCTTCAGGGCTAATTTCATCGCTCGCTCCAGCAGGATGAATCTCGACTCCTGAAAACTTTACCGGAGTAAGGCTATAGTTGTCGACATACGAACCACTCCCCCCAGTAGCCTCTATATCTGGCCCGGCGCCCGAATCCCTCTCAAGATTATCTTCATTCTCTCCTGGCGGAAGAAATGTTGTCTCAAGACTTCTTCTCATAAAAATTACCTTTAGTCCTTGGATTTTCTGCTAACTGCAAACTCCTTCCAAATCCGCCCCAACGTGTTACAAGTATCAAGGTTCGCGTCTTGCGCGGTAATCTCTTGCATGGTAGCCTCCTGTGGATCATCTTCACCGGGAATAATTTTGTATACATGGCATTCGCCAATCCCTCCATTTTCACTAGCCTTGTATTTAATACGATATATGTCAAATTTATCTTCAGACAGATTACCATGACTATCAAACCGAGCCAGATTAACATCCATAGAAGCGTCGTCGTCACCTTGCGCAAAATGATACATCGCACTAGCCATAGCCGCCAAGTATCTCCCCGCAAACGCTTCGTAATCGTCGGGATTTTCCCCGATTTCCTGCATAATCAGCTTCGCTTCTGAGACCAACCCGTCGCTACCATCACGCGCTTTTTCAATCATTGTCTATCCGCTCCTTTCTCATATACACACGTCCATCCATTCCAGGTTTCCGCCATTGTATGCGTTTCATTTATCCCCCCTTTATCCGTGGTCGCCATATTAATATAACCTGTTTCATCTGCCAAGGGATACACTCCTCCATCTAATCCGCTAACAACCCTAATCCACGGAAACGCTTTAGAAATCGCCGGCGCTGTACCCCTGCGCCGCTGAAATCCCTCGCCAAGCGTAAGAGGTGTAAATTTATCCTTTTCTCGCACAAGCGGATGGCATGAATCTAGTACGATAGTATCTATTGCCAAAGCCGTAACAAGATCGCGCATACCCTTTTTATTGCGCCACTCCTGAGAATCCGGCGGTATTTTTTCGCCATACGACATAAAAAACGCATCTTCGCCGCCATGACCAAACAAAATGACTGAATAAAACGTGCTACTATCAACACCAGCTTCCTCTAGCTTTTTTACTATACCAGATAGCATGTTGGTATTGCTTATTTCAGCAGCAAACATATCAGTAGATTTTATGCTGCGAAATGCATGTGCAGCATCGTTGTGATCACCATTATCTCCCCTGATAATTATCGTTGCCGGTTCGCCAGATTCTGTACGCCCAGTCTCTAATATATGCAGCGTGCCTCGCAAGACTTCTGGACTCCAGTCAGAGAAATGCGTTATTCCCAGCTCGTCGCCCAGCCTGTTAGCGTTGTCCTGCCCAATCCCGCGGATAGTTTGGATATAATCATAATATATTTCGGCCTGCCGGTATGTGCTCTTGGAAGAGCATGAAGTAACCATACTCGAAACACCGCAAAATATCATCTCACGATCTAACTCTGGCAAACGCCCTTCGAAATACTTCTGTATCAAATCGCACCGTCCGTAGACGTCGGGCTTCATCTTGTCGCTATCGCCATCATACAGCTCTGTCTTTTTTATACAGTATTTGATGATCGCCCGATCAAGCCCCTTTTCTTTATCGCCCTGTTCGTTGACCAGCCGGCGCAATGGCTCTGGAAAGTCTTCTCGATCTCTGGCGTCCTGCGGCCAGCGCTCCGGCGGAAAGCCATGATCTGCCAGCCAGACTGCGTACTTGTCAAATCCACGCCAACCCATTGAATCCGCAGAGATTTCAATAGCCTCGGCCACCTCTTCAACAATTCTATCTTTAAACTCTTCGGCTATCTCCCCAGGCAATACTGCTTCGGCATTCATTAATTTAATTACAGCGCTTTCATGTGCATAATCGTAGCCAAAATACTCGCCGCTGTCGCGTTTATCCTTGAGAGAACGTATTGAGCTAACCTGCTCCTGCATAGCACGCCGGGCACTATCTGCAAGTTTCGGCATATGCTCATAATGCTCTCTGAAAAACGCCGCAACATTCTTTTTTGCCAAATCCAGCAAAAAAGAATGTGTAAAATAATGGAAGTATTCTTTATCATTATTAAGTCTATCGTCATTTGCCAACAACTTTCTTACATTAGGCACTAGCTTCTCTATTTCTTCATAATCGCCCCGCGCGATACTTCCTGCGAAATCAGGAAAACTCTTAGGAGCAAAATTGCCGTTAAAGCCATCCACGTCAGCCCGAAACTCCCACTCTTCGTCAATCTTATTAATTCTCTGCAGGGTCAATTCGTCAAGTTCCTCCTCTTCGGCATGAAGATGCTCGCTTTCAGAATCGCCGCTCGCATTATCTGCAGCCTCATGACTCTCATCAGCACTACGCCAGCCAGTCCTTTCCGCCAGCCGAGACGCTAAACCAGCCACATATCCTCCTATCCGCCGCAGCAGTCGAGGTTTCCGTTCATCATAACTAGCTCCTTCCTCTAATAAAGGCGCTCCATCAGGCGCAGGAAGAAGCGCCGCTCTACCAAGGTCGCCAGCTTTATCCGGCCCTGGCGCCAGCAGTCTATCAGCGCCGGGCACAAGTCTATCTTCGCCATTCTTCTTATTAGTCGCGGCAATCAATTCTTCTGTCATATTTGTTTATTTTAATTCCTTACTACTTGTATAGTAGCACAAAATATAAATAATGTCAAATCACCGTATCAGTTCACGGTCTCAGCAAACCCAACTTTGCAACCAGAAACTAACCGCATCCTATCTCATTATTATCGGAGCTATGGTAACCACGACAGCATATATCACAAGAAACACAGCAGACAACACAAAAACGATAGTGCTAATCAACGGCATATAATTTTTCAAGCGTTTGCCCTGATCGGCAACAACATTAAGCTGCCAATTGCCAATTCGCTCATCAGCGTAGTAATCCGTCTGATTATACAACTTGGCACCCATAATACTCATAATGCGAAACGCTTTCCACACAAATTCCATCTCTCTTACATAGTCAAACTTATTATAAGCGCTATAAAAATATATCTGATTATCCACTATTTCAACATCGCACCACGTCGCACCATCAATCAACAGCGCCATTAAATCCGGCGTAAAGATATACAAAGCGTCTCGTTCATAATCTTTTGGCGCATACAGCGTGAAGTAATCGTTAAAACCTCCCTCCAGACTAAGCCGTTGATTAGGATCAATATCATCTGGCAAATTATTAAAAACTTTGCCGAGAATGTTAACATTATCAACTGTCGAGTCAAGAATAACATGCGGCAAATTCCGATTCATATCAATTCGCAAATAGCGCCAATAGCGTGTGGCGTGATCCAATGTAACTTTATTCTCATACCAGCCCATTTGAAAATTAAGCTTGCCGCCGAGCGTACCGGACAAAACATTGCGCGAAATCTTATCGCGCGACCACTCTTCTTGAAAAATAACACCAGAATTATCGGGGTTTTCTACGTACGGCATGAAATCAAGCTGATTTAACCCAGCAAATTTGCTTAAAGCTGCCATCATGTACCGTTTGTCAGTCGCCCTCCCCGAGTCAAATAAAACCCTGACATGTCGCCTAATAAGAGCAATGAATGATATATAGATGAAAATAACCATCGGCGCTAATACGAGTTTAAGATTTGCAGGCATCGCTGATTCTGGTATTACAAAAAATCCGCCTATAAAAACACTCATTACGATAGTCATATAAACTATACCCAGCGCTTGGCCAAAAACTCCCTTAGCTTTTCTTTCGACGTTGACGCTTTGGTAATACTGCCGAAACCACTGTACTTCAGACTCGGACATCGGCGTGTATAGGGGTGAAAAAGCTAACTGCTTCATGCGGTCATTATAGCATTTGAGCTAGCCCAAAACCTCCTCCCCAAAATGCTTCTGCAGCCGCATCTTAATTGAGCCCTCGTGACGACCAAGTTTTTGACTAAGCTGCTGGATGGTTGCGCCCTGTAAAAACTCCTGTTTGAGGATGTCGTCGTCGGCTTTTTCCCACGGCATGTAGGCCTTCGGGTGTGTCTCGCGCATTTTGGCAATTTTTTGCTGCCAGCTGCCGGACTGATATTTCTTACCGGATTTTTTCGGCGCTGACTGCTTTCGCTTCATTTCCTCCAACATCGGACGATAGTGCTTGGCCGCTTCACTACTTGCCTGCTGCAACACCTCATCAATCGCCAACGCGTCAGGCGAGACCGCCAACGCCTTGCGGTTAATTCCATATAGATACAAGTTATCCAAATCACGCACCCGACTCAGCGCCACGTAGCCCATACCTTCAACAAACGCTTTTCTCAGGTCAATTTTTGCCGCGTCCAAGGTCATGCCTTGGCTTTTATGCACGGTGATAGCCCAGGCGAGGCGCAGTGGCACCTGGGAAATGCTAGCGCGCTTGCGCTCACCGTCACGCAGCTCCCATACATCCGGCACCATGGTCACCTGCCGGCCGTCACGAAACTCCACAATTGGATAGTCCGTCAGCGGCTCAAAATCCACCACCGTACCAATGCTGCCATTGGCGTACAATTTCTGCGGCGAATTTTTCACCGCCATCACCAACGCACCCAATTTCAACACCAGTTCGCTCGGTGCCAACACCGACCGCTGCAAGTTCTCGACGTACACTTTCGATCCAGTCGTCGTCTGCTGATACGTCCGCTCCTCGCCCGCCAGCTCCGCCAACTTCTGACTGTTGATAGCATCGACGTCAACATTGACAGTGTGCAGTTCGGTAATGTCACCATCAGGCGGCTGAACTTCCGTTCGTGCCAGCAGCATTTCGGCATGATGCCGCCTAATATCGTCATTTCTCAGTGCCGTCAAAATCTCGAGGAGCTGCTCGTCATTTTGCCGATATTGCCGCTCCAGATATAGCACCGCCGGCTGCAGCTCCTGCCACGCCTCCGAATACACCACGAAGCCGCCGCCCTGCTCGCCCGGACGATTGATCGGCGGTAATTGGAAAAAGTCGCCGCTCATCACCAGCTGGATACCGCCAAACGGCTGGTCGTTTTCCCTGACGCCACGCAGCACCTGATCGACCATATCCAACCGAAAATCATGCAGCATGGAAATCTCGTCAATCACCAGCACATCAGTCTTGGTAATCACCTCACGCCGCGTTTTTGACAGCCGATCAAAAAAGTTGTTCGCGAGATGATCGCTCACGCCAATACCGCTCCAACTATGAATGGTATTGCCGCCCAGGTGCGTCGCCGCCAAGCCCGTCGTCGCTGTTACTGACACCTTTTTACCCTGGTCACGCGCCTGTGCAATAAACGTGTTCAGCAGGTGCGTCTTACCAGTACCAGCCGCACCTGTCAGCAACGCCGACCGACCGCTCATCAAAATCGCCAGCGCTAATTCCTGATCCATACTTAACCTCGCGGCGGTTCACCCTCAGGCTCGCCCAGCAGTTTTTTCGACTTAATTTCGTAGCGTTTGCCGGTAATTTTACTCTCGATATAATCCTCATTGATCAAGTTCACAAACATATCCAGATCATTACCATCCATAATAATAATCGCGCCGCTATCATCACTCATTAGCTCTAGTTGCATCTCGTCAGCATAGTCCAACACCTGCTCTTGCTTGACCTCGCCGATTTCCAGTTTTTGCAGTTTATTGATAGTCTTTTTGCGCTCCTTGACCAGCGCATTCAGATCCAAGCCCTCTGGGAAGCTCAACTTATATTCCTTTTCAATCTCCGCCACTTTCTTATCGGCAATCACCTGCTTCTTGTACTCATAGCCAAACATCCGCTCAAACTTCGAAGGATTAAAGGCGAAAATATCCTGACCAATGATCAGCACCTGGTTATCATCTGGCACTTTAAAGCCAACCTCCGCCTTAAACGCACCAAACTTGCCGTCAGAAAACTCCCACGCTAGCGCGCTTTTCAGTGTCTGCCCCTGCTGGATCAATTTGGCGGTGTAAAAGATTTTTTCTGGATCATTCGGATCAGTAAACCGTGCCAGTACGCCCTTCATCCGCTTAAACTCATGCTCAGTTTCCGAAAATTCCACGATATCGCCGCGCTCATGTTCAATCAAATGAATCAAGGTTTCCGCTCGGCCAACCTTGGCGAGGTCTGTTCGCAATAGCACGTTTTCTTCCGCTTCGCTCAACTCATAATCGCGCACGCTGAGGCCAGTGCCCGCCCCCAAATTAACTTGATTGATATAATCAAACAGAAATAACGGCCGCAGCTGCTGCTCAACATCGCCCTTCAAAGGCATAAAATACGGCGTGTAATTTTTATTAAATAAAAACAGCTCTATCTGTAAATCGTTCTTTTTTGCATCAGTTTGATTGGCCCACAAAAAAATATCAGTCGTTTCCCTCACTTCTTCCATTGCTCCAGTATAGCACGCAGTAAGAAACGACGTCCAGAAAACTTACCCCTGGCGAACTTCGATTCTTCTACCTATCTCTTCATCTAACTGCTGCATCCGTGGAGCTTCAAACAACAAATCGCTCGGATCCTCCAGCTTATCAATCTCCTTTCGCGGCATACGTAACAACTCTCCCAACGCTAAACTTGCCATATAAGCAGAGGCTACTGTCTGCCACGTCGATAAATCTGACCCATCGCGGCGCATATCAAATAGCATGCACCTTACTAATTGCCCCATCGCTTGAGAATATGCCATCTTGCCAGATAACGGTACACTAACATCTTTTATACCCATCATACGCAGCAACGTGCCATGAAGTCCGCAATCCCCTAGTCCTATCTTAACATTTAGCTCATCCTTCTCTGGTTCTATTTCCGTGATAACACCTATAATCTCCGATCCATCCTCAGGACGATCAAAAAAGAGCTTCGCGTCAGCTCGCACCGCAGTAAGTTCTGTTGAATATAGCCTATTCATATTTTTATTGTAACATAAATTATTTATTTAGTCAATCGCTCGCCCAGTCGCGCCCGATTCGCCCACTCATCCGCCAGCTCATTTCCCTCATCACCCTCATGACCGCGCACCCAGCACAGCTCTGCCTGCGAATTTGAGTACAGCTCATATAGCTCACGCACGATGTCCAAATTCTTAATCTCGCCGCCCTTCTTCGTCCAGCCGCGCTGCTGCCAACCCGGCGCCCACTTGGTCACCACGTTGATCCAAAATTCGCTGTCAGTATAAATCACGCACGGCGCGCCGTCCGCGTCCTGAAGCGCCGCAATTAGCGCCTTGCCTTCCATGCGAATATTAGTCGTCTCGCCGTCCTCTGACCCCAAAATCCACGGCTGGAGATCACGAATCACCGCAAACCCGCCCGGACCGGGATTTGGCGAAGCAGAACCGTCGGTATAGTAGACTATCATATCCTCATTATACTATTGCAAGGCTGTCCCGCCCAAATCGCGCGCATGCTGTCGTCTCTTAGCAATTCGTCTCCAAAAATCCTCAACTCGCCTGCGGCTCTGGTCTGTCAAACATACTTCCGTAGATGATTCGTCGCGATTATTAAAATAATCCTGCTTGCGCGACCAAATATCTTTTATCGCAGCCAAATATTCATCATCAAGATCAGCTATCTCATCGCCGTACGTATTAATCAGCTTAAACAAGAAATGAGCAGCCCTGCCGCCAATGCGCGCCGTCAAGCGAGCGTCCGGAGTAGAAAACTGCATCTCAAACGGCGCGAACCCAACGCGCCCGTCGCCAGTTTCGTACAGGCCGGTAATCTTTGCATCGGTAAACCCGCCCTTTTTACTCTTAAAGCTAAACAGACCCATATCAACATCGGGAATTTCCGCCAGCACAGCCTCGCGAATTGTATCCTGAAATTCCTTTGAACCCTTAACAATGAACACCTCTTTTTCTCGCCCCGGTGAAGGATACGGAGTAATTTTATCAGATTTTAAGGCTCTCACCACAGCCGCCGCGTACTCTTTAGCCAACTGCTCATTATTATCGGCAATCATTGTTAGCCCATATAAATCAATCGGATGAACGTCCTGATGTTCATCATTTTTCTCCGCGCGGGATTTATAATAACCAAGATTTTTCAACAGCTTGCGCAAATAAGACCCTCTACCCTTGCCTCGCGCGCGCAGTTTCAAATCGTTGCCGTTTTCAGTCCGTACAGAACCAACTTGGAAAAACATACTATGCGGCGACGAAATACCAATTGGCGACTTCAATTGCGCTTCGCCGACAAGTTCGCTGGTAATACCTTTCACATTACTGATAGCAAAGTTAAACCGCTCCGGATCGTTTGAGTTTTTACGGCCGAAATGAAGCGCCACCACGCGGTCGGCTTCATCCATCAAAGAATCAATATCCCTGCTCAATTCCGTGCCGCTCATATTATCGCCGATGTTACGACCAGCGATAGCGTCCACCTCGTCATTCTGCGCCGATTCCAAAGCGTCAGCACCAATGATACTACATATTGGCGCCAAAATATTCTTGGCAAAAACTGCCTCTTTATAAGCTTTGGCATCATGGTACGGCGTCGTAATCAGCTTAGCCAGCGTAATCGCGCCGGCTATCATCGCCGTCTCCAGTCCGACCCCCTGAGAATCTTCTCCCTTCGTTGAAAAAGTTTTGATCAAATCATCCAATTTTGGCGGCGGAATCGGAATCTCTTTTGCCCAAACATTGTCGGGTATCCGATCTGCATCGCCAAGCTGCAATAACCTAGCCGCCTCAGTATCGGTATCTTTTAATCCGTCCGCATAGCTAGCAAAAACATCCTGAATTACCCGATAATCCTCAACAATCCCGATAACAACATCCCTGTGTTCATCATCAAGATCTTTTCCTTCCAGACGACTTTCCAAAAAATCATCCTGCTCAGAACGCTCCGATCCAGCCGGCGGCATATCCAAAATAATCTCCGCCGCCAACCTGCGAGCTTCGGTCATATGATTATTGCCAAACGCCTCAACAAGACTTTTAGCCAGCTCCTTATATTCTAACTCGCCGCTATTATCAGTCTCATGATTAACGCAATCCATTTCAGTTCTAGGGTGTTCGTTTTGCATAAGCATTGTCTATATTAACATAAAAACAATACAATTGCAAGCAAGCTGACCGCGCTATATTTCTAAGCAAAATAAATCCGCATCAACTCGCGCGCCACTCGATCAGCATCATGTCGGATTAGGCTGCGTTGTGCTGCCAACGGATCGCTATCAGAATTTTTATTCACCCAAGCAGTATCAGCAATCAACCGCTTGCCCGACGCATAATAATGCTTGTTTTTCAACGTCTCCTCATCCCATTCCACCAAATATTCGCCGTCATGTGAATATTTTTCGATTAGTTTTTCCGGAGGACGATGATTATTATATAAAACATAGTCCATATCAATACCTGAAAATCGCTCAATCTCATCCGCAAAATCCGCCACGGTAAAATCGTCTGTCTGGCCCGGTTTATTAACTAAATTGCAGACATAAACTTTCTTTGCCCTAGTCTCTGCCAGCGCTCTGGTTACGCCGCGCACTAACAACGCTGGCGCCAAACTGCCATACAATAGCCCCGGCGCAATCACCACCAAATCAGCATCTAAAATCGCCTGGCGCGCCCGCGGGTTAATGCCAGCCGGCGGCTTCAATTCCAGCCACGGACGCTCGCCGCGCGGAATTTGCAGCGATTCTGCCGCGTGCTGACCATTGACAGTCGTACCGTCTTTTAGCTTAATCGACATAGTTGTATCATCCAAAGTAATTGGAAACACGCGTCCATTTACACCCAAAACTTCACTCGCCAGTTCCACCGCCTCAGCAAAGCTCCCCGTCATCTTTTCCAGCGCTGCCATGAACAAATTACCAAAGGCATGGCCCTTCATACTACCCTCGTCAAACCGATAATTAAACAAATCGCGCACCTTCGGCGAGCTGCTCAGTGCCACCAAACATTGCCGGACATCGCCCGCTGGCAGCACGCCCAGCTCGTCGCGTAATTGCCCAGTCGAGCCGCCGTCGTCAACCATATTAACCAGCGCCGTAATGCTATGCGTGTACTTTTTCAAACCCGATAGCAGTGTAAAGCTCCCTGTTCCGCCGCCAATTACTACAATTTTTACCCCAAAATAATCACTATTTGAAATATTCATTACCATTCCCGAATTATACCACCTTACCGGAACTTAAACCAACGTACCTTTTGGCAGCGCCCACTCCAGATACGGTTGCTGCTGATGCTCAATGGCGTTGATAATATGCGTAGCAATTTTAGCGGGATCGTTGAAAAACATATAATCAGCCGGCAGCTCCCGGCCATTCCAAAACGGCGTCTTCATGGCGCCCGGCAAGAATAATGCGACTTTTACTGGCAATTTCTGCTCATCCGCCTGCATCCCTAAGCTGCGCGCCAAGCCCGCTTGAGCGTGCTTAGTCGCCACATATACCGCTTCGTCAGCGCGAGCTTTAACACTGCTGGTCGAGCCGATAATCGTTAAAATTGACTTCTGGTTTTGACGAGCCATCTTGCGCCACGCCCACTGCACCAGCGGCAACGCACCGGCAAAGTTCACCTCTGCCATGGAACGTGCGTCGGGCTGATCTTCAAAGTTGCCGCGCCAGCCATAGCCTGCCGCCCAGACAAATTGTTCAATAGCATCGCCACCCAGCATCTGCTCAATCCGCTCTGGCGCTGCCTCTACTTGCTCGGGATAATACACATCCAATTGGAAACCCTCGCCGTGTTCCTGGGCGTTATGCGTCTTCCCCAGCACCAATACGCGCTTGCCACTTTCTCTGAGCTGCCTGGCCATCTCCAGACCAAGCCCGCTCGTCCCACCAAGAATAATATGCATGTGGTTATTATAGCACGCCGGACTCACGTATCGTAAATTGAACACTTAAAGTCTGAACGAAGTCCGCGAATTTCTTCCGCCCGATCAAGAATCGACCTGGCAATGCCTTTCCAGCCGCTCCTGCAGACGCTCGTGAAAATATTTTGCGTATTTTGCCTGGCTATCGTCAAACAAATCAAGTTCATTAGGATCAATAAAGCGCATATGTTCGCCGTCAACGCCGATAGAAAAATCGTAATCCTCCGGCTGAACCCAGCAGACAACATACACCTGATACGCATCAATTCCCTTCAAATACATCGGATCCGCCACGTCAATCACATCAAACGTAAAACCGCCGCTATAGCCAACTTCCTCCTCTAATTCGCGCGCCAACGCCTGCTCAAATGTTTCGCCAAAATCAAGTCCGCCGCCAGGCAAACCCCAATTAAGACCGTGTTCTTTAACTACCAGCAGCTCGCCGTCATCGTTATAAATCACCGCTTTAATTGACACGCGGAACAAATAATCCTGCCGCATTACGCCGTCAGGCTGCGTAGTAAAAATATGCCCCTCAGCCAGCTTTTTATCTGTACTCATTAGCGTATCTTAACACAATAATTTGACAAAAATCAAACGCGTCTCGTCAGAGATTTGCCCCGCCGCCAAGATTTACTCTGCGTATTTTTCAACGAACCGCCGCAATATCTTGACCGGTTCGGTTACCAACTCCGATTCGCGGTACGCCGCATCGATCAGATCTTGAGCTTCCTCCGGCGCGAAATAGCCGGCATGCTTATAGATATTAATCCGCAGAGCCAAGCCGTCAGCATCAAGCTCAGGATGAAATTGCGCCGCATAAACATTTTTCCCGGCGCGCAGCAATTGTATACAGGTCGCAGAACGCGCTAACACCACGCTGTTCGGCGGCGCCGTGTCTGTCCCCTCTTTATGCCCGACGAAGCCGCGAAAACTAGCTGGCAAGCCAGCCAGCAGCGGATCATCCTGCGCCTCCGGCGTCAAATTTATATCCACCGCGCAAACCGGCTCGCCATGATCGAAATCCGTCCGGCCGCCCAGCGCCGTTACCAACGCTCCCACGCCCAAGCAAGTGCCTAAAAACGGCTTATCCTCGGCTGCAATCCGGCGAAGCAGCGGCATAATATAATCTTCAAACCGCAATTGTTCCGGCGATTTTTCCTCTGGTGGATAAGCAAAATTAGCCGGCCCGCCGCCCATAAAAATACCACTGTAATCATTCAAATTAACTGGCGAGAGCTCGCCGCGGTCAAGCCGCAAGCGCTGCAACTGTTCCGGCTGCAAACCGCCAAATTTCAAAAAAGCTGCATATTCGTCGTCAGACGCTTCGTCCTCGGGACGGGATTGTAAAAGAAGAAAAGGTTTTGTCATGAATTAAGTGTAACACGCCGCAACCTGATCAGCCAACGCTGGCGAACTACGAATCGCTGCGACCACCTGCTCAAATTTATCCAAATCGTCAACGTCCATCGGTTCAGTATATTCATACATATCATCAAGAAGACCGCCAATATCTTCTGTATCCATTATTATTAAAGCATTTGGTTCAAGATTATTCGGGCTTACTCGTTTTTCACCTATAGAATATTCCCCACTGCGCTCACCGCGAATAGGTTCTCCTTCGTCGCCAGCTATAACCCACTGCCGCAATATACCGACAGAATCAGAATCCCGTTTCACCTCTGTTGTAACTCGCATATAAATCTCATCTTGGCATTTCTGGCCGTCCAACATTGATTCTGGAATATACACTATCTCGCAGCCCTCTGGTGTAGTCGTTTCCTGGTCGTCAATCTGAAAGACCTCGCGAACCAAGTCTGGCGATAATGGATACGAAAAACTCCTGGCTATGTTGCCGTCAGGCGACAGCCGATCAGACTCTTCTGCTATTTTACCTCTGACGACTAAAGCTTCCGCAGCCTGATATCGCAAATCTTCGAGCCTTGCTTGATCAGGTGTAAGCTCCATATAGGAGGCATGAAGTCTTCGAAATTTTCCATGACCTATATTATAACACAAATAGTTAAAATATGCAAATCATACAACTACCACCCAGCGGCATGTGACTTATTATCTATATATCACGAACCGGCCGTATCAATTTAAGACTATCTGGCATATACCATTTATTGCCCTGGTTGTCCTGTTCATATTTGTAGTTAATCGTGTGATCGGCCTGAAAATAATCGCCGGTACCGACAATTTTATACTGAATATACATCTTACGGACTGAATCATTCTCAGGCATCGCGCCTCGGTACATCCGCAGCTCAAAAATCTCGCCCGGCTTGAGAAATTTATTCAAATCGCCCCGCTGCCCCAGCAGCTCGTATTTATCTAGCTCAATGTCAAAACTAGCGAGGTTGTGGATGTACGCCCATATTTCAAGGGATTTATTATCGCTAGACGGCTGCGCTTTAATCCGTTCGACCTCTATTTCAGGAATTATTTTTTGCCCGCCAGCTAAGTGGTACTGATCAGGTTCCTGCTCGCTAGCCGCTGGCGTTTCATCCGGTTTATTTTCAACACTGCCATTACTTTCCTGCGGCAAGCCTGCGCGGCTGCTGTCGCCGATATTTTTAATACTGCTAATACGCGCCAAATACTCGTCATTTGGTTCGCCAAAAATTAAGTTACGCAGCCAGCCCATGCAGCCAGTATAACGCATCAGGATAAAACTGCCCATACGCTATATATAGCGCCACCATATATAGCGTAGGCTGGTATGTGGAAAACTCTGGAAAACTTTTTGCCTACGCTAGACTACTGTTATTTGGCTTATGTTTGGCACTCTTGACATGCGAGTGCTAGCCAATTACAATGAAATGTAGAGCAAAAGCTCGCCAAATCATAAACGAAAGGAGTAATACAAATGAGTAAACTCGTTCGATTCGACCCGTTTGCCGAAATGGATGCCCTGCAGCGCCATTTCTTTAATGACGACAACTGGATGCCGCGCCAAGTGCGCTCGGTCGGTTTGCCTACCACTGATGTTTACATGAAAGATAACGCGCTAGTCGTCGAGGTTCACTTGCCGAAATTCGATGAAGACGACGTCAATATTTCTGTCGAAAACGGCAATTTGGTTATCCAAGCCCAACGGCACGAGAAAGAAGAAGATAAAGAAAAGAAGTACGTTGTACGCGAGTCGAGCAGCAGCTTCTACCGCAGTGTTCAGCTGCCAGAGCGCGCTGACGCCGATGCTATCGAAGCGCACCTGGACGATGGCGTCTTGAAAGTCACCGTACCAGTCACACCAGCGCCAGAGCCAAAGAAAATTGCTGTCAAATCGCGCGGTAAGAAGAAGTAAACCTTTCTAGGTTCTACCCTGTTAAAAACCTCGGTTTACCCGAGGTTTTTATTAGAGGCGAGACAGAACTCCGGCGCCCTTTACTGCCCCCTCAACTTTTTCATCAAAATGTCATAACCATCAGTCACCTCATCTTGATGGCTGACGCCTAATTCCGCCATAATGCGCCACAGATCATCGGTTATAGCGGCAGGGTCGGCGTTCTCGCCAGCCAACCGCTCTAATTCCATAAAGTCGCCCAAGCCTTCCACCGAATCGATACATACTTCCACATCACTCAGTTTGCCAGTCTGGCGAGTCTTCGATACGTCCGAAAATGGCACGAAACCTAGCTCCTTGACAATAGCGATCATGACGTCTGGATCGCCAACTTTTGTTTCACGCTCAATACTATCCAGCTGCCCAGTCACCGATCGTTTGAAAGTGAATAACGTCCGCTTAGTTTTATTTTCGCCTTGTCCATACGTTTCGGTACGCACCCGCAGCCAAGGCACTGTGTTACCGTCGCCGCCAGCTTCTCCCGGCAGACCAAACACTTGATCGCGCTGATGCACTGGCTCGCCGAGAGCAACACCCTTACCCGCCAGCACAGCCAACAGCCCTTCTTTATCTTGCAACCTAACTTTTATCTCAATTTCTCTCATATATAAATGATATCACGCTTAGGACACGCGCGTCTGCGAATGACTAGTTTAACAGCCGACGCAGTCATTCTCCAGCCATTTCTCGCCAAAAAGATACCAGCAATCGTCACCGCCGTGCGCTTATTGCCATCGGTAAAGATATGATCTGCTATACAATTACGCAAATAAACCGCCGCCTCTTCGTGAACTGACACATATTGCTCCTCACCAAAAACAACTGTTTGCGGCGCCGCCACCAGCGACTTTAGCTCCAGTTGATCGCGTACGCCATGCGAGCCGCCAAAATCCTCAATTATCCAAAAAAGCAGCTCTAGAATTTCGTTAATCTCCAGATAGCGAATCATCGGTCTGCCAAGTTTTTCAGCGTTTCGCCGTACTGCTTTTTGAAATCATCATAATCCTGACGAAGCGACGGCTTATTTGCTTGCTCAATTGGCTTTACCTGCTCAACCGTTAATCGCACCTCGTCGCCATCGCGAATCCCCAGCGCCCGCAAATCCCGCGCCGGCAGCGTCACGCCGCGACTCGAACCAATCTTGATAACTTTTTGAATTGTAGTGATTGTCATGCAGATATTATAACAAAATTATAATTTTATTGCAATGTTAACTAAATTTCTCCAGCCTAAATCTAGCATAGGTGCCGTCATGCTTATAAACCACGACTTTACATGTCAAACATTACCGCCGGCGACCACGCAGCCAACTTCCAAGCGAACCCCGAAATCGTTTTTCTGGCCCTTCTTGCTGTCTTCTTTACTCTTCAAACCGCCGCAATTCGCTATTAGTCTCAGCCAAATCCCGCAGCGAATCGGCAAGTAATTCCGCACCATTTCGACCCATTTCCTCTACTATAGCTGCTAGATCTTCATCACCATCTCTTCTCAGCTCATCAGCAAAACCCTGATATGCCCCAGTTACACGCTCCCAATCAGCAACGCTGCTAGGCGGCAAATAATTCGTATCTACACCATGTTGAGCTAAATCCGACCAGTCGCCGCCCTCTGTATGACGACTGCCATCTTCTCCGCTCTGACCGCTTATCGCCCCCCCCCATTTTGACTCTTTATTGTTCATAATAAACTATTCCTCTCTTCCCTTTCACTTATAAAATTATGGCAACAACCATATTTAGATATATATTATCAATTATTTGCTATCCTGTCAAATGTGGTTTTTTAATCCCCACCCAGGCTGCGGATTTTCTAATTTCCAGCGGCACCGCGTTAAAATACCTCTGTAACCTTATAGCCTGGATGCCTTTGGCTGTCCGCTTTAAGCCTAAAACCAGCATAGGTGCCGTCATGCTTATACGCTTCCTCGCCAAGGAACGCCGGAATAGCTTGCAATGTGTCGTTATAGGCAAAGTTTTTAAGATCGGCAATATTTTGCTCTTCCTCGGGTAAAATCTTCCCCGTCATCTTATAAAAAGTTCGCTCTTGGTCAACTGTCTCCTCGTCCAAATATCTTGCTATGTCGGCGCATATTTGCTCGTACAAATCATCATTCAGGCGCGAATTGGACACCTCATAAGCCACGAAATTCGGCGCCACCGTAGTAATGTCATTGAGCGGCTCAACCACCAGAATGTCCTTTACGGTGCTAGAGTTGATAAACCTCCGCACTACTTCATTATCTTTATCTGCCGTTATCAAAATATTTGGCTGCTCGGCAGTGGTCGTATGAAAATCCAATACCAACTCCGGCTTCAGTAACCG
>CAUSPY010000003.1:0-98034 GCA_963533665.1 uncultured Candidatus Saccharibacteria bacterium
AGAATAGAAGCTACTTTTAATTTGTTCGAATAGTTGCGACTATTTTCGTCTGCACTAAAATCCTTTAAAAATTGATTCCATTGACAAACCGAATTATCATACTTGGCATAATCCGACTCTCCATAATACACCTTCAGCATATCTTTGATTGTAAATTTGCCATCCTTTTCTCTTTTTACTTTCCGCCAAGCAGTAGCCATATCAGCAGTAAATTTAAAAGGTGTAATACCTGTTACGGCGGAGAAATATTCTCTGAATTTTGCATTAAAAGAAAAACCACATTCAAGTAACGGCGTGTCTAATGTAATATTTTCAACTTGCTTTGTTTCGTTTTTTATTAGTGATTTTTTAATCAGATTACCCTTAAAGTACTGCTCAATAATATAATTGAGTTCTTGTTTTGTACCTCTATATTCTAATCCTAATGACTTGCAAATCTGTGAAAGTTCTTCACGATACCAATAATATTTATTAAACTCGTCAAACGATGTAATTTTATCAAACTCAGGTCTACTTTCTATCAATATTTTAGCTCCTCAAAACTAATTTATTTTTTCATATCTAGTATCTACAGCTCTCCGACCCTCACCCGCCGCTGCTCCGTCGTATCCCGCTCGCGCACGGTGACGGTGCCGTCCTCTAGTGTTTGGAAGTCGATCACCACGCAGTGCGGGGTGCCGATTTCGTCTTGGCGGCGGTAGCGCTTGCCGATGTTGCCGTTGTCGTCCCACATCACTCGGCCGGGGTTGGCTTTGGCGAGCTGGGCGTAGACTTCGCGGGCTTTTTCTACCAATTCTGGCTTGTTCTTCAGCAGCGGCGAGACGGCAAATTTGACCGGCGCCAAATGCTCTGGCAACGCCAAATACACCCGCTTTTCACCGTTTTGCTCGTCCTCGCGGTACGCACCCGACAACACCGCCATCAGCGCCCGCTCGACACCAAACGACGGCTCGATGACGTGCGGAACAAATTTTGTGTTCGTCCCCTTGACGGTGTATTCCATACTCTTGCCACTGACCCGCTGGATATTCATTAGGTCAAAATCAGTCCGGTAGGCGATACCCATCAACTCTTCGCGACCAATTGGATAATCGTATTCGATGTCAATCGTCTTTTTGCTATAGTGCGCCCGATCCTCCGCCGGCACGTCCAGCTCGTGGATATGCTCTGGCTTCAAGCCCAATTCTGCCAAAAACGCATGCGTCGCCGCCAGCAATTCATCAAACGCCTCCTGCCAATGCTCGGGATCGACGAAATACTCAATCTCCATCTGCTCAAACTCGCGGCTGCGGAAGACGAAATCGCGCGGCGCAATTTCATTACGAAACGCCTTGCCCTGCTGAGCGATACCAAACGGCAGGTTTGGGTAGAAACTATCAACGACGTTTTTGAAATTAGTGAAGATACCTTGGGCGGTTTCGGGGCGGAGGTAAGAAATACTATCATCACTCTCAGTCGCGCCAACGTGCGTCTTGAACATCATGTTAAACGTTCGCGATTTACTCAGCGGATTGCCATCGGGGCTTTTGATGTCTTTCTCAGCAATTACCACATCCATCTGTTCCATGGTCATACCGTCCACGTCAACACCGTTATCTTTGAGAATATGATCGGTGCGGTAGCGTCGGTGATTGACCGTATCTTCGCACAGCGGATCGACGAAGGTATCGACATGCCCGCTCGCCTGCCACACTTTCTGATTCATCAAAATTGCCGCATCCACCCCGTACATATCGTCGCGCTCATCAACAAAACGACGCCACCATAAATTCATAATATTACGCTTCAGCTGCACACCCAGCGGACCGTAATCCCAAGTACCAGAAAGACCACCATACACATCCGAACCCTGATAAATAAAGCCGCGGCGCTTGCATAGGCTAATAATATCTTCCATTTTTGATTGACCCATCACACAACCTTTCTCCATGTTGGCAACATGGCGATTCATAATTATTACTTAAAGTATACCATTTTTATGGGCAATATTACACCGCCGCGTGCTGCCGCGCCACCAACCAGCAAGCGCTAATTACCCCAGTTATCCCGCCAATTTGCGCCACATTCGCTAGCGGCTTCGCTTGGATAAGCCGAAGCAGTTTGATGGCGTCCGCCGACAAGTCGCCCTGCTCCGCCAGCCGCAGGCCCTTTTCCGTACTGTCGTACATATATTTTTTATCGGGCGACAACTCCTGAGTCGCCACATCGGTACGCAGATTCAGCTCATCGCCTAGCAGACTAGCATATTGCAGATAAAACCACGTTTCAATCAGCTTTTGGTTAACTGCCGGATTATTTAATTGCTCTAATACCTGACTTAGTACAAAATACCATTCCGGCTCGTCGATATTTTCACTAGCCGTTGATACCAGCTTCATCGCCGCATAAGCGAATTGCATCCGCTCGTAATCTTCCAAAATATGCCTATAAAACGCCGCTAGCCGCGCCGAGGTCAACAACCCCAAATCGCCACGCCCGGAACGAATCACCACGTCGCAAATCGCCAATAATTCAATACCGTTCGCCAATTTCGACCGCTCGCGACGCACACCCTTAGCGATGACACTGCGCCGGCCTTTCGGCGTCAGTAGTTGCAGCACCCGATCCGCCTCGGCGTAATTCGTCCGCCTCAGTACAATCGCTTTTAACCGCTCACTCTGCCCCATCCAAAACCTCGCTAAAAACTGCCCGCACTTCGTCCGGGAGCATTGACGCCTTATCCAGCAGCGCTCTCACGCCAAACGGTTGCAAATCCGCCAAATTAACACCCGCATTGCTGCAAACCACGATCGGCAATCTCGCCAAATCCGCATGCGACCTCAGTTCGTTCAGCAGCGCCACCGCCGTTTCGCCCGCCAGCAGCATATCCAAGACAATCGCGTCCGGCTGCCAATTATCAATCATTTCCATCGCCTGGCCGCCAGAAACTACCGCCCGCGCTTCCGCACCAACAGCCGCCGCATATCCGCATAAAATATCCGCCCAATTCTTGTCATCCTCAACAATCAGCAACTTTTTCATAGCAAACTCAGCTGCCGGCTAATCGGCATTTCCACATAAAATGTCAATCCGTCCCGATGCCTGATTAGCCCAATCTGACCGTTCATCGCTCGGGCAAATTGGCTAGCCACATAAATCCCCAAGCCACTGCTTTCCGGCCGCGTCCGCACCGTTTTTCGCGCATCCATCTCATCAAGCAGCCGCCGATACTCTTTCAAGCTCATCATCGGCCCAAAATCGCGAACACTTAGCCTCGCCACCTCTTTGGTCGACGTAACCGACACTTTTATCTCTGAATCATCCTCAGTATATTTCAAAGCATTGTTTAAGAAATTTGCCAAAATCCGCCCCAATAATGTCCGATTTGCCAAAATCAATCGGCTATTCCGCCTGCCCCGAGGCCAGCTAATCTTTCGACCGTACAGCGCTGCGTTAAGTCTCGTCTCCGCGGCTATTTGCTGGCATAGCGCCAACGGATTAACTGGTTCCAGCGGAAATAATGACGGCGTCAAATTTGCCGAATTCGCTAGATCAGCTGTCAATTGCAGCGCCTGCTCGGATGTCTGAATAATCCGCTGTTGGATCTGTTTTTTATCAGCTAAGCTTGTCAAATCGTCGTCCAGCAGTAGCGCCATCTGCCGAATTAAAGCCAGCGGCGTTTTTAGCTCATGTGCCGCCACTAAGACGCTCGGCAGCCCTCCAAAATCAGCATCGCTCCACTCTCTACCTGCCATACCTTTCTAGTATAGCAAACTCAAACCAGATTTGCCCTAATCAGCAATCTTGATAGTACCTAATATAGTCTCAAAATCAGGCTTAAACGTATCGGCGTCGGTCGAGCAGCGAATAGTCTTGTCGCGCACCTTCATGAAGACCGCCGAACCGCGCAAATCCTTCTCGAACGCTCCGTCAATTCTGGTAGCAGCAATGCCATTAAACTCGGTGCTGCTGGCGGTCAATTCGCCTTTCTTAATCTTATTCTGATACGGTTTTAAGACTGTATCCATATTCTGATTAATTATCTCTAATCTAAACGCAAACCGGCTATCTTTGTTTGACAATGAAGGCACAGACACCGGATGCAAATACGCCTTATAGTCGCCTCGGTCGCTGCCGTCTTTATCGACATAAACGCTCCAAGTTTTTGGATACATAAACGACACGCGGCCGTATTCATTCGGGCTGACAAACTCAATTCGCGGATTCTTCGCTTCCTCAGAAAACTTCTTCTGGTCAATTTCCGCCTGCTCGCCCTTGCCCCTGGCTACCTCGACAGCAATTTTACTGTCAACATTATTTTTTTCCTGCGTATAGGACATAAACATCCAAATTGCCAGCGACCCGGCGATCAAAAACAGTACCAAACAACCAATCGTACCAATCATCCAGCCGTTAACCGACCCCTGTTCTTTTCTATTTCTCATATTCATATCCTAAAGTATAGCTTATGCTTCAGGCGATGTAAAGCCCCTAGTTACGCGCTAAAATCCTCGCTGAGCACTGTAATTTCGTGCTGCATGCCGTCCAGCGCCGCCGTAATGTCTTTCGCCAGCTGCCGCGCCTCAATAAACCGCTGCTTGGCCTCGTCCAGATTAAAGTCATCGCCCTGGAACCACGCAATTCTCTCGTTCAGCTCCGCCATCATCTGCTCAATCGTCTTTTCGTTTGTCTTATCGTTTTTCACTACTCTCAATCCTCGCTTTCATGATCTTATCTTTTGTTGTAATCTTTACAATATTACCAATCTGGTAGTCGCCGCTAATCATCGCGTACCCGCGCCGCAGCGCCATCTCTGGGTCATACTCAGCAATAATTCGTTGTTGCGACAATGTTGCATTCATGGCAATCTCGACGCGGCGCGACCACTGTTCGAGCGCCGCTTGTTGCAACATTGTTGCATGTAGGCGCCGCTCCTGAATCTGCCGCCGAATCACCTCTGATACGTTGCCCATCCGCAACTCTAGCTGCCGCCTTACCTCGTGTTTATCCGGAAATAGCAGCTGCGCAGCATTACTCGGTGTGGCCGCCCGCACATCAGCCGCCAGATCGCACAGGCTCTCGTCAACCTCGTGCCCGATACCAGTCAGCACCGGCACGCGGCTGCCAGCCACCGCTCGCACCAAGCATTCATCATTAAAACTCGCCAAATCCTCCGCGCTACCGCCGCCGCGAATCAGCACAATCACCTCCGGCGGCTCCGCCAGCTGATTACAATGGGCAATCGCCCGCGCTGCCTGATCGGCCGCACCGTCGCCCTGAACCTTAACATTAGCGACGATAAACCGCACCCCGCCCCAGCGCTCGCCAGCAATTTTTATAAAATCTGCATAGCCCACCGCCTGGGTGCTGGAAATGACCGCCACGCGAGCAGGATATGGCGGCAAGGGACGCTTGCGTTCCGCATCAAACAGACCTTCGGCCGACAGCCGCTGCCGCAAAATATCAAAACTCCGCTTTAGACTCCCCTTGCCCAGCGGATGAATTTCCTGAACTTGTAAATTAAATCTGCCATCGCCTCTCAGGCTCGGCATCGCCCGAACCACCACCTTCATCCCGTCCTCGATCGGCGTCCGCAAATTACTAAAACCCACGAAACAATTGACCGACCCATCCTCATCCTTCAGAGTAAAAAATGCGTACTTTGGCGGATACGGCTTAAAGCTAGCAACCTCGCCCTCAACTTCAACCGCGCCGTTAAAAGCCGCCTCAAACGTCTGGTTAACCACCGCCAGGAAATTGCTGACACTAAACCTGGGAGTCATTCGGCTTGCCGTACTTAATCAATGCGTGCTGGTAAAAAATATAGCCAAAGACAATTGTGCCAGTCAGTAAAATCGCCCTCGTTAAAATAATTCCGGCAATCGCTAATTCCGGCGAAGTATTTGCCATACTTAAAAACAGAATCATGATCGTTTCGTAAACGCCAGCGCCGCCCGGCGTAAATGCCACAAGTCCCGCCAGCCCGGCAACACCGTAACCGATCATCAAAGTCGCCGGATTGACAAAAACTCCCAGCGCCAGAAACACAACAACAAACATCAATACGTCAAAAATATTATAGACAAAACCCCAGATCATCGGCTTGACAAGCAGCTTGGGATGATTAGCTATATCCTGAAAATCGCCTTGCATATCAACGAAAAAGTCCTCGATAACCTTAGCGCTTAGCGCTCGTTTTCGCCTACCCAAGGTCGCTATTTTCACCGCGCCGTTAATAAGCTGCGACACTCGCGCTGCTGTTAGCCGCATGCGCCGTCTTGACGAAAACATAAATATCAGGCCAAACACTAATGCCAAAACGCAAATTATTAACAAAAAACTAGCCGCCACAATATAACGGTTAACCCGGCCGTCAATCGCCAGCACAATCACCGCTATAACTAGCAAGATCAGCAGCGACAAAAAAGTCGTCACATAGCGAATCACCTGAGCAAACGTCGACCGCGCCGAACTGACGCCAAGTTTATGCATCCGCCAAGATGTATAAGAAATACCGCTGACGCCGCCTGACGGAAAAATATGGTTAACCAAGTTCAACTCCAGCGCAATCCGCGTCTGCTCAAACCGTGAAATATGCCCGATTAGCTTTTTATCGCGAAGATAGACGAAAATCATCTCGCCGCCCGCGAAATAAACAATGATTTGAAACGGAATAAGCAGCAACAACAGCAACGTGTCAGCTTTCAAAAACAAACCCCACGCCTTAACCAGCTCAGCACGCGACAAAAATATAATAATTGCCAAAACCAACAGCGTCAAAATACTCATCAGCATCCGCGGCGATTTTAACGACCTAAAAACTCTCGGTAACATCCATATCATTATACCATGCCCAGATACAGATGATATAATGTCGGTATGTACATCGCCCTGCTTGGCCGCCAGCCAGAGATATCGCTCGCCGAACTTGCGGCGGTCTTTGGCGCAGACTGCGTCAATCGCATCAGCCAGCAATTTGCCGAAGTTCAAACATCTCAATTCGATATTACGACCCTAGGCGGCACCATCAAATGCGCCGAAGTGATCACCGAGCTGCCAGCCAGTCGCACTGACAAGGCCTCACTCCTCGCCGCCTCGCGCTTCATCACCCAGCATTATCAAGCCAAGTGGGCGCACTCGCCGCATAAAATCACCCTCGGTCTCAGCGCTTATAACCTAGCCGTTGCCGCCCGCGACGTCCAAAAAACCGGCCTCATTCTCAAATCATCTCTCAAAAAATCTGGCACCAGCCTCCGCTTCATCCCCAACGATCAGCCCGCCCTCTCCACTGCCACCGCACACAATAACAAGCTTGGTGGTCCGCCGCATAAAGTCGAGTTGCTACTCGTCAAAACGACCGACCGCCGCCTGATCATCGCCGAGAGCCGCGGCGTCCAAAACATCACCGCCTATACCCGCCGCGACCGCCATCGTCCCAAGCGCGACGCCTTCGTTGGCATGCTGCCGCCTAAACTGGCGCAGATTATGCTGAATTTAGCACTGGGCGCCGGGCCACTGACCGGTCAAAGATCGTGCGGCAATTCTGTGGCGAGGTCGGCTTCCAGCCTCTCTGATAAGTCGATGGTTCTGCGGACGGCGTTGCCGGATGCATTCGACTTGTCGGAGAGACTGGAGTCCGACCTCGCCACAGAGGTTAACAGACAGCGCCCCCTAATCCTCGACCCCTTCTGCGGCACTGGTACCGTCCTGCAAGAAGCGTTACTCGCTGGCTACGACGTCGTCGGCACCGACCTCAGCCAGAAAATGGTTGATTACACCACCGAAAATCTGTCGTGGCTGCAATCGACGTTCACCGCACCCAGCCACCCTATTGGCCGCGTCATCGACATTCATCAAGCCGACGCCACCACCCACCGCTGGCCAAACGGCACACACCTCACTGCCGTCGTCTGCGAAACCTACCTCGGGCAGCCCTTTTCCGCGCCGCCCGCACCCCAAAAACTAGCAGAAGTTGCCGGTAACTGCAACCACATTGTCACCAGCTTCCTCACTAATATTCGTCCGCAGCTAGCTCCAAACACGCCGCTCTGTATCGCCGTGCCAGCGTGGTACGACGCGTCCGGCTGGGCCACTCATTTACCGCTAATAAAAAATCTCCAACAGCTCGGCTATTACCAGCTCAACCGCACACCGCTCATCTATCGCCGCCCCGACCAAATCGTCGCCCGCGAACTGCTAGTCCTAAAGCCAATTGACAAAACCGCGCCTCAAGCTTGACAACTTAAGCCAAATTCGCTACACTGGTACAGATTGTTTATAAAAACTATTTAAGGAGTTGCTATGTCAAAAGTTAAGGCTGGCGGTTCAGCCAGAAACACAAGGGACAGTGTTGGTCAGAGACTCGGCGTCAAGTGTTTTGGCGGTCAGAAAGTCAACGCTGGCCAGGTATTAGTACGCCAAACGGGCGCAACTAAAATTGCTGGTAACGGCACGTATGTCAGTAAAAATTACACTATCCACGCTGCGAAAGCCGGTACAGTTAGCTTTAAGAAAGTCAAGAAAACCCGGTTCACTGGTAAAACTCAGCGGCGAACTCAGGTTTGCGTAGACTAGAAAACCATAAGGAATGATAGACGACCGGACGCGCAGTTCGGTCGTTTAATATTTACTTTTTGCTTCTAAAATTCTAACTCGTCTAATCTGGCGAGGAATTATCACTCTTTTTAGCTTGTTTGTGTCTGTCTTGATCCTGTCGCTCTCTTAGTTCTGCTACAAATCTAATCATTTCATCAACACGCTCTAATAATCTTGATAAATAGCCCCTATCAACATTCTCCCCAGATCGTACATTCGCATCCAGCGATCTTATTCTCAGCCGGACTTCGTTAACCGAATTGCCAAGTAAAGTTACTTCTTTCTGCGAAGTAGCACTCTCAAGCACCTGAACTGCATTGCCAACTTGATTAAGATTACCGTCAGCAAACGACAAACCTACCTGAAAACCATCAAGCGACATGTTTCCTGCCATATGTATACTTTGCATAGCTTTTTCCAAACCCTCTCTCGCCGACTGCGCTGCCCGTAAACAGTTGTCTATCAATTCCCTAAGCTTTTCGCTATTCATTTCCGGCTGCTGTTCATCGCCCTGCGTGTTTGCTTCTGGCTGATCATTAGATTCGCCTGTCTTTACCGCTTTTTCAGGCGGCTGAGAACTTGCATCTGGCGATTCTTTACCGCCGCCCCTTAACGCTGCTAATAAATCAGCGCGGGCTTTATATGGATCTTCTAGACTAGCAGTAGCCTCCTTTTTGCCAGCTCGAGCCAGCCTCGCTCGTAACGCCTCCGCAGGCGACAATGTCTTTGGGGAGTCGGAGCTATCTTGCGGTGTAGTTTCCGTAACAGTAGATTTATCGTCTTCCGGAGCCGCCACGCCAGATGCCTCTAAAGCCGAGCCTCCCATACCGCGCGAAAGTCTGCCCTTCTCTTCTTGCAACGCTTCCGGATTGACCGCCGGCAAACCATCGGCCTGAGATTCGCCGTCTGCTGGATGTTTTGTTTCTGATGTTTTTTGTTCTTGATATCCAGCTGGATACTGACCTGGAAACATTTCCGTCATAACATTAATTATAGCAAAACATAAACACAAAGTCAATTATAATACAGTAAATCAATAGACTAGTCAAATACCAAAATACGCTAAGCCAACCCTAGATGATACTTAATGCGAGACACCACATCGCTAATAACTACCTGCGATTTCACCAGATAATCATCAACACCCAAGCTCTCAGCACGCTCCTTGTCTTTTGGCTGGCTCAGCGCCGTTAACATGATAATCCGCACATTGGCAGTCTCTGGCGTGTTGCGCAAAATATCCAGCACGTCAAAGCCGCTAATCTTCGGCATCATTGCGTCGAGCAAAATCAAATCCGGACGATATTCCACTGTCGCCGATAAAGCATCCTCGCCATTATGGACTTCCCTGACATCAAACCCCTCAAGTTCAAGCCTCGAACGGTAAACCGCCGACAACGCCATTTCATCTTCTACTAATAAGATCTTTTTTTTCTGACCACTCCCATTCATAATACTTTTAATTTTAACGGTTATTCAGAAAAAACACAAGCATTATAAAGATTCGGCTTTTTCCAGTTGCGGATCTTTATCGTTCTTCACATCGTCCGCTGTCAATTCCACTTCCACATCAGGCTTAATACCTTCCTTATCAATATTCTTGCCCTTTGGCGTATACCAGCGCGCTTCAGTGACTTTTAGCTGCGAACCGCTAGACAAATCAAGTACCACCTGTACGCTGCCTTTGCCATAGCTTTTCTTGCCAACTAATTTTGCTTTGCCGTAATCTCGCAGCGCTCCTGCCGTAATCTCGCTGGCACTGGCGCTGTTCTCATTAATTAGCACAACCGTCTGCATATTCTCTAAAATCGGTGAACCAGTCGAATTTAGGGTTTTGACTGTCTCCGAGCCGCGCCGTTCCGTCAAAACAACTTGGTCATTCAGCCATAGTCCCAGCAAGCCCTGCGCCGAATCAACTGTCCCGCCCGGATTATTGCGCAAATCCACAATTACTTTCGTCACGCCCCTGTCGATAAACTCCCGGGCAGCTTTTCTGGCAGCGCTGACCGTGTCGTCATTAAACCTGCTAACTGTCAAAATACCAGTTTTACCGTTAATTCTCGACTCCACCGCTGGCGCGGTAATATTTTGCCGCACCACGGAGACCTCACGGATTTGCTGCCCGTTCTGCAGCGTCAACTTAACCGACGTGCCAATCTCGCCGCGAATCTTATCGACAACTTTATCAACACCCCAATCAGCAGCTTCCTCGCCGTTCACTTTCATAATCACTTCGCCAGCCTTTATGCCCGCTTTTTGCGCCGGGCTGTCGTTTAACGGCTTGATGATTGTCGGTTTATTATTTCTCAGACCGATCTCTGCGCCGATGCCGCCGCCGATATTGCCGCTTAATGATTTCTTAAACTCCTCGGACTCCTCTGGATCCATATACGACGTATGCTTGTCGCCGACAGCAGCCACCAAACCCCGGCTGGCACCGTAAATTAACTTTTGCGTATCCAGCTTACCGTCATAATTTGCCGCCAGTTGCTGGTACGTTTCTTGAACGCTAGACAAATCGATCGTTTTATTAGACGCGCGCATCCCAAACATCGGCGCGGCTGCCGCAAAAATTGTTTCATAGCGAGTCCCCGCCGCAAAGCTAATAATCGCCACGATAATCACTGCCAAAAACTGAACCGACTGGCTTTTTTTTCTCTCCGTCATATCATTACATTATACAACAAAACGCCCGGTTAACGCGAGCGTTTTACGTTAATAGAGTCTATTTTTAGAAATAAACGTATGTCAAACCGGAAGCTGAGCGCGTATAATATCGGTACAGTCCGTCCCAAGCAAAGTTGTAGTCGCTCACTGTAATTGTACCGTCGCCATTAACCGATTCAACATACATGACGTGGCCGTAATAACCAATATTCATCACTGCAGCCGCGCCTGCTTTTGGTGTCGAGCCGCTGGAAATACCATGACGGGCCGCCGTTGATGGCCACTGGTTAGCGTTACCCGCCCCGCCAAAGTGCGGCACATACCGACCAGTGCTATGGATTTTCCAAGCCACATAGCTCACACACTCGCGCGTGTATAATCCCCACGGGTCAACATAAGCATCCAGCGGCGCATTCGCCCAAACACCCGGATAACCGCCGCCGCCTGGAATACCGCCTGGGATTGATACGCCGTTACCAAGGGCGCGCCGGTTGGCAGCCGCCTGTTCCTCGCGAAGCTTAGCGACCTCGCTGTTGCGCTTTTGCGCTAGTGCCGAATAAGCGTTTTGGTCGTTCTTAGTATCGGCAACCAGTTTAGCTTTCTCCGACTGTTTAGACGACAGAACATTGCGCTGTGCTTCTTGGTCTCTAAGTGTATTCTCGACCAGTTTTTTATTCTCTTCCAACTTCTTTTGGAGCGCCTTAATCTCCTTGATCTTACCGTTCAGCGATGTTCTCAGCGAGCTGCGCTGCTCTTGCTTGTCAATGTAATCTCCTATGCTATTTGAGCTGGCCAGCATCTCTAACGGCGAAATCTGATCATCAACATGCATATCCGCCAAAACCTGGCCCATCGCCTTACGCCTTTGCTTTATCAATATCTCATTTCTCTTTATCTGCGCATTCAGATTGTCTATTTTCTTTTGACTGTCAGCGATCTGCCCCTGAATAGCGGTAATCTGGCCATTTATTTTATCCAGCTCAGATTGCAAATTATCCGCCATTTCGCCCAAACGAGACGCCTCGGAATTATATTTGCTGGCTTCTTGTTCTTTTGCTTTGATTTCTGCCTCGTAATCACGAGCAAAAACATGCGAACCCAAGGCGAAAACACCTGAGCCTGCAACCAACACAGCCACCGCCACCAGGGCTGCCCTGCTGGCTAATGAATCTGAAATTGGTGTGGTGGACCGTAATTTCATACCTATATGTTAGCACAAGCATGATGGCGTTGTCAACAAGGTTTGAACGACTTTAAGAAAACCCTATAACAAGCACTCTTTTTAGATCAAAATTACAGCTTCAAATATTTGCGTGTGGCGATCCATGAGGAGACTACGCCGATGAATGCACCGATGACAATCATCGCCAAAAGCACCAAACCGACGTACATAGTTAGACTGCTAAGCAAGCCCTCCGCCGGAATACCGTATCTGGTCATCGGCTCACGAACAAAGAACAGCAAGCTGTAGCCAGCGATCGTCGCTATAATTGCCGCGATGAATCCGTACATTACCGCTTCTACGATAAACGGCCCGCGGATAAAGCTCCTTTCAGCGCCGATTAGCTTCATCATTTGAATCTCGTCTTTCCTATTAAAGATTGCCATGCGAATCGTATTAAAAACAACCAGCGAAGAAATCACCACGAACACCACCGTGGCAATTGAGCCGCCAATACTTGCCAAATGCACCCAGTCGCCAACGGTTTTCAGCGCCTGCTGGCGGTCGCCGCTAAACGACGGTTCTTGGCGCGGATCTTTGTATTTTTTATACAATTTGTCAGTTTTAATAAAATTCTCCAGAGATTTCTGATTATTCAAATCTTCTACCGAGACTCGCAGCGTCGCCGACATTTCATTGCTGGATTCTTTAATAGCCTCCAATGCCTCCGGGTCGTCCTCATACTGCTTGGCTTGCTGATCGCGCGCCTCCTCGGCAGAAACGTATTTTACACCAACCACATTATCCAATTTGGCAATCCGCGACTTAATAGCGTTAATTTCTTTTTCCGGCGTATCGCCCTTTAGGTAAATCGACATATCGGCTTGTTTAGAGATATTGGATGCCGTGTCTAATAAAATTTGGCGGGCGGACATCGTCATAAAAACGATCAAAAGCGTAATACTCATCACCGCAGTAGCAGCAACCGTCAGCCAAGCATTGCGGCTAAAACTATTGATGCCGTAGCGGCACATTCTAACAAATGTCAACCAGCCGCGCCGGCGCTGTTTGATACGAACTGCTTCCCTTGAAGATACGGGTTTTTTCCTTGTCTTTGCCTTTGTCATTGCTTATAACTTCCTTTTGCTTGGTCAGAAGTAATCTTACCGTGATCAATGGTAATAACGCGCCGCTTCAACCGGTTAACAATCTCCACGTTGTGCGTCGTTAAAATCACTGTCGTGCCGTATTTATTAATTTTTTCCAGCAAACGAACGATGTCCCAGCTGTGTTTCGGATCCAGGTTGCCAGTCGGCTCGTCAGCGATCAGAATTTTCGGCTGGCGCACTACCGCCCTAGCAATCGCCACCCGCTGTTGCTCGCCACCGGACAACTGATGCGGAAATTGCTTTTCCTTGCCTTTCAAGCCCACTAGTTCAATCACTTTCGGCACGGTCGATTTAATTTCGCGGTTGGTCATCCCGGCAATTTCCAGCGCAAACGCGATATTCTCAAATACTGTCCGATTTGGCAGCAGCTTAAAATCCTGAAACACCACGCCAATCTTACGGCGCAGCAACGGAATGTGCTTATCTTTCAGATTGTCATAGTCAATACCGCCAACCACAATCTTCCCCGAACTTGGCTTTTCCTCGCGCGTCAGAAGTTTTAACAACGTTGATTTACCAGCGCCAGAGGTACCAACGATAATCACAAACTCGCCAGCGCTAACGTGAATACTCGCCCGATTTAAGGCTGGCTTATTATTCTTCCCGTAATTCTTCGTCACCCTATCTAACAGAATCATCAAGCAATATTATAGCATAAACTGTATTCTGACCGCAAACTGCTGCTATCACTGGGTTTTTCGCAAGTACGCCTCAATAAACTCATCAATATCGCCATCCAGCACTCCTTGAGCGTTGCGGTTTTCGTGCTTGGTGCGGGTGTCCTTGACCAGTGTATACGGATGCAACACATAGTTTCTGATCTGGCTGCCCCAGTTGGCCGACTCGCCAGCCCTGAGGTCAGACAGCGTTTCGGCGTGCTGCTCCAGCTTCATCGCCAGCAACTTGGATCGCAAAATCTTCAGCGCCGTTTCTTTGTTCTGAATCTGCGAACGCTCATTTTGAATCGCCACCGTGATTCCCGTCGGCACGTGCGTCACCCGCACCGCCGAGTCAGTGGTGTTCACGCCCTGGCCACCCTTACCGCCCGAGCGATACACATCAATCCTCAGATCACTCGGGTCAATCGCAATTTCATCCGGCGTATCAATTTTTGGCAGCACCTCCACCAGTGCAAAGCTAGTCTGGCGCAAATTGTCAGCATTAAACGGACTGAGGCGCACCAGCCGGTGCACGCCATTTTCTGAGCGCAATTTACCATAGGCAAACGGCCCAGAAATTTCCAACACCGCCGTCTTTATCCCGGCATCATCATTGGTCGAGCGCTCCAGCGTGTCAGCTTTCATCCCCGACTTCTCTGCCCAGCGCAGATACATCCGCTCCAGCATGGCCGCAAAATCCTGAGCGTCCAGCCCGCCTACGCCGGCCGAAATCCGCACCACCGCCTCGCGGTTGTCGTAAAGGCCGCTGAACAATAGATCGGTCTTGCGCCGAGCAAACTCCTGCTCCAGCGCCGCCACCTGCGCTTCAAACTCCGGCAGCAGATCATCGTCGCCCAGCTCCATCAACTCAGCGATATCCGCTAGCTGCACCCCCAGCGTCTGCCACGGCTCAACTGTCTGGCGCAAGCTAGCCGCCTTTTTGGCTAAGGCCTGCGCCTCGTCCGGATTATGCCAAATCTCCGGCTGGTTAAGCCGCTCATCTAATTCCGCCAATTGTTGCTCCAAATCAGCAAACTTCAACGCCGATTTAGCCTGCGCAATTTCTTTCTGTAACTCCCCAATTTTCTTTTTTAGTGGCTGCATATGTTTATTGTATCATTTTTCAGAAGCCGCTTCTCTGCTAGAATAAAAGGATGGATCAAGATATTGAAAAAATTTTATTTACCAGCACAGAAATTCAGGCAGCTGTTCAAAGGCTTGGGCGAATATTAACCGAAAATTATCGTGATAAAAATCCCGTTGTCGTGGGGATTTTGCGCGGTGCGGCGCCCTTTATGATTGATCTGGTGCGCGCCATGGATTGCTATTTGGAGATTGATTTTATGGCAGTTTCTAGCTATGGCGACGCCACAGAATCTTCTGGCACAGTGAAAATCATTAAGGATTTAGATACCGACGTTACAGGCAGACATGCCCTCATTGTTGAAGATATTGTCGATACTGGTCGAACTGCCCAGGCTCTAAAGGGATTATTTGCCGCCAAGAATACTGCCTCGACGAAAATTTGCTCGTTGCTCGACAAGCCCGAACGGCGCGAAGTTGACATTCAAGCTGACTATGTTGGTATAAAAACACCCAACGAATTCGTCGTCGGCTACGGCTTGGACTTCCGCCAGCAATACCGCAATCTGCCGTATATCGGGGTGTTAAAGCCGGAAATACACAAGAAACAACTATCTACCCAAGGACGATGACCGAATGATAGCTAACAGAGCCTTATGTCCTCCTTCAGGAAAATAGCTTAGACCGCTAGAAGTAAATCCGAGCCGCTGTACATATCGTGGATCATAAACCAACATAGTGTTACCATACATATTATTAAAGTTCATTCTTCGCTCACCACCATCAAATGACTTATTGCTTGTCCTTAACTGCGCTAAGTATGTAACTTGTGACCTATCTAAATTATTTACCTGCACTACTTTAACCTCACTGTCTTCGCCCTGATAAGCCAGTTGTGAGGAAAAGTCTCTATCCGTCCCCGCCATCAGAACTCGTGAAAGTCTCTTGCCGTTAAAAAATCGAATCAACAATAGACCAGACCGGATAATCTTATTAATGTCAGGATATTCCGCCTCTGGATATTTAGTCGCTAATAAATCCCGTAGTGCCGTCTGCCCTATTTCGTCACCTTCGACATACATCATTGAAAGTGGATGAGCTTTATCTTTTTCATCTGGCATAGTCTCATCAACCCCGCTCAAATCAACCTCAGGGCTATACGGAGTAACACTCGTATTAATATAGTTACGCTCTTCTGCACACCCAAAGCCACCGAATACATCCATATCCACTCTGTCTAGTGCCTCCATCTCCATACAATCAATGCCCCATTCGTGCTTAATCGGGGGATTAAATTCTTCCGGCATACTGGATTGGTCACCTGGCGGAGAAGCTTCCATTCTATATGTTCCTTTTGGGTTACCTAGCTTTATTATATGATAATATCACACTAAATAATTTTGTCAAATCAGCTTTTCTACCGCCGCCACGAACTGTTCGCCGCGATCATTATAGCTCTTAAACATATCGAAGCTAGCGGCGGCCGGGCTGAGAATCACCACATCGCCAGGTTGTGCTTGATTTGCTACCGCTTCGACGACTGTCGGCATCGCCGCCATTTCCAGCTGGACAACCTGGCAAGAAACCTTATTTTTATGCAAAATTTCGATAATTTCACTAGCATTAGCGCCGTTGACAATCACCGCTCGCATTTGCTGCCTGGCGATTTCCTGCGCTAATTCCTCGTAGTTCGCACCCTTGTCAGATCCGCCCAAAATCAAAACTTTTGGCTCCGTGAAGGCTTTTAACGCGGCGATAGCACTGCCCGGCGTGGTCGAAATGCTATCGTCGTAATATTTCACGCCGTTTTTCTCAGCGACGAATTTCAAACGGTGCGGCAATCCTGTAAAACTCTCCAGTCCAACAGCAAATTGCTCATCAGTCACGTTGATCGGCAACTCCGTCACCGCGCTCATCGCCGCACAGGCATTCTCTAGATTATGTGCGCCCGGCAACCGCAAATGACTGGTACTGCAAATCTGCCGATTTTGCACGCAAAAGTAGCCGTCCTGAACATAAACTTGGTCATCGTCAGGAATAGCGTAGCGCTGCGCGAAATTTAGCACATCGCCATGGTCGTCGCCCGTATCTAGTAGCCTATCAAGCGGCGCAGCGGCCACTTCCCGCGAATATTTATTCGTCGGGTGATATAAACAGACATCGCCAAGATGCTGGTGGCAGCGAATGTTTTTCTTAGCATTGAGGTAGTCGGCGAAATCCGTATGAACATTCAGATGATCCGGCTCGATCATCAGCACCACCGCAATATGCGGCGATTTTTCTAGATCCCACAGCTGAAAGCTGGACAATTCGTAAACAACAATGTCGGTTTTTTTAATCTTCGGCAGGATATCCAACGCTGGCACGCCGATGTTGCCGACCAAGTGTACCGTTTGACCGGCCGCCTGCAAGATTGCCGCAATTAGACTGCACGTCGTCCCCTTGCCCTTCGTCCCTGTCACACCGATAATCGGCGTTGGACACTTGTCGAAAAACTCGTTGGTCGCCGACCAAATTTTACCGCTGGTCTTGATATTACGCGGCGGCAAGCTGGCTGTCCGCACCACCAAATCAGCATCGCTCAGCTGTTCGCTGAAGACGTTTTTGCCAAAAATCAGCTTCACGCCATCCGGAATCACCGGCAGTTTATCCGCTGGCCGCTCATCCGCCACCACAAACTCAGCATCCGGAAACTTCCGCCGGAAATATACCAAATTTGACATACCTTCTACGCCGTAACCAGCGATAATGATCTTCATGTTCACAGTATAGCATGAGACGAACTAGCCATAAACACACCCTAAACTTGACTTATTTCATATACTATGCTACTATTCAAGGCATGAGTGAACAATTTATTACCCCCACACAACCAGAAGACAAACTAGAAGACACACCTGGCAACAGCGATTGGGATACAGTTGCTGGCGTCGTAAGTAGAGAAGTCGGAGCTAGCAAAGGTTTGGCGATTGATTATGACACTCTACCATTAACTCATGAAGCTATGGGATTGCCGTCTCCAGAAAAAAAAGAAGAAACAAGTCCAGATTCAGCAACGGATTCAACACCGCAAGGAGCTGTTGACCTGCCGTCAAAATTAGATTCTGATAATAAACAGGTTTAGAATTTGCGCCACCGTTTGCGCGCCCATTTGATAGCGTCCCAGGGCGTAAGACTTGGCAGCCTCGCTATCGTCGACAAATAACAATAAATTATTAGCCATAAGGAAGTTTTACAAAAAACATATCAAATTTGATATGTTTTTTGTGTATTATTAGTCATTCTAACCCAGCACAGCCAGCTTCTCCTGAAGCCGCAGCAGCAGATCTCTGTCGCCAGAGCTTACGCCAGCGAGGACGCGGACGTCTGAGTCGAGGAATTCTCTGGCTACTTGGATTATCTTCTCAGCGGTAATTGCCAAAATTGCCGCCGGCACGCCAGCATAATCTTTGACAAAATCGTCAGAAAAATAGCGCCGGGTATAAAAATTACTAATTTGCGCCACCGTTTGCGCGCCCATTTGGTAACGCCCCAGGGCGTACGACTTGGCAGCCTCAATATCCTCGGCAGCGATATCGCCGTTTAACACTTTTTTCAGCTCGCGCACGATGATGTCAAATAACACCTCCGCGGTCTCCAAATTGACTTGCCCGCCAAAATCCCACGACGAATCATAAAATCCGACCGAAGTATCGCTAAACATTCCATACACCAAGCCTTTCTTACGGGCCATACCCAGAATCCGCGAACTCAGCGTTCCGGTTAAAATATGGTTCAGGCAGCCCATAGCATCCGACTCCTCGTTAGTTAGCTCGCGCGGCAGGCTTATTGACCAGCCAAAGTTCAAATTCGACGCTTCTTTACGGCGAATTAACAGAGGCCGCGCGCCGTGCAGCTCATCGCGCGGAATCGCAAATCGTTCGCCGGATTCCAATTGCCATTGCTCTAAAAAATCCTTAATAGCAGTCTTGCGGCCAGCCATTTTTCCAGCAATCACAAACCGCATATTATTAAGTGTATGCGTTCGCCGATGATGCTCCTTAATATCTTTTATCGTTACGTTGTCCATTTTTTTCAGGCGCTGGCTATCTGTCAAAATATCCTCGCCCAAAGCCTGCTGCACCCGCAACCATAATACGCGGCTGTGATTATTCAAATAGCCGGTTAATTCCGAGCGAACATTGCCCTTCTCCGCCTCAAACGAGTCACTAGTAAACCGCGGCGTGACAATCGCCAGCCGCTGCAATTCCAAAATCCGATCCCACTCAAAATCTGCGCAAACCGCCTCGTACACCATGGAATAATCAGAGGTATAGGCATTGTGATAGGCGCCGTTCTTTATAAATTCCTGCTCGTAGGCATGCTCCGAACGAAATTTCTCGTTTGCACCAAAAGCCATATGCTCCATCAAATGTGCCGTTTCATAAATCTCCTTATCCCGCACGTAGCGGTCGCCTGCCCGAAACTGTACCTGAAAACTCATTACCGTGGCGTCTGGGACGTCGATTAACAGACCGCGCGCACCATTCTTCAGTTTAACTTCCTCAACTGTATGCTTCATCTATTCTGCTCCTTAATTGTCTATTGCCTGAATTATCTGCGATGTTTTTTACGATTTTGACGCTGAGCTTTCTTTTTCTTGCGTGCTTGGTTCTTAGCGCGGTTTGATTCGGCGCTTGATTTGCCCTTTTTCACTGAAAAGTCATCGTCGCGATTTTCCTCGCCCGCACCAAGTTCATTAACGCCGCGTTCCACCGCGTTCTCTGCCAAACGCGTCAACTCCGTGTCATATTCATCATCCTGCGACTGGCGAACCACCGCATCGGCCTCATGAATATTGAAGATAACCGTCAAAACTTCATCGCGCAAATTAGCCTGCAAGCTTTCGAACAACTTTTGCGACTCCGAACGATATTCCACCAACGGATCGCGCTGCCCAACGCTGCGCCAGTGAATACCCTCGCGCAGGTGCTGCATATTCTCCAAGTGCTGCATCCACAAGGTATCCAGCACCGCCATATAAACCTCGCGCTCCACGCCGCGCAAATTATCCGCGCCAATTTCAGACTCTTTCGCCGCATACGACTCTTCAGCCAGCTTCAGCGCCTTTTCATAGCGCAGCCTATCTTTCTTTTCTTTGCCAATTTTCGAAATTTTTGCTTCGTCAACTGGGAAAGTAGCTATAAAATCTTCTACAAACTTCGGATTATTCTTAGTTGGCAGCGCTGCCAATTCATGAACTTTCGCTCGCAGTAAGCGCTCAATCTCCGGCTTAATGTTATCGCCTTCCAGGATCTTGCGGCGCATGACATACACCACGCGGCGGTGGCGATTAATCACGTTGTCATACTGAACAACACTTTTGCGCGTATCGAAATTGTAGCCCTCGACGCGTTTCTGGGCTGCTTCCAACGTCTTTGACACGGCGCGGTTTTGGATTGGCGTTTCTTCATCTACGCCCAGCCGGTCCATCAGCGCGGCGATGCGCTCGCCCTGGAAAATTCGCATCAAATCATCCTCGGTCGATACATAGAACTGCGTCTCGCCCGGGTCGCCCTGACGACCGCCGCGACCGCGCAGCTGATTGTCGATGCGTCGTGATTCGTGCCGCTCTGAGCCGATCACCACCAGGCCGCCTAACTTCTTGACACCCTTGCCCAGCTTGATGTCGGTACCGCGTCCGGCAATATTTGTCGCCAGCGTGATGGCGCCCTTTTCACCGGCCTTCTCGATGATAGCCGCCTCGCGCTCATTGTTCTTAGCGTTCAAAATCTCAAATTTGATACCCTCTTTTTCCAGATATTTGGCAATCTGCTCGTTCTTGGCAATCGAGCCAGAACCAACCAGCACTGGCCGGCCCTGCTTGTGATAATCCTTAATAGCTTCGGCGACTGCCTTCAGCTTGCCCTTTTCGGTCTTGAAAATCAGGTCTTCTTTGTCGTCGCGAATCACTGGCTTGTTCGGCGGAATCTGAATGACGTCCAGTGAATAAATTTGTTGAAACTCCTCAGCTTCAGTGAACGCCGTACCAGTCATACCACTCAATTTATTGTACAAACGAAAATAATTCTGGAACGAAATAGTCGCCAGCGTCATGCTTTCTTCCAGTACCGGCACGCCTTCTTTGGCCTCAATAGCCTGGTGCAAGCCCTCGTTGTAACGACGTCCTTGCATCAAACGACCGGTGTGCTCATCGACGATAATTACCTCGCCGTCATTAGTCACTACGTAATCTTTGTCACGCTTGAACAATGTTTGTGCTCGCAATGCCTGATCCATATGGTAAACGCTGCGCACGTGGTCTGGAGTGTACAAATTTTTTATTCCCAGCAGTTTTTGGACTTTTTCCACACCCTCGTCGGTCAAGGCCACGCTGCGGCGCTTTTCATCCAAAACATAGTCCTCTGGCACTAATTTGCTGGCAACCTTGGCGAAGGTGTAATAGTTGTCCGGGTTCTCCGCCGCTGGCGCCGAGATGATGAGCGGCGTTCGTGCTTCGTCGATTAGAATGGAGTCCACCTCGTCAACGATGGCAAAGTTCAGTTCGCGCTGCCTGAGCAAATCAACGTCGTTCACCATGTTGTCGCGCAGATAGTCAAAACCAAACTCGTTGTTAGTGCCATAGGTAATGTCCGCCGCGTAAGCTTCCTTACGAGTGACCGGACGGAGCTTGCGCATGCGCGGATCGTCGTGATGCTCATTATCGTAATCTTTATCATAGACAAATGATGCTTCGTTAATGATCACACCCGTCGTCAAACCCAAAAAGTCATACACCTGACCCATCCAACCGGCGTCACGCTGCGCCAGGTAGTCGTTGACAGTCACCACGTGAACACCCTTGCCTTCCAGCGCATTGAGATAGGTCGGCAGCGTCGCCACCAGGGTCTTACCCTCACCAGTCTTCATCTCGGCCACATTGCCCTCATGAAGAACCATGCCACCGATTAGCTGGACATCGTACGGACGCTCGCCGATGACGCGCTTGGCAGCCTCACGTACCACTGCAAAGGCATCCGGTAAAATCGTGTCCAGCGTTACATTTTTCTTCGTCAGACGCTTTTTCAGTGTCTCTGTCTGCGCCTGCAGCTCTTTGTCTGACAGTTTTTCATATTTTTCAGACAGACCGTTAATTACGTCAACTTGCTTCTGCAGCCGCTTCAAAATCTTCTTCTGCGGATCGCCAAAAATCTTACTCAGCGCCTTTTGTTGTGTCATTGCCATAAACTCAAAACTCCCTCACTTTCAGGCATTTTCAAAAACTGTATATTATTATAGCGTTTTCTGAACAATTTGAAAAGAAAAAGCGCCCAGAAAGTGAGCGCTTCATGCCAACTTCAGGTATAAATTATTTCCGACTCAATCCTCGCTTCAACTTAGCCAAAACTCCGCGGCTGCTGCCGACATGCGTCAACACATCGTCCTTATACTTTCTCACCTGTCCGTTCAGCTTCGCCTCAACGATATCCACTGCCGCTAAAACGTTCATTGTCGAATCTTTGGCAGTAATTTTCTTATCTGGCACGTTAATGATCACTTCAACCTCGTACTTGTTGCCGCCAGGGTTATCAATCTGCTTAATCTTCACGTCAGCGGTCGCGCTCTTGCGGGCATGCCGCGGCAAATATTTGTCCAGCGCGCCAATTTTTCGCTCGACATATTTCTTCGTCGTATCTGTCAATTCGTATTTGACGCCGGTAATGGTAATATTTTTAATCATGATTCCTCCTTTTACTACGCAAGTGTAACATTCTCATGTTTTGCTATTTTTAGCAATTCTTCGTGCATTATAGTTATTTTATCCTCAGTGCTTAGCTTTTCAAAATTCTTGCTCACCAAGGTACGGTTTGGTTTTTTGTAAATTACGGCGTATATTTCCTTAATGTCATTTGTCAGCGCTTCAACCTGCCACTCAAGCGTATCAAGACGGTCTTTTACGCCGTGCATATCTTGCTTCAAAGCGCTAACATCTTGCTTCAAAATACACACGTCCGATTCGAGAGACTCCAATCTCTTTTCAACCGAACCAAGCCTATCCTCGATCCTGTTTAAACGCTCGCCGTGCTCGTCAAATCGCGGCAAAACAACGGCTTCCAAGGCTTCGACTACGCCATCGGCGATCGCGCCCTTGATCCACTGCTTGTCGTCATTAGTTAGCGCCATATACCCTCCTAATACCTATTATATCACCTCGCGGCCATTCATATACGGGCGAAGTACTTCCGGCACCGTCAAACTGCCATCTTCGTTTTGGAAATTTTCCAAAATCACCACCAATGACCGCGCCAGTGATACCGCCGTACCGTTCAGAGTATGAACCGACTCGATGTTACCGTTCGCCCGTCGCACGCGAATATTCAAACCGCGCGCTTGATAATCCGTACAATTCGAACAGCTGGTCAACTCGCGGTACGTCTCATCAACTGGCGACCAGTACTCAATGTCGTATTTCTTGGCAGCCGGCGCACCCAAGTCGCCCGCCGCGATATTCACTACATGATACGAAATACCGATTTGCTGCCACAACGCTTCCTCGACGCTGAGGATTTTTTCATGAATTTCCTTAGACTGTTCCGGCAGACAAAACGCGTACATTTCCAATTTATTGAATTGATGTACTCGAAATAATCCGCGCGTGTGCTTGCCGTACGTTCCCGCTTCCTTGCGGTAGCATGGGCTATACCCAGCGTAGAGCAGCGGCAAATCTTTCTCGTCCAAAATCTCATCAGCGTGGTAGCCAGTCAGCGGCATTTCCGCCGTCCCAATCAGCGTCAAATCCTCGCCCTCGACCACGTATTCATTACTGCCCTCGCCCTTCGGCGTAAAGCCAGCGCCCTCAGCCGTGCGTAAATTCACCATGTGCGGCACAGTCATGAACGTAAAGCCTTGTTGCATGACATAATCCAGCGCAAATTGCGTGACGGCATTTTCCAGCAGCGCTAAGTCGCCCTTAAGGTAATAAAACTTAGCACCAGCTACTTTCGCACCGCGCTCAAAGTCAACCCAGTCACGACTAACGGCATAATCCAGATGATCCTTAGCGCCCGTTTTATGCTTGCCGTAAGCCTTTACCTCAACCGAATCTTCCTCGCCGCCAAGCGGCACGTCGTCAAAGGTGATGTTCGGCACATTTTTCAGAATTGCGGCTACTTTTTCCTCGGTGGATTTTAAGTAGCCTTCACGCTCTGCCAGCTCAATTTTCAGCTGTTTTCCTTGGTCGATCAGCTCCTGATCCGGGCGGCCGCCCTTCATCTTCGCCGAAATTGCATTCCGCTGCTCGCGCAACGCCTCAACTTGTTTTTGCAGGTCCCGGCGCTCGTCATCTAATTGCAACATTGTTGCAATATCGACCGCATACCCCTTGTCATTTGCCGACTTTTGCACCAAATCAGCATTTTCTCTAATAAATTTGATATCTAACATGTCTTAATTATATAACAACTTCCGCTTAAACGTGAGAGATTATCCCTGCGCCAAGCAGCCCTATTATCACCAACCCCAGCACAAATCGATAAATAATGAACGAACGAAAATTATTACTCTGGATAAACTTCAGCAGCCAGGACACTGCCGCATATCCTACACCGAAAGAAACTACCGTAGCAATGATGGTTGACGTCCAACCCACGCCGCCAGAAATGTGCTTATATTTGGTGACGACCTCCAATAGTCCTGCCGCCATCAAAGCTGGAATTCCTAAGAAAAAGCTCAGCTTAGTGACCGATACGCGGTCAAAACCGCGGAACAAACCAACAGAGATTGTCGCGCCAGAACGGCTGACTCCAGGAATCAGCGACAGACATTGTCCCATGCCAATCGCCAGCGTATCCTTCCAGTTCGTCTCGACTTCATTGCGCTTATTTTTTGCCGCCCGATTATCCGCCAGCCACATCACCGCGCTCCAACCGATCAGCCCGATCGCCACAAACCACAAGCTCCTCAGCACCGTCTCAACTTCATGCTTAAACAATAAACCGACGACAGCGATAGGAATTGAGCCGATAATAATCGCCCAGCCGTATTTATAATCAAACTTCCGACGCGCTCGCTTCCACCACAACCCGCACCACCATGCTTGCAGAATCCGCCAAGTATCGCTCCAGAAATAAATTACCGCCGCCAGAATTGCCCCAATTTGGATAACCGCCGTAAATGCCACCACGCTCGGATCGTCGATTTTCATCCCCATCAATTTCTCGACAATCGTCAAATGTCCAGTCGAAGAAACCGGCAAAAACTCCGTAATTCCTTCAACAATACCAAGGACAATCGCCTGCCACCAAGTCACGCTTAAAAATTACCTTTCATCTTTCAAGTGTAGCATTAGCAGGACAATCATTCAAATATTGTTTTGGTAGATTCAGCATCAATGTGCATATTTTCCGGTATACCCTCTTCGTAATATGAACGCGCCGGTCCGTTCACGTTAACGTTAATACTAGCTGGCGCATATATCTTAAAGTTGGCTAACGTGCTAAACACCCGGCAGCCGCCAAAGAACATCGTTCGCGGACATTCTTCATCGACGGACAATATTAGCCGGTCGCCGTCGCGGCGAGCTTTGATAGTCGGTTTTTTGACGCTTGGCAAGTTCAGATAACTAGCTTCGACTCGCAGCTTGTCGGAATCCGTGCGAACCACGCTGCCCATTGCGCCTTCAATTACAATTGATTTAACGCCGTTTGTATCCGGCATTTTAACGTCCATTTTCCTAGTCAAGTGCTGCGTTTCATAAGAAAATTCCGAGCCAGTCTGCATGCCGAAAATCCCGGCACTTGCCATACTCATAGAAATAACAATTGTCGCTGCAATCATCGCGATCATCGACACGCGGTTCATCGTCCACGTAAACACGCTGCGCGCCAGCACCATGCCCAGCACCACCGCAGCAATGCCGCCAATCGCCAGCGAGAACCATAGTCCCCACGCCCACATTTGCGCGTTCAAGCCATCAAGCAAATTAACTAACGAAACGCCAAATGCCCCACCAACAATCAGCCCAAACAACACAGCCAGCGTCATCAAGAAAATCAGCGCGCCGGCAGAGTAGCGGAAAATCTTAGCAACAACCATTGCCCCGCCGCCATCAGTCATCGCCGAAGCTTCATCAACTGCCGCTTTTTTTAGCGAAGCCAGAGTCACCGGCTCGCCGCGCATCCGAAGCTTGTCCGACGCCGTTCGCGCTGGCGGCATCGACAGCCACATCACCACATAAACCAGCACCGCTGTACCAAATGTCATAAATGGCGAGATAATCGCAATTAACCGCACCCACAGCGGATTGATGTTAAAATACGCCGCCACACCCGCACACACGCCGCCGATAATCGCGTTATCTGGATCGCGCATCAATTGTTTCGCTGGCTTATCATCAATATCTTTATCTTCTATCTCGTCAATTGCTTCGCTGGCATCGTCCGAAAAATCGCGCGGTTCACCCATTTGTTTTTGCACCGCCAGGACATCATCGTTGCCAATCACGCCGTCCTTCGATACGCCGCGCTCCGCCAAAAGCTCCACCATTCGCGCCTCAATTTCCCGCATAGCCTCTGGCTCGGCATGCATATTTTTTTGAATTGAATTAAGGTATTTCTCCAATGATTTTTTAGCATCAATCTCCGCGCTAAACGGCGTTTTCGCCAAATGGATTCTGGTTATTTCTTTCATCGCTTTGCTCCTTTCTCGAGATTTTTTAGCGAAGTGTTCAACATTTTAATACGATCTTTTAGTTCATCCACCAGCTGCGCGCCAGTGTCGGTAAGCGAATAATATTTGCGCGGCGGCCCCTGCTCGCTCTCTTGCCATTCATGCTTGAGATAGCCATATTTCTGCAAGCGGCTCAGCAGCGGATAAATCGTACCCTCCACTACCATCAGGTCTGACTCGCTCAATTGCTTCACAATGTCGCCGGTATATTGCGGTTGTTTGGCACAAACCAGCAGCACACAGTAGACCAAAAAACCTTTACGCAGCTGAATCGCTAAGCTTTCGGCGTAAGCACTAACGTCCATGCTTTTTCTCCTCTGGCACGGTCGATTTCTCAACCCGCCCGTCTTTAATTATGATCTGATAATCGCATTTCTTCGCCAGGTCGACGTCGTGTGTCACTACAATCAGCGTGACACCCTTTTGCTTATTATAATCAAATAGCAATCCTTCCACCTTAGCGCCAGTTTCGCTGTCCAGGTTGCCGGTCGGCTCGTCGGCAAAGATGATTTGCGGATCGCCGACAATCGCCCGAGCAATCGCCAAGCGCTGCTTTTGCCCGCCCGACAAATCTTTGGCACGATTTTTGCGCTTATCGTACAAATCCACCGCTTTAAGCGCCGCGTTGATTTTGTGCGCCCGCTTTTTGCGCGGCAGCCGCGCAATTTCCAGCGGCAAACTGACGTTGTCAACCACACTCTCATTGCCCTGGACGAAGAAACTTTGGAAAATAAAGCCAATTTTTTTAGCACGGAATTCATCGACATGCTTTGACTTTAGTTGCAAGATATCTTGTCCGTCAATGATAACTTGGCCTTTTTGCGGCTTATCCAATCCCGAGATGGCATGCATCAGCGTCGATTTTCCTGAACCAGATTTACCGAGGATAGCCACGCTAGTTCCTGTCGGAATAGTTAAGCTGATATTTTTTAACGCCGTAAATTGGTTTTTCTTTTTGCCGTAAATTTTCGTCACATTCTTTAGTTCAATCATGATATTTCTCCTATTCCGTCCTTAATGCCTCAATTGGGTCCAATTTTGTTGCTTTGCGGCTTGGCAACCAGCCGGAAATAACCGCCATCACAACTAGTCCAATCACTAGTAGCCCGATTTGCAGCGGATCAATTACTAGCAAATTCGTCCCGGCACCTAATTTTAAGACACTGTCAATCACCGGGTTCAGCAACGTCACTAAACTCGCCAACCCAACGCCAATCAAGCCGCCTAGCAAACCAACCCATGCTGCCTCATAACGGAACATTTTACCGATATCACGGCCTCTCATCCCCAGAGCCTTCATCAAGCCAATTTGGCTAGTACGCTCCAGTACCGAAATATACATAGTGTTAATAATCCCAAATACACTGGCAAGCAGCGCCAAGCCGCCAAATCCTGCCAACAGCATTTGTGCTGCATTAACTAGCTTTAGCAACGTTTGACGAATATCCTGAATTGAATAAGCGCTATAATCTTTACTAATTTCGTCTTTCACGGTATCAACATTTTTCTCATCATCCACCATAGCAATCGCCGTTGAATACTGATGCGGTTGGTTCTTATCATGGCTAAATTCATAGATAGCCTTAGCGTCAGCTGTCGAGATCCTCAGCATTGGCTCATAGAACAAAACAGTGTCTGACTTTTTATCCACTGCCGCAATCTTGAACGACACCTCTTTGGCGACATCTCCACCCTGCGCTGCGCTACGCACGCCCAACGTAATCGTCTGACCAATCGCTGACTGCGCATCCTTAAAGCCCAACTGCTTTACATAATCATCCGGGATGATGATCTCACCTGGCTTTGGCATGAAGTCTTCCAACGTTCCCGCTGCCAATTCCGCTCGAGTCCTATCCATTTTAACAGCCACCGTCAGTGCAAATTTTTTATCACTCGCTGAGCTTTTAGCATAGGCGACGCCATCAGTTGAATACGCTGGTGTTACCGTTTTTACATGCGGCGTTTGGCGGATTTTTTCCAAGTCCTTGTCGTTCAGCAAATATTTGCTGCGCGCCGCCGATGCTTTATTCTTGTCAGCCTCTTCTGCCGAACTACCATACTCTGGCAATTGATCCTTCTTCTCGGATTCAACTTTTTTACCAACCATAATCACTTTCTTGTCGCCAGCCGCATCGACCATACTGTTGGTATACAGCCGACCACCTTCGCCAGCCATCAACGCCAGCCCAATCGTAAACGCCCCGACCGAAATCGCCAGCGCCGTCAAAATCGTCCGGCCTTTCGACTGGCGGAGATTGCGCCCCGCCCGCTTGATGATATCAATTCTTCTCATGCTATGCTCCTTGTATTTTCATTATACATAGTACTATGTTATACAAGGTACTATAAAAAGTCAAGTACTTTTAAATAAATCATCACCCAAATAACAACCTACCCCTTAGAATTCTTCGATTTTTATTTTTACTTTACAGCAAGCCGAGAGATTACCTACCCTATTCCTCATCATATTCATCCTCAATCTCCTGGTCCAAAATCTCTTCAATCACGTCCTCCAGCGTGATAATCCCTAGCTCATTCTCGTCACCCATCACCACAAATAAATGATTGCGGGTTTGGATAAATCGACTGAGCACCGTGTCCAGCCGCGACCGCGCGTCAATGTCATGAATCTTATCGCGGTACAATTGACTGATTGGCAGTGGCAGCTCGCGCCCCGCCACATCTTTGACGTATAAAATCCCTACCAGCCGCCCATCAGCCCGCACCGGAATCCGCGAATGTCCAGTGTGTTTGATCTGCGCCAGCAGTGTCGCATCCAGTTCATCATCCAACTCCACCGTAAACACCTCACTCATCGGCGTTACCAAATCACCAGCCGTCTTTTTACTAAATTGCAGCGCACCCGCCGCGATCCGACTTTCGTCGTAGTCAACCGGACTGTCCGACCGCTCAGCATGCTCGTGAATAATCTGTTCCAGTTCTTGGTGTGAGTACAGCTGCGGCGCTTCCTTGCCTAGCCAGCGGTTCAGCAGCTTGGACATCGGCCGAGCCAGCGGCCAAAATAACACATAAATCACATCCAGCAGCCAAAAGAAATGCCGCACAAAACGATAGCCGCGCTGAGTAAAAATCGCTTGCGGCAAAATCTCACCAAACATCGTGATCAGCAATGTGGCAATCAACCCGCCAATCACGCCGTTCGTCATATTACCCAGTAGAATTGACATCGCCGTATTGACGCCAACGTTACCCAGCAAAATACAAAAGATCAGATAATATCCATCTTTGCGGTAGCGGTAGACTCGTGCAGCGATTGCGTCGCCCTGCCGGGCCTTGCGCCGCAAATCATCCGGCCGTGCCATCATCAACCCAATATTAAGACCTGAAAACGACCCCGACAGCACCAGCAGCACCGCCGCCATCGCCAATAATAAAATATCAGACACGGTTACCAGCCGCCGCCTCCGCCTCCGCCGCCTCCGCCGCCAACGAAGCCGCCGCCAGTTGAGCCGCCAGAGGTCGAAGAGTAATCACTGGCACTACTGGCCACGCTCGACAGACTGTTCATTCCAGCTGCAAATGCCGCCGCATTAAACGCACCCTGACCACTGTACCAATCGGGCTGCTCGCCAACCTGCTCATAGTACTTACCCAGCTGCGCACTCCACTCTTTTTCCTGTCCAAACAACACCGCGTATGGTAATACCCTTTCATACAATTTCACCAATTGTTTCTCATCAGCCGTATCAATCTTCACTTTTTCCGCACCCTCAGGACTCTGAAGCATCCGTAAACGCTCGGTCTCAGCCGCACCTATATACATCTTTAACCCTGCCAAATACCGTCTGAGCGCCAAACCCTCATCAGTCAGCGACCATCCAAATGACAACGCGAATAATATTGCCGCCACTGCCAGTAAAAGCGGCGACAGCAGCAATACACCAATAATACCAATCTCCAGCGCCCATCTTTGTACGGCTCGTTTATTAGCTGGCTTTTGTTCGCACAAACCATATTTGCCGCATACCAAATTCTTCAAATTCCTATCATCATCGCGTGTCCGCGCCGCATATGACATACTATTCTGCAGCTTTTTTAGGTTCAGCCGCTGGCCTGGATTTGGCATCGACGAGCCAAACATGTCCCGAACAACTTCGGATTCCTCAGGCCTCAATTCTTTCAAATCTTTGACAATTTCAATTTCATACTGCACAGGCCGGAAAAACGACGTCTTCTTCATTTCGTATAGTTTAATATAGTGCCGCACCGCCAAGTCCAGCATCTGGGCTACCTTTGCCGAGCCCTTAACCATCAAGGCGTCATATTTCTTCAGGATATACGCTGAAGCCAGCACGCTCGCTTGATTTGGCGGCAGATATTCCGGCGGAATTGGCTTTAATTCATTTTTCCTACCAAACAACCGCCGATATCGCCAACTACACCAGATCATCAAAATAACCGCCAAAATACTTGCTGGTATCTGTACCATTGCCCAAATTTTTATCAGTCTTTCAATCAACGACTCCTGATATACAGCAAACGTACCGCTATTAAAACCGACCGCCATCGTCACGCCTTCCCGACGGTTCAGCCTGCTCACATTCGTAACAGTCTCACCATTACCACCGCTGACATTACACCGTTTAGTTGAGCCATACCTGCCGACATAACAGAATAGTTCGCCGCGCTGCGCCGCCTGAAGCGACCGGTCAATTTTCATTGACACTCGCACATTTTCCATTGGTACGCGCCACTCATTACCGATGACATCCCAGTAAAACTCATCGCGGCCCGTATCTTTATAATGCTTAGTCACGTCGCGTTGGGTAAATTTGATGATATAGGTTTTTTCGCCCCTGACGTAGGTGTCCTTATCACCAATCCGCAGTTCATTGCCATTCCAAGAATGCTTCAGCGACGCACCCCGCTCATCAGTCACCGACTTTATAGAAAAGCTCGTTGAATGCCCATCGTAATTTCTCACAAATATCGGCGCAATACCGTGATTTTGATTCGGCGGAAAATTAGCAGTAATTCGCCACGTCGCCGCCAAAGTTGAACGATTCTCGCCGTCGCGGCCCAATGAATACTCCGCGTCAAATTTAGTGATGGTAAAATTATCCGTCTGCGCCGCAAACGCCGCTTGGCCAGATCCAACTAATAAAGATCCAGCGATTAGTATCCCCAATATAAGTCGCTTCATACTCCCATTATATCAAGAAAATCCGCGAAAAGAGACGGGCAACCACCACACTATCCTGTCTTGTCAAAAATTGTTGTCATCAGCTCACCGAACTGCTCCTTTAACGGGATAGCAATACCGCGATTCTCGTCACCCAATACGATTAGCGTATCGCCCGGCTTGATGTCAAATATCTGGCGCGCTTGTTTAGGTATAACAATTTGCCCACGCTCGCCCACTTTTACCGTCCAGGCATACTTCCCCTTAGGAAAACTTTCCTTATTTAACTGCGCGTCTTTTTTTACTTTATCCATAAATAATTTTACTTCCTTTTACTTGCATATTATAGCATATTCATCTATAGTTAAATTCATACAAATCATATTTTTCATACAAATGGAGATATCGTTGTTATAAACAAATCATGCACAGACAATACCAAACCGACGAAAAAACACCCGCGAAGGAAGCGTATCGTGTATATAATTGCAATCATTATAGCACTAATCGGAATCTGTCTCGCGTTTTACGCTCATCGCAACTTAACCTATGACCACGATACACAGGCAAAATTACAGCAAGCTGGTTTTCAGGAGAAACAAGCAAAATTACCAGATGGCTCAGTGCTCAACTACGGTGAAGGCCCAGCAAACGGTCCGGCATTAGTTTTATTACACGGACAACAAGTTTCATGGGAAGATTACGCGCCAGTTTTACCTGAACTTGCCAAGCGGTACCATATCTATGCCATCGACTATTATGGACACGGCGGCTCCAGCAAGAACCCAGCGAAATATTCAGCCACAGCCATTAGCACCGATATTAGCTGGTTCATTCGCCAATACATCAAGCAGCCAGTTATCATTTCAGGACATTCGTCAGGCGGTTTATTAGCCAGCTTAATCACCGCTGATGCGCCCGACATGGTGCGCGGCTTGGTTATCGAAGACGCGCCGTTCTTTACTACCGAAAAAGGCCGTGCCGAATCAACTTTTTCCTGGAGAAGCTTTAAAGACATGCACGATTTCCTGGTGAGCGGACAGTCGAATTTTACGCAGTATTGGCTCGATCATACATACATGCAGACTCTGTTTAATACCAAAGATCCAAACGCTTGGGATAAGATCGTCAAGAAACCAGCTCTTCAATATATGAAGCAACATCCTGGCAAAATCCCGCGTATTTGGTACTATCCTCCAGAGCTACAAGTCAATACCTTGTTCGATCTCACTGCAAATATGCAAGACAAAACTGGCGAATACGACCTACGATTTGGACAAACCTTTTATAACTTTAGCTGGTTTAATGAATTTGATCAAACAGCAACCCTAAAACGTATCACCAAGCCGTCAATTCTACTCCACGTGGCGCCGCCAACACAATCTGGGAGCTACTATGACGAACACGGCGTACTAGCCAGTGCTATGGACGATAAAGACACCCAGCGCGTACACGAGTTATTGGGTTCTAAAAATAAGCTGATTGACAATATCAAATCATCGCATGACATCCATAAAGACCAGCCAAAAGTTTTCATCGAGGCAATTGACGAAATTGCCCGCCACTAAGCTACAACTTCACTTCTGGATAAATCGCCCGCGTCGTCTCGTCAATCTCGCTTCTTAGCTGCGGGAATGGCACGCCCTCGCGGGCAGTTACGCCTTCAAAAATCCAGAATACCCGCTCAGAATAACCCCAGCCGCAAGCTGGCGGCATACCGTACTCCAGCATCTCCACAAAGTCGATATCCAGCATCATTGCCTCGTCATCGCCCGCATCGCGCATCTGCTGCTGCTCAACAAAACGATTCAGCTGATCAATCGGGTCATTCAACTCAGAAAAACCATTCCCCAGCTCCGACCCGGCAATAATCGGCTGGAAACGCTCCACCGTCTGCGGATTTTCAGGGTTGGTCTTAGATAGCGGACTGATAAACTTCGGCGTATTCACCAACCACACCGGCCCAGCCACATCTTTCCGAATATTCTTCCATAATTTATCGATACTGCGCGGAATGGAGTCGGTCTTCTCCACTTCCAAGCCATGCTCTTTCAACTTGGCAGCTACCTCTTCAATCGTTGTATTATACACATCAATTCCATAGTGCTTGCCGATCACCTCGGCATAATCCCAAACTTCCCACTCGCCGCTCATATCGACCGTAAACTGGCCCAGCTGAAACTGCAGCGTGCCAAACGTTTTCTGCAATACATATTTATACATATCCTCCATGAAGCGCATGCCAGCTCGCCAATCCCAGTATGCGGCGTACCACTCCATAGCGACGTGTTCTGGCAAATGCTCATCGGAATAATTCTCATTGCGAAAACGCGGCCCAAGATCATAAACTTTCTCAAACCCAGCGCCAACCAATCGCTTCAACGGCAGCTCGTGAGAAATGCGTAGGTAAAACTGCTGGTCGTCCAGCGCGTCCATATGCGTCACAAATGGATTAGCGTCAGCACCGCCGGTAGTGTGTTCCAACACTGGCACATTCACCTCAGTAAAGCCGTGACTGTTTAGATAATCGCGCGTCGCCTGCCAAAACTTACTGCGGCGAACAAACCGCTGACGTACCTCTGGATTGACATTCATATCAACATAGCGGCGGCGGAAACGCTCTTCTTTGTTCTCTAGTTTTTCGGGCATCGGCCTGAGTGACTTAGTTAACAACCGTAGCTCATGCACGCCAACCGACTTTTCGCCAGTCTGCGTTGCCATCATCACTCCACGTGCCTCGATAAAATCACCCGTATCCAGAAGCTTCAGCTGTTTCATGCCCAATACGCCGCGGCTAGCGTCCAATTCCGCCACATCGTCGCGCTGCAAATATAACTGCACCTCACCAGATTGATCGCGCAGTTTGATGAACGCCAGCTTACCAAAACTGCGGATTGAAGTGATGCGACCCGCCACAACCACTTCCCGGCCCGCCAACTCATCATACCGTGCCAAAACCTCGCCGCAACCATGCGTCCGCTCCGACCGCGCCGGATACGGATCAACACCCAATTCACGCAGGGTTTCTAATTTTCTTAAACGTTCATTTCGGTAATCTTGTAATGTCGCCATAACAGAGATAATTATAGCACACTCACTTGAGCCATGAACCGATGAGACCTAAAAGCCGTCTTTATGATATCGACTTAACAATATAAACTATCTCTGCTTTCGGCGTCTTAATTTTTACCTCATCGCCAACTTTCTTGCCCATCAACTCCTTGCCAATTGGTGATTCGTTAGAAATCTTACCCGCCAAAGGATCAGCTTCCACCGGACCGACCACTGTATAAGTAACCGTCTTATTAGCCGACTGCAGTTCCACCGTACTGCCTAAAACTACCGCCGAGCCATCACTCAATTGAATTATCTCGGCGTTCTGCAAAATTTCTTCAATTTCAGCAATCCTAGTCTCGACCAGGCCCTGCTCTTTACGGGCAGCATCATATTCCGCATTCTCCCTCAAATCGCCAAAATCACGCGCAACTGCAATTTTCTCGGCAATCTCGCCGCGCCGGCTTTTTAGATCCGCCAATTCTACCTCTAAATCACCCTTGCCTTTTTCTGTAATCTGGTACGTCTTTTTCATTAGATTCCCCTTAACTTTCATATATAGCGTGTATGATCAACGAAAAACACTATATATAGCGTTCATTTACCTTTTCAATCCCTACGAGTATACCAATCGCCGCCTAGGCTGTCAATGTTTTCACTTTTCCAAACAAAACTTGACCAGCTGCTGGTAATCCAATTTCTTCGTCTCGCCAGTCGCCCGCTCGGTTAGTTCAAACAGTCCGTCGCCATCAATTGCCCGATCGCTAATCGTAATCCGCCACGGCAGTCCCATTAGCTCGGCGTCAGCAAATTTTACGCCTGGCCGCTCGTCCCGATCATCCAGCAGCGCTTCCACGCCTTCGTCAGACAGTTCAGCGTACAGTTTATCCGCCAATCCCCGGCCCTTTTCGCCGATCGACACTACATGAACCTTAAACGGCGCAATATTTTCTGACCAAACCAGTCCTTTATTATCGGCAAAGTGTTCTGCAATCAACCCCATTACCCGGCTCGGACCAATGCCGTAACTACCCATAAACACTTTCTGAACATGTCCTTGTTCATCGGTATATACCAAATCAAGCGCTTCAGAAAACTTAGTGCCAAGCGTAAAAATATTGCCGACCTCTACCGCCTTTTTCTCCACCAGTTCATCCGCCGCTATCCCCAAGTCAGCCAGCACCTCATCGGTGTACACTTCCTGATTGATGGCAATTTTTTTACCTTCATGCACATAAATCGTGTCCTCGCCGACGTCCGACAATGTCTGAAACTCGTGGCTATATTTAGAAAAGCTGCCGCCGGAAGCAAACGTCTTGTAAGTAATATCGCCAATTCCAAGCCGCTCGTAAATTCGCCCGTAAGCCTGAGAGATAATCTCATAAAATTCATCGTGCTCTGCCCGATTCCGCGAAAACGAGTACAGATCTTTCATTAAAAACTCGCGCCCGCGCATCAAACCTGATTTTGATCGCAGCTCATTGCGGAACTTGATTTGAAATTGATACGGATAGCATGGCAAATCCTTATAGCTAGCGATAAATCCGCGCATCATCTTCGTAATCGGCTCTTCATGAGTCGGCGCCAAGCCCAACTCCGAACCGTTGGCAAGCCGAGTCTTGAACCATACATCCATCACCTCGTCGTCCCAGCGCCCAGACGCTTGCCACGTCTCGCGCGATTGCAGCGCCGTCAAACTAACCTCGTTGCCGCCGATAACATTCATTTCCTCGCGGATAATCTGCACAATATTATCCAGCACGCGCTTGCCCAGCGGCAAATATGCGTATACGCCCGCCATCTCTTTATAAATAAACCCTGCCTGGATAAGCAGCTGCGCATTTTTAGAGACTTCTTCCGCTGGCGCAGTTTTGTTTGTCTTGGTAAAAAGTTGGCTCATCCGCATAATTTTCCTCCTTTACATAAACGGTAATAGCGCATTTATTTGCTGTATTACATCAGGATTAATAAACAATAAATAGAACGCTATGCCATTTTTTATCATATGCGTCATCATTGGCACCCAAACCGCACCGGTATATTCCCGCGCCGCGCATATCACCAAACTGAGTGAGAACGTATCGACTGCCACTGACCACTGTAGAGGCTTATCAGTTCCGGCCCACAAGTGCGCCAGTCCAAACGCCAAGCTAGTCACCAAAACCGACAGCCAAACAGAAAATGATTTGCGTAATTTACCGTACAGATAACCGCGGAACAACAATTCCTCGGCAATCGGCGCTAAAACCACCATAGTTATAAACGCTAGTAAAAACTGCCACTGCGTTCCCAGCATTGCTTGGCTGAATGGCAAAGTCTGCGCCTGCGTCATATCCATCGAAAACAGAGTAACTGCTATCGCCACCAGGACACTGGTGACTAGAAAATAAGCCACATATGCCAACGGCGAAATCAGTATTTCCAAGAATGTTGGCCAATCATCAACCCCTAGCAGCCTCAGCGTAGTTTTATGTTTCATGACATATAGCGGCACCAATATTACGACCAGCAGCGTCAGAATATAAATAATAAACGACGCCGCCGCATTAAAAATAACCACGTTTAGCGAACTCAGCGGAACGCCAATGGAGTTTAAAAGTCCCGCCAGCAAACCAACCGCATACTGTACCGCGATAAACGCCGCATACACCCACGCCGGCAATGCCAGCAGCAGCCACCATTTATACCTGCCCGCCAGCGCTTTATTAACCTTCGCTAAAAATTTTTTCCTGTTTTTAACTAACCTAGAATAATTTCCCGACATCGCTCACCGTCACTAAAATTGTTAATACTAATAAAACCAGCATACCCGCTGCTTGGATATTTTCTTCGCGTTCCTTGGTTAACTCCTTGCGCGTCAGTCGGAAAATTGCCATCGTAAACCAGCGCCCGCCATCCAGCGCTGGAATTGGCAAAACATTCATCACTGCCAGCGTCAAAGAGATAATCGCCGCCAAAAGTAATATTTGCGTCAACCCAGAATTGACAACCGACGGAAATAGCACGCCCAAAATACCGACCGGCCCAGCTACGTTTTCGCCAACCGCTGCCAGATCTGCCCTTGCCGCCTGCCGCGATTCATCCGAACCAAAAAATTGTCCAATAAACCCGCCGACAGATTTCACCAGCAAATCGCCAACGCCTCTCAATGTTTCATATGACAATTGCGCCGTCGTCGCTACGCCTAAAACTGGCGCCGACCACGTACTATGAAGCTTTTCTGTTTGCCGCGATGCTACGCCCAGATAACCGCCAGATTTAGCCTTCTTAACGTCGTTAAGCTGGATATCGACCATCTTTTCTGTATTATCCCGGCGATATATCACCGCGACCTTTTTACCGGCATTAGCTTTCGTAGCCGCTGATAAAACGCCAGGCGTCGTGATGTCGCTCTGAGCAATTTTTATAATTTGATCATCTGTTTTCAATCCCGCCTTTTCAGCTGGCGAACCTGGCGTTACCCGCGCCACTGTCACCGGCGAGCGCTCAACCGTCGTATCAAACGGCAATTGGACTTGATTTGGTAAAATTCTTGGCAGGCCCGCCAGCGCCAAAATCGTAAATAACACAGCCGCCGTCAGCCAGTTCATCAGCACGCCAGCCAATAAAATCTTAGTTTTTACCCAAAATGTCGCGCCGCCATATGTCCCCTTGCCTTCGGCAGAATCATATTCACCCTTTAACTTAACAAATCCGCCCAGCGGCAGCCAGTTCAGGCTAAAAATAACGTTTTTACCAAGGAAACTCTTTTTTGGCTGCCATTTCTTCGCTCGCGGCGGAAAGCCAATACCGAACTCTTCGACAACAACGCCATTTCGCTTAGCGACCATGGCATGACCCAGCTCGTGTAAAACAACCAGCAGAACCAGTACGAACAACCCTAGAATAACCCCCAAAATCAACATCATCATCCTCCAAACCGCCGATTTCGGCGCGCATACTCATCCAAAATTACTGCCACATCATCAGTTGTCATATCCGGCCAATGTTTATCAATAAACATCAATTCGCTGTACGCCGCCCGCCATAACATAAAATTACTCAGACGCTGCTCGCCGCTAGTCCGCACGATCAAATCGCACGGCGGCACTTCCGGCGCATATAAATTCTGAGCAATCAATTCCGGCGTTACATCTTCCGCCGAGATGCCCGACCGAATAACTTTTTTAACCGCATCAGCAACCTCCAAATGCCCGCCATAATTCAGGCAAAGCAGCAGCTCGCCGCCCGTCAGATTCCTAGTCTTCTCCTCGGCATCGTCTATAACCTTAACCAGCGCGTCCGACAAACCATCGCGCGACCCAATCACTCGCAGCCTAATATTATTATCCAAAAAAATCGATACGTCAGCTTCCAGCATTTTAACAAATAGCTTCATCAAATGCCCGACTTCTTCTTCGGAACGTTTCCAATTTTCCGTACTAAATACGTAGGCGCTGGCATATTTTACCCCGCTATGGAGAGTCTTCAATAAGACGTCCTTCAAGCAATTATACCCCGCTAGATGCCCCTCATAAGCCGGCAGCCCGTGCTGCTTCGCCCAGCGGCGATTACCGTCAACAATAAACCCAACATGCCTCGGCAATTCTGTTTTTTCACTCATGTTTCTCCCTCCACTCATCAATCAACCTCACATCCTGCATATCCTTCTCACGCCCGCGCCAGTTTTTCCAGCGCCGCAGAAAATCTAGATTGACGAACTTCACACCGCCATATTCCACCGCGTAGTCCAGCAGCTCGTCATACTCAACAATTCGCCCATCAATCTCCCAGCCGTCCCAGATCTCGACCGATCCATCATGCTTCACCAAATACTGGCGTTGATTTTTATCAATCTTCTTGGCCCAGTCATCGCTACGAGCAATTTCTTCTAATACCGCTCGACCAGCCGCCACGTCAATATCAGCAGATTGACGGATTCCTAATTGATCCAAAATACCGCTGCCAATGATAATAATCTGATCCAGTGGCAGCCCTAACTCTTTCACGCGCTCAGCAAATGTCTGACTCATCAAACCGTCAACACGTCCTTTTCTTTTGCCTTAAACGCGTCGTCAATTTGCGCTTGTATCTTATTCATTAGCGTGTCAATCTCCTTCTCGACCCGCTTGAGATCGTCCTCGCCGAGCTCCTTGGCGTCTTTCATGCGCTTGGCATCCTTCAGAGCATCCTGGCGAATCGTCCGCATAGCGATCCGCGCCTCTTCGACCTTTTCGCTAACCTGCTTGACTAATTGCTTGCGGCGCTCCTCAGTCAGCGCTGGCACTGGCACGCGCACCACCCGCCCATCATCGGACGGATTAAAACCCAAACTCTGGTTGTCGCGAATCGCTGCCGAAATCGCCGTAATATTACTCGGATCAAACGGCGTCACCAGCAGCATCTGCGCCTCCGGTGCTGTCACATTTGCCACCTGGTTCAGCGGCATCCGCGTCCCGTACACCTCTACCATCACGCCATCCAGCATCCCAGCATGCGCCCGGCCTGTCCGCACTTTTTTCAGCTCATCCTGAAAATGGCTAAACGCTTGCGCCATTTTATCCTCATATGGTTGTGTGTCAAACATCATTACCTCCAAATTACCTGCCTTATATTATAGCAAATTTTATCAGCAATTGTCCGCCTTCTGTAATCTAAAGTTTATACCAGGTAAAATCTCGCTTAAAAATCCAATCAACCTCAGTCCTGGAATGATGATATAATAACCTCCGTGATAACCAAATTAAAGCTTTATAATTTTCGCTCGTACAGCTTACATGAAGTCGATTTTAACAGTTCTGGCACAGTTATCGTTGGACCAAACGGCACAGGTAAAACTAACCTGCTGGAGGCAATTTATACAGCGCTGCGCGGCAGTAGTTTCCGCGGCAGTTTGGGCGACTGCATGAAATTCGGTACGGAACAAACAATTGTTCATTTGGAAGGCAGCTTTGGGTCGCGCCGCCTCAAATTAGCTAGGTCGAACGATAAAATCAGTAAAGAATTTATCCTAAACGATAACAAATCAAAGGTCTTATCTCGTAAGAACCGCTTGCCCGTTGTTCTATTTGAACCCAGCGAACTGCGGCTTATTTCCTCATCGCCATCGCGCCGCCGCGACTTTTTAGACGGACTACTATCTCGCCTTGACCCGAAATACGATACCGCTCTCAGAGATTTCAGCCGGGCGCTGCTGCAGCGCAACGAATTATTAAAGCATCCTCAGGAAAATTCGCAATCCTGGCGCAATAACTTGTTCGCTTGGGATATAAAATTTGTTCAATACGCCGCCTTAGTTTGCCGGCAGCGTACAAATTTTTTGCTCAAACATGAACCAGCTATCAAAAATCTATACGAATCGCTAGCTGGACAGCCGACGGCTTTATCAATTGAATATTCAGCCAGCGCCCCTCTGCAAACCTACGAACAATCACTGCTTGACCGTCTATCCAAGTCGCGCGAATATGAAACCAAAACCGGTTTCACTTCTGTCGGACCGCAGCGTGAAGATTTTACTATATTCCTTCATAATCAGCCCGCCGTAAAAGTCGCTTCCAGAGGCGAAATGCGCACCATCATGCTAGCTTTCAAATTACTAGAATTAGATTTGCAGACCAGCATAAACAACACCAAACCGCTTATTTTACTGGACGACGTATTCTCAGAACTCGACGCCAGCCGCGAAAAACTGCTCCAGGAGACTATCCGAAACCATCAATTCATCGTCACCACCACCGACTCCCGCCGCCAGGCAGACGACTGTTTGATTATTTATACGAAATAACTCCGCCCGTACTACCCCAGTACAAGCGGAGTTATATTCCTGCGGCGATTTTTATATGTTACGCTGCCTGCTCTTGAGCGGTTTCAGATTCATTATTTAGTATCGTTTTAACCAGCTCGTCAAGAACGATTACTGTGTTGTCATCGACTATCTGCTTGTAGTCTGGCACGCGTTCTGCTAGCCACTCAGCAATCTTGTCACCAGAAACACTTTTATCTTCTTGCATAGCTACAAACTCTTTCAACTGGTCGTCGTCCAGCGAGTCAAAGAGCTCTTCGCCCACCCGCTCGTTAACTTCATTCTCAGCGCGCTGAATCAAGTCTTCCATCTCATCGTCGGGAAGATTAATCCCAACTGCGTTCAACTGCGCTTTAGTGATAGCTACTGTGACTGCGCTAACATTATTATCGTCCATTTTATTTTCCTTTCTGTTTTATATATTCTTGTTTTAATTTACAGGCTGCGATTACGCAGTTTTAGCTTCCTGGCGATTGCCGCTGCCCTGCAGTTTTCGCCTGATTGCCTGTCCAGCTCTCCTGAGCAGACCGTGCGCCGCAGTTGGCCCGTCAACAAATTCTGCAACTCTGGTAAATGCTGATGAGGCAGCATTTTCCAAACGCTCAACACGACCATCGTTATTATCTCGTTTTGCATCAGCAACTCTATCTTGAAGCTCTCTTAGTCCTTGACGTGATCTGGTTAAGTCGCTAAAGCTATCCACGCTTCGACCGACTAATCTAGTCTTAATAGCTGACTCTGCATTGCGCCGCACCCTCGCCGCCGCTAATTTACCTTCAGCCCTCAGGAGCGCCATTTTAGCATCAGTATCTTCGGGATTTTTATCGCTAATCTCTTTCGCTTTATCGCGTTTATCTTGTGCTCTTTCCACCTGAGTGTCAAGCCGCCTCACCCGACGCTCAGCTCTCCTAGCTCTAGACACGGCTGCTCTCATCTCTACTTTTTGCCTCTTCAATTCAGCCTTCTTATCTGAAATATCAGCCTTATCTGTCTCAATACCAGTACTACGCCTTTCAGAATCGTCTTTAATCTCTTGAGCGCGTGCCGCTATCTCGCCTAATTTCTTCTTTCGAGCTTTTTGCCGCTCCCCATATTCACGTTCTCTCTCAGCTTTAGCCGCTGCGCGCTTATTCTTCCGCTCTTCGCGCCTACTCCGAGCACTCTCTGCAAGCTCATGAATTTTCTTCGCACTTTTTTCTCTAGCTTCGGATGCTTTCTCCGCAGTCGCTTTTGCAGCCCTAGGACCTTCAATCGCAGCAAAACCAACTGCAACGCTTGCGCCCTTTGCGACCGCTTCGCCCGCTGTCTTGGCGCCGCCTCTTGCCAAGCGTACAAGTTTACCCGCAATTCCTTTTTATGCCGGCTCTAGCGCTACTAAACAACTCTTTACCACTAGCTTTGGCACGCTCAGTCACACCAGCAATTATCTGCCGGCCTCTGTCTTCATAGCTCATACCCGCATCTACAGATGTCCGCTCCCCCGCGTTTTGAGCTAAGCGCGTATCAATAATATTATCTGGTAAATTTGGACCTTCAACTTTATACGGGAAAAGTCCATAACCACCAGGTCTAGGAGCGACTCTGTAAGTATTCTTATTCTGGGGTTGAATTGAGGGAGGAAGAGGAAAATTTTCCTGCCCGTTCTTACCTATATCAGCGGGAGTTGTCACATCTCCCATATTATCCCACGCAGTAAACCTCGGCGCCTCATCGGGCGATGCTGCCATTGGCGCTGTTTCTGCTGACGCTGTTTTCATTGTCATCGTTGCTATATCCTTTCGATATTATACTTATCGTTAAATTAGTTTATGCTTTCATCCTACCACAAGCCAGTGCTTTTGTCAATATAAAACGCCGTTTTTACTCATATTTTTCAATAGCTATCAATCACTCGCTCACGCCCAGCTCAATTCGCCTGAACTGGCGCACCACGATGTTCTCGCCCAGTTTAGCGATCGCTTCCTTAATATGCTGCTCAACTGTCTTAGAATCGTCCAAGATGTATGCCTGGCTCATCAATACCTGTTCGACAAAGTGCTTTTTCAATTGACCTTCAACGATTTTTTCGCGCATTTCTTCAGGCTTGCTTGCCAATGCCTCGCTAGCCATTAGCTCTGTCCTAACCCGCTCCATTTCCTCAGCCGGAATATCCGCCTCAGAAACATACTTCGGACTCATGGCCGCAATTTGCATAGCGATTTCGTGCGCCAACGTCTTAAAATCATCCAGCCGCGCCACGAAGTCGGTCTCACAGTTCACTTCAACCACCACGCCAATTCGGCCCGAGTGCACATAGCCCTCGATCAAACCTTCACGCGCTTCGCGGTCGCCCTTTTTCTCAGCCTTGGTCAAGCCTTTTTTACGCATCGCCTCCAGCGCCTTGTCAAAATCGCCGTCAGTCTCGACCAGCGCCTTCTTTGCGTCAGTCAAGCCCACGCCAGTCAATTCACGCAGCTTCTTAATGTCATCAACAGAAACACTCATCTTATTTATCTCCCTTTTTTACTGCCTTGTCTTCCTTTTTTACTGCGCCAGCGCCCTCGGCTACTGCTTTGGCAAAGTAGCTTAATAGCAATTGGATACTCTTAATTGCATCATCATTGCCTGGAATAACATAATTGATACCGGTTGGATTGACATTAGTATCAACCACGGCAAACACTGGTATACCCAGAGCCTCTGCCTCGCGCACTGCGTTCGCATCAGTCAGCGCGTCAACCACGACCACTGCGCCCGGCTTGCCCATCAAATTCTTAATGCCGCCGTATTTGAAATTCAGGTTATCAATTTCCTCCTGAAAACGCTGCACTTCCAGCTTGTTGTAGCGCTTTTCCAGGTCACCTGATGCCATACGCTTCTCAAGGTTCTTCAGCTTCTTGATTTGCTGAGCAATCGTCGCGCCGTTGGTCAGCATACCGCCAATCCAGCGCTCAACCACGTACGGCTGGTTGATACTCTCGGCCGCCTGGCGCACCACGTCCTTAGCTTGCTTTTTCGTACCGACGAATAATATCTTTTTACCGCTAGCGGCAATCTTCGTCAACTCCGGCAGCGCCTTGTCCAGCGCCTCAGCCGTCTTTGCCAAGTCAATAATATGACTATCTTGGCGTTTTGAATGAATATATGGCGCCATCTTCGGGTGCCAGCGGCTAGTTTTGTGCCCAAAATGGACACCAGCTTCAAATAAAGCTTTCATGTCTACTGCTACAGACATTAGGTTACTCCTTTTCCTCGCCCGCCGCTTTTGGAGCTGCGGCGGACTGTGTCGTTAATAATTAGTTACCTAGTCATTGTAACACACTGGGGGAGTAGAATCCAAAAACTTGCCCTAACTCACCACATCGCGTACAAATACAGCTGTTAGCTATATAGCCACAGATTACTCTTCACGAGACGCCATGAATTTCTCTAGCTCTTGACTAAGATTTAATGCCCTTTCCTCAAAAGGATGAAGTTCTACGACAACTATATCATCACCGCTTGTCTGGGCAATTTCAAAATAGTTAATTTTGTCGCCAGTCACAAAAACTCCCTTTATACAATTCACACCCCACTCCAAATCCCTTGCAGTCGAACTTGGCGCTGATTCACCAGGTAGATTTGCCGACAGCTTAAATAGCATGACAGAGCCAGTTTTCTTCCCTCTTGGCTCGCCAGATGTATGCGCACCAAAAGCCGTAACTGAGGTATTTAATTCTACTGGCATGTCGTAATAAGAACAAAGGACACATTCATGAGGTCTAAATAACTTTGCTTTTACACTATCACCGCCGCAAATCTCCGAAAGACCTACCCCAAAGGTATTAACAAGTCCTTTACTAAGACTTGTTAACGCACGACCCATATTAACTTCCTCAGTGTTATCGGGTTGTTTCAATATTTCAGTAATTGTCTGCGCCTCTTCTTTCTCCCCAGGTCGTCGAACCTCTTTCGCCATTAGTTCCCACAAGTTATATCCACTCAAAATAGAAGGCTGCTCACTATTCATATTTTATAACTCCACGCTTTTATATTAATCCTGAATATGCACAATTATAAATTTTTATATTTATCTTTTCAATAGTAGACAAAGCAGCAATTAACTGTATCTCTACTGAACCCTCTCTGTCTGAATATTACCAATGAATGTTAGATTTTCGCACATTGCCCTCAAACCGCCGAGCCGCTTTTTTAGGCTTATCTCATCGCCACCCCTAATTCTTTGCAGCGCCTTATGAAGCATACGTGCTATCAAAGACATCCACTAATAAACAACCATCTCCTACGCCGCAACCGCATCCTCGCGCGATTTGAGAAATTTATCAAGTTCATCTTGCAAACTTACTGCTTCTTTGCTTGACGGGTCAAATTCAATAATGACCGGATCCATGTAGCCCTCCTTTTTCGGAGCAAGCTGAAAATATGTAATAGCATCATCTTTCACGACTGCGCCGTAGACGTCATTCTTATCCCGATCAGAGCCTACCGCCGTTGAAGGCGTAAAAGTCTCGCCAGCCGAATCTTCCGACATATTAAACAATATTACTAAACCTTCCCATTTTCTGGTAGTCCCACTTCGATGAACGCCGCGTTCATAAGCATCAAAAGCCGCGATAGGAACGGTCGTTTCTATTGGCGCAATCTGAGAGTTGCCGTCAAAACATTGGCGCGGATTAAATAACTTTGCCCGAACAATATTGGTATAAGATGTAATTTTTAACGTCAAATGAAATTGAAAATTTAGCGCAACATGAAGACCGTCCATCCGGCTATTACTGCGTACATAAAGATCTTCAACGCTGTCAGGCGATTCTAATACCGCATTAAGTTTTTCAATTCTTTCCTGACCTTCCGTTTCACCATGTTCGACTGATTTTTCTGAGTTATCCGCACCGAATGTATCAGATTCATAACGTCCAATAAACGACGACCGAATACCTTTTTCCATAAAAAAATAATAGACTCCCAGTTTTTTCCTTGCTATTAATCTGGACTATACGCTTTTCACTCTGTTTCGTCAAGCATTTTGACATATTGCATGGATTTTGCAACAATTTGCAATCCGCCTGCTTTCCTGCTAAAATACTAGGGTTATGAAAAGCAGTATTCACCCACAGAACTATCGCCCGGTCGTATTTAGCGACGATCAAGCGGGCTTCGCGTTCTTGACTCAGTCAACAGCGCAGACAGACGATACCATCGTTTGGGAAGATGGCAAGACTTATCCACTTGTCAAGGTGCACATCTCCAGCGCCTCGCACCCATTCTTCACCGGCGAAGAAAAGATCATCGACACCGAAGGTCGCGTTGACCGGTTCAAAGCACGCCAGGAGGCAGCCGCTAAACGCCGCGCCGAGTTGGCTAATAAGGCGAAAAAGCGAAACGCAGCCGCCGCAGCCAAGGCTCAGCAAACCGCCGCTAGCGGAGACGACGCCAAATCAGCGAAACCGTCTAAAAAGGCTAAGAAATAGGGCGATAAAAAAACTAGACTCCATCAACCACACAACATAACACCGCTGCTATCTGTCAGCGGTGTTATGTTTGCAGAATATTTTAGAGTAGTTGAATCTGGCTCTATAGCTTGACCGAATTAATTATCACTCATAGCTTTCTGACATACATAAGCACCAGTATTGCACACAGCAACCCTCCTTCGAGCAGCAGCCTCCTGACCATTTCTCTGACCAATCCATCTTTTCTGCTCTTCTGTCCAGCCATAAACATCAACACTTTTGCCAGCTCTTTCAAAAACAAGCTGTATCATTTCACCTACAATAGGCTCTAAACCCAACTGCTGTAAACTATGTGAATAGTGGTCCATAAAAATTTTCTGAATAGTATCATTTTGCTCAGCAGAAAGATATTGACCATTATGGCATGTTTTAACGGCTTCTCGCAAGCAGGCTTGGTTAGTCTCATCAATCTCTACGCCCAATTCTTGCAAATGGCATATCGTACGATTGATATACTTTTCTGCTTGCTGCGGTTTCCTCGCTTCATGTTGTGTTGATACTCCAACTAGCGGTCTATCAAGAGCGCCCTCTAGCAACATGAGCCCTGAAATACGACCTGAGTCTATATAGTCTGGAATCCTTAATTCATCCATAAAACCTCCATGAACACCTCTCAATAGTCCAGAGTATACAACTGCAAGACTAATACTGTCATTGAGCGTATAAGTATAAAATGAATTAGCTTCTCTATTAGCTAACCAAGCTCTTGCAGGTGAAGTAGAAAAACATACACAATAATCCTGATCCTCAGAAGGTATCAAACCCTCTCCAAGCATAGACTCAATCCCAGCAAAATCATACCCGCGAACAGCATGCCACAAAACTTTAGGATCATTTATTATCTCTTGCGATGGCTTTTGTTGTAATAACTCGCGTTCGTTAGATAGTTTTTCTGTCATATTTTTAATTATAACACAAATGTTTATAATATGCAAATTTACCGTACTAGTCCACCACCAATCCGCCCCGCCTTTGCAGTCAAAAATCAGGTTTCACACGTTACATAAAACATAACAAAGACCCGCTATTACCTATTACCGTAGAAGCTTATCAATATGCTATAATTTTATTACTATGGCAAAGATTTCCCTCGATTTGGATGCTTTGAAAGCCGAGCGCGCTAGCCTGGGCGATTTTTTAGCGCGTCCCGACGCGTATGGCTCGCCGGATTTCACGAGTAAAAATAAGCGGTTTTCAGAGCTGGAGACGCTTATTGCCAAGGGCGAAGAGCGGGCGGCATTGGAGCAAAATCTACGTGACGCCAAAGAATTAGCGAATGAGGGCGGCGAATTGGCAGAATTGGCAAAAGCTGAAATCACTGAAACTGAAGCGCGTCTGGCGGAGCTGGAAGAAGAATTATTTGTCTTACTGACACCTAAAGACCCGAATGATGAGAAAAATATCATCATAGAAATCCGTGCTGGTGCTGGCGGCGACGAAGCATCATTGTTTGCGGCGGAACTATACCGGATGTATCTACGCTGGTGCGAAGCCAATGGCTACAAAACTGAGCTTATCAGCGAATCCGCTAACGATTCCGGCGGTTATAAAGAAGTTATTTTCATGGTCAAGGGCGACGCGCCATACGCCAAATTGAAATTTGAAGGCGGCGTCCACCGCGTCCAGCGCGTGCCAGTCACTGAAAGCCAAGGCCGCGTCCACACCTCGACCGTCACCGTAGCGGTGTTACCAGAGGCCGAGGAAGCTGACGTTGAAATTAATCCAAGCGACCTACGCGTTGACATCTACCGCTCCAGCGGTAATGGCGGCCAAAGCGTCAACACCACTGACTCAGCGGTGCGCATCACTCACCTGCCGACTGGTATCGTCGTCACCAACCAGGACGAGAAGTCACAGATTAAGAACCGCGAAAAAGCCATGAGTGTGCTGCGTTCGCGCTTGCTGCAGATGAAAATTGATGAGGAAAATGCCAAGTTAAGCGCTGAACGACGCTCATTAGTCGGTACTGGCGACCGCTCCGAAAAAATCCGCACCTATAACTTCCCGCAAGACCGCATCACCGACCACCGCATTCACTACAGCCGCAGCAATATCCCCGCAGCAATGAACGGGGATATTGACGATTTGATTGAGCAATTACAGCGGTATGAGCGGGAGTTGAAAGCGAAGAACGCCAGAAATTAATCATTAGGAGTTTTACTCCATACTATACCGATTAATCTTCCAGTGATTCTAGATATCGCGCATGATCAGCTTCTAGCCCTCTAAGCCTTCTCCAAAAACTACTCAATTCTAGAACACCCTTATCGTCTATGTAACTTAGAACAAGCGCTGCACCGCCAGCTTCAATACGGCCCTTAACCTGCTCTAAGTAATTTAAATAAACAGGATTAACCTCATTCTCACGATTATCGTCCGATGTACGGCTACGTCCTCTATACATTAAATAACGAGCCTGATTGGCATCTGTTATTATCCGATATTGCGTATTAGTCTCAGCAGCCGCTTGAATAGCAGCAGGAACGTCTTCTTGATGAAGTCTTGGTATGACTACTGCTCTATTATTAGAAACTGCAGCCTTCATAGAATTCATACTGTCAAGATCCACCTGTCTAATTATTTCCCTCATATATCTCACTTCCCTTCCTTAAGCTACTTTGCTAATATCTCATTTCATTAGAATTTCCAGAATCAAATGTTTCTTTAAGTCTTCTATATTTTGTATAAAACTCCTCATCCAGCTGTCTTTCTCCGTCTCTATGCTCTATGACAATTACTGCGCCGCCGTTTTGCATTAGACCCTCCACAAACGGTGCTACCTCTTCAAGCAGTTCAGAATCATCGGGCTTATATGACTCAATATGTCCTACATCTAGTCCCATTACCCCTGTTCTGCGTTGGTTTTCTGCAACCAGTAACTCGCAAGCCTTATTATAATCAGTTATCCTATGACAACCTAGACCAGCTTCGCAAGCGGCTAGTATGTTTATGGCTGCAAGACTACTATCTTTTGCGGGCCGCGCCGTTGCTCCTTCACCACGGACCATATCTACAAGAGAAGTCGGCGTCTCCCGCTCCCCTTCAGTCATAGACATACAGCCATCCCCTAAGGATTCTCTAGTAATTGGAAGTTCATCGTCTTCAGGATTCTCAGACAACTCAGAGTCAACGGAATTAGAATTTGGCTGTTCACACCGGTCTTCTAACGTTTTCCAAAAGTTGTTTAGATTAGGCTGCTCATTGCCACAAGCTAAGGCAGCCACCGCGAAGCCACGTTCAAGAAAACCTCTAGAAGTATTATCTATATATGACAGCTGCGAGTTAAGTTTCCAGCCAGGTTGCCATCCCTGACCCCATAAGCGCCACTCGTTTGCACTCAACAACTCGCAAGCTTCCTTATCATCTGATGTTATCACACGACATGACGTACCAGTGTCGGTGGCAGCCCGCCTAACAAGGTCTATGTCATCCTCTTTAAACCACCATGTTATTGCTCTATCGGCTAATAAACTAATAACCCAGTCATCAACACTTTCTGGGTTTCCTGGGCGTTCGCAACCCTCGCGTCCCGTTCTCTCCATCTAAACTCTCACTTCCTTGCCCACTATAATTTTTATTAGTGCTTCATATATTACTCTCTCTCTGAATTTGTCAAACAGTTTTACAATTTTTATCTTATTTTGCAAGAAATGAACTTCCCGTCCCGCCACAATTTGACGCCAAGCGCAGCGGGATTATATAAAACAAACAAATATTACCATTAGCCATACTCTGGCAATTAATGCCAGTTAATAATACCCCTTTTCAATATCATGATATCGTTTACCGAACTCTTCCAATCCAATACTATGTATAGAGTCAGGCACTACAGCCATCACCGCACCGCCATTCCTGATGGCTGTATCCGCACGAGTCATAAACCTATCGACCTTCTTATCAATCACCTCTACTATAGATCTACTTCTTACAGGCACTGCGCTTCTGGCTGATTTTGCGTATCCGCAGCAAGTTCTTTCAGCTTCTTTTTTAGCAAGCATTTCAACTTTCTCCGGATCTGTTGTCGTATAACACGATAAGCCAAGTTGTCTGGCGGCTTCCTGCATCGCCCATACCTTATGGTCGTCTCCCCCTGTCTGAACCAATGTCCAAGGGTGAGATAAAAACGGCGCTATCTCATTCTCGGACTCAGCGCTTATGCGCCTAACAAATGCGTAGGGCAGCCACTCGCCTTTTTTTTCAGCTTCGCGAGCGCGCTCTTCGCATGGATTATGATAGTATCCTTTCAAATGAATTCCTAATAACGCCGCAGCTAAAACGTTATTTGAAACCAAAACAGAAATTGTAACCTCCTTTAGCTCCTCAGAATTAAAATACATACCGCATACATAAGCAAGAGCGCCCAGAGTATTGAGTGTAGCATCCTGAATACGCAAATCTTTTCTATTTATTGAAGCCCCTAGCATATACAGCAAATCCGCCCTCTGTAAATCAATCTTTCCATCTATCGCATCCTTGACATGGCATAGTTCATGCCGCAAAGTAGCGTCAGAATCAATACAATAACCAGTCTTTACGACAACATCAAGTCCTTGGCTATCAGTTTTATTGATTGCCGCATGACCCAGTTCTCTACTTCTCAAATACGAAGAACCTTCAGCGCCAGTAACAACTATCGATAAATCGCCCCAGCGATCTCTGGGGATACCAGCATACTTAAGATACTCTTTTAAGCTTTTTTCAGCAACATCAATAGTCTCGCCAGGCGCCAATTCAGCGCCTAATTTACGATCAAACTGAACCCTCGGAAAGTCTCCCCATTCTCCCCGCATAAACTCATTGCAGGCTGGGTTATCCGTTATGTGCAAACCTTCTGTGTAACTGCTCATAAAGCATTAAATCGCGCCAATCGCTTCCGCGCCCTCCAGCAGCTGCGCCAATTTATCAATTTCACCCGGACCGACTGGCTGGTCGTTTACCCCTAATCGTCTTTCTAGCTGCTTATTTTCCATAATATTATCTAATCTAGACACAACATCATCCATATTGGCGTTAAGTATACCAGGATCATTACCGCGTAATATATCGGATATTTCAGCTACACGCGTTGACAATGGTTTAGCATTCTCTATCACATCCGTGTTTAGATCATAACGCAGCACTTCATCCCGGTTTTCCATATGATATCGATATCTACTATTATCACCCAAACCGATATACTTAAGCATGTCTCCTTTATCATCTGAGTATGACCCAACTACAATAGACAGATCTTCACTGTCCCCTAACGGCACTCTCAATTCAAGCGACGCCTGCTTTCCATTGCAGCCATCTGAATAAGCAAGCTTACGCACACTTACACTATCAGCAAACCGAAGTAGTAAATCGTCCACTAGCGCCGACATCTTATATGCCGCCTCCATTTTCTCGGCATCTGTTAAACTCTTTTGATTTTCAAACGGTTTGATGAAATCAAGGTTGCCTGACAGCTCTTTCATTGGCTATCTCTCTATATTCATTATGAAATTTATTATCAATGGTGTATAATGTAGCATATAATGCAAGAAAAGTCAACCATATCGTTTTGGCTAAAGAATGCCGCCAAATCTCTGAAGGATGCCGGTATCTCCTCTGCGCGGCTAGACGCAGAATTAATCTTAGCCAATACCTTGCGAAAGAATCGGACATACCTTCATGCGCACCTGGATGAGGAGATTGATCCGCGCAGAGTTGACATCGCTAATGCGCGGCTGGATCTGCGGCTGGATCGCGTGCCAATGGCCTATATTCTGGGCTATAAAGAGTTTTACGGGCGCAAATTTACTGTTTCTCCCGCAGTATTAGTTCCCCGCCCCGAATCGGAGGATATGATTTCACTATTTCTGGACGCGACAGCCGGCGAAATTGAACAGAAAGTATTGATCGACGTCGGGACTGGTTCGGGCTGCCTGGGGATTACAGCAGCGTTGGAACGGACAAATATTTCCGTTATTTTATCAGACATCAGCAAAGATGTGCTCCGAATTGCCGAAAAAAATGCTGATGAGCACCACGCCCGCGTAAAAATCCAGCAGCAATCGCTGCTGAATGGACAGCTAGAACCGGTGGATTACACTTTCGCCAATCTGCCTTATGTTGATAAGGACTGGGAAGTGTCGCCAGAGCTTCAGTACGAACCGAAAATCGCCCTTTTTACCGAGGATGGCGGACTAAAATTAATCCTTGAGCTTATTCAGCAAGCACCGCGCTGCTTAACTCCAAACGGACAATTGTTTATCGAGGCCGACCCGATACAGCACGAGCGAATAATACAAGCAGCCGCTAAGCAAAATTTTAAGTTAGCGGCGATTCAGCGTTATATTATCGTTTTACGATTTATAGGCAGCCAGCGTTAAATCCACCGTAATATTTTTCCCGGCGCGCACCAAAGTAACTTCGATCTTTTCGCCGGGCAGGTATTCCGAAACTAGCGTTGACAATCCGCCGTCTTCACCAACGTTTTTATTATTAATCTTAGTGATAACATCGCCTTCTTTAATGCCGGCTGCATCCGCCGGGCCGCCAGTTTCTACGACGCCGCCCGAGTGTCCGCCGATATAAGCGCCAGATTTGACTGGCAAATTATATTCAGCCCGCACTTCCGGCGTAACCGCGACATAACGGACGCCAATGTAGGCTTTTTGCACACCTTTACCCTGTAAGACGCTTTTTGACATGCCCTTGGCGGCGTTAATCGGGATAGCAAACCCCATGCTCTGCGCGTCGGAAACAGTCGCCGTATTTATGCCGATAACCTGGCCGGACAAGTTAATCAGCGGGCCGCCAGAATTTCCCAAATTCACAGCAGCATCAGTTTGCAGCAAATCAGTTAACTCCTCGACTTTAGTTTTTCTATCATCAGACGAGGCCGATACTGGCCGCCCTTTGCCAGAGATAATACCACTGGTCACGCTGTTTTGATAGCGTCCCAGCGAATTGCCGATAGCGATGACTTTTTGTCCCACTTTTACCGTACTGGAGTTGCCCAGCTCCGCTGCCGGTAAATTCTTAGCGTCCTTTATTTTTAAGAACGCAATGTCGTTTAGCGGATCGCTGCCGACAATAGAAACACCAGCATACTGGCTGCCATCGCTGGTGATAATACGCACGCTGTCAGCGTCATCAACGACGTGATTATTCGTCAATATATAGCCGTCAGGGCTGATGATGATACCTGTTCCCGCCCCTTGCTGAGCCCTGGTTAAGTAGCTGCCCTGAGTGGTTATTATCGAAACAACGCTTGGCGACACCTTCGCTACGATCTTTGAGGTGTCGATTTCCTCATCAGTCAGCCGCAGATTACCATCAGGAATATTCGTTTGCGAGACATTTTGCCTGTTGTTCAACCTATAAACAACCCAACCCGCAAATACGCCGTTGCTAATGATTAATATCGCTGCCAGCACCGCGCCAATAGTCCAGAAAACTATCTTTTTATTATTTCGCTTCACCTTGCTAGCTGCTGTCGTATTGTTGTCCATGTTTAGATTACCTATATAACCACCGAGTTAAAGGCTAATAGCATAACCAGAGTTGTCGCCACCGCCAGAAAAACCGGCCCTACTATCTCTGAAAATATGATTTTCTTATGTTTTTTCCACGACTGATAAACCTTGCCGCCGCAAAACGAAATAAGCAAAAGAACTATCGTTATTTGCGGGATGCCGCCAGCCAGCGTCCTCAGGTAGCTGAAATTCCAATAATACGCCAGCCAACCCAGCTCCGCAAAAACTAGCCCCCAAACAAAGCTAAGCAGCGTAGTCTGCTCCTCGTCGTAACTATGCAGAAAATGCCGCGCCGCGCCGTAGCCGAGCAAAAACATCAGGAAGACTACCGCCGAAACCGGCCATTCATACGACACTGCCATCAGCGATATCGTACCGATAAGAATAGCACATCCCGCCTGCAAGGCTATCTGCCAGCGTTTAGATAGCGGTTTGATAAAGATAAGCCAAATAGCGTAAAGAATCGCCAGTACAGTCTGGATAGTAAAACCGATGTTTGGCAGATACATTAAACCGACAATGCCAACGCCGACTGCTACATCAACCAGATTTGCTTGAATATTTGCCCACCAAAACCGCGGACGCACAGCGATCACCCGCCATTTGCTAAGAATAACCAGCGCCAGCGCCGGGTACGGCGACTGAATTGTCCTGGCAATCGCCAATAAAACCGCCGCCAAACCCAAGTTCAAGATGTGGTAAACGATTTCGCTCCAAAATGTTCGCCGCTTTACTGTTTTTAACAAATCCATATGCTTTCCTTATTATATCAATTAAGATCCAGGCCCCACAACTACGATAAATTGCGCATCAACATTCAAATTGTAGCCCGGAGATTCGGTAGTAGCCGGCGTGCCGTAAACTTCTTCCAATTTCGACTTGGTCGCAGGCTTTTCCTTGCCTGACGGAAGCTGGTAAACTGTATTTTTACTGGCTTTAGCGCCGCCAGGAACATTGCCGACATGAACCACTTTCAATCCCAATTCAGACAGTTTATCGGCCTGTTTCTGAGCAGCCCCAGGCACGCCGCTGCCATTAAGTACGGCTATTTTAGCTTTTTCTTTAAGTAGCGGCGTACCGTAAATCTCGCCCTTTAAGAATGAATGAATTTCGCTGTAATTATCTACTCCCGCCGACGGCTTGACAATACTCATGCCGCCAACCGAGCCTGTCGTCATCAGCATATTGTCTTTTTCGACGAAGCTCAATTTATGGACGCTCGGCTCTTTAATTTCCGCCGCCAATTTCATAACCGTTTGAATTTCTTTGGTACTAATATTAGTTCTCAGATTTTTACCCATGGCTTCCATCAGCGACGAGACCTTGCTAAAATCAGTTAGCGTACCTGTAGAGCCAGCCTTGCTCTTCAATGCCATTAAGACCAGCTGCTGGTTTTTTTCGCGGTCAAAGTTAGACTGCTCCAAGCCGTAAGTCGGAGGCGTATGTCCGCGAGCCTGCGAAAACGCCATAGCCTGATCGCCGTTCATCTCGTTCGGGCCGTTCGGAAATGCCAGATAATGCCCGCGCGGACAAAGGCTGCGGTTCTGGCGGCATTTGTCGTCAAAAGTGGCGTCCAGTACGCCTCGCGGGTCGCGGCTAGCGACATTAACTGTCACGCCGCCAACAGCATTGACCGCATCGCGAATAACCACGGTATTTACGTGAACCGCGTATTGAATATCCATATTAAAGATATTACCGACGAACTTCCGTGTTTCGTCCATCCGCTGCTTTTCTGCCTCCTCGCCGCTACCATCCGCCGAACAAATAAAATATTCGTTTATTTTACCTGCATAGCCAGAATTACACGCCCTGCCAAACTGTACATACAAATCGCGAGGAATACTGTAGATATAAACGTCTTTTTTCGTCTGGTTGACACTTAACACCATCATGGAATCTGTTAAGTTCGCCCCGTCGCGGCCCGCCATATCGTCGGTCGAACCTAAAATCAGCACGTTACTGCGCCCATAAGCATCTTCTTTTAATTTTTGCTGCGAAAACAGATTAAGCAGATTACCGTCGCCGAACACTCGATGCATGGTCTGCCACAACCGAAACGCCACGTAACCTGCTATAACTAAAACAATCACCCCTACGACAGCCGAGATGATTTTTACCTTTAACTTCTTTTTTCGCTTGTTTTTACGCTCCTGCCGATGAGACGGCTTAGCATTCTCATCAATCGCCCGCAACGATTCGTCAATATTCTGTTTCAGGCTGGCAGCTGGCTGAATTCCATTTCTATGGCTAATATGCGCAGCAGGCTTGATAGCACGTCGTCCGCTGCGCATTTCATCAATTCCCTGCTGGACGCCGCGAACATGACCGATCGCCGCCCGCGTACCAGCAGCATCCGCCCCCAGTGAAGACCGCTGAGGACGTTTTGGTACAAAACCGTCCATAGACTGTTTGCGTGGATTCATATCTATTGATTATAGCACACAAAACGCTTATAATTGAACCGATGGATGCAACTTTTATGGATCGTCATCCGCGGCTAAGCGACGGGTTGAGTTTGGTTATTTTCGTTATCGGCGTGGCTATCGGTACGGTTTTATTAAACGCGTTCGTATTTCAAACATTCAATGTTGAAGGCGCAAGCATGGAAACCACGATGTACACCGGCGACAGGCTGATCGTTAACCGCTTGCCGGTCACTATGTCAAAGCTGCAGAATAAAAACTACACGCCCAAACGCGGCCAAATTATCGTGTTTAAGAATCCGAATTACAACGCTTCTCTGGGCAAGGACGAATATATCGTCAAGCGAGTTATCGCCTTCGCCGGCGAGCGCGTAACTGTCAAGAACGGCACGACAACAGTTTATAACAAGGAAAATCCAAACGGCTTTAATCCTGATTCCACTGTTAATAAAAATGAACCTGGACAGCCGACTTCCGGTAATGTTGACGCTGTAGTGCCAAAGGGAACGATTTTCGTCATGGGCGACCACCGCCAAGGCAATTATTCGTGCGACTCGCGCAATTGCATGGGGTCAATCCCGCTTTATGATATAGTCGGACCAGTTGGTTTACGGATATTCCCGTTCACTAAAATCCGCGGATTTTAACTATTTTCCAGTAGCTGGCGGATTCTATCAAACTCAGCCTCATTCTTAAACGTGATGCTAATTTGCCCGGCACCCTTGTTATTAGTGCGAATTTTTACGCCTGTGCCAAAGTGCTTAGATAAACTTTCAATCGCCTCGGCATGCGGCGAATCGGTAGGCTTTTTCTCCTCGACTGGGTTATCCTGCGTTTGTTTCCATAGTGCCACCGCCTGCTCAACGCGGCGAACCGACCAGCCGTCGGCAATTGTTTTTTTCATGATTGATTCCGCCATACTCTCTGGCAAACCGATAAGCGGGCGCGCCTGCCCCTCCGACAGCTCGCCGTCAAATATTGCCTGCCTGACAGATTTAGGCAAGCGTAAAAGCCGCAGTGTATTGCTAACAGCGCTAACAGATTTGCCGCCCAGGCGTTTGCCGATTTCCTCCAAGGTCATATTAAACTGATCGCGCAGCTTCAAGTAGGCCGTGGCTGTTTCTAAAACATTCAAATCATGCCTTTGTAAGTTTTCAATCAGCGAAATCTCTAATCGATTCTGGCCGCTCATACTGCGCACGATACACGGCAATTCTTCCAGACCAGCCTTCTTAGCAGCCCGCCAGCGGCGCTCTCCAGCCACAATCAAATAATTACTACCCTTTGGCGTTACTACAATTGGCTGCACAACGCCATGCTCTTTGATAGATTCAGCCAGCTCGCTCAATGCTGCCTCGTCAAAAAACCGCCGCGGCTGCCCTGGATCCGGGGAAATTTTCGTAATAGCAATATCTTTCAGACGCGAAACCTTATCGTCCTGCTTGGCAGTCGGATCAAACGTCTCGTCAATCAAATTCGTCGGAATCAGCGATTCAAATCCTCTGCCCAGACCCTTTTTCACCTGCTAGTCCTTTCTACGATTTCCTTAGCCAACGCCTTGTAAGCTCGCGAACCTTTAGAAAAACGATCATAAACCCCGACTGGCGCACCGTGGCTCGGCGCCTCCGCCAAGCGAATATTGCGCGGAATAGTAGTCTTAAAAATCTTATCCGGAAAATACTTCTTTATCTCATCATAGACCTGGCTGGATAAAGTCGTCCGCGAATCCATCATCGTCGGCAGTACGCCGAGGAGCTTCAGCGACGAATTCAGACCTTTACGAATCAGCTTCATACTCTCCAAAAGCTGTCCCAGACCCTCCAGCGCGTAGAACTCCGCTTGCACTGGCAGCAGCACATAATCCGCAGCAACCAGCCCGTTCACCGTCAATAAGCTTAAACTGGGCGGACTGTCAATGATAATATAGTCATAATCAATTACGCCGTTAAGCGCCTCCCGCAAACGAACAAAACGCCCGTCAGCCTGTGCCAATTCCACCTCGGTGTTTGCCAAATGCGATGTTGACGGCGCTAAATACAAATCTTTATACTCAGTCGGCAAAACAACCTTCGCCAATCGAATTTGGCGCATAATGACTTCTGTCATCGTCGCCCCTAATTCCTGTTTATCGATACCCAAACCGCTGGTCGCATTACCCTGCGGATCAAAATCTATAATCAGCGTCCGCTTGCCCATTTTTGATAAAAAATACGCCACATTAATTGAAGTTGTGGTTTTACCCACGCCGCCTTTCTGATTTGTCACCGCAATAACTCTTGCCATTCATTCCCCTTTTTACTTATTACAGTATAGCATGAGCAAGACGTAAATAACAGATATTAAAACCGCCTCGCTAGCGGAGGCGGCAATGCTGTATACAGAAAATTACTTAATTTTAATCGAGCTAATCTGAATTTTCGTGTACTTCTGGCGATGACCAGTTTCTTTGTGAACGCGTTTTTTAGCTTTGTAGCGAATGACGCGGATTTTATCGCCTTTGACTTCCGCCTCAACGACTTTCGCTTTTACCACCGCGCCTTTTACCGTTGGCGTACCAACTTTTGTTTTATCACCATCAATCACTAAAAGTGCGTCGAGAGTGAGTTCTTTTGTACCTTCAGGGAGGAGATCCACCAAGAGGGACTCTTTTTCGCTGACAATGTATTGCTTGCCAGAGATTTTTACGACTGCTTTCATTTCGTTCCTTAAAATATATTTACTATCAGTGACCAATTATAACAGAGACGGACAATACATGCAACTAGTTTTTCTGTAACTCAGCCATGGCGTTATTTGCCTGCAGCCAGCCACTCGGCGATCCGCACTCCATGTAGTCGCCCTTAGCCTCACCAACCGCGATGATACCGCCGCCCACGATGTACGCATTGATAGCATCAGTCAGCTCAAATTCACCGCGCTGCGGATTGACGGGCAATGTCCGTGCTAACTCAAAAATTTCTTTGTTAAGGACATAAAAGCTTGAATTGCTGAGGTTACTCGGCGCTTCTTCCAGCTTCGGCTTTTCGATAATTTGTACGAAATTGCCCTGCTGGTCGGTTTCGATGATACCCGTCTGCGGAATAAGTGCCTCCTCAACAGGATTACCCAATAACCCAGCCGACAAGCCGCGCGCCTCCACCAACTCTGCCAGATCAGCCGCATTTGAACCGCCGTCAACACGCCAGAAAAATTGGTCGCCCATCACCACAAACGCCGACTCGCCTGGCTCAATAAATTCGCTAGCCAACCCCACTGGGATACTAGTGCCGTAACCGCCCGTACCAGGCTGAGTTAAAAAATGTATTCGCACATCACGGAGCGGCGCCACCAGGGATAACTTATCTTCTTTGCCAGCGCGCCGCAAATAATCGTTCAACTGGATATTTGACCGATAATAGCTCTGCACTTGAGTGCTTTGCTCGCCAACCACGAAATAAATATCCTTGACGCCCGCCCGAATAATATCCTGCACGATATAGTCAACCACCGGACGCGTCCCCACCGGCAACATACACTTTTCGATTGATTTGGTAATCGGCAGCATCCGCGTACCCCAACCGGCGACTGGAATGATAGCTTTGGTAATCATATTTCCTCCTTACATCTTCAGTTCTTTATGCGATTTCTGTAAAATATCCATCATTTCCGCATAGCGCATCTCGCCCTCGGCAATCCTGGAATAGAGATAAACAACATTATCCACCACCTCAATATTAACCTTAATATTCTGGTCGTACAGCCACGCCATGAAGCTGGGATTAAGCAGTTCAAAGCTGGTTACTTGGTTTTCATCGGTGGCATACACCTGGTAACGCTTATTAAAATCACTCCACTCCATCTGGACTTTTTTATAACCCGACGGCGCTTTGAATCGTTTTAACAAACGCGAATCCGGGCGTTCCACTAAAATACCGCCGTAAGATTTTGGCAAGTTAACCTGCCCGACGATATAATATTCCATATTATCTTCGCCGATCGGCTTATTATACGTATACAGTTGCACCAACAAATTGCCCGTCCAAAAACCGATGATGTGATTGTTGATATCGGCAACCTGGAAGCCGCGCTTAAATAACTCGCCGCGAGTCGGCAGCAATAAATGCCCCCAATCGGGACTGAAATACATATTATATTGCGCAGCAAATTGCCGCATTGAAGCGATGAACTGTGCCGAATCTTCCGTCGCCTGATCGATACCGTCCAGTAGCCATCCATTACCCGAACGTACGAAGTTCCACTGCTCGCCGAATTCCTCGGTATCGCGATAAATCAGCGAACCATTTTCAATCAATTTGTCATCCGCTGACGCCACGAACCCGACACTCACTCGGTCGTTTTGATCGTTCTGATCATCGTAGGCTTGAGTAATCACCGCTTCGCTTATCGACACGTTACTCATTTGGTTGACTCGTCCCATCTGTTGTAAAGCATACAACATCAGGCCGATGTGCCGCGCATAATTTGGCGTGGTATATTGCTGAATTGACGTCAAATCCAACCGTTCCCAATCGTACTGAAACCGGTTGAAGACTGTCGTCGCATAATTAATAATCCCCTGTTCATTCCAAGCCCCATCCTGCATAGCCGCTTGCTGGACAGTTTGCCTGGCTGCTTGGCTATTCTGGCGAAAACGCCCTAATTTGTCAGTAAGCGCTCCGGCTACCGCACCGACAACTGCTGAAATAAGCGCAATAATAAACAGTATTGGACCGCCCAGTAGATACAATAAGCTTACTAATAAGCCGGCAGCAAAACCGACAGCCGCGCCCGCTGCTTTCGATTGGGTGCGTTTTTTAACCGGTTCAGCAGTTAACATGGCAACGATGCCTGGTATAATGAGGAGAATACCAGCGCCGCCTCCACCGCCAGAGCTTGATCCGCCGCCGCCCGCGCGCGCAAAAAACATGAGCTGATGAAAAATGTCGTACATACAATATATTGTAGCGCGTTAAAGGCTAATCTGAAAGTTGCGCGCGAGTCACCCTTATCTCATTGAGGAGACGATTGCGATAATAATTATGATTAGCACCAGAGCAAACCCGGAAACTATACCGATACTTATAGATGTTAGTGCCAAGTTGCCAGATTTTGCGTACGGAGCATACGTACGCAAGTTTTCGTACCACCAATGAATACCTTTGTTGCTAGCCGCATATCCTTGCGCAGTTAAGGCAGTAAGACCAATAAGCGGACTGGCAGCCGCGCCAGCCAAAAGAAACGGACTCGCCCGGTCGTTAAAATCAAGTTTCAGATGCCTGCCAGCAGCTGTAATATACAAATGATCGAAACTAATTTTAACTTTCGTAACTTGACTGATATCAACATCAAACTCAAGCCCCAGCGGCCTGCTCGTGTTCTCGTCAATCCGAACCAGCCGAATCCTGTTGGCTGTCGTCCATTCCAGCATACACGCCGGCGAATCATTGAATATGGTTACGCCATAACTGATAACTTTTACATAATTGACCAGCGGCATGTTATCAAGAGCGCTAACCATTGACGGCGGCTGAACAGGCGCTTGAGCTGGCTGCTGCATTTGCATCATTTGATTTTGCTGCGGATTCATTCTATTATCCTTTCTGATTTTTATGGCATTGCGCCAAAGTTAATTATGCTTTTTCAAGTAGATTTCTACCGGTTTACCGTCAACTTTAACATCATATTTTTCCATATCGTCCGCCGCCGTAGAGCCTAGCTTTACAGCCAGCGTCTCGGACTTGATAGTATCAGCAAATACATCGACAGCCTGAACGATCTCTGCGTCGCTACTAGTAATGCCAAGTTCAATCCTATCATCCACCTGCAACCCAGCTTTCTTACGCGCGCTCTGGACGTGGCGAACAATCTCGCGCATCAGGCCTTCGCGTTTGAGCTCGGGCGTTAAGTGCTTGCTAATTTCGATCCAACTCCCTGGCTTGATCGCGCCCTCGGTCACATCATAGTCCGCCAAGTGCTCGTCTAGATTCTCAATCCAGCGAATTTCCTTAACATTTAGCTCCTCAGCCATGATCTGCTCATAGTAGCCAGTCAGTTTCACGCCTGCATATGCCGCACATTGCAGCGGTTGGCGCACCTTGATCGACACCTGATGCTCATCCTGCTTCATACGCAGACTCAGGCCGTTGTTGATCAATTCACGCGTCCGAGCCATGTCGGCTAGAACCTGCTCGTTCACCGCACCCGCCGGCAGCCAATCCTTCAAATGAATCGATTCATCATCACCCATCAAATTATGATACAATTCCTCGGCCAAGAACGGCGTAAATGGAGCCAAGATATAGCTCAAGCGCACCAGCACGTAATGCAGCGTGCGGTAAGCATCGTTCTTATCACCATCATCTTCAGACTTCCAGAAGCGGCGGCGGCTGCGGCGGACATACCAGTTGGAAGCGTCGTCCAGGAATGGCAATATCGGCTTGGTGGCGTCTTGTAAATTGTAATCATCAAGACCCTTTTCAACATCCGTCACCAATTGATGTAAGCGGCTAACAATCCAAATATCCAACGGATTGGTCAACGTACCAAGTGGATCTTTCAAATCGCCATTAAACTCCCAACCATCAACTTCCGCATACATCGTGAAGAAATCATACATATTCCAAATCATGCCGAGCTTGCGCGCCACATCCATGACATCCTTATCCGCTAGTGCAAAATTCTCGCCATTTGTCAGCGGACTAGATAGCATAAGAAAGCGGAAGCTATCAGCCGACGTTTTATCCATCAGCTCCATCGGATCGGTGTAGTTTTTTAGCTTTTTACTCATCTTTTTGCCGTCCGCCGCGTTGATAAACCCGGTACAAATCAAATTTTTCCACGGAGACTTACCGAATAACGCCACATTGACCGCCGTCAAACTATAAAACCAACCACGGGTCTGATCAATCGCTTCAATGATGAAATCGGCCGGAAAACTTGCTTCAAATTTTTCCTTATTCTCAAACGGATAATGGAACTGAGCAAACGGCATTGAGCCAGATTCGAACCAACAGTCGAGCACCTTACCGATATGCCGCATTTCCACACCATCGCACTCAAAAGTCACGTCCATCACTTGCGGCAAATGATAATCATCCAGTCTACGCCCCGTCAGTTCTTCAAACTCCGCAAAACTACCAATCACCTTGACAACTTCCGTGCCGTCATTCTTGACGCCTTTCCACACTGGAATCGGCGTCGCCCAATAACGGTCGCGGCTCAGATTCCAATCCGGTGCTTGCTCAATAATATTATGAAACCGCCCCGTCCGCAGATTATCTGGCGTCCAATGAGTCTGTTCATTTGCCTCTAGCATTTCTTTTTTCTGGCTTTGAATATCCATGAACCAGCTCGGATGTGCTCGATACATCAATTTCGTGCCACAGCGGTGACAATGCGGATATTCGTGGCGAATATAGTCAATCTTCAGCGCTCGGCCTTCCTCCAGCAATGTCTTGGCAATCTCTTTATTGACCTCCCAGATATTACGACCGAGCCACCTGCCCTCAGTATAGTTGCCATCACCATCTACCAACGACAACACCGGCACATCATGCTTGCGGCATAGTTCATAATCGTCTTCGCCATAAGCTGGCGCAATATGCACCAGACCTGTACCGTCATCGGTCGTCACAAAATCAGCATGCAACACTTTATGAGCGTTCGGCCCGCGATTTTCAAACAGCGGCTCAAATCGCTTGCCCACCAATTCCGCACCTTTTATCTCTTTAATGACTGAATATTCAAGCGGCTGATGTTTTTCATCGGTCATAACTCTTTCGATAGCATCACTTGCGATATAGAATTTCTTATCGCCGTACGCCACCAATGAATAGTCAACATCTCGGTTGATTGCCACCACCATATTTGCCGGCAAGGTCCACGGCGTCGTCGTCCAGGCAAGCAAATATTCATCTTCGTCTTCCAGCTTAAAATAGACAAACAAGCTTGGGTCGGTGTCCATCTGGTAGCTGTTTTCCATCGCCACCTCACTCTTGGAAATTGGCGTAGCATCCTTAGTGCAATAGATCAGGATTTTCTCGCCCTCATAAATCTTACCCTCTTCATAGAGCTTCTTAAATGCCCACCAAACCGATTCCATGTAATTATTGTCCATGGTCTTATAAGCACCCTTAAACTCAACCCAGCGACCGATTCGCTCAATTGTATCTTCCCACTCGGTGCCAGTTCGCACCATAGCCGCACGGCATTCCTTTACATAATCCGACACACTAATTTTCGCGCCAATTTCTTTTTTATTAGAAATTCCCAGCGTTTTCTCAACGTACACCTCAGCTGGCAGACCATGACAATCCCAACCCCAACGGCGCTCAACTCGCTGACCTTTCATGGTATGAAATCGCCCCATCGTATCCTTAACCGTACTCACCAGCAAATGCCCATGATGCGGCGTACCAGTCAAAAACGGCGGCCCATCATAAAACACCCAGGAATTATCCGCCGGGCGTTGTTGCACCGACTTATTGAACGTATCGTCGTCCTTCCATCGCTGCACCCAATCCTTTTCATATTCTGCCGCGCGGCGGCGTGTTCCGTGTTTGAATTTCATACTTTTCCTCCTTATCTACCTTATATTCACTGCTTTGTTTAAATTATTAATCAAACTTTCCTATTCACTGTTCATCATTCTATTAGTTTCCTCATCGCTTTTACTATCTCCTCATGAACGATTCCATTGCTTAGTACCGCCCCGCGGATATCCTGATCATACCGCTGCTCCCGGCCGAAAAGATCAGTCACCTTACCGCCAGCTTCCTCGACGATGACTTTCGCCGCCGCAATGTCAACATTCTTACCTTTTGTACCAACAAAAACCGACGCAACAAACTCGCCGCGCGCCACCAGTGCCGCAGCGTGCGTTGTACTGCCAACCGTCGTTACATACACATCTTTTTCATAAGCAAGATCATGAACGACTTGCATCACATCCCATGGAGCGCTCGGCCACCAATCAACATTCATTTCCACACGGCCATCCAGACTATGCTGACTAACGTGAATCGGCTGGCTATTCATGTACGCGCCACGACCACGTGACGCCCAGTACAGATGGTCGCTAAACGGCGCATAAATCACACCAACCTCTGGCTGGCCATCAATCACTAGCGCCAGAGAAAACACCGACACAGGCAATCCCATTATAAACGAAGAAGTACCGTCAATCGGATCGCAAGCCCAAACATATTTTGAACCACGGCGCTGATTCGCCTCTTCGCCATCAATATCGTGGGCTGGGTATCGCTCAGTTACCCGCTTAATGACGAGATCGTTAATCTCCTCATCAGCAACAGTCACAATTGTATTGTTTGCTTTGAAATGAGAGTCTGGTTTCTTACCAAAATATTTTCGCATAATATCGCCCGCCTCCAGCGCCACGCTTTTCGCAAAATCTAGCCATTCTTGATGCTGATTAGTCATGACTTTCCTCTGTTTGCAACGATTTTGTCATTAACCGTAGCTTATATACCTGCGGATTAGGCTTGCCGAAGAGAAAATCATACGTATCATTACCGCCTACTTGCTGATAACTGTAACCTAGTTTCTCGTATAGTTTTTTCGCTGGTTCATTTGAAATTTCAACACCTAGTCCAATCATAGAAAAACCTTGGCGGCGGGCTTCATTTTCTGCTGCCGCAATAAGCATAGTTGCCAAGCCCCGACGTCGATAATCCTCATCAATCTCCAGCGCATTGATTTGCGGCAAACCTGGAAAATCCTTTTCAATGATAGAGGTCTCATCGCCCCAGTCATGCCGCAAAGTCACCCGGCCGGCATAGCGTCCACCCGCCTCTACCGCCAACACCACCGCCTTTTTCTGTTTACTTAGATTGCGCAGCTCCGCCTCATAATCATCAGAGATATACATCTCCTTTTTAAGGCAAGTAAATGAGCTGCTGTCGGGCGACACCGCTTCAATAGCTGGTGTGTGTTTATCAGGCAAGTATTCGCCGTTAGTGTCTCTAAGTGATTCCCGCTCGCTAGTTGGCATTGTTATAGTTTCCTTCCAAAATAAAATCACCTCTTTTGACTTCGAGAATCCGCTGGAGGTGTTTCAAACGGACGGTACCATCTCGATTCCAAAAGAAGTGATTTTTCGCAGGTTTTGCCAAGCTGATCGGCATCCACGCACTCTTTTAGCGCTCAATTGTCGCTTTGTCGCAGCGAGTCGCGGCGGGGTCTAATTTCAGCTGTTTCAAAATCATACCGATTTCTTCCCGCAGGCTTCGCGGTTGATAGCCGCTCATTTCGTCGCGCCGCCACAACAGCCGGCACACACGAAAACGCCCTGCAGTAATTGTAGCGCGTTTTCGTCGTAATTGCCAGGTTCGGGCAACCATATTTCCTAGAAAACCAACTTCCTCGTTGTAATTAAGAATTTTGCCATAAGTTTCGTTTACCTTTGCCTGACTTTTACTTTTGTAGATTTTTATTATGCTCTCTCTGAATTTGTAAATAATGGCAACAGACGCTCTAGAAACTATGCAAGTCTTCCCATTCCTTCAATAGGTGGCAAATATTCGCCCCCATGCCATCAACATCATTCGGGAATTTATCCAAATTAGCGCGTAGATATTCTTCATTGGGAACAAATAATTCACTATTCTCTAAGCTCTCAAGGACTCCTTCTCTAGTCCTAACATACGGTGCGCGCATCATACGCTTACCAGACCTTGAAACAGTTGCCGCTAATCTATCTGTGTCGCTTAATCCAGACCTTATCAACTCACCAATGAAACGACCAGTCCGACCGTTACCATCATTAAACATGTGTGTCCAAACTATCAAAGATTCATACGCTTCAGCAACGGCGTCTAATTTTTCTTCTACAGGTCTATCAGACGAATTAACCCATTCACGCATAACCTCCATACCGCTATTAAGACAGTTAATCTTATCTTTTGTAGCCGGCGTATGCATCATAGGAAGTGTTCCGTGACCTTCTTTGCCAGAAAGAAATTCAGACCTTAAATCGTCAAATGTTTTACCTCTAAGAAGAGCGTTAGTGTTTATAAGCAGCCCCACATACCTGTCTGACAAGACCATTTCAAGCCTTTCGTTAGGATCGTTAAGCTTATCTTGCAAAGGCATAAGATCGTCAATATGATCTTGTACCCAATTTCTACGATTATCCTCATTTGTCTGAGGGTCGTCTTTGCCGCCTTCTATATCTCCCCAAGCCCCCCAAGCTTTATTGAGAGCCTCCTCTATTAAATCACCCTTATTAGCCATCTTATAACTCCTCTTTACAATACATTGACCCTTATTATACACGAAATATTAATATTTGTCAATATATTATTAGGTCGCAGAGGCTAAAAAAAGAAGCTTACCTTTTATTTTACTTCCAAACCGCCCAAAACGCACTCGCCGCGCAGATAGATTGTCTTTTTAGCGGAAGATTTGGATACTGTTTTGTCCTCGCTGCCGCCCAAAATGCCGCGAACTTCGTTTTTAACAATCACATCGTCTGGCAAGCTGAGGCTGACGCCGCCGCAAAACGTAAAGATGTCAATGACCGCACCGTCCTTAATTTTCGCCTGGCGCAAATCCAAATCTACGCCACCAAATATCGCCGTTGCTGAACCGCCAGCATAATCGCCCTTCACGCGCGACTCTTCACCATAAAAAATCGCAACTTTTTCATTATCGCTACTGTCACTGGCTGATTTTTCATATTTCTTGCGATTTCCAGATCCAATACTAAACACCACCATCAGACCAACAGCGATCAACACCACAGGCCAAAACAGCTTCCAAATACTAACATCAATTATGCCATACGCGTTCAGACCAATCGACACACCAGTAGCCATCAATAGCAAACCCCACGCTCGCGTTAGCATCTTCCGGGAGCTGATTATCGTGGTTAGTCCCGCCAAAATCAGGCCAACCGCCCAAACCGTTCCCCAAAACAAGTGCCAGCTATCAAACTTGATAATCTCGAGGTTCCTCAGTAACAGAACCCCGCCGAGCGCCGCAATGGTGATACCAAAGAAAGCCCTAACAAGAAAATTTTTCTTCATACCCCCATTATGACATATCAATCGCAGCTAGTAAATTATCGCTTCCGGCGCTTTTTCACTAGGACAATCACCCGCCAAACCGCCGCAATAACTATGGCAATCGCTCCAATAATAATCGCCCAAGCACCAGGTGTCGGCCAGAAAAATAATTCTATCGGTTCAACCTTTTTCGTCGTTAAATCAGCCGAATTTTTACTAACGCCCCATTCGCCGGCCTTTTTATTATAAGCAATTGAAAGCTCGGCACGGTACTTGCCGCCCCAGAACGGCTGTAAATTACTCTCGTAGCGGAACTGGCGGATCTGCTCGGCAATTGCCGCATACTCGCCGCCGTTTTGATAAACAACGTTGCCCAACATATCTTTAACTACTAGCTTGACGTCAACATCCGCCGAAACGTTGCCAGAATTTTTAATAGCAACATTATACAGCTGCTTGCCGTTATTATCGACAGCGAATTTGTCAATTGTCACATCACGGTGAATATTACCAGGGATAGTAATCGCCATACGCACTGCTTGGCGGGTTTGCAGCTGAATACCGCCTTTCTTAGCAGCGGCTGGATCGGCTTTGCGCTGGATCACCAAACAGGCATTGTGCTCGCCAACGTCAGCCTTATCAGGCACGGTAACTGCGAAATCAACGTTCGTCGATGCACCAGGTGCCAAAACCACCTCGCTTTTGGCTAGCCTCACCCAATTGCCAGCATCTTTCTTTTCCTCAACCTGCTGCTTGCATGTCATATCGCCAGTCGCCGTAACCGTGCCATCGACGGCATACACCTCGATATTCACCTGCTCGGCCAAGCCGTTAGTTATCGTTAGCTGATCGGATTTACTAGCGCCGCGATTCAATTGATAAATAAAAATCGACTGCGTCCGCGGGTTGTTCGGATCAGGATTCGCCGGGCGGCTGCCAGTTCCTGCCGCCAAAGCCGATGACGGCAGCAAGGCGCTCACCGCGACCGTCATTATCGCTAGCTTGCGCCAGCATGAAACTATACCCCGTATTCTCCTCATTAAAATCATATGATTTATTATATCAAGCCAAGACACTCATGGCTATACCAACACCCGCTGATACTTCCAAAAACTAAACAATCCGCGTAAATGAAAATCAGACGCCCGAAAGAACGCCTGATTTTCACTGAATATAACTGCGCCAGATCTTAGATAGCGGCCACAGTTTGAGTCATCGGCAAAGTATAAGTACCTGTTGCCTGTCCAGCTGGAATAGCCTGGCTCAAGCCGACACCGGTCACATAACCGCGCCAAACATCATCGGAACCAGCCGCCGCGCTAATCAGCGTTACTGGAGAAGTGCCGGAAAATGCTGCTTGCGAACCCAGTGTAATACCCGTGGAAGCACCGATCATTGATGTCAGCGTTCCGGCAGCTGGATTAACCGTCAACTGTCCAGTCGTAGCATTACCGTTGTATTGATATGTATTGCTACCGCTCGTCCACTTTCCCGTACCAGGAGTTGTGGCATTCAATGTTAGCGTCCAGCCATTATTAGCACCGCCAGGGTTATCGACAGCGATGCGCTTATCATTAGCGCCAAATGTACCAGTCGTCGTCTGGGCAGAAGTCGACGCCGTAGTCGCGTTCATGGCAAATGTTGGGTTTGTTACTACACTATCGCCAGTATCGCGAATGTCGGTACTGAGCACGCCAGCGTTAATCGTCTGGCTCAATTCTGACGTCGCCGTAGTCGCCGCATACACCGCTGTGCCCGCCAAACCGACTACGCCAGCTACACCGACTGCCAAAGCTACGTTTGCTATTAGTTTTTTCATATCGTATCCTTTCTTTTACGTTATTTTCGTTACTTCGTTGTCCATTACAGTGCTACTATCTACCCTCCTTCGCACCTCCGAACATCCGCTAATTTCCTATGGTTCATGACTGCCTCCTCGTCTGTTACGTATCAGCAGTATGAACGCAATAATAATCATTCCCAGCGCCGCCATCACCATAAGCCACATGTTTGCGCCAGTATTAGCCAAATCTTTACCAGGTTTTACATCTGTAGTGGCTGCCGAAACAACTGGAACTGGTGGTGCTGGTGGAATTACTGGCGGCATCGGCGGCAAGATTCTCGGCGGAATAGTAACTGTAAAAGGCACTGCGTGATTAATTTGCAAAGCCGAGCCGTAAGCCCGTGTCAAGGAGGCAATCTCACCAAGGTAAGTTTTGCCGCGTTCTATCACCAGCGTCGTATCGCCAGGATGTGTATTCGGCCAATTCGAAAGATCCAGCACCCAAGCATTGCCATTAACCGTCAATTCCGGATCAACTCCCAGGACAAACACCCTGCCGGCAAATTCAATCGCCAATTGATGCGCACCAGTCACCGGATCAATAACCGTATGCACCGCATCATACACGCCATAAATCACTGGATAGCCATTATCTTTAATCACCGAATGGTCGTATTTTGGCGCAAAAACGTCACATTCCACATCGTTCATTTGCCCAACCGCCCTACTATAAACCGTATGCGAACAGTCTATTTCACGAATTAACTGTGAAAAAGTTGAATCTGCTGAAGTTGTCGCTAGGGCAACTTTGCCACTAAAAACCACGCCAATTATTGCTGTTAAAAATACAACAACTACCGCACCAATTCTCATTATATTTTTCATCCTCATCATTGCGCCACCACCGTTACTGTTACTGGCAGTGTATACGTGCCTGGTTTCTGATACGCCGGAATAGTCTGCTTCAAGGAAATATCCTGCAATTTAAACAAGCAAGTCAAACCGCTGCTGCTCGAGGCGGTCGCCAGCGTAATCGCGTTAGCCGACGCCGTACCAGCTACGAACGCGCCACCCGCACCATACGATAAGCCAGCCGTTGTACAGGCCTGCCCCAGCGGCGTCGAACCAGACGCCGTAAAGGCGCTTGATGATAGGTCAACCGATAATTGCCCTTGGTCTGTATTAGTACTATTAAACGCATAATTGGCTGCGTCGCCAGTCTGCGTCCATTTAGCTGTCGAACCGCCAGTTGCCGCCAATGAAACGCTCCAGCCTGTCGTCGATAAGCTATTTGCCACCTCAAGCTGTTGCGACGAATTATTAGATAATTTCGCAGTCGTGGTACTTGCCGTTTTACCAGTCATTGCTGCCGAAAATACAGTAGTCGGATTAGTTAATGTGGCATCAGTGGCATCTGCAAATCGAATATCCAGCGAACCATCAGCAGTCTTAAACTCCGGATAATACGAATAAGTATCAATGCTCGTCCCCGGCGCTGCTGCCGTATCGGCCACCAAGCGAACACAATAATTCGTATTGCGCTCCAGGCCATTATCAGTCAGCGCCAAATCCCACAGGCCCGTCTCGCCGGCATTAACATCGCGATTGTTCGTGAACGTCAGCTGTGCAGCGCTACTCGGGCGGACTATCGACTGGTGGCTGTAGCCGACACTGGTAGATGGCAGATTAGGATCGTTCGCTGCCGCCGCAATCGCCGTCCCGTTATTCGGACCGGCTGCCGAATACGCCAAAGCTGAATTATTAGTTACATCCTGCCAACCAGTAGCCACCGCCTGGCAGGCCGCCGCCGTCTTTTTAGCATATTGAGTGCGGATTTTCATGGCGTTAGCAGGAATATCTTCTTTCTTAAAAACATAAGTAGCCGTAGGAGCACTGGTGTTGGTGGTAGAATTATTACCTAGCTGCCCATAATTATTACTACCCCAACAGTATATTTTATTATCAGTGGCATCCACGCAAGTATGAAAAGCGCCTATTGATATTCGCCTAATAATCTTACCAGCTAAAACGCCTGACATATTGACAGACACAGGAACATGAGAGTTGGCAGTAGAGCCATTACCAAGCGCCCCGCCCATATTATTTCCCCAACAATACATCTTATCAGCAGAGTCAATAGCGCAAGCGCGGTAATGTCCAGATGATATTTGCTTGATTGTTTTTCCAGCCAAGACGCCTGTAGTGTTAACTGCTACGGGAATGCTAGAATCGGTAGTAGAATTATTACCCACTTGACCATGACCATTACCCCCCCAACAATAAACCTTATCATCGGAAGCAATGACACAAGTATTATAGCTACCGACCGACATTTGCTTTATAGTTTTACCAGCTAAAACACCTGACATATTGACAGCCACAGGAACATTAGAGTCGATGATAGTTCCGTTACCCAGCTCCCCGTTCTTATTTTTACCCCAGCAGTATACCTTATCATCAGAAGCAATAACACAGGTATGGTAAGCAGGGCCAGCTGACAAATGCTTGATCGTTTTTCCAGCCAAGACGCCTGTAGTGTTAACTGCTACAGGCACTGGAGAAACAGAAGAAGAGCCGTTACCTAATCCCCCGTCCTCATTACTCCCCCAACAATACACCTTGTCATCTGACGCAACTGCACAAGTATGATAATGTCCAGATGATATTTGCTTGATTGTTTTTCCAGCCAAGACGCCTGACATATTAACAGCTACGGGAACAGACGAATTGGCAGTAGAGTTATTTCCAAGTCGGCCGTCTGAATTTTCACCCCAACAATATACCTTATCATCAGAGGCAATAACGCAAGTATGATAAGCTCCAGATGATATTTGCTTGATTGTTTTTCCAGCCAAGACGCCTGTAGTGTTAACTGCTACAGGTTTACTTGAGTCAACTGTGCTACCATTTCCCAATTGCCCTTTATGGTTACGCCCCCAGCAATACAGTTTACTATCCGACGCAACAGCACAAGCATGATAATATCCAGATGAAAATTGGCTAGCGAGCACTACTGGCTCGTCCTTATTCTCCACTCCCACCCGCATACGAAAACTAGCGCCAGCCTGCGACAGTGTCGCTGCCGTATTATCAGCTGCCAACGGCGCACCAGGAGTAGCACTACTCGACGATTGATATATACGATAATTCGCTTGATCAACCTTTACTTGCGACGATGACGCTGTAGGCATTAGCGCCTCAGTAGGGCGAGTTAACCACTGCACCGCCATAATAACACCAATACCCAGCGCTAACAGACAGACCGCAGCATATGCCAAAACCGTCCGTTTGCGTCGTATTCTCAACCCAAATTGCTCGCTATTACTCTCCACTTTTACATAACCTCGCTCGCCGCATAAAGCGAAAGCAGTTTATATTACTATTTTAGCATAAGTAATATACAGGCTCAATGACTTGAACTAGATAATTTGACTGCCAAACTTCGCTAAAATCGCCATAACTATCAGCGCCGCCACCGAGGCCAGTACGAGTGTGTCGTAGCCCTGGTCAACAAACCGGCGCAACCCGCGGTGTTCAATTATTTTGTTCAAAACATTATGTCGGGTTAGTCCATAAAAAATTAGCAGCATACCCGCGTCCAGCGTCAAACACCACGGACACAACGCGCCAATCTCAACATAACTCATGTGAAACATCCAACCAGCAAACAGCAGTCCAGCCACTGCACCAAGCTGCGCTGCCTGCATAAACCATTTCGGAAACTTCGCACCTGCCAGCAATGCCACCCCGATAGTCACCATCACCGGCAGTGTCATCATACCGATAAAGCTATTAGGGAAGCCGAGCAACGCCGCTGACCAGTGATTTGCCACCGCCGAGCAGCTCATCGCCGCGTTCAAGTCGCAGTTCAGCACAGCATGCGAATTTTTAGCAAGCGTCAACGACTCAATCGACAACACAAACGAAGCCAACAAGCCCAAACCGCTGCCAACCAGCATCATCAGCGCTGCCAATTGCCGGCGCTTTGATTCTTTACCTGTCAGCAGCTTGCGCAACTTTTCAAACATAAAAACTCACCTCGCTAATCGTCGGCAGAGGCAGCCCGCGCCACATATTCTGCATCTGGCTATCAGCACTCAACGCGATAATCGTTGGGTACTCAACGATATCGTACGTCCGGCAAAAATCACTGCCCTCAGCCGAATCTGGGTCAATTTCCTCAATCGTGTGCCCCGTCTGCCGATTAAAGTCATGTAAAAAATCCATAACTTTACGCGCATAATCGCTTTCTGTCCGATATACGACAACTACTCGCATGGTTCCTGCCCTTTCTGGCGGCGCTGTTCCAATATTTTGACGAAATCATCCAGCGTTTCAAACTTCTGAAACACGCTGGCAAAACGTACGTACGCCACTTCGTTGCGCTTCGCTAATTCATCCAGTACGAACTCGCCGATCTGCCGCGACGGCACTTCTGAGGCGCCCAGTGCATACAGTTTGTCTTCAACCGCCGTGATAATCGACTCGACTTCCTCGTCAGATTTAAGGAATTTGCCGACCGACTGGCGCACCGCATGCGCCAACTTGACTCTATCAAATAGTTCGCGGCTGCCATTTTTCTTAGTCACAATTAAGTTTGGCTTTTCCACGCGTTCATACGTAGTGAAACGCCGTCCATCTGGCGTCTCGCGGCGGCGGCGAATCGCCACACCGTCAGAGACTTCGCGCGACTCAATCACGCGGCTGTCTCCGATGTTAAAACTCGCCATATTTAGTCCTCATTCTTCTTACGCCGCCGCAAAAATGCTGGCGTATCATCATCTTCCTCGTTTGAAACGCTGTCTGGATCCGGCATAGCATCCCACATACTTACTTCATTATCAGCAGCAAACTCCTCCGCGGCTTTTTCTCTGTCAAGTTCCAAATCGATGTCTTTAACCACGTTTTCGTCAACCTCAGGCACTGGCTGCGGCGCAGGATTGCTCACACTTAGAGTTTCTTCCTCTTGCTGGAACGATTCGCTATCAAAACCTGTGGCAATCACCGTGATTACCAACTCATCTTCCATTTCCGGCTTCAGCGTTGCGCCAAAAATGATATTAGCGCTTGGACTGACCGCTCCGGTAATAATCTCAGCCGCCTCCTGAATCTCCGCCATACTCATATCGTAGCCGCCGGTGACATTAAACAGCACGCCTTTTGCACCGTCAATCGACACCTCAATTAGCGGGCTTTCGATAGCTTGCTGGGCTGCTTGAACTGCCCGGTCGTCGCCGCTCGCCCGTCCAATACCCATCAACGCTGAACCAGCCTTACTCATAATCGCTTTTACGTCAGCAAAGTCAAGGTTAATCAAACCATGTTCGGTAATCAGCTCTGATATCCCCTGCACACCTTGGCGCAGCACGTCATCAGCAATCTTAAACGTCTCCAGTAGCGGCGTCCGCCGATCAATTGTCTGCAGCAAACGGTCATTTGGAATAGTAATCAAGGTATCAACCTGCCGCCCAAGCCGCGAAATTGCCCAATCAGCATTAATCCGCCGCTTCTCGCCCTCAAAACTAAACGGCCGCGTCGCCACGCCAACTACCAAAATTCCCAGTTCGCGCGCCACTTCTGCCACCACATGGCCAGCACCAGAGCCAGTACCGCCGCCAGCACCAATTGTTACGAACACCATATCCGCGCCCTCAAGCGCTTTCTTAATCTCCTCGCGCGATTCGTTAGCTGCCGCCTCGCCAACCGTCGGATCAGCACCAGCCCCCAAACCGTTCGTCGTATTATATCCCAGATGAATCTTAACGTCAGCTTTCGAATTGTGCAGTGCCTGAGCGTCGGTATTCATGGCGATAAATTGCACGCCAGTCAATCCCGCATCTTTCATCCGGTTTATAGCAGAACCGCCAGCACCGCCGATCCCAACGACTTTAATACTGGCAAATGTTTGAACTTCACTTGGTTGTACTTGCGGCATCTATTTCCCTCTCTCTAATTCTTACATCAGTATAGCATTTTTTCAACTGATATATCAAACAACTTACTTAAACTTAGCAAAAATACCTCTTAAAAATCCGCCTGCTTTTTCCGCTGCTTTTTTAGCATTCTGCGGCGATTTCGCATACGAAACATCGCTCGCCGCATCGATCAGCATCAGTCCGGCTGCCGCCGAAAATTCCGGTCCTTTTATTTCATTGCTAGCACCGCCGTACTCAGACGGCTTGCCCAGCCTGGCTGCCACGCCCAGTTGTTCTTTGGTAAAATCAACCAGACCCTTCGTATTAGCACCGCCGCCAGTCAAAACCGCACCGCTAGGCAACTTGCCAGCTCGACCTGCTTTTTTCAATTCCTTAGCTACCGCCTCAAATATTTCCTCATACCTCGCGCCGACAATTTCATCAATCTCGCTCTGCTCAAACGAGTATGTTTTTTTCTCGTGTTTAGTTTCCACTTTGCCTAATTTCTTGCCGCCAAACCGCGCATGCGCCAATTTTACCGACTCGGCAATCTCCGGATCCGTTCTTAGTCCAATTGCCAAATCATTAGTCACATTTTGGCCGCCCAGAGGGATTACCGACAAATATTGCAAATCGCCCTCTTCAAACACCGCCACGCCAGTTGTTGCCGCACCGATATCCAATACCGCCACGCCATTCTCGCGCTGGTTTTCTGTTAGTACTGCTTGCGCACTCGCTAGCACCGCCGGAACAACCGAAGAAACCTCAACCTTGGCCATTTCCGCCAATTTTTGCAGATTAGTAATATGCGGCAGCAGCCCTGACACAACATTTGCTTTAATTTCCAGCCTCGTACCAGTCATGCCGATCGGGTCTTTAATATTATCCTGTCCGTCCAGCCGATAAGAATGAGCTACAATTTCCAGAATTTCCCGGTTCTGCGCCACTTTGCCAGTCGTTGCCATATCCTCCAAGCGCACAATATCCCCAGGCGTTACCTCATTATCAGTCGTACCAACTGTAATCATTCCGTCGGCTTTAGTACTTGTTAAATGCGATCCATTGACGCTCAATACTGCCGTCTTTACCTGGTGGCCGCTCATGCGTTCCGCCGCCCCCAGAGCCGTATCAATCGCTTCCGCCGGACCCGCCAGATTAGTTACTGTGCCTTTTCGCATACCGCTATTTGGCGCTGTCCCTACGCCGACAATTTTTGGCGCATCGCCATCCGCGTCAATATAACCAATGACGCAGCGTACGTTCTTCGTACCAACATCAATTCCTACAGCATATCGAGATTGTTCTTGCATACAGGCTTAATTATACAGGTTATGGCTATACTTTTGCAAGTAAATCATAACCTCGTCAAAATCTCCGCGCCAGTTTCGGTAATTAGCACAGTATGTTCAAAATGCGCCCCCAAACTGCCGTCTTTCAGGCTAATCGTCCAGCCGTCGTCCTCGGTCACAATTTTCTCACTACCGAGGCTGGCCATTGGCTCAATAGCAATCGTATCACCTGCGTGCAACACTGGACCGGTACCGCGGCGGCCATAATTTGGAATCTCTGGGCTCATGTGCATTTCTAACCCCACGCCGTGGCCAACCAGCTCGCGAATGATACCCAATTTGGCTTTCTTCAATACTGCTTCCACGCCCGCCGAAATATCGCCAACGCGCGTTCCCTCGCCAGAAATCGCATCAATTCCCGCATACAAACTCTGTTCCGTCGCGTGCAGCAAATGCTTCTTAGCACCGCGCGGCTCTTCGTCAACCACCATGGTAAAGGCGCTGTCAGTTTTCATGCCGCGGTAGCCGATTACCAGGTCAAAACTCACCACGTCGCCCTTCTCAAACACATATTCTGTCGGAAATGAGTGTACTAATTGCTCATTAGTCGACACGCAAATCACCCCTGGGAATTTCACCTCATCCGTCAAATACGTTGCTTCCGCGCCGAAATCCTTAATTCGCCCAGCCACAAACTCATTAACATCCAGCTCGCTCATTCCAGCCGTCACCCGCTGGCGCAATTCATCATAAATCGTCGCCAACATCCGCCCGCATTCGCGCATATCCTTCATCTGCTGCGGCGTTTTTTCGCCAGTAATTAAAGTTGGCATGCGTAAGCCGCCTCTTCATAAATCCGATCATGCACCTCGCCAGCTGTCCCGACACCATCCAGATGAACAATCCTGACACCCGCCTCAGCAAAAATCCCCAACACCGGATACATTTTTTGCCGATAAATCGTCATCCGCCGGGCAATCGCCTCTGGTGTATCCTCCAAACGTCCGCGCTTTTCTAGCCGCCGCATAATCTCCGCCTCTGGTACTTCCAGTGAAATCACCGTATCAATTTTCTCATTCATCCGCGCCATGTAATCATCCAGCCATGCCGCCTGTTCCTTCGTCCGCGGAAAACCGTCAACGATAATGTTTGAATATTTTTTATCGCGTGCGTCCTGCACCGCCTGTTCAAACACCTGATAAATCAGTTCATTGCTAGCCAATTCGCCCGACCGTAAAATGTTAATCACCGCCGGATCATTACTTCGGCGCAACATCTCGCCGGTCGATAGCCATTTCCAACCCTGGCGCGCCGCCAGCATCTGCCCCTGCATACTTTTACCAGCCCCCGGCGGCCCAAACAATAAGATCATCCTTTGCTCCTTTTTCTGTGTTGTTATTATTTTACTAGCGTTTCTTTGGTAATTTTCGCGATCAGTGCGCCGTCAGCTGCATTGCCAGCTTTAGCCTTCACTGCGCCAATCACCTGGCCCATTTGCTGCATCGTCGCGCCCAGATCAGCGACCGCTGCCTCGACCATTGCCCGAATCTCGTCCTCGCTCAGCTGTTTAGGTAAAAATTCCTGTAAAATTGCCGCCTCTTTCTCCTCTGGCTCAGCCAATTCTGCCCGGCCATTTGCCCGGTACAACTCGGCGCTTTCTTTGCGTTTTTTAACTTCGCGGGCAACTACCTTCTCAACTTCTGTATCGCTTAGACCTTCATCGCGCTTACCTAAAGCCACTTCCTCGTTAAGAATCGCCGCTTTCAAATTACGCAATACATCGCCTCGAAAACGATGCCGCCCTAGAAGAGCGGCTTTCATTTCCTCAGCAATACGCGCTTTCAGCGCCGGCATTAACGCGCCGCTCCCAAACGCATTCTGGCTGTTTTCTCAGCTCGGCGCTCGCGGCGAATAATCGCTTTCTTACGGCGCTCAGTCTTGGAAATAGGCTTCGCAAACCGCATCACCGACTTTGCCCGCGCAAGAACACCGCTCTGTAAAACCCTACGGTTGAAACGGCGAATAATATTCTCGTTCGCTTCCTTCTGATCTCTACGTGTAACTTGAACCATACTTTCGCCATTATAACAGATGAGTAGGCTATTTTGCAACTATTAATACGCAAAAACTGTTTAGCTTGTCTAAAAACAATCATTTTATCTCCGATCTTCGTCCATTGTTACATTCGTATTTTATGGTAGAATAAACAGTATGTCATTTGAGAGAAGGTCTAAAGGAAAACCCGGCGGAGAAAAAACCGAAGAAGTAGTACACGAGCTAGCACGAGTTAAACGCGCCAGAAGGGTTATGGACGAGATATGCAGAGCTGCACATCAGACTGATGAAAAATCAAAAGAAAAACGGCTAAAAGAACGAGTAGAGTTTCTTGATATAACTAGGGCAGTTCCTTTAAAGCCTCATATTTACGCTTTATGGCTTTATTGGTATATAATTGACGGTGGTAAAATTACACACCAGGAAGAATACAATTTTCCACAATCAGTATATGAACCTGGAGATAAAAATTATTATACCCAGCCTATAGGTTGGATGTCTAGAGAAAACATGCAAAAACCCACTGTTCCAATTAGCTATGACCCCGATGCCTTAACCATCATGCACTTTTCCGACTTGAATACAATTAAAGCTGCCCCAGAACAACACCTTGAACATACAACATTATTAACACTGTGCATACACCCATCAGAATCCGACAGGCTACAAGCCTTAACAAACAGACCAGAGCAGGTACGATCATACTCAGACACATCAGATATATTAGCAGGAATAGCAGGCATCAGCTTAGATGAAGGCACAGAAGAAGTTATAAAATACATTAGAAAACAAAGAGAATAATTACATAAGCTCTCATTGCGTAGACTATCTAGGTAGCGATTTCTCTTACGATAACTGTATATACATCAACCGCCCCTCAACCGTCCGCACCCCCTGCCATTCATTAATGGTCGGCTGGAAATTTTCGTTCACTTCCTTCTGATCTTTACATGTAACTTGAACCATACCGGTTTCCGATATAACAGATGAAGATCATTTTGCAAACTAATCATTACTTGTCTAGGTATAGACTTGCAAAAATACATGTTAGTGCTATAATCAAAATATGAGATTTCCATTTAATAATTCCAATGAATAGCAACCTTCAGGCGATAGCAATAATGATGGCTTATGGGAGATAATAGCCCCCGGCAATCGAGTACGACGCCACCTCGCTCAAGTTGCAGAAAAACAAGCTGCTGAAGCGAAGAAGCGAGAGCAGGAGGAGAAAGAATGGGAAGAAAAGTTTATGCAGGAAAAGAGAATGTGTTCCGCATTCCTGAAGTACACGCAGGCTATTCATACTAATCCAGAGTTATATGCCCTGTGGTTGTACACGTATATAAGTCGGGGCGGCGAAGTAACACACCCATACGACTATGATATGCCAAATTTTTGGACCCCCACTATGTCAAACCAGTCTGATGAACTCCCTTTGGTGCCATGTGGACATGGATCAAACAGTCTTAATATTCTCCATTTACCCGACCTTGCCCCAATTGACACCTCAGGCAATGTTGGACATTCTACAATTTGCACATTGCAACTTGATCCGGATAGCCAGCTTGGACTAAAAGCCACCACAAATCATCCATATTTTGTTGCTTCATACGCTGACATCACTGGTCTGCTTGTAGACGAAAAAGGCAGTTTTAAACCTAGACACATACGTAAACAACTAGAACAACTTGCCTCAAATCGGCCAGACCGACGATTAACAATAGAAGATTTACCACATTAGCCCTGTCTTGAGTAAGACGCGGCTGCAACTCATTGCCTGACAACTTACTAAAATTCAACAGGCTACAACAATATGCAACAACTTTCCCTCCACCGTCCGCACCCCCTGCCATTCGTTGATGGTCGGCTGAAACCACACTGAAACCTCGTCGCCTGGCTCACGGAAAAACTCCTCCGGCGCGTTAAATGCCAGCGCTTGCAATACTTTACCGTTTTTATCACGCAGCGCCAGTTTAACGTGTTGTCCATCCGCACCCATTCGCCGCGCGCTCAGCACGCTCGCTGTGGTAATTTTTACTACAGGCTCGGGATTACCATTGCCAAACGGCTCCATTTTCGCCAGATTTGCCACCAATTCCTCGTCAATTTCCGAAAAATCGCCGATTTCCACATCAGCCCGCGGCAGCAAATATCGCTCTTGATTTGTTAGTTGCAGCGAATCATAAAACTCATTCACGCGACGACGAAAATCGCTAATTTTCTTAGTCTCCAGCGTCACGCCCGCCGCCGCTCCGTGCCCGCCGCCTTTGATGATAATATCGTCCGCCGCCCGCACGGCATCTGCTGCTGAAAAATCACCAAAACTGCGCGCCGAACCCGTCGCTTCCTCGCCGCGCTCACCAATGATAAACACCGGCTTTTTATATTTTTCCACCAGTTTTGACGCCACAATGCCGATAACACCGTGATTCCAACCATCACTACTTACCACCAGCACACGGTCATTCGCCAGCTCCTCTGCTTGCACACACGCTTCTTCAAAAATCGCATCCTGAATACCACGCCGCTTAGTATTTAATTCCTCCAATTTCTCACTCGCCTCCAGTGCCGCCAGCCCATCGCGCGCTATCAGCATATCCAGCGCGTGCTGCGCCGTCTCCAACCGACCCGCTGCATTCATTCGCGGACCCAGACCGAACCCCAAATGCCTGGCATTGACCCGCTCTGGCTCAACACCCGCCACCGCCATCAACGCTTTCAGCCCTGGACGTTGTTGTTTTTTCAACACCTCCAAACCCCAATAGACATTAGCCCGATTTTCATCTGCCAGTGTCACGATGTCGCACACCGTCCCCAGTGCCACCAAATCGAGCAGCCATTTTTCATATCCATCAGGCAGTCCATCCAGTTCAGTCTGCAGTGCCTGTACTAGTTTAAACGCCACGCCCGCACCGCACAAATCACGGAATGGATAGCTGTGTCCTGAAAACTTCGGATTCACCGCTGCCACGCTCGGTGGCGGCGTTTCGGCCACGTTGTGATGATCCGTCACTACCGTATCAATCCCTAGGCTGGTGGCATACGCGATCTCCGCATGACACAAACTACCCGTATCCACCGTCACGATCAAATCTGCGCCCATATCGCGCACCTTGTCTACCGCGCCCATAGTCATACCATAGCCCTCGACAAACCGATTTGGGATAAAGGCGTCGACATCCTCAAAACCAAACTTATCAAACGCATCCAGTAGCAGCGCCGTGGCGCTCAGCCCGTCAATGTCATAATCACCGTAAATGACAATTTTTTCGCCCTGCTGCCGTGCCTGCTTCAGACGCGCCACCGCCTTGTTCATGTCCGGCAACAAAAATGGATCGTGTTTGACAGCTGCATAATCCGGCTGCAAAAAAGCCTGGCGCGCTGCCCGCGTCGCGAGACCCCGCGCCGTTAAAATCCTCTCAAACAGCGTCATTAATCTCTATCAGCCGAACCGTGCCTCGGCCGTGCTGCATGCTGCTGCGACTTAATTACCATGCTCTGTAATTCCTTGAAAATCGGAAATTGCTTGTTCGTAAAGTATGCCCGCGAATTGCCCTGCTTCTCGCTCCTCAAGAAGCCAACTTTTTCCAGCCGCTTGAGCTCGCGCTGAATATTACCGGGATCTTCCTTAATCAGTTTCGCCAAGCCGCGTACGTGCGTATGAAAATCAGGATACTTGGCGTACACAACTACGATTTTACGCCGCACCCTAGATGTAATAAAAACGTCAAGCATTTCCTCCCTTATTCCCTTTCGCTACCACTCAGTGTATCACAATTTTACAACACCCGGCAACCTATTTATTGCCAATTTAGAATAACTTGATTAATTTTCTTCACCGTCTCCTCCTTTGACGGCAGCGTATTATCTTCATAATAATGATTTGTTCCCATAAAATTCTCCTTAACATCCAAAATATGCATTTCATCGACTGTCATATGCAGCCTGTCCACTGCCGCTATACCGCAAAACGGCACCGCAATCACCAGTTTGTCAATTCTTACCGATTTTAAAAAACTTAGAGCCACATCCAGCGGCGATAAATTGTCGCCAAGTCCATCGCTCGCTAAAATCACCGTCCGGTCTTTTAATAATCTTTTATCAATAATACCGCCGTCGCCAAGCAATCGGTTAATCCGCTGATGCGCCTCGCGCTTTTTTTCCTCCAAATAACCGTGAAACTCGCCGGTATATTCGTTAATTTCGCCGTCAGAAAACTGGCTATTATAAGTAAACTGCCCTGACTGCGACACCGCGCCGAAGCTCAATCCTTCGCCAGGAATATCTATTTCCTCGCTCAGAAGCATCATCAGCACGCAGTGCAGCTTGACAGCAATTTGCTCGCCCACCAGCACGCCGCCCTCGCCAAGCGCCACCACTGCGCAGTTTTCGTAGCGATATTTTTCCAGCACCTGGTCTGCCAGCTTAGCGCCAGCTTGCGAACGACTCTCAAAATACATATGCTTATTTTAGCATCTTTTTGGCTATATAATGGGTATATGTATTTTTATCTGGTTTCGCCTATTAAAATTGTCCGAGCGCATGATTATTCGTTTACCTATTCCTCGAAAGATAAACTGCCACCTGGAACAATCGTTACTATTGAAGTTGGAAAAAATCATTTGGCTGGTGTCGTTTTACAAGAAGTCAGACAACCAGATTTTACAGTAAAACCAATTGATTCGGTCGTTGAAAAAAGTCCTTTGCCCTTACCACTTATCCAAACAGCGCTATGGATGAGCAGCTATTACGCAACGCACTTGGCAACTGTTTGGCAAACTATTTTACCCAGCGGTTTAACAAAAAATCGGCGCCTCACCCCTGATAAAATCACGTCAAACGCTCCGTCAAATAGAATAAAAAAAGTATTCACTAAAGACCAGCAGGCCGCCCTGCAAACAATTGAAGCCATGCTCAGCGGCACGATGCTGCTGCACGGCATCACTGGTTCCGGGAAAACCTTAGTATATATTGAAGCCGCCAAGCAAGCCTTAAAAGAAGAGTTATCATCCATTATTTTAGTCCCGGAAATCGCGTTAACCTCGCAGCTGGTATCGGAATTTTCCAAACATTTTCCAAAAATCATCCTAACCCACTCAAAGCAAACCGAAGCCCAAAGACACGCTGCCTGGAAAGAAATTATCAACTCCAGCGATCCAGTAATCGTTATCGGGCCGCGTTCGGCATTGTTTGCTCCCGTTCAGCAACTCGGTCTTATCGTCATTGACGAATGCCACGAGCCCAGCTTCAAACAAGAACAGTCGCCGCGCTACTCAGCCTTGCGTGCCGCTTCCATTCTCGCTCGCCAGCATAACGCCAAATTAATTCTCGGCAGCGCCACCCCAGCAGTCGCCGATTATTACCTTGCCAAGCATTCCAACGGCGCCATAATCCCCATGACCGCCCCCGCCCGCACCGACGCCGTCAAACCAAACATCACGCTCGTCGATATGACCAAACGCCAAAACTTTTCAGAACATCAATTTTTATCAAATCCATTATTACAATCTTTGCGGCTGGCGCTAAAAAACAACCGCCAAGCTCTCATCTTTCATAACCGCCGCGGCACCGCTGCTGTCACGCTGTGCGAAAGTTGCGGCTGGCAAGCTGGTTGTCCGCGCTGTTTCGTGCCGCTAACCTTACACGCAGATAAGCACCAGCTATCTTGCCATATTTGCGGCTTTTCAACCAGCGTTCCCACCAGCTGCCCAGAATGTCATAACGCCGACATTATCCATAAAGGCATCGGCACCAAGCGCATTGAATCCGAGTTGAAAAAGCTATTTTTGAACAAAAAAATTGTTCGTTTTGACGGCGATTCCACCCCTGAAGAAACAGTTGACGCCCAGTATGACAAATTAAAAAACGGCAATATTGACATCATCATTGGTACTCAAGTCATCGCCAAAGGATTAGATTTGCCAAACCTTGGCGTCGTCGGCGTTGTCCAGGCGGATGCCGGGTTATTGCTGCCCGACTACGCCGCCGCCGAACGCACATTCCAACTCCTAGCCCAAGTCGTCGGCCGCGTCGGCAGATCCCATAATCCAACCAAGGTTATTGTCCAAACCTATCATCCGTCGCACCCGTCCATAGTTGACGGCCTGCGCCAAAACTACGCAGACTTTTACAAACGCACAATCGCCCAGCGCCAGAAAACCGACTTCCCGCCTTTTGTTTATTTATTAAAATTAACCTGCACTTATAAAACTGAAAAATCCGCCGTTAATAATTCTCAAAAAATCGCCCAGTTATTAAAAACCAAATCGCCAGATATAGAAATCCTGGGACCGACGCCAGCTTTTTACGAACGAGTCCGCGACACATACCGATGGCAAATTATCGTGAAAAGTCCGCAGCGCCGCCAACTAATCAATTTGATAAAATACATACCGCCGGCACATTGGCAGTATGAACTCGACCCTATCAGTTTGCTGTAATTTCTGATATAATATTACGAATGACGAAAGACGATATTATAGCCTTGCCAAATCCGCACCTGCGAGAAAAATCAACCAAAATTCATGTCATCACCGACGATATCATAAAACTCTCTGACGACATGATAGCCGCAGCCCTTGATTGGGAAGATTCCCGGCCGCATGAAATCAGTGCAGCGCTGGCGGCAGTTCAGGTTGACGCTCTTAAGCGCCTGGTCATCGTTCGTAGTGATTTTGACAACAAATCAACCCGCGAATTTATGACCCTGATCAATCCCGAAGTTGTTAAGTATGAAGGCGAAGTCGTTGCTGATTACGAAGGCTGTCTCAGCGTCCAGTATATTTACGGTAAAGTTCCCCGCCACACTAAAGTCCGCATAAAAGCAATGGACTTGGACGGCAATGAAGTGCGTTTCAAGGCAGAAGGATTTTTAGCGCGGGTACTTCAGCACGAAATCGACCACTGTAACGGCAAGGTATTCATCGACCACATTAAAGATAAAACAGACGCTTTTTACACGCTCGATGAGAAAGGCGAGCTGCAACCGCTTGATTATGCCAGCGAAATCGCCGAAAATAGCATTCTTTGGGACTGAAGATTATAGTTTAGCAGTCTTGAAGGCGCTGGTCAGCAATAAATTTGAAATTGCCTGTGTTATCACCAAACCGGATTCAAAACGCGGCCGCGGGCATAAACTTGTCGAACCACCCGTTAAAACATTTGCCAAAGAACACCACATACCCGTCTTGCAGCCGCAAAAAGTTAACGAAATTGCCGGCTATATTAAAGATTTGCAGCCAATCACTGGTATTTTGGTAGCATACGGAAGAATCATCCCCCAAAGTATAATTGACTTATTTTCTCCGGGAATTATTAACGTTCACCCATCTCTATTACCGAAATATCGCGGTCCGTCGCCGATAGAATCAGCTATCATCAATAGAGATAACGATACTGGCGTATCCATCATGAAACTGGACGCTAAGATGGATGCCGGGCCAATATACGCCCAAATCCATAAAAAATTATCCGGCACAGAAACGAAACCGCAGCTTTATAACGAGTTATTTAACAGCGGCAGCGACTTGTTAATCAGCATTCTGCCAGAAATAATGTCGGGAGCGCTAACCCCCAAAGCACAAAATGACGCCGGCGCTACCTACTGCAAACTGCTTACCAAAGAGCTATCTTATATCAACCCGCAAACAATGACTGCCGCCGAAGCCGATGCTCAGGTTAGAGCTTACCTAGGATTTCCGCGCAGCCGGCTTAAAACTAATGACACAGAACTCATAATCACCAAAGCACACGCTGGCGCTAATCCGCTTTCACCGCTTGACGTGCAATGTGTTGACGGCAATTGGCTTATTATTGATGAGCTTATCGCCCCAGCCAGCGGTAAAAAAATGACCGCAGAGGCATTTCTCCGCGGTCATCAAGGCTAGGATTTACAGCTAAACTCTTAAGCAGCCAGATCAAAGTCGCCTTTAGTCTGCTGCGGCGCTGGAGACGCACCCGCACCGCCTAAAATCGCATCGCGGTGAGCAACAATCTCCTTCTTCAGTTCGTCCATCACCGCCGCCACGACATCACGATAATCCGGACGGTTCACTTCCAGCCACTTCGTGGCAGCGAACTCATCCTTCAGGCGCGGATCGTTCGGATCGGCTTTAGTTGCCTGCACCAGCCTCTGGAACATCTTGTCTTGCTGGTAATTCGGCGCATATTTAGCTAAAAAATTATCGACTGCATTCGGTTTTTTATCAATGATATCCGCAAACTCATCCAGCTGGGCATCACTCATACCCTGGCTTAACCGTTCACCAACACGCATCTCCAATTCGCTGTAAATGTGTTGTAAAAACGGCTTGCGCTGCTCCTCTGGCAACTGATCCAGTCCTAGTTCTTTTAAGAATTCTTCGTTTAGTTGAAACATTTAATACCTTACCTCTTTAGTACTAATTTATATGGTATCATTATAGCAGTTTTGCATGTAAATCGCCAAAATATAAAACTACAGGCCGTCGCTATCAGCCATCTCGTTGACTTGAGAAAGTGTAGATCCCAAATCATTCATCACCTTTATAGCTGACTCTCGAATTATCCTTTCGACGTTAATATTCTTTTCTTTGAACCAAGAAAAGAGAGCGAATTGCTGAATTATTTTATCGTCTGTAGTATTATTTTGCCTGCCCAACTGTTGTATAGCCAAAAATTCTTTGCTTTCACGAAACTGTGCGTTTGTGCGAGTCGCTACACTCAAAGCTAAACTTTCGTCGCCGTCAATCAAACGCTCAATTTCTTCTGATTGCTTCTCACTAATCGCTCCGGCAATCCTCTCTTTAAACTCAGCTTCCATTCTACTGGCAGCAATTTTACGCAGTCTCTCCATTTGTTCTGCCGGCAAAGCGTCAAATCCAGCTTGCTGCAGGAATTCGTCAGTAATTTCAAACATTTTTATTTCTCCTTTTTTATTTCTATTAAAGATTCATATTTTCCAATGCCCAATCAATTGCACCGTTCACATATTCAGGATTATCATTACCACCCACTGTCATACCAATTTCACCATTGCCAACCTGTGGAAAATCAACCGAGAAGCCCTGTTCTCTGAGCCAATCGCCAACCTGATATAGAGTAGAAGTGGCTTTTTCAGAACCAATTGACGAATTATTCGCTAAATGATCCCACGGCCAAGATGTGTCTGATGATATCGTGGGAGCCTCTGTCATAGGAGTTCCCGTCATAGGGTTTTCTGCTATGTTATGTCTTGAACTTGTCATCCCTAAATCGTCAGTCTTGTTTTTTAGAGGTGGTTTCGGAGGTTCTGAAGAGTCACTAGGAGCACCTTCCGGAGAGAAGAATCTATCATGCGCCCAATGACCAGCTGCAAATCCTATTGCTCCACCAGTCGCAAAGCCTAATGCATACCTAGCCATTGCGCCTTTGGATGCATCTCTAGAAGCCTCTTGGCGTATCTCTGAGTCCATCTGGCTCATTTCCAAGCCTCTTCCAACCATTGCTCCAATCATTTCCCATGACTTCAGCGGCCTCTTTGTCTCGTTGCCGTCTTTATCTCTATCTCCAACTGTCCATTCGTTATTCGCAGCACTTTCAATGAATTCTTGCTTCTCCTCATCTGTCAATGATCGGTCGTCCTCGCTTTGAGCTTCCAATGTAGCCTCGCGGGCAGCAGCGCCGATACCAGCACTAAGCAAAGCACCACCAGCCGCTACCGGCAGCATACCTAGCATCGAGAAACCTGCCAACCCCGTTGCTCCACCAGCAGCCAAACCAGACACAACACCAGAAACAGTACTTCTTTTATTGTGTAAACTGCCTATCGTTATCTTGCCTTCATCCTCTCCGCTAGTAAACAGACGACCGATCTTTGCCACAAGCTTACGAAATGGTGAACGCTCTTCCTGGCGCTTATTAAGTTCAACCTCAGCCTCTCTCTCCACTTGATCAAGCTTCTCAACCACCGCAAGAGCTATCGACTGAATAGCAGCTTTCCTCGCCTGCTCATAATCTGTCTCTTTCTCATCTTTCTTTTCGTCAGCTTGCCCTTCTTCAGCCTCATCAAATTCATCGCCAAGATATTTCTGACGCAGCATCTCTTCATACGGATCAAGACCTTCTGGATTGCTTTTATCTGAGGATTTGGTTTTCTTCTTGTCTTGCCCTTCTTCAGCCTCATCAAATTCATCGCCAAGATATTTCTGACGCAGCATCTCTTCATACGGATCAAGACCTTCTGGATTGCTTTTATCTGAGGATTTGGTTTTCTTCTTGTCTACAGAGAATTTTCCGTCAATTGTCTTAATACTATCAGCCTCTTGTCGATAAACAAGCGCTGTAAGGGCGGTTGTCAACTCTCTGCGGGCCTCTTCCATAGCCACCCTGCGTTTCGCGCCGCCAAACCAATTCTTGAAAAAGCCCTCCTCATAATTTATCTTTGCTTCTACAAATTTACGCCGAGCCCCAGCTGCGCTTTTTTCAAGATCTTCGGTACTGGCATGACTATGTTCTTTCCCATTCTTGTCATCAGGCTGCTGCTCTTTCTTGCCTTTTACAGTTTCAGTTTTATCATCTTCATCTTTCAAAGCGTCAATTTTAGTCTGTGTATCTTTATCAATTGTCTTGTCATTGTCTTCCTGAGACTGAATAAACTCCACATACTCTTCAACACGCATCCCGTCTTTGGCGGCAGCACTGGCAAGTTCTGAATATCTACGACCAGCCGCTACACTAAACCTACGAAAATCAAGATCACTAATATCCTTTTCAAGTATACCCTGTTTAACAAGCTTGGATTTAATTTCGCTAATATTTTCTTTAAGGTTATTGCCTCCGGCAGCCGTAGCTGCATCAGCATAAGCTAGAGCATCTCTCTCAGATACAGTATATTTTAGACCAGTCATATCATCTGTATCGTCAATATTACTCCTTCCACCGTTAAAGACATCACTTGCTGCACGTCTTCCTAAATTAAAACGAGCCCACACTCTTCGCAATCTTTCTTTCAGACCCGGTCTGTGATCTTCTTCTGTACGCTGACGCTCCGCAGTCTGATTTAAGAAATCGTTAAACGACGGATTGTCTCCGCTCGTTTCGGACGCTGCATCCTGAGAACGTAAGGGTTTCCAGTCGACGTTTAGAGGAGTACCCCATGCCGGAGTCGCCACATCCCCTACACGACCCTCCCCTGGTCTAGATTGCCCTCTTCTCGCGCCGCTGCCGGGTATTGTTTCTTTTGATGCCATGTGGTGGTTCCTTTCTTAGAAATACTTTTCTTAAAGATTATGTTAGTATGCTATCATACAGTGTACAAAATGTCAAGCTTTTTGCTTAGCTTAACCACTTTTGCTAAAATCCGAACCACAAATACTTTATTTACCCCAGCAGACTACAGGGTTTTCTTCACCAATTCCCGCGTAAAGAATTCCAGTTTATCGCCAATTTCCAGTGTAATCTTTTTCTTCGTTTTCAAGCTCAAACCGCACATTTCGCCCTCAAACACTTCCTTGGCTTCCTGCTGTTGGCGCTGAACAGATGAGACTTCCACCTCGGCAATTTGCTCCTTGCCGCGCTTTACTCGCGCCAGCAGCCCTTTCGCCACCTTGCCGCGTTTTACTTCGCCGCCAGCGATTATTTCCTCGCGCATCGTCCTAAACACGCCTTTTACTTCCAATTCGCCAATTTCTGTCTCGACAACTTCTGGCGCCAGCAGCGCTTCCATTGAATCTTTCGCATCGTCCAATAGCTCATAAATCACTTTAAAAATCCGCACTTCCACGTGTTCGCGCGCCGCCAATCGCTTAACCGCTGGCGGGAGATCGACATTAAATCCGTAAATTACCGTGTTCTCGCCTACCGCCAAATGAATGTCATTCTCAGAAATATTGCCTACACCCGTACCGACGACATGCAGTTCAACTTCGCCGCCCGTATCAATCAGTTTCAAGCTATCCACCACCGACGTCACCGAACCCTGGACATCAGCCTTAATAATTACATTGAATTCCTCAGCGTCAAGCTTCTGATTCATCATTTTTAGGATGTCCGCGCCAGTAATATTAGTAGTAGCAGCCATCTTTTCCTGCTCAATTTTCGCTTTTTGCGCCAAATTGCGTGCCTCTTTCTCGCTCTTAGCAATTTCAAATCCATCGCCAAACTGCGGCAATTCCTTAAATCCAGTCACGTTGACTGGCGTACTCGGACCGGCATCTTTAACTGTCTTACTGCGGAAGTCCTGAAGCGTCCTAACTCGTCCGTAAGCCGTTCCAGCAACCAAATAATGCCCCGGCCGCAAATGTCCGTTTTCCACCAACAGCCCGACCACCGCGCCGCGCCCAGTTTCCATGTGCGCCTCAATCACCAAGCCTTCCGCCGGAACGTCCTCATCTGCCCGCAAATCTTCCATGTCTGCCACCAGTAGCACCATATCCAGCAGCTTATCCAAATTCTGGCCAGTTTTAGCGCTGACTTCCACCATCACCGTATCGCCGCCCCACTCCTCAGGATTGAGACCGTGTTCAGATGCCAGCTGCGTTTTTACCAGCTGCGGGTTGGCGGTATCTTTATCAATTTTATTAATCGCCACCACGATTTTCGCATTAGCCGAGCGCGCAAACCGAATCGCCTCGACTGTTTGCGGCTTAACGCCGTCGTCTGCCGCCACCACGATAATCACCACATCAGTCAGCACCGCGCCGTGTTGGCGCAATGCTGCAAACGCCTCGTGGCCCGGTGTATCCAATAGCGTAATCATCCGCCCATTACGCTTTGCTTGATAGGCGCTAATATGCTGTGTTATTCCGCCAGCCTCGCCCTCAACTGTCTTTTTATCTAAAATCGCATCCAATAAGCTCGTCTTGCCATGATCAACATGCCCCATCACCGCCACAATTGGCGGACGCGGCACCGCCTTATCTGACAGTTTTCGTGCGTGATGATGGATCTCCGCAGCAGCCGCCTTGCGCTTCAGCTGTACATCCAAACCCAACTCCTCGACTACAATCTGTGCCGTCTCAAAGTCCAGCCGCTGATTAATCGTCGCCGCAATTCCGTTCTTAAACAACTCGCCAATCAGCGTAGTTACCGACAATCCCAGAGTTTCAGCCAATTCGCCAACCGTTACCGAATCTGCAATATTGACGATTTTTTCTGCCATAGTAAGCTCCTCTCACCTCTGGGCGTAGCTACGCTTCAGGGGATTTGTATTATTTTTTCTTTGACTTGCCAAGCGAAAGAGAAATCTTGCGGTTTTCTTTATCAATATCCAAAACCGTAAATTCTTTACGCTCGTTCAAGGTAAACACCTTTTCAGGATCCGTCCCGTCGCCGCCAAGCTCTGACACGTGAACCAGCGCCTCAACTGCCGGGCTTAGCTGTACAAACGCACCAAACGGCGTAATACGTGTTACCGTTCCCTCAACCTTATCGCCAGGCTTGAATTGCTCGACTTCATCCAACCAAGGATCTTTAGTCAATTGCTTCATGCTCAAACTCAGGCGCTCCTTATCAATCGCGATAATCTTCGCCTTGACCGTCTGACCAACCTTCACGTAATCGGCTGGATTGTTAACACGCTCCCAGCTGATTTCCGAAATATGAATCAGTCCTTCAATACCTTCAACATTAACGAATACGCCAAAGTCAACAACGCCAGTCACTACACCTTCAACTGTATCGCCAATCGCCATCTTCTGGAATCGCTCCGCCAAACCTTCTTTTACCGCCTCTTTCTCAGAAAAGATAAGTTTGTTTGTCTTACGATCAGCGTCCAATATTCGCACTTTAATGTCTTTATTTACCAAAGTATTAAGACGCTGTAGAATCTCGTCCTTATCGCTTGAACCGACGCGCGGATAATGTTCCGCTGACAGCTGCGATACCGGCAAGAAGCCGCGAATACCCTCGTATTCTACCAGCATGCCGCCGCGATTAGCATCGTACGGCACCACCGTAATAATCTCGCCCGTTTCAAGCTTAGCAAAGACCTCGTCCCAGCCGCGATCCTTGGCTGCTTTGCGTAGCGACAGCAGCGAATAGCCGTTATCCAGCTCTGGATCAACCACGCTAGCGACAACTTCGTCGCCAACAGTATAATTTTTTGAAAAACCAACTTCGCGGCGCGGTACTAAACCAACACCCAAAGGTCCTAAATCGATCAAAACCTCGTGTTTTTTAACTGACAACACAGTTCCATTAACCATGTCGCCAGCAGCAATCTGCTTTATATTATCGCCTGCTTGCGCCAGCAGGTCATCCATTGTAATTTTGGCGCTTGCCATAAGTCTTCCTAAAGACCCCTTCCTTAAAATTGATATTACTTCCTAGAGACAGCATGAAAAACTTCCCTATAGATCAGTATAATTGTACCACAACAGATGTAGTTAAGTCAAAATCAGATAACCCGGCGCGACTGAACGTACGCCAAAACGATAAAGGTCAGACCGCCAACCGCCAGAATAGCCGCTAATGATTCAGCCGGACCAGTTTTTGGCAAGTCTTTATCGCTAGTTTGTACTGCTGGAGTCTGCGGGGCAGCCTGCGTATCAGCTTTCTTATCTTCTGACTTGCTCTCCGTTTTAGTATCCGAACCGGTTATTGCAGAAGAGTTATCGCTGCCAGATTTGGAGTCGGTATCCTGATTTTTGCCAGTTTCCGTCTTTTGCTCCGAATTGCCGCCTGATTTATTTTCCGTTTTAGCGTCTTTACTATCTTTAGTATCTTTATTGCTCTTATTGTCTTTATTGTCGGATTTATTATCTGCCGCGACCAATTCGCTTGAAATCGGCGGATTCTGTTGATCGCTTAACGAATGGCGCGCGCCGTATAACACCGCCAAGGCTGACACTGCCAGCACAGCACCAACCACTACAAATGTTCCGACAGCTCCTCGTTGATTATTTCTATTCATTGCCTGCTTCTCCAAACTCAAATTTTCTTTATTATATCATGATAGCCCGTAATCAGTAAAGAGCTATGGTATAATCCAATTATGATAGTTGCCGTAGATACTGGAGGAACAAAAACGCTCGTCGCCCGCTTTAACGATAACGGGCAGCCCGAACAAATCATAAAATTCCCAACACCGAAAGATATTGAACAATATATCCAGCGCGTTACCGATCAAATACACTTAATTTCAGGCGATTCCGCTACTACGTTATCTGTCGCTCTGCCAGGCGTTGTCCATGACGGAGTTGCTGTTTGGTGCCAAAATCTCAATTGGCAAAACGTACCCATCCGGCAGCTTTTTGCAAAAAACTTTCCCAATGCCAATATTATAGTTGCCAACGACGCTAACATGGCTGGACTCGCCAGTATGCACCGCTTAGACAAGTTACCTCGCTGCGGATTATATATTACGATCGGCACCGGTATCGGCACTTCCCTGATCTTAAACGGCGTGCTAGATAAATCCTTAAACGATTGCGAGGGCGGGCATATGATGCTGTCGTATGAAGGACGCCGTTTATCCTGGGAGCAAATTGCAGCTGGACGAGTGTTTTATGAACTATTCGGCGAATTATCGAAAGAAACCTCCCTGGAAGTTTGGTCAGAAATCGCTAAGAGAATTAGCGTCGGATTACAGCCGCTCATCGCTTTTACCCAGCCAGACGTCATTGTAATCGGCGGCAGCATTGGTTCGTTTGTACCCTATTTTACCGATATGTTAAGCGGTTTGTTAGCAGAAAACCTGCCAGCCGCCATAGCCGTACCGAAAATCGCTAGCGCGCCAAAGCCGAAAGAGATTGTACTATATGGATGCTATGACAACGCTCTGGCCTACTCTCGCCAAAATTAAACGAGATTTTCCGGATATTACCTTTAAAAAAGGCGACGTTTTTTCATGGTTTCCGAAAACACAAACAGTTTTTTATAAAAACCTGCGGCAAAAAAACGATTTTGCCCAATTGCTGCATGAAATCGCCCACGCCAAACTGCAGCACGAATCCTACCAGCGGGATATTACGTTAATTGATATGGAAAGATCAGCCTGGGAATACGCCGTAGACGTGCTTGCTCCTGCATACAATCTGCCACTGCAAATGGACGACGACATCGTCCAAGATTCGCTGGATAGCTACCGCGACTGGCTGCACTCACGCAGTATTTGTCCAAATTGTGAAGCAGTCGGTATGGAAATTGCTAAACACCGCTACCGCTGTCTTCAGTGCCATAGCGAATGGCGTGTCAACGAGGCTCGCTCCTGCGAACTCCGCCGCTACCGCAGATAAATAACCCTCTTTGCAAAGAGGGTTATTTTATATTATCACGCTCGGGCGTTAGAACTACACAGCTAGCGTTACATCATCTTGGGTTGCTAATTGCGCTGCTGACGCGGCTGTTACCGATGCAGCCGTCGTTGCTGTCGCCTTGCGCCGGCGAGAAATTTTTCCGCCCTTTGCACCAGCAATTCGCGCCAAAGCCGGATTAGCCGCAAAACCGCCAGTCTTGCCATTCTTACCGCCCTTTGCGCCAATTTTCGCGTAAAAGTTTGGATCACGCGCTAAGTTTTTCTTCGCAGCCTTCAGACCGCCGGCTTTTGTTCCTGCCATGAGTTTTCCTCCGTATTAAAAAAGATTTCCACATAAAATTATGCAGAAACCCTCACCTTTATATATCACACATGGTATGTGTTATAGTTTTATGCTATCATACTGCTCATACTTTGTCAATATTTACACGAGCGCTCTTTCATTGTGAATAAAATATTGCATTCTGCCTCTCTGTTAGCTATACTAAGTATTGTCGGCAACATCATGCTGGCTATACACTGGAACTTTAGAAATCGTAGTTCCACCACAAATACAATTCTCGTTTTCTGCGAGATTCGAGAATAGAGAAAATAACGCTCTTTCAGGGGCGTTATTTTATTTGTTATAATTACCATATGCTAGTCAAATTTAGAATGAAGAAAAAAGACTGGACTGGAATATTTCTGACAGCCCGCGTCCAAAGGTTATATAAAGAATACGAGGATAATATCGTCTCTGGCCTTGAAACGGCTTCTGGACTATCGTTTCGCGGAGGGTTTACTATTTGTAGTAGGCGACGTAACTGGCGATCACAGCACGTGGTTTCTCGGCTCAGGCATTGACAAAAAAGAGGCAGCACTAATTGAGCTAGACGCATCAGCAGTAATAGGAGATGATCTTATCCTTTGGATTCTTGTTAACCTGATTGGATGTAAATTGCTTGGACAAAATCATGTGTGGCCGCAAACCGTAAAAAACAAAGAAATCTTAAACGAGCGATGGAGTCGATTGGTGTACTCATTTTCAATTGACGCAATAGAAATAGGCTTTGGTAGCCAGCATGCCAAATCTATAATGGAACATATCGCAAAGGATAGCCTTGGAATTAGTAGCGGCAAAGCGTGGAAATGGGCAATAAGCATGACGCCAAAACAGCGCAAAGCAGCTTGGAAAAAACTTAAAAAGACTCACTCCCATTAGCAGCACCATGAGCGTCATTAAATGAAAATGACAAAAAACTAATAGCAATTTTATCTCGTAGAACCAATATGCAAAATAAAAACCATCCTATTCGGATGGTCTCTATATAATTCGGCACCGTGCTAGTTTCCCACTAAAAGCAGTATAATCGCCGCTGG
>CAUSPY010000004.1:0-65963 GCA_963533665.1 uncultured Candidatus Saccharibacteria bacterium
GCAGGGTCAAATGTTCGTAAATAGTTTTGCGCTACTTTGCCTGCATTTTGCCAATCAAAGGATTTTTTCACGGTGTAGGTTTGGCTGACCGAATTGCCGTCATGGTAGGCGGTGAATTCGCTATGGCTGGATGGATAGACTGGCGCTCTGTCAAAGCACGCGCTGCGCACCAAATCAAGCAATATCGGGTATATACAGAAAAAGGCGGCAGTTGCTTGGTCGCTGGCGTCGGGTATTTCAACCGTCAGTGTGATATCTATAAAATCTTCTGGCTGGCAGTCAATTTCTAGCGGCGGATTTGTGGATGGTTCGGTAATTTTGCCAAGTCTAGCGGAGCGGCGACCAGTGAAAGCCTTTTGACAGCGCGCCAGTTGCTTGTATAGTTCTGCTTTATCCCAGATGGCGACGCTTGACTTCATCTCCGCCTCAATGTGGGCGACGGATTCGTGAATCATGGATAGATCAAACGGTTTTACGTCGGCGATAGCTTTTTCAAATAGCGTAATTGATTCGCGGGTAAAGAACGCGATGTCAAAAAACACGCTTGATTCGGATGTTGTGCCATGTAATTCGCCAATAAAGGCGCGCTCATTGCCAGATTTTTCTACTGCTCGTAAAAACCGCCGAATAACCAAATGCTCAAACAAATGGCAGACATCATGGTCGGCTGGCAGGTCGTAAGCAGAATATAGTTTGTGAAGCATGGGTTTATTGTAGCAGGGTGAGTACCCCGCCCCAACAGATTGTACTGCCAGGGCGGGGTCTTCTTGAACTCAGAAGCTCTTAACAAATCTACCAATCCATCTTCTGCTTCACCGCTGCTAAATAATAACGATAATAACTCTTCGGGTCTGGTATAAAAAAGCTGTCATCCATGTCGTCATTCGGACGAATCTCAATATGCTGGTTGTTGGCGTACGGCTTGATGAGATGTGCGAATTCAAACTCAAACCCGCCAGACAAACTCTTTACTTGTCGGCTCTCGTCGATGGGGTCAGGATAATCAATCGCTACAAGTATGAGCGACTGGCCAGATGCTGTCTGAAACAAATAATAGTCTGCGTCTGGATATAGTGTGATGAAAGAAGCAAACTCACGGACGTACGTCGCCTCTTTAAGTACAGGAAAGGCTTGAGTAATGAAATCTGGTATTGCGACATTGATACTATTTTTCATGTCTCTATAATTGTACTATTTTAAGTGGGAAAATGGACAGTTTTATGACATGTCCAGGTCTAGGAACTCTACCAGAGACCAGACATGTGATCTGAGAGACGCTCAGAGCTGGCCCAGTTGTCGATGACAGTAGCACCGCCCTCGCTCTCAGGCAGTCGCCAGTAGACAATGAACTCGCCGAGAGAGCCTCCCTGCGCCTTCACGTGTCCGTGACCATCGCCAGGGATGTTACCCCAAGCGCCACCATAGAAGATCTCAGTAGTTCCGCCGGAGCGCCGAATCTTTGCCGGTTTCCCGTCAAACCATCCGGTGGTTTCCATATCAAACTCCTTCTGGAGTCGGGCGGAGAAAAGCTATTCTCCGCGAAGTGGGGCGTCTCAAGCCTGATTGACTCGGGCGAAACGCCGACCCTTGCGGATGCAAAGGCTGATATATATATATATCAATACTGGAATCCTTTGTCAAGCGATTTTACGGAAATCGCAACAAACCCATAATAACTTCCCGCCCGCCCATGCTAAAATAAAACCATAACCAACATCCGCGCGCTGCCATCAGCAAGGGGATGTTTGTAATCCGAAAAGAGGTGGGCTAATGATATAACTTGTGGGAAGTTCGCGTGTTATAGCGGCGTTTTTTTGCTCGTCAGACGTAAATCGCGCCATCTGCCAAGCGCAAATTGCCACCTGCTAAGTGTCATTCTCAGAAACTAGCGCGCTCCTTTCCGCAGACACCCAGACAAAATGAAAATCTCACACGGAAGATTCACAAATCACACGTGGAAGATTTGAAACACGCAAACGGCGCGGCAAGGTGGTACGCCATGTCATCATGGGTATCATCATTGTCTGTGGAGTAATCTTATTGGCGGACGGGCTGGCTTTTATGCTGAGCGGAGAGTGGCTGTTGTCTGAGTAAATGCGTTTGCGTTTATATTTTTATTTGCTAGAATAATAAGCAAGGTGTAATAAGACACAAACAGTGAGGGGAAAATGAAGATTCATCAGCGATATAAGAGGTTTATACCAAAAGTTGTCGGCATTACTGCTGCCGTCATTGTGGCGTTTGGCGCTATACTGCTGCAAATACCGTCGACCAAGGCGGCCTCTTTGCATAAAAAATACCAGTTTATTGACACAAATTACAATGTTCCTTCCTCTAATGTAGCGTGGGTAGCTCCGAACGGTAATGACGCTACTGGCAATGGCAGTGAGAATTCGCCGTATAAGACTTTTGGTAAAGCTGTGACAGCTGTTCCAAGCGGCGGCACCGTAGTTGCGAAGAGCGGTATTTACCGCGAGCCGCACTTTTTTGTGTCTAAGAATAATATTACGTTGCAAGCCGCACCGCATGCTGAGGTTTGGCTGAAGGGTAGCGATATCGTTACCAATTGGACAAGCGACAATGGCGTCTGGAAGACTACAGGTAATTATCATAATTTTTGCCATGTTTGCACGACGAATTCCGATCCTGGCAAAGAAGGCGTAGCCGCGTATCCGGAGCAAGTGTTCATCAATGACGAGCCAATGCAGCAGGTCTCTACTAAAGCCGAGGTAACCCCGGGCAGTAATACGTTTTATGTCGAGGATAAAACGCCAACCACACTAAAAGTGCCGGGTGATAATTCCAAGGGCTATAATATCGGCGTTCAGGATAGTATAACGTACTATATTGGTAAAAATCCGGCTGCCAGCCAAGTTGAGATTTCCGAGCGGCCAAGGGCGTTCACGGCTACTGGTCAAAACTTTACAGCCAGGGGTATCAACGTCGCTCAATACGCATCAGTCCAGGCCTGGGGATTTGCAGATCCTGTGTATGGCAAGGACATTTCCGGGCCGACTGCGGTGAGTTTGAATGGCAACAACTCGCTTGCGCAGAATATGATTATCACTCAAAATTCAAACCAGGGATTATTCTTTAATCAAGCGAAAGCTTTGGCTAACGGTGTTAAAGTTATTGACAATGGCGGGTCGGGAGCTGGCGCTAATAAGGCTCACGATTCGATATTCGAGAATAGCGAACTGCATGGCAATAATGCGGCTGGTTTTATAACGTCAGGTTGCGGCGCTTACTGTACGATGGCTGATATTAAGGTGGCGCATACTAAGAATTTTATATTTCGCAATAATATTTTAGACAATTCAAGCAGTGGCAAAGTGCAATCCGCGCCTACCAATGTTGATAATGTCGGTACAATTAATTTTTGGTGCGATGAAGGTTGTATCGATACGAAAATTGTTAACAATTTCTTTACAAACTCGTCGCTGGCGATTATGTATGAAGTTTCAGGCAGCGCCGTTATTGCCTCAAATATAATCGAAAGTTCCGGCACGGGAATCCGCGTGTCTGGCAGCGAGAATGTCAAGTTGTATAATAATACAATTTCGCGCACTTACCGGCCGGTCTATCTTTTTGAAGATCAGCGTATGAATGGCTGTAACGCTTGGAATGCCGCCGGAGTGTGTACTGCGAAAGAAAATTGGTCGGTATTGCAGGGTCTGAGCTGGAATACCTCTGGCGTTGAGATGTATAACAATATTATTTCATCGCGGCCGCTGGCGGACTCAAATGACCTAGCGGGCGGAGCGTACCAGCGCGCTTATTCGCTGCGGGTCGAGGGCGCAAAAAACGAACCGAATGGACCGTATGTTGATGCGAATAGTATGCTAAAAGGCTTTGATTATAATGCATATTACCGGAATGACACCAGGGATGTGAACTTGTCGGTTTGGGATTTTGAAAGCGTGCCTGGCAAAACGGATACTGTACTTAAAAGCGTGGCAGAAATATCGTCGAGCAGTAAGCTGTCAGGTACTATTGACGGCAGAGACAGTCATTCGTACGACACGTTTGGCACTCGCGCCGCAAATCCGTATTTTATAAAAGAGGCTGCTGCTAATACGGATTATAATAAAAGCAATTACAACTTAAAACCTGGCAGCAGCGCTATTGGGTCCGGAAAGGCTTTGTCAAACGATGTTGCGCTGGCGATTGATCCGTCCGGTGTTAAGGTAAAACCTGGAACGGCAGTAAACCGCGGAGCGCTGCTTAATGTAAAGATGAACGCGGCTGGCGGAACTATTCCAGCAGTCGAGGTTGTCTATATCCCAGACGCTAATCTAAAGGCTAAATTGAATGCGCTATTAGCGAAAAATAGCGGTACAGTACGCGCTGACAATCAAGACATAACCAAGGATGAGATGAAAAGTTTAACGGCCATTTCTCTTAAGGCGGATTCAAACACTCCGGCTAATAAGAAGATTGCTGATATTACTGGCCTGGAGGCGGCCGTGAATGCGTCGCAGTTGTCGCTGGATAATAATGCTATTTCTAATCTGTCGCCGATTGCTAATCTTGCGAAGCTGCAGGAACTGACCTTTTCTGATAACAAGGTAACTTCTTTAGCAAACATAGCTTCTTTATCTAAACTAACAGTACTGCATGCTGCTGCAAATCCTATAAAATCGTTCTCGCCTGTTTCCGGGCTGTCAAAGTTAAGCGATGTGTCGCTGTCTGGAGAATCGCTGGAAACTCCTCTTGATATGGCTAATTTCAGCGCTAGCGCTGCTACGATTAAGTCGTTCAAGTTTTACAGCTATAACAATAAAATAACCGCGAAGAATATCGCCGCGCTGAAGTCGATGTCTGGCTTAAAGGTTCTTCGCTTAAGCGGCGTGCCTTTGTCCGCTGGCGACGTAAAATCCATCGGCGATATAGCGCAGTTGGCTTCTTTGGAAATTGATGGCAGTACGGTGGCGGATATATCGCCGCTGGCGGGGCTAACTAATTTGACTAAACTTAACCTAAGTAATCAGAATGTGTCCATGGCTATCACCACCGCGTCAGCGCCGTCGCCGCTGGTAGGCAAAGGCGGGACTGCAGTGCCTATTTCCGATAATAGCCAGGTTGCTAACGATAGCGGTACTCCGGGGAATATTAAGCTGGTGTCGCCTGTGTATGATGGAAATTCTCATAATGTCAGCGCCGTGTGGTCTGCTCCTGTAACTATCAGCGCGGCGAGTACCAACTTTAGCGGCAATCTAAGCATTACATATAAGTTAAGTAAAACTGACCTGACTGCACTGAACAGTGAAATCGCCCGCGCCAAATCATCGCCAAGCTACATCCAGAACGACGCATCTGTTAAAGCAGCACTGGCGGCCGCTGAAGCTGTTGCCGGCAAGCCGTCGCCGTCTCCGAATGAAATAAAGACCGCTGTTGAGGGACTGAAGCAAGCCTTGGATAATGCCTATAAAAAGGAAGCTGACGCCCAAGCCAAAGCGCAGGCTGCTGTCGATAAAGCAAAAAACAGCAAATTGCCGGCGGATATTCAGGCGGCAGAAAATCTGCTGAGCAAGGTTCAAGACACGGCTAAAAAGAACGAATTGCAGAATGTTTTGAACGGTATTAAGCAAGAAATTACTAATGTGCGCACTAGTCTGGTGCAGCTGGTGACTGATGCTAAACAGGTCTCGACCGACGGCATGACAGCAGCTTCGGCGAATGCCTTGCGAGCTGGAATTACTGCCGCAGAATCGGTAATTGCTGATCACGGCGCTTCTCTGGGCCAATTGACTGCCGCTAAAAACACATTACAAGCGGCGCTTGACGGGTTGCGCGCTGACAAAACTAGCCTGCAAAAAGCTATCCACGATGCTGAAAGCGAACCAAGTTATATTAAAAATCAAGGCGGCGTTAAGCAGGCTCTGCAGGAGGCAAAAGTTGTCAATGCTGCGTCAAATCCGACGCCTGCAGTAGTACGCGCTGCTACTAAGAAGCTTAATGACGCCGTGGCTGCCGCCAAGCAAAGCGAAGCTGCTATCCAATCGGCGGCGTTGGCTGCTGTCGTTAAGGCAGAAAACGATAAAACCGCTCAAGCTAAAAATGATGCCCAAGCTTTAGTTAATCAAGTAAAAGACCCGCAGAAGAAGGCCGAACTGCAGCGGCGCTTAGATAACGTTGTTGTGCCAGCTTCAGCGAGCAGGGTGGCTGTTGCCCAGCCAAATGGTAAAAACACCATCATTAACGCAACTGGCGACAAGTGCTATAACATAGCGAGTGCCAGTACCGCCGCGCCGCAGCAGGGAAAGCCAGCGGGGTATCAGCTTGGCGAGTCGGTCGCGTTCAAAATTGATTGTGCCAACTATGGTAGTGTTCAGTTTGGCTATACAACGAAGATAATCTTAGAGCTAACTAAAAAATACGCAAACACGGCTGGTGTAATGGTAGTCAAGTATAGCGGTGCTGGCACAGATGCGGTTGATATAACCAGCAAAGTATCTTTCGGCGTTACAGCGGACGGGCAGCGTACGACGATTAGCTATTCGGTGACCGACGGCGGCTTTGGCGACCAAGATAAAACCGCGAACGGTATAATTGAAGATCCAGTGGCCGTGTACGAGCGCGGGGGTGCTGCAAATCCAGCGCATAATAATTCAGGACAAACGAGTTCAGGGCGGATGGGAAATAATAATTCGAGGGTTGCAAAGTCTGGCGGCATCCTTTCCGATACTGGCGTGAGTTTTTACGGTTATATCGCGGGCGCTGCGGCTGTAGTAATTGTTGGCGGCGGTCTGTATAAGCTAAGTAACACGTTAAAAAAACGCCGGTCATAAAGCCGGCGCCGCGGTATTCTAAAAAAGTAGTTAAATTTATTCCGCGTTTTTAGGTAATTACAATCTGGATTGGTGGGGGCGGCTGGGATCGAACCAGCGACCAATCGGTTATGAGCCGACTGCTCTAACCCCTGAGCTACGCCCCCGCTAGTAAGATATTATAACGCATCAGAGATAATTAGAGAAGTTTTCCAGCAGCAATTCTTACGGCTTCCGACCAGGAAGTGAAGCAGTGCGGCGTCTCCATGAGTTGTTTGCCAGTTAATTTATAGCGGATTGCCAAAGTTAGTTCAGCGATCATGTCGCTGGCATTTGGAGCAACGATGGACGCGCCAATAATAGTGTCTTTTTTATCGGTAATTATTTTTACAAAACCAGTTCGCTGATCGGTAATATTGCTGCGGGCTGTTAAAGTTAGCGGCGCTATTGATATTCTTAGGTCTTGTCTTTCGCTCGCTTCTTCGCTGATTCCTACTTGAGCGATTTCCGGCTGCGTAAAAGCAACCAGCAGGCGCGGCTGAATATCGGCTTTCATCGAATTTTTATGCAGCAAATTATGCGCGCATACGCGGCTTTGTGCTAAAATATCGTGCGTTTGTATAGTTGTATCGACGACGCTGCCTGCCGCGAAGACGTGCCGAGCCGAGGTTTGCAGATAAGCATTGGTGGATATTCCTTCCGCTGTGTATTTGATGCCAGCGTTTTCCAGCCCCAAATCAGTTGCCGGGCGGCGCTCGCTGGCGATTAATATTTCATCGACGCGCACTGAGCGTTCGGCTCGTCCTTGAACAAAGGTAACGCGTTTTTGCAAGCCAGATTTTTGCACGGCGATAACTTCTGTTTGTATCAATATATTTATACCGCGGTTTTCCTTCGCGTCGTCAATAATCAGCCTGCTCGCCTCATTATCAAAGCCAGCTAAAATTTGTTTGGAAGTCTCAGCCAGGTAAATTTTTGTACCGAGAGTGGAGAACAAATGCGCCAGCTCCCAGGCTTCTATTCCTGAACCGATGATAAACAGCGATTTCGGCGGTCTAGCAAGGGAGAATATGGTTTTTGGCGTGTGGTGCGGCGTACTTTCTAATCCGGGAATTTCTGGAACGTGCCATTCTGATCCGGTGGCAACGAGAAACTTGCGGGCCGATAAATGCCGCCGATTGACCGTGATCTCATTTGGGCTTAAAAAATGCGCATTGCCAGCGAAAACGCTAATATCTTGCTTCTCGTAATAATGACGGTTTCCGCCTGCCCCGGTGCGTTTGATGGCAATATCTTTCCAGGATAATAAGGAAGGGTAGTTATAGCCGACAGAGCCGGTTCGTAATCCGAACTTCGCTGCCATCTTAGCGTTATAATATGTGCTGGCTGCGTGGATTAGGGCGCCTGCCGGAACGTCGCCCCAGTTTGGCGATTCGCCGCCAAACGTCGATTTCTCAACGATAGCGACTTTTTTTCCGGAATTTGCCAGGATGCTGGCAGCCGGCGAACCGCCCGCTCCGCTGCCGATAACGATATAATCATAGTCAAACGTCGGTTTCTGCGCCATACTGCCCCCTACAATATATTTTTGTAATTTTCATATAAATATGCCGCGTCCGGATGTAATCCTTTCAGTACTTGGCAAGCTCGCCGCCTGATGTCGGCAGAAGTGATTTCCGGGCGGGTTTCGCACCAGTTCATAACGCCCAGCGTTACGGTCTTGGCAATATCTTCAGCCTGTCCTTCGGGAATGCGAACGCTTAAACAGGTAGCAATAATTGAATTATGTATCTTATCCGGGCTGAATTCTTCGGCTGGCCGTTTGCCTCGCTTTATCACGTCGATCCTCGGCGATTTTACCACAGGCTGCCTCCGTAGCTGGCGATGCCGATGACTCGGTCAACGAACATAAAGCCGGCCAAGATTAACAAGCTGCCGCCGCTGGCGAATTGTAAGAATCTTTTATGAGATTCACGCCATTGCTGCAAACTGGCGATGTTGCGACCAGCGCCGACCAGCGCCATCATAACCGCTAGCGGTAAAATCGATACTATAACATATAATCCAACTCCGGCAATTTGCATCATAAAATCAGGCAGAGTAATAATCGCCAAGCTGGAGGCGATAACCGGTCCGATAATAAAAATAGTTTCTGCGGCTACGCTAGCCATGCCAAGCGCAAAACTTTCTGCGCTGTTTTTTGTCTTTTTCGTGCGTTTGGTTAAATAGTCGGCGAAACTTCTGGGAATCCACAGCGCTGTACCGCGTCCGCGCCGGTAATAGAATACCCAAATAGCAACTCCCAAGGCGATCATCAACCCGCAGCAAATCGCCGCAATGTACTGTTCGGCGGAATCAATATGATTAATAAACAGGGCAAAATAATAAGAAACTGCGCTTAAAATCAGGCAAGTTAATAACAGTACGCCAGCGGTAAATCCGCCCATTCGGCGCAGAACTCTTTTATAAGCAGTTTTTTTACCGATGGCATGACCGCTGAGTAGTGTTAATACGCTAATACTGAGCTGAAAACTAGCGTGAATCAACGCCGCAAAGACGATGATGGCTAGAGACGATATCATTACAGGGGTCATGTTTGTATATAAATCCTTCCCCGCCAGTATAGCATAAGCAACATAAAAACGAAAGATTTTCATAAAAAGCTATTGCTTTTTTGTCAAGTTTGTGATATCATAAAAATAGGTTAAATAAATTAACACAAAAAAGGAAAAAAACCATGCGGATTAATGACAACGAATTAGCAGAATTTTTAGAAGCAACGAAAAAGAAGGAGCTGGAAACCTGGAATCAGGGGCGAAGCTCGCGGGAGCTTAGCGGCTTCGTGGCGCGGCGGCTGGCTGCCTTGGACGGCGTTGAACTTGACAATTTTGACGGCGATTTGGAAGAGGTATTTTAGAGAGATCAATAAAATATCCCCGCTGCTAAGCGAGGAATATTAATCATTTCTGGTAGCACCGGGTGGACCCGAACCACCGACCTCAGGCTTATGAGTCCTGCGCTCTAACCAGCTGAGCTACGGTGCCACGCCTCATGATTGTAACAGATGTGCTTGATTTTGCCAAACCGCCATTGGCGTGTTTTTCTGGTTTTATGATTCCGCCGAGAGATAATGGCATTACAACGTAGATTTCGTTCGGCTCTGCGCGTAATTTGTGAGATAATGGTTATGTGAGATATGTCTTAGCGATCAGCGGCGGGGTTGATTCGGTAGTCCTACTGGATGTAATGTCGCGGACAGAAAAAGATATCGTAGTGGCGCATTTTGACCACGGTATTCGCCAAGATTCGGCTGCCGATGCGCGGTTTGTTGAGGCTTTGGCGGCAAAATACCGGGTGCAGTATATTGGCCAGCGAGAAGAGCTGGGCGCTGATGCTAGCGAGGAGCAAGCCCGCGAACGGCGATATGCGTTTTTGAACGATATTGCTGCGGATTTTGGCGGTACTGTGGCGACGGCGCATCATCAGGATGATATCGTCGAGACGGTGGCGCTAAATCTTCGGCGCGGCGCGCGCTGGCGCGGCTTGGCGGGTATGAGCGATTCGCGGATTCTGCGTCCGCTGAGCAGTTGGACGAAACAGCAGATTTATGAATATGCCGCCAAACACAGATTAGAATGGTGCGAGGACGAGACTAATAGCAGCGAAAAATACACGCGCAATATTTTGCGCCGGCGCATACGCCAGCAGATAAGCCCGGAAGCCCGATCTGAAATATATGAGTTATGGCGGGCGCAGCGGAAATTGCGGCGCACCCTTGAAGCTGAACTAAAAAGGTTCGACAAACAAGTCCTGAGCCGGCATTTTTTAATACAAATCGAGGAAAATGTGGCGTTGGAATTATTATATTATTATGTCTTGCGGCATGCCGGCGCGTCGCTTATGACTGCTCAGCTGGAGCGGGCGCTTGTCGCTATAAAAACCGGTCGTCCCGGGACAGTATGGCAGCTTGGTTCTGGCGCGGTGATGAAATTGACGGCAAGAGATGTTATAATAGACGAAGTTGATTAGTATAGGCGAAAGGATTATGCGAGAATGGCTGTTAAGATGCCGAAAAAAAATGGTAAGAACGGAATAAAGCAGGTTGCGCGATTTGGGTTGTTTTGGGCGATTATAATTTTTGTGGCGCTGATTTTTTATGCAGTTTTATTCCCCGCTGCTAACTTAAAAGAGGCGGCGCTGTCTGACGTAGTGCGGCGGGCAAACGAGGGTAAAATTGCTAAGCTGGAAATTCAGGGCAACGACATAAAAGTAACCGCCAAAGATCAAAACAAACCGACTGAGCGTTCGGTTAAGGAGTCGGGTAGTATTTACGAGCAGGGCCTGAATAAGAATGCTAAGGTTGAGGTGAAGGTGATTCCGCCATCAACTACTGGCGAAACGATGTGGAATTTGGCGGTGATGGTGGTGCCTGTGTTGATTATTGTAGTGTTCTTCATGTTTATGATGCGCCAGGCGCAGGGGCAGAATAATCAAGCGATGGGCTTCGGCAAATCAAAGGCGCGGCTATATGGCGAGGACAAAGAGAAAATTGTGTTTGAGGATATCGCTGGCAATGATAACGCCAAGCAGGACCTGCAAGAAGTCGTCGATTTCTTAAAGCATCCAAAGAAGTACAAGGAACTAGGCGCTAAGATTCCGAAAGGTGTATTGTTGGTCGGTAATCCGGGTACTGGTAAAACCATGCTGGCGCGGGCAGTGGCTGGCGAGGCAGGCGTGCCGTTCTTCTCGATTTCTGGATCAGAGTTTGTGGAGATGTTCGTCGGTGTTGGGGCGAGCCGGGTACGCGACCTTTTCTCAAAGGCTAAGAAAAATGCGCCGTGTATCGTCTTTATCGATGAGATTGACGCGGTAGGTCGCAAGCGCGGTTCGGGTATGGGCGGCGGCCACGATGAGCGCGAGCAGACGTTGAACCAGATTCTGGTGGAAATGGACGGGTTTGACGGCGACACTAATGTGATTGTGCTGGCGGCGACGAACCGAGCGGATGTGCTGGATCCTGCCCTGCTTCGGCCGGGGCGGTTTGATCGGCGGGTGACAATTACTCTGCCGGAGCGCAAAGATCGCGAGGCGATTCTGAAGGTTCACTTTAAGAAAAAGCCGACCGACGAGACGGTTGACCTGGACAAATTGGCCGCCAAGACAGCTGGCTCATCGGGGGCGGATCTCGCTAATATGGCTAATGAAGCAGCAATTATCGCGGCGCGCCGCAACAAAAAGAAGATTTCTAATGATGAATTGACCGAGGCGTTTGAGCGGGTGGCGATCGGCCCAGAGCGCAAGGCCAAGGTGATGAACGACCACGAGAAGGAATTGACGGCTTACCATGAGGCAGGCCACGCCATCGTCGGCCACGTCTTGCCAGATTCTGATCCAGTTCACAAGGTGACGATCATTCCGCGCGGCGGTACCGGCGGCGTCACCTGGTTCTTGCCTCCAGAGGATAAGAGCTACACTAACGTCTATGAGTTCAAGGATATCTTGGCGCGGGCGATGGGCGGCCGAATCGCTGAGCAGATTATTTACGGTGATGACGGCATTACTACTGGCGCTGGCTCGGACTTGCGCAAAGCCACTGAGATTGCTCGGGAAATGGTGATTGAGCAGGGTATGGGTAAGAGCTTGCGCGATCAAGTGTTCCACGAAGACAACGGCGGGCTGATGTTTGATAAGATGACCCGCGAGCGGCCGTACTCGGATGAGACTGCTAAATTGATTGATCAGGAAGTGTCGCAGCTGATCACCGAGGCCAAGCAGCGGGCAATGCTGGTACTAAAAGCTAACCGTCCGTTCCTTGACAAATTGGCTGAGGCGCTGCTGAAAGAAGAGACATTGGAAGAAACAGCGGTGGATGAGATTCTTAAAGGAACGAAACTGCCAAAGGAAGCAAAATTACACGCGTAAATTGTTATGGGACGCGTCCGGAGAACTGTCGATAAGATAAATCAGCGGCTGACAGTCAAGTTGGCCGCAACCATTTTAGCTGGCTCAACGCTACTGTCAAGCTTGCTGGGATTTTTCCGCGACCGGTTGTTGAATGCGGCGTATATGCCGAGTCCTGAGGCGGGGTTGGCTGGCTATCCAGTCGGCTTGGATGCTTATACGGCGGCGTTTATGGTGCCGGATTTCATGTTTGCCGTGCTGGTGTCCGGCGCGTTAAGCGTGACGTTTATTCCAGTCTTTAACGAGCGCTGGATGAAAGGTAATAAACAATCAGCGTGGCAAATTAGCTCCAGTATGATTAATTTTATGGCGCTGGTGACGCTGGCGGCGAGCATATTGATTATCATTTTTGCTGATCCGCTGATGAAATATCTAATTGCGCCGGGTCTGAGCGAATCAGGCCACGCATTGGCGGTCAGTATGATGCGGGTAATTGCGGTTAATCCGTTTATTTTCGCCATTGCTTCGGTAATTGCCAGTATTCAGCAAGCGGTCGGGCGGTTCATGTTCTGTGCCTTAGCGCCAATGATTTACAATATCGGCATTATCATTGGTACAGTGTGGTTTACCAATGGCATCAATCTGTTCGGCTGGCAGATCTTTGACGGCGGTATTATGGGTGTGGCGCTGGGCGTAGTTCTGGGATCGTTCCTGCAGTTGATCGTGAGTGCTGTTGGTTTGGTTGGTTTAGGCTTTGATTATAATTTTAAGTTATATTGTCGGAACAGAGGTTTTCGGAAAGTATTGTCACTATTACCAGCGCGGTCGGTTGATCAGGGAATGGATTATGTAGTAAGCCTGGTGGAGGTCAACTTGGCGTCGCGGTTGGCGGACGGTACGATTCGCGCTTATCAGCAGGCGCTGACATTGCACTTAATGCCGATTAATCTTATCGGCGTGGCTATTTCTAATGCCGCTTTTCCGCAGCTAACCGAGCGGCTAGGCGAAGGAAGACTTGATCTGTTTCAGAAGGATCTGCGGTCGCTACTGAGGATTATTTTTTGGATGGCGCTGCCGACGTCGGTTGTGATATTTTTCACGCGCGGGTATATCGTCCACTTTATTCGCAATACTGGCGATCAGTTGATGGCGGGGATATTAGGCTGCTTGGTTGTGGCGATTCTGTTTCGGACGATTTATCATATGGCGGCGCGGGCATTTTATGCGCGGCAGGATACTAAAACGCCGTTGTATATTTCTGTATTCTCTATTTCTTTGAATATTGCTCTGGCGATTATTTTAACGATGAACCTTAATATGGGTGCGTACGGCTTGGCGTGGGCGCAGTCGACAGTAGCGGTGTTTGAAGTGGTAATACTTTTATTGGTGATGAGCAAGCAAATGCCGAGGATGTTTAATCGGGCGTTTGTCACGGCTATCGGCAAGATGATTGCCGCCAGTGCAGTAGCTGGAGTAGTATGCTATATCGGCGTTTCCGTGATGCCGTTCCGCGATACTGACAGCAGTTTTTTCAGCGCTTTTCCAAAATTTACTATTATTTCAATTGTTAGCTTCGGCGTTTATCTGCTGATGTCGAAGTTGTTGTGTCTGCCGGAAGTTGATCCGATCTTAAAGAAGGGCAAGAAGCTGCTGTTTGGGCGGCTGGATGGCGTGTGGCGATGAATAATATTCGTAATTTTTGCATCATTGCCCACATTGATCACGGTAAATCAACGTTGGCTGATCGGATGATGGAGATGACGGGGACGGTGGAGAAGCGCGAGATGAAGTCGCAGCTGCTGGATAGTATGGATTTGGAGCGTGAGAAGGGTATCACGATTAAGCTCGCGCCAGTGCGGATGAAATATGAATACCAGGAGGTGGAAGCGAGTGGCACGTCACCGCTCCCATCGTCGAAGACTCTTGCAGAGTCTTCACGTCGGTCGCTGGACGCGAGTCCTGTCAGTCGATCCGCCCCTTCTTCTGAAAAATCAGAGATTTCTTCAGAAGCGGGCGCTACCCCATCGACTGCCACCCGCTTAGCGCAGTCTGACTCTCGGGTTTGTGCAGATGTTGGCGTGAATGGGCTGGCTCAGTCAACTGTCTACGACCTCAATCTCATCGACACGCCTGGCCATGTCGATTTTAGTTACGAAGTTAGCCGCTCGTTGCAGGCCTGCGAGGGGGCGGTGTTGGTGGTTGACGCCAGCCAAGGCATTCAGGCGCAGACGCTGGCGAATGTTTACTTGGCGATGGAACAGGACCTTACAATTATTCCAGTGCTCAACAAGGTTGATTTGCCAGCCGCTGATGTGCCGCGGGTGTCCAAGCAGGTGATTAATTTGCTCGGTTGCGATGAAAGCGAGATTATTTATATTTCTGCTAAAACCGGGCAGAATGTCGATCAGGTTTTGGCGGCGATTGTTGAACGAATTCCAGCACCAAAAGGCCAGCCGGACGACCCAACTCGGGCGCTGATTTTTGATAGTTATTATGACGATTATCGCGGCGTGATTTTGTATGTGCGAGTGGTTGACGGCCAGATTAAAAAAGGCGAAGCGATTCACATGATGGCGACCGGCGCTAATGGGCTGGCGTTGGAAGTTGGTCATCTCAGTCCTGGTATGATCCCCGACCCGTCGCTGGATACCGGTGAAATTGGCTACATCGTCACCAACCTCAAAACCACGCGTGAAGCGCGGGTGGGTGATACGGTGACGTTGAGGAAGTATATAAGTTAGCTCTGTATATTCTAGTTGTATGACAGCTGGTGTATAATATTATACGCGTTAGGCTTTGATGTACTAATCTGTCCACTAGCTAAATTTAGGAGAGCTCACCAGGATGAAAATCCCTAAAAATATTGACGATTTGTCTACTGATTTGCGTTCAGCTGTTGCGTCTATAGATTCTATGTTTGATGAAGTTTTTCTGGTTGGTGGTGCTGTTCGGGATAGTATATTGGGCGTTGAGTCCCATGACATAGACTTTGCAGTCCCCCTTAAGGCCGATGAAGTGTACGAGATATTGAGCAAAAGCTCACTGTTCAAGGTGCGAGATGAGGCCAGGAGATATGGTACTATTGGTGCTAGTATTGGTACTTTTGATGTTCAAATTACTTCCTACCGGGCTGAAAGATATATCAGGGGGTCTAGAAAACCTCTTGTAAGCGGCGCGGTAGATATAGATAGCGATCTGTCCCGGCGTGATTTTACTATCAATGCTATTGCTTTATCTAGAAATGAGTTGGTGGATCCCTATGATGGTGTGCGGGATATCAAAGAGAAGGTTATACGAACTGTTGGTATTCCAGAAAGGAAATTTCAGGAAGATCCAATAAGAATCTTGCGTGCTTTTCGGTTTGTTAGTACTCTCGGTTTTAATATTGAAACCAAAACTCTTGAAGCTGCTCAGCTTCAACGGGACAGCATTACTATAGTTTCCAAAGAGAGAGTTGGCATGGAGCTTCAAAAGATAATGACAGGTAAATATTGGGCCGATGCTCTGAACGAGATGACAGAGATTGGAGTGACTAATATTGTATTGAATCGTCTGAATATCCCGTATAGGGTTGGACCCGGTGATATAATGTACGAATTCGAAAGATATTCTACGGATAAACTTGAGGAAATGCCATTGGCTAATCGCTGGATGTATCTGATACGCGCAATCTCCTATGCTGCTAAATCAAGCGGTGTAGTTTCTGTCTCACAGAATTCAATTGCTGCGGCACTAGCTGGCGCAGCACAGCTAAGTAAGGCTCTTAAAAGGCAGATATCGGATGTCGTTGAGTCTCCTGAAGGCGTGACCTCCGGACCGACGAAGACTAGTGAGGACAAAGAGCGTTTATCTGCGATGAAAATTAACTATCAAAAGCTCAAGGCGGCTGGGGATAAACGATGGATGATAGAGGCTGCAAAGTATTTTACCCAAAGAGGCCGTCAGGAAATTCAGGCAGGTAATTTTACAAGCGCAGAGAAGTATCTACGCAAAGCAGTCTCTATTACAGAGGAAAATTACGATTTTGTTATCAGCTGGCAGGATAAAGAAAAGAAAGCTCGGGTATTGCGTGAGATGAAGAGTTATTATATCTCGAGATTAAGATATCTTTTCATCGCTATAATTCTCGCATCGAAGCTACGCCAGAAATGTGATACCCTTGACGCATTGCGCAAACAAGCTAAAAAGACTATTCCGTGCAAGTACATTAAGGAATGTGATCTTGATGCAGCGTTAGATAGAGCAATAGTTCATGTTTATAAGATGAATCCAAGGTATATGGATGTTGAGCAGTTCGATACATTTCTTAAATCATCAGTTAGCTTTTCGGAAGAGGATAGGGTACGGATGTTGCGTGAATATATCTCAGAGAAGCTGCGGGACAAGTCGCTTGCCGCTAAAGATAGGATGCTACTATATAAGGCTAAGATGGATATTGCGCGCGAGAGCCTTAAGCCTGGCAAGACTTTGGGACTAGAATATTACGATCCCTACGTAGATTATATGTATAATAGGATGATTTCGACCAGTGACCTTAAGCAATTCGGGTCTTTATTCGATGAGTTTCTTGAAGAGACAAAAACATACAAAGAACTCATGGATTCACAGGGAAGCTCCATTGAGGGGGAGAGGAATATATATCTTACGGCCGCCTCTTCGCACATTGCCGCCTTGTCTCTTGCCAAGGCGCTAGATGATAGGATAGCCCTCACTCAGGAGGCGGTTAAATATTATAAATTGGCAGGGAGTCGCCTTAATTCGAGCAGATATACTGTATTGCTGGATTGGTTTTTATTTGCTAAATATTTGCTTGATATAGAATTTTCTGAGGACGTTGATCAGTTATTGCTTGGACGACTAAAGACTGCGCGGAGAAGTCTATCTTATGTCGATGGTGACGAGGAATTCTTGAAGAGTCAGAGGAGTATCGTTGTTGAGAAGCGGGACATGCTAAAAGATGCGCTGTCTTTTGTAGGGTCTCTTATGGGCAGTATAGTTATTGATGTCCCAGTTAAGAGTAGTGACGTTACAGCTCTCCAAACTCTTTTAGCGAGTAATACTATCGACAAGAGTGATGCGTTTAAATTGTATAAAAATATCATATCAAAAGCAGAGAATCAGAGGATAGAGTACTCGCCTCTTGATCAGGAGGACCGTGAGATGGAGCGCCGCCGTAATAATGAACTTGCCGAACTTCTTACCGGTGAATCAGAGACAATGGAGTATAAATCTAGCTGGAGATTTGATGTAAATCGATATCGCAAGACAAAGCAGAAAGAAAAGTCCGAGGAGGTTACGAAGAGTGTCATTAAGAATATAGCTGGTTTCATGAACAAAAGAGGGGGCATTATATTGCTTGGCGTCGATGATGATATTTCTGTGGTTGGACTGGAGAGCACTGATCTGTTACTGGACTCTAATCGTGACCCGCGTAAAGGTCTTGATAATCTACAGTTGCACATGCGTGAAGATATAGAAAGCGCTCTAGGTCAGGAGATGTATAACCGCTTGCAGTTCGACATGCTCAAATATTGCAAGGGTTGCACGGTTATTAAGATTACTGTTCCCGAGACACCGTTAGATCAACCGTGTTTATATAAAGACAAAAATGGTAACGAGTCATATTATGTACGTACTGGGACGACATGCGAGAAGAGTAGCATAAAGCTAGCTTTTGCCAGGATCTCGTCACAGTGATGTAAGGGCGTTCCGTATCTGATATAATTGAGTTAGTGAATATCACCATCCAGCCTCTCCCTGGCTACAAAGAAGTTAAGCCCTTTGTATATGCGGGCTTTTTTCCGGTGTCTAACGAAGATTACAATGATCTGAAGGAGGCTATTGAGAAGCTGAGCTTGAGCGATTCGGCGCTGCAGTTTGAGCCGGAGAATTCGCCGGTGCTGGGTTATGGTGTGCGAATTGGTTTCCTCGGCTTACTACATATGGATATCATTCGCGAGCGGCTGGAGCGCGAGTATAATTTGGATCTCATCGTCACCAACCCGAGTACTGACTACCAAGTCAGCCTGACCAACGGCGAGGAGCTGGACATCAAATCAGCCAGCGAGTTACCCGACCTAGCGCAGATCACCGAGGTTCGCGAGCCGTGGATCGACGGTGAAATTGTGGTGCCGCAAGAATATATCGGTGCGGTGATTCAGCTGATTGTCGCCAAGCGTGGCCGGCAGAAAAACCTTAGTTACATCGATGAGCGGGCGCTGATTTCGTTTACCGCGCCGCTGGCCAATTTGCTGACGGATTTTTATGATCAGTTGAAGTCGGTAACTAGCGGCTACGGCTCGTTTAACTATGAGCTAGCGGGGTACCAGCCGGAGGACTTGGTGAGGGTTGATTTTTATGTAGCGGGTGAGATGGTTGATGCGCTGAGCGTGATGTGCCATCGTTCGGAGGCACCAGGTTTGGGTCGCGAGATCGTCAAGAAATTGAAAGACGTGGTGCCGCGCCAGAGCTTTGAAGTGGCATTACAGGCGGCAATCGGCGGCAAATTTATCGCCCGCGAAAACATTGGCGCTTACCGCAAAGACGTCACCGGCTATCTCTACGGCGGCGACGTCAGCCGTAAAAAGAAGCTCCTCGCCAAGCAAGCCCGCGGTAAAAAGCGCATGAAACGCTTCGGCAAGGTTGACATTCCATCAGAAGCGTTTATGGTTATGCTGAAGAGGGATTGATTGCTTGTATTGAAGCGAATATTTATTAGTCCCGAGTTTCCTGATTGGCAATCGGTGCTGGATGAGTTATCATAAATAAATATTATGTCGGAGATTGAAAAACTTATCGCAGAATATCAGCCGGTTGAATCGACGATTCAGCTGGTGCGGGATACAAAGATTGCGCTGCTGGCGGGGATTTCTGGCGCTGGCAAAGACACTATAAAAAAGCAGTTATTAAAGCTGCCGGAATTTCGCGATATCGTATCTCACACCACGCGTTCGCCGCGGATTAATAATGGCCGTGCCGAGCAAAACGGTGTCGATTATCATTTTATTGATAAAAAAATAGCCGAGGAAATGCTGCTTGACCATAAATTCATTGAGGCGAAATTTGTGCATGGCACGGTCTACGGAACCTCGGCGGCCGAGTTAAAATTGGCACATGATAATAATCAAGTGGCAATTACTGACGTCGATGTTCAGGGTGTAGCGGAATATGAACAATTAGCCCCAGGTTGTATCGCGATTTTTATCGTGCCGCCGGATTATAAAACATGGCTGGAGCGGCTGAAAAAGCGCTACGCCACCGAGGAGGATTTTCAAGCCGAATGGCCAAAGCGTCATCAATCAGCCATCAAAGAGCTGGCGCATGCACTGGAAGTACCGTATTATCACGTGATTATTAATGATGACCTGGAGCGGGCCGTTAGGGTGTGTAAAGAGATTATTGAGCGCGGTGATTTATTCAGTCGCAAGGACGACGAGGCTCGATTGGCGGCTCGCAATCTCCTGAATGATATAATGAAGTTATGAGTTTGGCAAAATCGCCTAAAAAACTAGCTGCCACGTTGATGCGGCCCTTAAAATCAATCAACGTTTTATTAGACCAGGCGTTCTTTATTTTTGCCGGCCTGGCGTCGTTATGGCTGGCGTGGCTGGTTTTTAGGGAAAGCTGGTTTACTGGCGGCTGGTGGATGGTCGGGCTGTTTTTTGTGGTTTGGATGATTGTGGCTTATTTGGCCTTGCCGCGGCTTCATCGAATTTTAAGTAGTATCTACGTGCCGAATTATTTTATTGGCCGGACGCGGACGGCGGATGGAATATTAAGCGATCCAGTCAATTTGGCAGCGCGCGGATCGGAAGAACAACTGCATAAAATTATGGACGAAGCGGGTTGGAGTCTGGCGGACGATATTACTCCCCGCTCGGCATGGAAAATGGCGACGACTGTTTTACGGCGTAAAAGTTATCCGAATGCGCCAGTATCGCCGGCTTTTTTGTTTGGGCGCAAGCAGGATTTTGCTTATCAGCAAGAAGTTGACAATAACCCTAACCAGCGCCATCATGTGCGTTTTTGGCGCTGCCCGAAAGGCTGGTTGCTGCCGGGCGGCCACCGGGTGGATTGGCTGGCTGCGGGAACATACGACAGAAGTATCGGCGTGTCGCTGTTTACATTTCAATTGACGCATCGGATTGACGAAGATACCGACATTGAGCGCGATTATATTATTCAAACAGTACAGGACAGTGTCGAGCCAGTGCGGGTGGCAATTTTGAAAGATTTCTCTTCTGGTTATCACTCGCGAAACGGCGGCGGCGATTCTATTAGAACAGACGGCGATTTGCCTATTCTGGAATTGTCGAAAGTAAAGTCGCAAAAAAGCACGCTGCAGCAATTTGGCATTATTATGGACGGAACAATTCACGACCGCTTGCCGAAAAACCATGAAACGCTATTGAAGGAATTGTGGAGTCGCCGGCCGCCGCAAATTCTGTTTGGGTGCGGGTTGATAGTCGTCGTGTCGCTGTTTACAATTGGGCAGATGTTGTTTGACACGGCAAATTGGTCAGAATTCGCACGGGAAATGGTTACTGAAGCTACTGTTAGCGTTGAGTCGGCTAATGTAATTATTCTTAGTACGATGGTTCTGAATTTTGCGATTGTGATTATTGAATTAGCGCTAGCGGGGGCGCTGCTGAGGGGCAGTAATCGGGCGCGAATTATGCTGCTGGCAGTGGCTAGCGCGACGATCATTACCGAATCTTTATCAATTACTGTCGGGCGGATCAATATGGCGATGGCTTTTTTGTTTGTGATGATTGGCATTCATATTATGGTCGTGATGCTGTTTTCTTCGGACGCGGCGCGGTTTTTTACGGATAAGCGTTTTCGATGAGTTATTTGGCACTCGCTTGAATAGAGTGCTAATTTTTGATACAATTTACACATGACCGAACGTCAACAGGCGATTTTAGCTGCCATCATTGAGCAATACGCCGAAATTGCGGCGCCGGTTGGCAGCGTGACGCTAGCCAAGTTGTTTGGCGTGTCCAGCGCCACTATTCGCAGCGAAATGGCCAAGCTCGAGGAGATGGGTTTTATCGAGGCGCCGCACACTAGCGCTGGGCGTATTCCCACTGACAAGGGTTATCGCTTTTATGTCAATGGCATCACCAATGCGCAGATGACGGAGCTGCCGAGCGGCATCGATCGCAGTGCGAGAGCGATCGAGGCGCATGTCAATTCGCATGTTGATAAAACTGATCGGGCGATTCGCAGCGCCGTTGATAGTTTGGTGGAGCTGACGGGTAATTTCGGCTTTGCGTCGTTTGGTACGCACTTGTATATGAACGGTATGACGCAGCTGTTTAGCCAGCCGGAATTTGTCGAGGGCGATCATGTGCAAGCGATTGCCAGACTGATTGATAATATCGAGCCGTGGCTGCATGAAGCAGCGCCGAACCAGCCGCTGAATGTGTTTATCGGCAGTGAAAATCCGATTGGTAAAAGCTCTGGCGCCACGCTGATTATCAGTAAATTCCGTTCGCAGTTTAGCGATGATAGCTATATCGGCGTGATTGGTCCGACTCGGCAGAATTACCGTCGAACGATGGAGCTGGTTAGGCGAACGGGTGCGATGTTAGAGGAGGTATTGTAATGGCTGAATGGATCGGCGGATTACTGAGTGGCTTGCCAACGTGGTTAACTGTGGTAATTTTGGTTATTATGTTTATAGTTATAGCGGTCGGCGAATTAATAATTTCGCCTTCCATGTACCATAAAGAGCCGTTTTGGCCGTTCAGAAGGAGGAAAAATGACAAAGAATAAAGCTAAGAAAACTGAAGATTTAGAGCAGCAATTGGGCGAGTTGACGCTGGATCTGCAGCGAACGCGGGCGGATTTCGAGAATTATCGCAAGCGTGTCGAGGCGGAGAAGCATTCGGCGCACCAAATGGGCCAGACGAAGTCGGTGATGAAACTATTGCCAGTGATCGATACGATTGAGCGAGCGATTGCCAACGTGCCAGAGGAATTGCAGGATAACGCGTGGGCCAAGGGTGTGGCTGGCCTGGGCAAGCAGCTCGACAAGCAACTCAAAGAAATCGGTCTCGAGAAAATTGACGCTAAACCTGGTACGCTGTTTAACCCTGAATTGCACCAAGCCATCCAATTCGACGAAGAAGCAGAGGGCGACAAAGAAGTGATCGCCGAGGAGCTCCGCGCTGGCTATACGCTGGACGGCGTAGTGATTCGCGACGCGATGGTTAAAGTGACGCGCCAGTCGTCAGCGCCGGAACAGGCGGAAACCGGACCAAACGCCGCCGCACCGGCGGAATAATTAGCAACTAGTAAAAACCTGAATTAGCACTCTTGACACGGGAGTGCTAATTATTTATACTGAAATAGTTGGCACTCGTTAATAAAGAGTGCTAAAATGAATATAAGAAAAACCAGATGTGATCAGAATAAGAAAGGGGAATCATATGGGTAAAATTATCGGAATTGACCTCGGTACCACCAACAGCGCCTTTGCGTACATGTTGGCGGGCAAACCAGAGGTTATCGCTAATGCTGAGGGTAATCGTACGACGCCGTCAGTGGTGGCAATCAATAAAAAAGGCGAACGCTTGGTCGGACAAGTGGCTCAGCGCCAGCGCGTGACCAATCCAAAGAACACTATTTACGGGGTGAAGCGTTTGATTGGCCGTAAATTTAACGACAAGGAAGTCCAAAAAGACTTGGATATCATGCCGTACCAAATTGTCAAAAAAGGTACTGGCGTGGCAGTCAAGATGGGTGACAAAGAATACACGCCAGAAGAAGTTTCAGCCATGATCCTCAGCAAAATCAAAGCTGATGCCGAGGCGTTCTTGGGTGAAAAAGTCACCGAAGCGGTCATTACCGTGCCAGCCTACTTTGACGATTCACAGCGCCAGGCGACCAAAGACGCTGGTAAAATTGCCGGCCTGGAAGTCAAGCGCATTATCAATGAGCCAACGGCTGCTGCTTTAGCGTACGGCCTGGAAAAAGGCAAAAATGATGAAACTATTGTGGTGTTTGACCTCGGTGGCGGTACCTTCGACGTTTCCATTTTGGAGCTCGGCGACGGCGTGTTTGAGGTGAAAGCCACCAATGGCGACACCCACCTGGGCGGCGAGGACTTCGACAACATTATCGTTAACTATTTCCTGGATGACTTTAAATCTAAAGAAGGCATTGATCTGCGTAAAGACAACGCAGCCATGCAGCGCTTGAAGGACGAAGCGGAAAAAGCCAAGAAAGAATTATCGACAGTTACTGAATACGAAGTTAATATTCCGTTTATCACCGCTGACGCTGACGGGCCAAAGCACTTTGAATTGAGCTTGACGCGGGCTAAGCTGGAAGATTTGGTGAAAGATTTATTGGCACGTCTTGACGGCCCAGTTGAAAAAGCGCTGAAAGACGCTAAACTCTCTAAATCAGACATCCAAAACGTGGTGATGGTTGGTGGTATGACTCGTATGCCAGCAGTGGTCGAGCGGGTGAAGAAGCTGTTCGGCAAAGACCCAATGCAAGGTGTTAACCCAGACGAAGTGGTAGCTGTCGGTGCAGCCATTCAGGGTGGCGTGTTGGCTGGTGACGTTAAGGACGTGCTGCTGCTGGACGTGACACCATTGAGCCTCGGTATTGAGACGATGGGTGGTGTGTCGACCAAACTGATTGAGCGTAACACCACTGTGCCAACCAGCAAGAGCGAAGTGTTCTCAACCGCTGCCGACAACCAGCCGCAAGTGGAGATCCACGTCTTACAGGGTGAGCGCGAATTTGCCAATGACAACAAGAGTTTGGGCCGCTTCGTGCTCGATGGCATCGCGCCAGCACCGCGCGGCGTGCCGCAGATTGAAGTGACGTTTAATATCGACGCTAATGGTATTCTTAACGTTACTGCTAAGGACAAAGGCACTGGCAAGGAGCAATCAATTACCATCCAAAACTCTGGCAACATGAGCAAAGAAGACATCGAAAAAGCCCAGAAAGAAGCCGAACTCCACGCTGACGAGGATAAGAAAAAGCGCGAGACTGTTGACGCTAAAAACCAGCTAGAAAACGCCATCTATCAGGCAAAGAAAATGCCGGACGAGTTTAAGGATAAGATTTCTGACGACGACAAGAAGGCGATTGACGAAGCGGTCAAGGAAGCGGAAAAGCACAAAGATGCTGACGACAAAGACGAGCTGGAAGCAGCAGCCAAAGCCTTACAGGACGCCATCATGCCAATCGGCGCCAAAATGTACCAGCAAGCCGCTGAGGACAACAAGGCTGACGAGTCTAAGGACGATAAAAAGTCTGACAAGGACGAACCAGTCGAGGGTGAAGTGGTCGACGAGAAGTAGCCCCAGAGCTTCAGTCTATAAAACTATAATGCTGCAGTTTCATGAGACTGCAGCATTTTATTAAGACTAAGTTTTTCCTGTCTCAATTTTTCTTGCTCTAGTCTTCTCTGATTATCTTTGAGCCGTTTTACTGAAGCGATCCCTGTTGCTACAAGATGAGCGTCAGTTACTGTTGCTAGGGCTTCGCGAGCCCAGCCCGGTATTTTTTTGCCAAGCGGGGAATCAAGAAGAGCGTTCACAAAAAGATAATTCACAGTACTGTATTTACCGCTGAACGGATCGCTTTTTGGCGAGGCGTCAACGCTAATGGCGCCGCCAGTTTCCTTAGTTATTTTATCGCGCTGATATGTGACGCAAAGGTCGCGAGCTATTCGTGTTACTACGTGAGGCCAAGATATTCGACCTCGGGATGCCATGCTAATTTCCTTAACCCAACGGGAGACTTTGTCGCCAAGCAGTTGGTCGGCGAGTCCACCGAAGGCGGTTTTTCCGCCAGTTCCTCTGGCGATCATGCCGTCAAGCCCGTCGCTGGCTGCAAAGATCACATCGCCAATCGTATCTGTCCATCCGCGTTCGCTGTCTGGTTTGCCAAGCTTAACACCTTCCCGAACCAGCCGCCCGAAAGAAACTGCTGTTGCTGCAACAGCGCCTAGTTTTTGTTCGGTTGTCATATTTGGCCACTCTTTGTCGCGCGTTTCTCGATATTTTTCGGAAGCCAGGTTGATTCCTGTTGCTCTGGCGGCCACTCCAGCCATTTTTTCTAAAATATGCTTAGGGGTTTTTGGAGATTTGTTATGCTCTGGTTTGCAATTGGTGTCAGATTCTTTCATGGATTAATTATAACAAACACTAAATCTCTCAAGCGTGAAAGCCAAAATTTGCAGAGATTTATTAATTAAGTAGGGGAAATCGTATGTTTATAAAGCTTAAACAGCAATCTCAAAACGCGAACATCAGGTCGTCTATAATTTTTATTTAAGCAATTACTAGTTCGGGTTTGCTGACCGTTGCGCCTATGATATATCTAGCCGCTGTTATGGCTGACGGGACGGCCAGTTCATCGTAGTCTCCGAAAACCTCTTCGTCAATGCGCGCGCCTATTTCGCGAGCCATAGCTTCGTTAAGAAATTCAATGTCGATAATTTGACCTGACTGGCGCAGTCCATCGGAATATTGCGCCTGCCAGGCATGGTAATCTTTATCCAACCTGGCTGTAATACGCTCCAAATCGCACATTGGGACTCTACCGATTTCTGGCCGGCTCAGCGGAGGTATATTATCGTAATTATCTGGCTTCAAGACAATGTTAGCACGTCTTTTGGCATCTATAGTGACGCCAAAAACATCAATGCGGCTAGTTTCTCCAGTTTGTAAATCTAGCCAGGCGATACGCCAAGCATCAGGATCTTCGCGCCAATTATCTTTCATAACAGAAATGGCACTATATCGGACTGCGCCGTTCCGCTTATCTTTTAAGGGCAGTATTCCAGCTACGACTGGGACGGAATAAACATATTCCTGTCCGTTGATTTCGCATTCTGGTAGAGGGTGTCTGCCGGAGAACCGCCCGCTACGGCGGGAGTCGCCCATCTCCTCCCATTTCATAATGCCAAAGGCGCTGGCAATCTCGGGATCGGTGGCAATAGTGTTCGCTAGTGGTATAAGTTCGGTAATTAATAGTTCTTCTTCTGGCGAGTAAACCCGATGTTCCAATGCTTCGCTGCTGGGCGGCAAAGGATTAAAGTTGCTATACGGCTGCTTTACGGCAGCCAATATTTCGCTTGCCATGGTTTCCTCGCTTCGACTTATATAATTATTTAACAAAGCCTATGCTCCCTATATATCACAAGGCGGGTTAAATGTCAATGATTTTAACGATTTTTCCAAATTTCCTGGTATAATAAAATCATGAGTAGAGATTCGGCTCTTCGGTTTTGCCGTCGTAATCGCTTGCAGATTCTTTGCGTATTATATACGGCGATTCTGACGTTTGGCGTGCTGGTTGCGGCAACTCTATCTGATGACTCGCGCTGGATGGGCTGGAGTCTTAGCCGGCTGGGTGAGACGGTAGTTAACCGTCATTCCGCTTTGGCTTTTAATGCCGGAGTTTTTATGTCAAGCTTGGTGCTTATGATGATAGGTGTTGGTATGTCTAAAGGCTATGTCAAACTGCGGCAGCTGCGTACTGCCAAGGTATCTGTTTGGTTGATAACACTGCTGGCGATTTGTATGATTGGCGTGGCGCTTTGTCCTAACGATACCATGCATGCAGTGCACTTTATTTTCTCGCGCGGCGTAGTCGTTATGATGGTGGCTGTCATGCTGATGTTGCCGTCAAGCCTCAGTTATTTAACGCGCCGCCAGCGGATGTTATCGTTTAGTTTTCCGGTTTTTATGGCTTTATTGGCAGCGCAGGGTTATGTTTTGAGAAGTTTTTGGTTTGTAATTGTTGAAGTAATACTTGGGCTTTTTGCGGCCGCTTGGCTTTTTGCAGTCTGCCGCCATCTGGATATGCGCCTACAGGAGCAGAGCGACTAATTTAGCACTCTTGCGCGTCGAGTGCTAAAAGCGTATAATAAACATATATGAGCAAGCGTGATTATTATGAAGTGTTGGGCGTGTCAAAAACCGCTTCTGAGGATGCGATAAAAAAGGCTTTTCGCAAATTGGCGGTGAAATACCATCCAGATAAGCAGGGCGGCGACGAGGCAAAATTCAAAGAGATTAATGAGGCGTACGAAGTTCTGAAGGATAAGCAAAAACGCCAGCGTTACGACCAATTTGGCCATGCTGGCGTCGGCGGTGCGTCGGGAGGCGGTTTTTCTGGCAATCCGTTTGAAGGATTTGGCGGCTTTGGCGGGCAAAATATTCATTTTGACTTTGGCGATGGCGGCTTGGGAGATATTTTCAGCCAGTTTTTCGGCAGCGCGGCTGGCAGTTCGGGCGGTGGACGTCCGCGCGGGCGCGATATTGAAACGAACATAACATTAAGCTTTGAAGATGCGGTGTTTGGCGTGGAAAAGAAAATTAGCTTGAATCTGGAGGACGAGTGCGAACACTGTCATGGCAATGGCGCCGAGCCGGGATTTGGTATGAAAACATGTCCGACCTGCAAGGGTGCCGGCCAGCAAACGCGAGTGATGAATTCATTATTCGGGCAAATCCAGCAGGCGGTTACTTGTGAAACCTGTCGGGGCAAGGGGAAAATTCCAGAAAAAGAATGCTCGGTTTGCCGCGGCAAAGGTACGACTCGCCAGCATCAGGATATTACTGTCAAGATTCCGGCGGGGATTGATGATGGTGCGACCATTCGCTTGCGTGAACGCGGCGAGGCGGCAGCTGGCGGCAGTAAGGGAGATTTATATATCCATATCCGCGTTAAGGCGCATAAAAAGTTCACTCGCGAGGGCGATATTATCCTTTCAGAAGAGCATATTTCCATGGTTGATGCGGCATTGGGGACGGAAATTGACGTGGAGACTGTGGACGGCGTTATTACTATGAAAATTCCAGCTGGCACGCAGTCGGGGACTGATTTCAAGTTATCAGGTCACGGTGTGCCGCATTTGCGCAGTGAATCGCGCGGTCCGCATATTGTGGGCGTCGTGGTTGATACGCCAACCAAATTAACGAAAAAACAGAAAGAACTTTTAGAGCAGTTTAAGGGAACGAAGAAGCGCGGCTTGTTTTCGTAGTAAAATTTCTCCATGGAAAGCCCTCTCGTGCTATACTAAAATTAGCATAAGGGGAATTAGGCATGGAATTGATTTTTCTGTTAGTGATTATCATCGTGATAATTAAGGTGGCGCAGGGAGGCAGCAATCGGCTGTCTCGTCAGTCTGAGGACTATCAGCGCGGTTATTGGGACGGCGTGCGCGATGCGCAGAATGGCCGTGCAAAAATTGAAGATAACGACGGTCAAGCCAAGCTTATTACCGAGAATCAAGCTGCAGTTTCACAATCTACCGGCCTTGTATTAATTGGCGACGAAGAGGAAGAACCTGGCGATTCATCAGCTACTGATGTCGCGCCAATTGAAGAAACGGTGAGTATTCCCGACGAAAAGACGCAGATTATCCAGTGGCTATCCCCAGCCAGTAATAAAGAAAAAGAGAAAAATCGTCAAACCACCATCAATGTGGCGCTCTATACGGCATCATTATTGCTAACCGCCGGTATATTATTGTTGGCGCAAACGATTGAGCTTTCGGCGCAGCTCAGGTTTAGTCTGGTGTGGCTGTTTATTTTTGTCTATTATGCCATTGGCCAGGTGTTGTACGCTAGATTGCCAATCTTAAAGCCGGCCTCCACGGCGTTTATTGGTACGGCGCTGGCTGCTGTGCCGATTGGCGGCTGGAGCATGCATTTGCTTTTGGGGATTGATCCGGCGCTGTGTTGGCTTGCCACTTCCTTCATCGGTACCTTCTTATGCGTGGATGCTACAGTCAGGCTCAATAGCCAACCGCTCGCCTATATTTCGCTGCTGTCGATGTTTACGATGACCACCAGCTTGCCGGCTGTTATGCATGCTCAGTTGGTGTGGTATTATGCTGCGGTGCTATTGTTCGGATGCCTGATGACCTTAGCTGCGTATTTTTCTAGTCGTTTTCCACGCCAATTCACCGAGCCGTTGACGCTAGTTAATCCATTTATCGTCCCGTCTACTTTACTTCTTGCTATCGGTTCGTCGGTGTATATGGGAACGCTTGACGTCAGTATGCTGCTGCTCATCAGTGTTATATATTATTTTACTGTGGCTATCGTCGAGAAATCAAAGGATATGCGCACGTATGAACTAACGACGGCGCGCGTGCTGTTGATGGCGATGACTGCTAGTTTTGCGCTGTACTTATCGAATAACGACAGGCTGGTTATGGGTGTAGCGCTTGGGGTAGCGGCACTTGGTAATATGATTTGGTCTATTGGCTCGATGTGTGTCCAAAAGCAGCCCGATAAACAGCACGAAATAGTGTTGTGGGTTAGTTTCGTTGCGTCGCTGGCTGCTGTATCGACTATAGCTGGCGTCGAAAGTCCGCTAAGAGATATGGTCATATTTATCCTGCTGAGTATGATATCGGTAGTGAGTTTTATGGCGCTTTCATTGCTGCGCCGCGCCCGTTTTGGCGGCATGGTAGTAACGTCTGGAATTTTGTTAGTGCCGGCTGGTGTCAGGCTATTTGATCTCGATCCCATAACAGCCCTGCATGCACATTACTCTATCTTTATGTTTATGACTTTCCTGCCGATTGTCTGTCGATTACTGGTTTTGAAGCGCCCAAATATTACTAAAAGTCAAGCAATACTAGTGTACGGCGCTGCGGCCGCTTGGTGGTTAATGACGGTGTTTATAGCATTAGCTTTTTTGACTGCTTATCCAGCGGGAGAAGGTTTGCTGTATCTGTCAGATTCAGTGGCAGTTGTCGCTATCGTCATGGGTATCGCTGTGTGGCGCGAGAAAGCTTACGGTTTAGTGATTGGTATTCATGCCTCTTTTCTGGCGATAGCGTTGCTGCTGGCTTCGTATTTCAAGCTGGCTGGCGAAGACCTTGCTATTTTGATGGCGTGGCTGAACGGTTTGTCGTTGCTATTATTAGTAGAGTGGCTGTACAATTACCGTAGCGAGGCGGCCGTTAAGTGTCGCGAATTGCTATTATATTCTGCCATTGGCGCGGCTATCTTGATCGTCTTTTCATCTATTCATCCGGCGGTTTGGCTGCCGTTAGTAGCGCTGCTGTATTATGCGTTTTATCGGCGGCGTGAAGATGGTTATCTGGGCGGAGCATACTTGGCGACGATTGCTTTGGTACCGCTGTTCCTGCATTGGTTGAGCGTGCCGCTAAGCGACAATTTTACTATCACTGCTTGGGCGACATTTGTCGGCTTTGGGGTAGCGTATTGGTTGTTGGCGATGAATAAGCGAACATCGACTATCAGCGATATGACTCTACTAGCCGCTACGGTACCAGCAGTGATATTACCGATGATAAATCTGTCGACGACATACGAATTATCATTCAAAATCTTGGGCTGGCTGGCAGCTGTCGCGGCACTTTATATGGCAGTGTATGCTAAGCGGGATTGGCGGCCGATGGCGATATTGGCGCATCCAAGTTTGGTATTGTTATTCTACTTAACTGCACAATGGCTCGGCATTAAGCTTGAGTTTATGTCGATCGTTTCGCTGATTATCTTTGCGGTATTTTATGGCGCCGCCGTGACTGCGCGAACCAAGAAATTATCAGTTTATTGGTACTATGCATCATTTTGGAGCGGCATCGGCTGGTCGATGACTTTACTGCTGATGGCTATGCCAGCCAGTGTTGCGACGGAGGCGGTACTGTTAGTAACACTAACGTGGGCGGCCAATGGCAGTGTCCTAATAGCTGAGGGGCTGCCGAAGAAGAATATTCTATACTTCGACTCGGGCGTCCTTTTAGTATTGTGCGGTATTTTATTTGCTATTCATATGCTAATTGCGCCTGTTCACGACATAGTGGTGCCATACCTGTGTTCAGCAGCAATTCTTTCAGGGGCGGTGATGTCGTGGCGCTGGCTGGGGTATGCTCATGTATACACCATTGCGCATTTGGTGCTGGCGTTCGCTGTGTTCAGCTTATCGACCCTTGTCCTGGCGCTAAGGGGAGATAATGCTATGGAAATATTGTTCCTAGTCGAGCATTCACTGATGGTTATCATCGGCTTGGCGCTCGGCAGGCGGCTGATTACTATCTGGGGCGCTGGCGGCGTGACGCTAGCCTTAATCTACCTGCTGTCGGGTTACGCTTATGCGCTGGCTATTTTGGCCGGACTATCGATTATCACGGCAGTGGTGGTTGTGGTAGCCAAAGGACAGAGGAATAAGCAGAAAAAAGTTGCAAAGAATAGCATTAGAAAAAACAAAAAAACTCCTGAAAATAAGTAAAGGAAACGATAGGATGGAGGCTGTTTTCGTAGCGCTATTGCAAGTTATTCGTTTTGCTCTTCTTCGTCGTAATATCTACGTCCGAGCTCAAGCACTGATTTTGGTATGGTAGGATGAATATGGTAGACAAGGAAAGTCCCGGTTTTTTGTCTTTTTTGTGGTTCGTTGCTATGTTTTGATGTTATCAGTCTATTTAACGCCGCACGTCCTAATTTTAACAGTCGCTCAAACAACATGGGAGGGGCGGTATCTGTATGTTCAGGACTTTAGGATTTACAAGTCTCCTTGTACTGACGGAGACCTGCTTGCGGATAAATTCTTCCTCTCATTATTCTCACCATGTGTCTATTGTAAATAAGTTTGCGAATTAGCACAACCAGCAATTGAAATGTACTGCAACTTCTTGCTATATTTATGAAATATGTTATAGTGAAAAAGCATGGACAAGGAGCCGTTAAAGACTGAATCTGAAGAATCTTCTATAGAGGAACTTTATAGCCAGCTAATGAACTTATTACCAAAAATAGTTGCTGTTTTTACTCCTTCAAACCGTAGCGAGCAAGAAGAAAAGTTTTTGTCTGGCGAAGTTAGGAATCCTCAGTTTGTTTATGAAAAACTTGACAATGGTAATTTTGATGAAGATTTAACAGCAATACAACAACTCGGTGAAAATATATTGCGTAGTCCCGATTTGCCGCCAAAACACCGAGCGATTTACGAAGAATTTATTAGAAGTTATAGCCAGCAAACGAAGCTGATCCGCTGCGCTCAAGAGTATCATAGCGCTGAATCCAGTAAGGATAGGCAAGCTGCTGCTAGCGCGTACGAAAATCTGAATCAGGAAATTTATGGCGTTCCGGATGAAAAAACCTACCGCTCGCTGCTGGGTGAAAAGTTAGGTCAGATTGCTGATAAAAAGCTAACTGGCGCCGCCGATGAGTTGCGCGGGGAATTATTTCAGATGGTTAAGTTTGATTCTGATCAAGGCGCGCCAGAAAGATTTCGCCCGTCAAACGAGACTGTCGAGTGGATGAAGGGGGTCGCAGAGTCCTTGTATGGAAATATGTTAAAGCATGTTCCAGAAAATCAAGCAAACTTTAATCCTAATGAAGTAGATTCAATATTTACGGAAATAATTGAGCAGGAATTTGGCGAGGCGGCAGCAGATTGGTCAGTTTCTGTCGAAAAAGCCACGGTTATAAACGTTAACCTTTTCGATAAAACAATAGCTATTCCAGATAAAAACATGCTGCGCTCTCGCGAAAAAGTTAGATCGTTGGTGGTTCATGAACTTGGGGTTCATATGCTGAGGGCGGTTACCGGCGGAGAAACTGATGTGTTTCCGCTGGCTAACGGTTTGAGCGGTTATTCTGACGCCGAAGAGGGTTTGGGTGTGGTCATGGAGCAGGCCTTGCGTGGAAAATTTATTGAACGCGGTGTTGATCACTATATTACTGCCGGATTGGCTTATTTTGATAATCAGGATTTCCGCGGAGCATTTGAGGCTAAATGGCGGCTGTCGTTACTTAGCTCTATTGCGGCTGGAGATCAAGTGGATGATGTAAAAATAATGAGAGCAAAGAAGGTTGCCTTCACTCAAACGCTACGAAGTTTTCGCGGGACGAATGATTTGCCGCTATTTAAGGATTTGAGTTATTATAACGGTTCCATGGAAGTCTGGAAATATTTGGAATCAATACGCGGTGATGATTTGCAATTGGGGTTGCTGCTTGCCGGTAAGGTAAATACTTCAAAAGAGCATCAGCGGGCGGTGCTTGAGTCGCGAAGTGTGTAGTTTTAGTTGCAGCTAGATTGCATTTTGGTTGCGCTAGCTATATTTCGGCTATTGTAGTGCCGGCGCTAGTATTTTATAATTGTGGTAATTATGGCTACGCTGGAAAGAATCGTCATTGGCAGAAATACGCGGATTGATTTTGGGAAACGGGCTGCCGGCGTGCCAGCTAAGATTGATACCGGCGCTGACGGCTCAGCGGTGTGGGCGAGTAATATTCGCGTCGATAAAAATGGCGTATTAAAGTTTTCGTTGTTCGGCGAGGGTTCGCCGCATTATAATGGTAAAATATTCCGGCGTACCGATTATTCGGTGGCAATGGTAAAGAGCGCCTCTGGTCATGAAATTATTAAATATCGGACGCATTTCACGGTACGATTGGGCGGCCGGAAAATGAAAGTATTATTTGGCTTGTCAGATAGATCTAATCATACATATCCAGTGTTAATTGGCCGCCGGACGTTGCAAGGAAAATTTGTCGTTGATGTTGGTGTAAATGAAATAGAGAGTCCAAAGAGGCTGCAGACAGCTAATTTGAACAAAGAACTAGCTAAAAATCCGCATAAGTTTTATAAAAAATACCATAAACCAAAGGAGGAGGCATCATGAATATCGCAATACTAAGCAATGGTAATGCTAACTACTCCACGCTTCGCCTGAAAGAAGAGGCCGAAAAACACGGACATCAGATTAAAGTTATCAAGTATAAGAATTGCTATGTGTCAATCGATGAGCAGCATCCGAAAGTCATTTATCGCGGCAGGGAAATCGGTAATTTTGATGTATTTATCCCGCGGATTGCTAGCTATATGACGCGTTATGGGACGGCGGTGCTGCGGCAATTGGAAATGGCGAATCCGCAAGCGTTTTTTATGAATCGGTCAATTGCCATTACGCGGGCGCGGGATAAACTGCGCTCGACGCAGTTACTAGCGCGGGCTGGCGTAGCGATTCCGAAGACAGTATTCTCTCGCAATGAAACGGATATCGATGTGCTGCTGGATGAGATTGGCGGCACGCCGGCGATTATCAAGTTGGCGCGCGGTACGCATGGCAACGGCGTGGTACTGGCGGAGACAATTAAAGCCGCTAAGTCGGTTATGCAAGCGTTTTACCTCAGTGATTCTGACGGCACAAACGTGCTGCTGCAAGAGTTTGTCAAAGAGTCGGCCGGCACCGATATTCGGGCGTTTGTGGTTGGCAGCCAAGTGGTGGCTAGTATGAAGCGGCAGAGCTTGGACGATGATTTTCGCAGTAATCTGCATAAGGGCGGATTGGGGGAAATTGTGAAACTGACTCCTGACGAGCGGAAAACGTGCATCAAAGCCGCCAAAGCGATGGGCTTGACGGTGGCTGGCGTCGATTTTATGCGTTCGGAGCGCGGCGCATTGGTGCTGGAGGTGAACGCCAGCCCAGGATTTGGCATTGAAAAAGTTACGGGCCGTAATGTGGCTGGTCGGATTATTGATTATATTGACCGCAATGCCAAGCGCGGCAGCAAAAAAGACCGCATTGGCGCATGAATCTGTATCGGCTCTCATAAAACTTGTTATAATAAGGTTATGCAGGCAGCTCAAACGGTAATGAAGTGGTTGATAATCCTTGGCGTTTTGGGGATGATTGGCTGGGCGATATTTTCTGCAAAAACAACTATGAATATGAAAACCACAACAGTTTACGCGGGCAAGGCGATTCTGCGGGCGCAAATCGCTAAGGATGACGCAGCAAAAGAAAAAGGTTTGGCTGGACGGGCACAAATTGCCAGGGATGAGGCGATGATTTTTGTTTTTGATAAAGACGGCGATTTGCCAATGTGGATGAAAGATATGGAAACATCAATTGATATAATTTGGCTGAACGATAAGAAAAAGGTCGTCCATGTCGAGAATAATGTTGAGCCCGATTTTGAGCCGCACGAAGTATATAGATCGCCGATGCCGGCACGCTATGTTTTAGAGACGCGGGCGGGCACGGCAAAAAAGTTTGGAATTAAGCCGGGGTTGTTGGTCAGGTTTGAGCTGGAGGATCAGAAGTGAGCGTCGCGATTTTATTTGGCGTAATTGTGGCGGTGATTTTCGCAGCTGCATTCGTGTCGTCGCGCCGGTTCGGGCCGCTGGCATTGGCGCTGGCCGCTGGTTTTTTACTGGCTGAATGGTGGTCAAATTGGCTGGGCAGCATATTGGACGGCTTCGGCATGGAGCTGGATTGGCTACCGAACGGCGTGATTGCAGTTTTATTATTATTGTTAGCGCCGTTGTTCGCGCTGCTGGCTAGCGGGCCGAAGTACCAGAAAAAGCATATGAAGATTGTTTCTGCGGCAGGTATCGCTTTTCTGGCGGCAGCTTTGCTAGTCATGCCGCTTGGCAAGTTTATGTCGCTGGACGGTCAGGCTTTGGAGCTATATAAAATGTTTGCTGGTGCTTGGCGGTATATAGCGACAACTGGTCTGGTATTGGGGATGGTTGATTTGTTTTTAGCGCATACAGCGAGCGCCCGCACCTCAAAGAAGCATTGACTCAGGCAGTCGGTTCGTGGTAGCATGAAATAGCGGACGGATAGTCCCGGCGGTTTACGACGGGCCCATAGCTCAGCTGGTTAGAGCACCTGCCTTTTAAGCAGGGTGTCCCGGGTTCAAGCCCCGGTGGGCCCTCCAAATTAATTAACATCTGGCGCGAGTGGGTCAGATTTTTTATTTTCGGGTGCGGCAGAAAGTTGTGAGAGATGGACCATCGATATATAGACGAGTTAGAAGTATCTCCTCGGTACGCAAGAGTAGTAGAAGAAGAGCGCCGAGGTAAAGGTTTCGGTAATTTTGTTGGGCTTCGCTGCGGTCTTCCTATATTTGATGGCGGTCAAGAAGCTGTTGTTCATCCGGCAACAAAGGAAATCGTCGGATATTCTGGAAGTGTGCAGATAGGTTTTGATAAAAGCGACGGTTCAAGCAGATTTTGTAGAAGGTGTGTAGACAATTTTTCGAGACGTAGCGATTGTCTCCTGGAAGAAGGACGTTGGCAAAACTACCTTGCTGATATTGGTTCAGCTGGATTAAAATCGGCAGTACTGGCAGGCGGCTTATTGGAGTGGTTTGACTATCCTCCAGAAACTAGCTTGACTGGAGCTGCCGTTGGAGTAGCGGTTGGCGGTTTGAGTCTAGTCCATCAACGCTGGAAGAGAAAAGAAAAAGTTAGATCGTATATTGAAGAATTCTCTGACGCGCTGTCTAATATGGAAAAAATCGCCATATCTACCAATTTATTAGCGCCCGATTCATTTGTTGACAGCGACGCGCGAACTGGCTCGGCGGACAATAAGCAAGCAAGTAGTACCTATTCTATCGGCAGAGTTCAGGTTGACCAGCAACAGCGATTCAACTCATTCTGGGATCAAGCTGATGAAGTTTTAGAAGAGTATGGTTTTGCAGAATGGCAAGGGTATAAAACTACTGGCATGCCGGAGCTAATCGGAAGAATATTAGATGATATTCACGATAACAGATGCTTTTATGATGATTATAAAGAGAAAGTAGGGTCTGCGATAATAGATTTTATCCGCTACCGTTCTAGCACAATTAGAGATTTAGAAAAATGCCAAGAAAAGTGTAAAACTATAGATGAAGCCAGAGGACTTCGTCATAAATATAATGTCGGAGAGAGCGATCTTACGGATTCGGATAAGCTGGTTATTGACCAAATCGAACAGACTGATCAAGGGTGCGCAGAAGCATTTCGCAAGCTTATTGCAAAGATAAAAGAAGTTGACACTGAGGCTAGAGAGACTTTTGCACGGGGTTTGTTGGCGCGTACTTATGGGAATGGGAAGAAAAGTTCGCTGCAAGGATATTTCTGGGGCGAGCTGAGCCGGGCTTTGGATCCGTACGATAAATCGGTAGCTGAACCTGCGCAGTTTATTGCAGATATACCCGGTATGACGCCGTCAGGAAGCGGGTCTCCATCTAAGAGTGTAGTATACGAGTTATATAAAGCTTTCTATAGAAATTATTCAGGGAGATATGACGGGATGTTGCCGCCCGAAGAATTCATAGATAAACTTTCTGAAGACGGAATGTGGTCTATGCTGCGTCGGTACAGGTCTGGTAGACAGTACTAGTTTTTCGGGTCGTATGCCATACTAAATATATGGCGATACGCAGGTTGACTGAAAAATTGCACATTTCTTGGCTAGTGGCGGCGTGGTGCTTGGGGTTGACGGTTGGCGTAATTGCGGTTCATTATTTGCCGCGGTCGGTCGAATTTAATATGCTGGCGTTATTTGGCGGTTTGGTGTTGTTTGTGCCAGTGCTGGTCTGGCGGTGGCGGGTATTGATGATTGCGGCACTTATTTCTGGCGGATTAGTCGGGCTGTGGCGCGGTGAACTGGGTCGAAACGGCTTGGAAGTTTATGACTCGCTCATTGGTAAAAGTGCGGTTATTCAAGGCCGTGTTTTGGAAGACCCTGACATTGATAAGAAAGGGCAAACGGTGCTGCGGCTAAGTGATTTACGGATCAATGGCGAGAAATTGGCAGGACAACTATGGGCGGTGACGGCTGACAAGCGCCCCATCAAACGCAGCGATATCGTTCAGGTTCAAGGAAAATTGACGGCGGGGTTTGGTGCTTTTTCGGCGAGCATGTATCGGGCGAAAATTGGCAGCGTCAAGCGTCCAGTTCCCGGCGACGTGGCGGTTGGGGTGCGCGACTGGTTTGCTGAGCGGGTGCGCAAGCATATTCCAGAATCAGAATCGGCGCTGGGGTTAGGGTTTTTGCTGGGGCTGCGGCGAGCTATGCCAACGGAGTTGAGCGATAATTTGAAAATTGCCGGCTTGACGCATATCGTGGTGGCGAGCGGCTACAATCTGACAATTTTAGTGCGCTTGGCGCGGCGGCTATTTGCCAAACGGTCAAAATATATGGCGATGCTCAGCGCGGCGACGATGATTCTCGCCTTTATGGCGGTGACAGGTCTCAGCCCGAGTATGTCGCGGGCGGGATTGGTGGCGGGCTTGAGTTTGGCGGCGTGGTATTACGGGCGGACGATTCATCCGCTGGTACTGCTGCCGGTGTCGGCGGCGATTACTCTGCTGGTCAATCCGCAATTTGGCTGGGGTGATTTGGGCTGGCAATTGAGCTTTACGTCGTTCACTGGCGTGATTATTCTGGCGCCGCTGCTGCATAACTATTTCTTTGGTGACAAAGAGCCGGGCACATTTCGGCAGATTTTGATCGAGACGTTGTCGGCGCAAATTGCCACGCTGCCGCTATTGATGATGAGTTTTGGCGTGGTGAGCAATGTGGCGTTGATTGCCAATATGCTGATTTTGCCGTTCGTGCCGCTGGCGATGTTGTTGACGTTTGCTTCGGGTGTGCTGGCATTTGTGCCGATGATTGGTGCGGCTATTGCGCTGCCGACAGCGTGGCTGCTTGGCTATATGATTCAGGCGGCGAATTGGCTGGCCAGTCTGGAGTGGGCGCAGATGGAGGTAAATATTACTTGGTGGCAGTGCGGTTTGATGTATGCGGCGATGATTGGCGCTATGTGGTGGATGAAGAAACAGACGAAATTAGATCTCATTCAGGTGAATATCGTGGAGTAGTGTATAATAGTAACAGATTGAAATAGCAAATAAACGGTAGGAGAAATGTATGTCAGGACATAGTAAATGGGCAACGACACACCGGCAGAAGGCAGTTGTGGACGCCAAACGCGGTGCGATTTTTACGAAATTGGGTAATCAAATTGCGATCGCGGCACGCGGCGGTACCGACCCGGCGCTCAATTCAAGCTTGGCAATGGCGATTGAAAAAGCCAAGGCCGCCAATATGCCGAGTGCGAATATCCAGCGGGCAATCGACCGAGTGGCGGATAAGAGCGCGGCGGCGCTAGAGGAAATTACCTATGAAGGTTACGGCCCGGGCGGTGTTGGTATCATCATCGAAACAGCGACCGATAATCGTAATCGCACCTTGCCAGAAGTAAAAACGGCGTTGGTGAAAAACGGCGGGCGAATCGCTGACGCCGGCAGTGTGGCGTTTCAGTTTACCCGCAAGGGGGTAATCACTGTGGAAGGCACGGGCGAGGAATTGCTCCTGCAAGTGCTGGACGCTGGCGCTGAAGATGCGGCCGAGGAGGACGGCGAAATCATTGTTTACACGGAGCTGAAAGATTTGGCAAGCGTTAGGAATAAATTGGTCGAGCAGGGCTTGAAGGTGAAAGACGCCGAACTGCGCTACATCGCCAATACGCCAGTTGAGATTGCTGATACGGAAACAGCACAGAAATTGATGAAGGTCGTTGACGCACTGGATGATTTGGACGATGTGGTGAACGTCCATACAAATGCTGATATTACCGCAGAATAAAAATTAATGGCAGAAAAAATCGCTTCTTTTTCCGGGGCGGTTTTTATTTTGGTAAAAAGTACGCTACACTAAGGGTAGTCAAACATAAGCAAGGGGCAAGCATGAAATATCTGCGATACACACTACTTATGATACTAACTATGGCGCTGGTTATGCCGCCGCCGTCGGTCTGGGCTGAGTCTGGTGATACTGTTGTCGAAAATACAGCAGTTGTCGACGATAAACCTGGCTTAACTCCAAAGCCCAGCGACAAATCACGGGAAGATAAACCTGCGCCGCCGGAAGTGCCTGATACTGGCATAAAAGTTCACCAGCCGAATGGCTCACCTGTTGTTAAGAAAGGAGATGCAGATACTCTGCCAGCGAATACTGTCGTCGATAAACCAACCACTACACCGGTTGATTTGCCTGAGGATGATGTTGATGTGGTGTCGGAGATTGTTATTTCTAAGATACGATTGTCGCCCGCCAACGATAAATATGTTGAACTATACAATCCATCAAACCGGGCGGTAAACTTGGCTAAATGGAAGTTGGAATACGTTGCCAGCAGCGGTAAGGTAAGGATATTGAGCGAGTTTACTAATGGGCAATTAATTGCTCCTGGCGGTTTCTTAATTATCAAAGATGTAAAATCGGCTAAAGACTACGATGTAAAAAGCGATGCAAATTGGCAGTCTGTATTATCAAAGACAAGCGGTGCTGTGCGGTTGCTGCGTCCGAATTCCACGAAATCCGATACGATTGGCTGGGGCAAGGAAGCGAAGGATTTTGAAAAGAGGGCAGCTGCTGGCAATAAGGAAATTTTATGGCGGTGTTTTACAGGCGGTGTCGTAGTTGACAGTAATGATAACGCCGATGATTTGGCCGGGAATGATGATACGCTGATTGAGCCGCGGATGAAACCGAGCTGTCCGAGAGAATCTGATCCGCCGGCTGTAGATCCAGCTAATCCTGGCTCGCCGCTAAATCGCTGCGATGGCTTGGGCTTGAGTGAGATTGGCGCAAATTTGGACGAGCAATTTATTGAAATAGTTAATGTTAAGAATCAGGATACTAGTATTTCCGGCTGTAAGTTAGCCACGAATCGCACGAAAAAGCCTTATGTGTTTGGCGACACTAAACTGCGGGCGGGCGAATATTTGAAAGTTGACGTAAAGTCTGCGAAGCTGATGCTGTCAAAGAGAAGTCGCGGCGAAGTTTATTTGCTTGATTCTGCTGGAAATGAGATCGATACGGCTGCCTATGAATCGATGCCGGACAATTCGTCGTGGAGCTTGATCGGCAGCGAATGGATGAAAACTTATGCGCCGACGCCAGGCGGAAAGAATGTATTTAAGGAGTTCGCCGACTGCAAGCCGGGTTATGTGCGCAATGAACTTACGGGCAAGTGTAATAAAATTCCAGCGCCAGCCGCGCTGCCTGCTCCGTGTCCGGCTGGCCAATACCGTCATCCCGAGACGGGTCGCTGCCGGAAAATTGCTGTAGCAAAAACCGTTACGCCGTGTAAAGAGGGTTATTATCGCAGCGAGGCGACGGGTCGGTGCCGGTCGATTGTCTCAGCTGCAGCTAAGACTCTGAAGCCTTGTCCTGACGGTCAATTCCGTAATCCGACGACAGGCCGTTGTAAGAAAATTGCGTCCGCGGATGATGTCTTGAAAGAATGCCCGGAAGGCTTTGAGCGTAATCCAAAAACGCGCCGTTGCCGGAAAATTGCCAAAAAATCTGCTCCGGCAGCGGCGTTTGCGCCGGAAAATATTAAGCAAGTTGCCGGCGCGACTTGGGGATGGTGGGCGTTCGGCGGTATTAGTTCGCTAGCGGCTGGCTACGGAGCGTGGCAATGGCGCTGGGAAGTCTCACAAATTGGACGAAAGATCCGCAAGTTCGTATCGCGCGGGAAATAACCGGAAATAGTATAATTAAGTAATATGAGAATTATCGGTATTGATCCGGGAACGGGAATTTTAGGGTTTGGCGTTGTCGATTTTAGGCGCGGCGGCAATAAATTTAAGATGGTAACAGCGGGAGTTATCACGACGCCGGCGCATACGCCGACTGACGAGCGGCTGGAGGAAATATTTAATTCGCTAACAGAGATAATTAACGAGACGAAACCTGATGTTATGTCGATTGAAAAGTTGTTTTTTGCGCGTAATGTGACGACGGCAATTTCTGTAGCGGAAGCGCGCGGCGTGGCGATGCTGACAGGGCGCCGGGCTGGTATATCAATTGCTGAATATACGCCGCTGCAAATCAAGCAAACACTCACTGGCTATGGCAAGGCTGATAAAAAACAAATACAAGAAATGGTGCGGCTGAATTTGGGGCTAACAGAGGCGCCTAAGCCAGACGACTGTGCTGATGCGCTGGCGGCAGCAATTACTCATGCGGCGATGAGCCGTTTGGCGTGATATAATATTAGATATGGTTAGACGATCTTCCAGCGCCAAGCCGCAGACAACTCGCATGAGCCGGTATGCTAACATTGGCCGAGTAAAATCGAAGCAGAAAAAACAGCCGCGGCAGCACAAGCATTGCCTCTGGTTTTGGAATTTAAGCCGGCGGAAAAAGATATTAGTATGTTTGGCGCCGGTGCTGCTATTTTTATTGATTGTGCCAATTGCCAGTTATCTCTATTATGCGCGCGATATCGGCGATCAAGAACGGCTGATGAATCGTAATAAAACTGGTATCGTGCTGACTGACAACACTGGCAAAGAAATCTACAGCATCGGCAATGTTGATAGGCGCAATATGGTGCCGCTTGGCGAGATTTCCGATGACATGAAACATGCTTTGATAGCTAGCGAGGATAAGGATTTTTATAAGCACGGCGGTTTTAATCTACTAAGTATTTTTCGGGCGGCAGTGACGCGCCATGGCGGCGGGTCGACGCTAACGCAGCAGCTGGTTAAGAATAATTTACTGAATGACGAACATAGTCTCTTGCGCAAGTATCAGGAACTATTTATGTCGATTGCTGTTGAACGAAGATATAGTAAAGACCAAATTTTAACGATGTATCTCAACTCGGTTTATTTCGGCGAGAATGCTTTTGGCATTGAAGAGGCAGCGAAGACTTATTTCGGTAAATTGCCGAAAGATTTGAATGTAGCAGAGAGTAGTATGCTGGTTGGCTTATTGCCAGCGCCGAGTTTGTATTCGCCAGTTAGCGGCGATGCTGCTGAAGCTAAGCGGCAGCAAAAAACAGTGTTAAAGCGCATGGCAAACGAGGGTTATATTACGAAGGATCAGCAAAAGCAAGCCGAGGAGCAACAGCTGGCGTATGCTGATAATAAATCTCAAAAAACCAACTCAACCGCGCCGCATTTTACAGAAATGGTTATTAAAGAGCTAATCAATAAGTACGGCGGCGAAAAGAAAGGTTATGAAAAAATAATACGTTCTGGATACCGCGTTAAGACGTCGCTGAATCTGGAGACGCAGCAAATATTAGAGCAAAGTATCGCCAAGCAAATGAGGCGGATAAATCTGGCTGGCGGCAGTAACGCCAGCGGTGTTGTGGTGGATCCGTCAACTGGCGAAGTGCGGGCGCTGGTTGGCAGTGCCGATTACAATAATCCTGATTGGGGTAAGGTTAACATGGCGACCACGCCGCGCCAGCCGGGTTCAAGCTTCAAACCGATCTATTACTCGCAGGCTTTGGCTGACGGGGTTATTACGCCGGCGACAATCTTTGAAGACAAGCTGACTGACTTTGGCGGTTATGTACCATATAATGCTACACGCCAATGGTTTGGTAACGTGACAACTCGCAAAGCGCTGAACTTCTCCCTCAATATTCCAAGCGTGCTGGTAATGAAAAAATACGGTATCAGCCGGTCGATTCAAGCAGCTAAAAGACTTGGTATTACTACGCTTGATGAGAATAAAAACTATGGTTTATCGCTGGCGCTAGGTTCGGCAGAAGTTCGATTGACGGAAATGACTAATGCCTATGCAGCTTTTGCTAACCAGGGCGAGCGGTATTCATCGCTGAATTTAATTACTGAAGTCAAGGATAAATTCGGCAAAGATGCTAACTGGCAAGCATCCAATAAGCAACAGTCAATCAGTAAAGGCGGCGCTTACTTGATTTCAAATATCTTATCCGACAATGCAGCGCGCGCTGGTATGTTTGGCTCTAGCCTGACTATTAGCGGTAAAACTGTTGCAGTAAAAACCGGCACAACTAATGATAACCGCGACGCTTGGACTATTGGCTATACGCCGCAGTATGCTATCGGCGTTTGGGTTGGTAATAATAACAATGCAGTGATGAGCCACGGCGGCGCTGATGCGGCGGCACCGATTTGGCGCAGCGCGATGACTCAGTTGTTATCTGGCGTTAAAACTGGCTTTACTATGCCAGGCGATGTGGTGCAGCGCAGCGTGTGCAGTAGTAATGGCGGCCTGGCGGATAACTCCAGCCCAGGCACGTATAAGGAATATTTTTTAAGCAGTGCCGTGCCTACGCACAAGTGTAATCAAACTAAGCCAAAAATCGAAGTTTGTAACCTGGGTACTAAAAAGATGGAGTCGATTTTTGAGGATGAGTTTGACGCGGGCAAGCACTCTAAGAATGCTAGCGATTGTGCTGATACTAAGAAAAAAATAACTGTTTGCGACAGGACAGCTCGCAGGGTTGTGACTATTGACGAGGATAAGTTTGACAGTACAAAGCACTCGAGAAATACGAGCAGTTGTAGCAGCTCTGGGTCTTCTACCGGCGACGATGGTGATACATCGGGCGGCGGTTCCGACTCCGGAAACTCTGGCGGTTCTAATAATCCGAGTAATCCAGGCGGCGGTAATAATAATGGCGGCGGCCAAACAAATCCACCGCCAGGCGGCAGCGGCGATAATAATGGCGGCGGAGGACAAACTCCTTGATTGCCCATCTCTCGGGAACGATAGCTGAAAAGTTTGGCGCGGGTAGTATCGTGATTGACGTTCGCGGCGTCGGTTACGAAGTCAGCGTTTCGGCTGGCGATTTTGAGGCAGTGGCGCTGAATCAAGACGCCAAGTTTTATACCTATCATCATGTGCGCGAGCAGGCGGAAGAGCTATTCGGTTTTTCGAGCCTGGCAGCAAAAAAGCTATTTGAAATGCTGATTACCGTTCAGGGTGTCGGCCCAAAGGCGGCGCTAGCCATCCTCAGTCTGGGCGACGCAGAGCAGGTGCGTAACGCCATCGCTAACGCCGACAGCGTATTTGTGCAAAAAGCTGCCGGCGTCGGTAAAAAAACTGCCGAGCGCGTGGTGGTTGATCTGAGCGATAAGGTTGGCTCGCCAACGCAGTATGGCCGGGCGGACACACCGGTTCAGGTTGAACTGAACACTTCTGATGAGGCACTGGAAGCGCTGATGGCGCTGGGCTACACTTTGGCTGACGCCACTAAGGCACTGGAAAATATTGATGCTAATCTGCCGACGGCGCAGCGGGTGACCGAGGCGTTGAAGAAATAAAGTTATTTAGGAATCGAAATTACTAGCTTGCTCCGATTCGTTTTCTGCTGCCAGTTTTTGCCTTGCTTCTCTGATGAGATCTTCTATGTCGTCAACTGTTAGCCTGCTGCTGTCGTGGGAACTTTGAACACTACTGCGCAATTGCTGGCCCTGCAGATAGGTAATTCCATATAGACCAGAGAGATTATAGTATAGACAGATATCTACGTTACCCATAAGTTCTCCAGCCAACTCTTTGTTGGAAATTCCCTCTTCTGATGCTTTTTTGCTGCACCCTAAGAATGGATATCTTGTCGTTAATTCAATAATATGTCTCGCGATTTCTTTTGATTTAGGATCATCGTATTCTTTCGTCTGTTCAAAATTGCCATACCCTCGCTCTGTTAGGGTGTCGCTAATTCTTCGTATATCAATTGCGGTTCTTTGCGACTCAATACCTTTAGATTCGTCGGAAGGTTTTAACTCTAATATTGCCAAAAGATACGGCACTGCTTCTGACATTAGCCTAATTCCCTCTGGAACTTGGTTGTATATCTCTCTTACGTCTTTTTTGACTTCTGGCGTTGAATTTGGCATTGAGAACTCCTATTTTAACTGTAGACACTCCTATTGTACTACAAATGATATAATTAGTTTATGGCAATTCAAAGAATAGTCGATACCAGTCCGCACGATGATGATGCTGAGGAGCAGCGAATTGAAGTTAGCTTGCGCCCGCAGAGTTTTAGTGAGTACGTTGGTCAGGAACGGTTGAAGCGTAATTTGCGGTTAGCGATTGACGCGGCGAAGAAGCGCAGCGAGCCGCTGGATCATGTGCTGCTGTACGGCCCGCCAGGACTGGGCAAGACCACCATGGCGACGGTGATCGCCAATGAGATGGGCACGAATTTGCGCATCACCAGCGGTCCGGCCATTGAAAAGGCGGGTGATTTGGCATCAATCTTGACGAATTTGGCGGACGGTGACATTTTGTTCATCGATGAAATCCATCGACTCGGCCGGGCAGTGGAAGAGATTTTATATTCGGCGATGGAAGATTTCAAGCTGGATATTGTCATCGGTAAAGGACCAGCGGCCCGGTCGATTCGGCTGGACTTGCCGCGGTTTACGGTCATCGGTGCGACGACGCGGACAGGTAGTTTGGCGGCGCCGCTGCGTGATCGATTTGGGCATATTTACCGACTGGAATTTTACGAGCCAGAGGATATCGCTAAAATTGTGACGCGGAGTGCAGCCATCTTGGAATCATCAATTCGCCACGAAGCAGCGAACTTGTTGTCGACGCGGGCCCGCCTGACACCGCGTATCGCCAACCGCCTGCTTAAGCGCGTGCGCGACTACGCCGACGTCAACGGCGATGGCATAATTGATGTGAAAACGACAACGAGCGCCTTGGAAATGTTGGAAGTGGATGAGCTGGGCTTGGATCCGGCTGACCGTAATTTACTACAATCAATCCTGGAAAACTATGGTGATAATCCGGTGGGGCTAACGACCATTGCTGCGCTGACTGGTGATGAAGCGACGACGATTGAGGATTTTTATGAGCCGTATTTACTGCAAATCGGCTTCATTGAGCGCACGCCGCGCGGCCGCCGGGTAACGATTAAGGCGAAGCGGCATCTTCAGAAATAGCGCTCGTATTCTGCGGCCTTTTATGATTTAATGAAAGTAGCAAACTTAACTAGGAGCCGCTATGGGCAAGCAGCAAACAACGACACCACCAGTTAAGAACTCTAAAACACAGCGTTGGCGGCGGCGCTTTATAATTTTGGCAGGAATATTATCTGGTTTGTGGCTGGTCAATTTTTTAACGTGGGTGCCAGCGTATTTGGAAGTTTGGGATATGTCGCGAGACCCAATGGCGGAAAAGGGTATCTTGGGATTGGAGTTAAAGTCGTCGTCCGAAAAGCATCGCATCCCTCCGGAAAGAAGTTTTTTAGGGAAAGGTACATATCCATCCGTGAATAGATATTATGAAATGCCTAAAAATGAATCAGTGGACAGTTTGTTGAAGAAATTGCGCCAGCAGGCCGAGGGGTTTGGTTGGAAAATGGATAAGGAAAGATCTGGTACGGATTATTTTGTCGGCTATAAGAATATAGGTTCTAGGGAATATTCTCTGCAGGTGAGTATTATTTTGGATGATGCATATAATAACGGCGTTCATGTGATTGTAGGGGGACTGGGAAACTAGTATGAAGCTTAAAATTACCATATTTACAATCATTACGGCAGTAACCGTCGCGCTTTTTATGCAGCAAACAGCCCGGGGAGAGGCTATAGTTCACAATTACACTGGTAAGAAACTTAATGTTACAGTATTGGGTGATTCTTATTCGGCTGGTAACGGTGCTAATGGCTATGAATATGGTCCTGGCGAATGTCATCGCAACAGTAATAACTGGGCGGAGATATATAAAAGATGGCTAAGCGGTAATGGTTTGGCGATAACGCTGATAAATCGTGCTTGTTCTGGTGCTAAAACTGATGACTTTTTTAAAGATAAGGAGGCGGGCAGTACCATGAAGACGGTTAGCGGCGACCCGGACAAATTAGCGACAGACAAACAGATTATGAAGTATTTAGAAGATAAGGATATTTGTAACATAAAGCCTAACAACGAACTAAAAGTTTCTTATTCTATTACCAGTAACGTAGTTGGCTCGCGGCGCGGTGAGAGGCAGCGAAGGATTGGCGTAAGATGTAATTATATGATTCGGCGTCAGCTGGATAATGTTAATACTAGTACGGATATGGTGATGATGACGATTGGCGGTAATGATTTGGGTTTTGATGATATTATTAAAGCTTGCTTTGCAGCCGTATTGAGATCAGCTGAGGATTGTCGGTCTAAAATTAATGAAGCCAAGAACGGTATGGGTGATTTAGAGAGAAATACTCGAAATATCTTATCCTCGCTCAACTCCCGTTTGCGCCCAGACGCGAAGATTGTTCTTCTGGGCTATCCGCTACTGGCGCTAAATAACAATGAGAATCTATCTGGTTTTCCGGTCGCCAAAGAGGTGCGTAAGTTGGGGCTGGAGGGAAATTCGCGCCAGAAAAAGATAGTCAATACTTATAATAAAAGTATTGGCCAGGAAAAAGTAATATTTATCGACAATATACCGCAGCGGTTTTCTGGTCATGAGCCCGATGCGTCGATTTTTCGGAAAAATCATGATCGTTGGATTCATGAATTTTTTGAGCCGAGCGCATTTAATATGAATTCATGGTATCACCCAAATTTCTTCGGGCACAGTATCTACATGTCGGCACTGCGAGAAAGGGTGCCGCTGCCAAACTTAGTGAAGCCAATCGTGCGTACAAATGGCGATATTGATATAGTGTTCGTCGTTGATACGACAGGCTCAATGTCTGGTTCAATTTATGCGGTAAAAAATAACATCCAAAATATCGTAAGCTCAGTTAACGCAAAAACGAAAAGCGCCCGATTCGCGTTAGTGACCTATCGTGATCATCCAAGTCATGGCGGCGACGCTACTGATTATCCGTCGCGGATTGAGACAGATTTTACGAATAATATTGAGGTTATAAAGCAGGCAGCCAGTTCAATGAGTCTTGGCCATGGCGGCGACTGGGAGGAGTCTGTCTATTCTGGTATGCGGGCGGGGTTGGATTTGCAATGGCGGGCTGGCGTGAAAAAAATGATGATTGTGATTGGCGATGCGCCGGCCAAAGACCCTGAACCTGTGACTGGCTTAACGAAGCAGTCTATCGTTAATGCTGCTTATGCCGTTGATCCGGCGCAGGTGTATGTTATTGATACAAGCAGCGACTACTCTCTGGCGGTTATGAAATCTTTAGCTGAACAGACTGGCGGCGAGTATGCACGAGCCAATAATGCCGGCAGCGAACTGGTTGACTATATCAACGCATCAATTGAAAATATAACTAGCAAGCCAAATGCTTGGATAAACCGTCAATATGTGGCGAAAGTTGGCGAAACATTAGAACTCGACGGCGCCGGTTCGTATTCGACAAGCGGCAAAATTGTTAAATACGAATGGGACGTTAACCAAGACGGCGTGTACGATATGGAAACTGATCAGCCTTTCGCGGACTATACGTTTACTAAGGAATTTTCTGGACTGCTGACGCTCAGGGTGACTGACAGCAATGGATTAACAAATGTAGCGACGACAACTTTGACGGTTAGCGATGATGGCGACGAACATGAGCGCGAGTTTGACAATTGTCCTGATGCGGCAAATCCAGATCAAGCGGATTATGACAAGGATGGAATTGGCGATGTTTGCGACTCTGACCCTGGATATTTGGAGGAGTATGGCTATTATCAGGTGTTGAAGCATGAAAAAAATCAGGCGAGAAAAAATGATAATCCGAAAAAAGACAATACAGGTCGCCGTCTTGACGGGGCAAACATGAATAGACAGCTTAAAAATAATAGCAATAAAAAGGAAGTGGCGGTTCGAACTCCGGATGATAAAACGTCAGAATTGCAGAAAAATGACAATCTGGATGTAAAGGAAAAGATTGAAGAAAAGAAGAAAATGGATAGTAAAAATAAAGACGAATCGCCGTGGGTGAAAATCGCTTTAGCGGTCGCTATAGTAATTGCTGTTATCGCGGGAATAGTTTTCATAAAAGTTTATCGTCGAAAAACAAGTTCATCATAGCGCGGATCATGCTATAATATGGTCATGAAGCCGCAATCATCGTCAGAAGATCTAACGCAGCCAGTGGCCTATGACGCTGATGGGCGTCCGCTGTATCATCATCCGCCGCAGACCGGTCAGCCGGCGCCTGTAGTTGGGCAGACGATGTCTCATGTGACTTCGCGTCCAGAGATAATTGATGGCGAAAATTTTGATCCGCGAATTCGTAGCCAATATGCTAATGAGCCGCAGGTGGTGCATGTTGCCAGAGAGATTGATCCCAAGCCGTTTATGATCAGCGATGAAGTCAAGGCAAAGCATGACGAGTCGGTTGCGCGATATCCGGATTTGAATTTGAGCGAAGGCGAGTATGTTATTTTGGATATTAAGCGTCATCCGATTGGTATGATTATTCCAGTCGCTGTTGCCGTATTGCTTATCGTTGCTATCATGGCGTTTGTGGTGACATATCCATCGTTAGCTGCCGATTCAATAATTTCCGGCATGCCATCGCTGACGACCGTCTTTGGTATAGCGTTGTTGTTTATCGGTTTAGTGGCTTTGGGCGGCGCGGTAGCGTTGTGGATTTATTTGCAGAATCAGTTCTATTTAACAAACGAAAGCGTCATTCAGGAAATTCAGGAAAGCTTAGTGTCGCGCCACGAACAGACAGTGAGCTTGGGTAGTATCGAGGACGCTAGTTTTCGCCAATCGGGAATTATCCAAACAATCCTTAATTACGGGACGATTCGTCTTAGTACGGAGGGCGAGGAGACAACTTATATTTTTCAGTATGTTGCCAATCCGCGCCGACAAATCGCTATTATAAACAATGCGATTGAAGACTTTAAGAACGGCCGTCCTGTCTGCGACGATTAGTTAGGTTATTTATGGCGGCTTTCTTTGATGTAGTCGTCTTCGCCAGCTAGCACGGCGCGCAGTTTATAGGATTTGCACTTGCCATTGTTGCAGTTTGTCGCTTCGTAGCGGTAAGCGCTCGCTCTGTCGCCTATTTTTTTATTGTTCGGATCGTTTAATAAGGCCGTATCCATAGTCAGCAGTGTCCTGTCTTCTAATTTTTCCGGATAATAGCCGTTTTTAGCATAAAAACCTTCCTCCAAGCTGTAATACATAGCGTTGATGGCGGTGCGTTTTTTAGTGTTGTCGGACTCATCTCGTATCTTTGACAGCTGGAAAAATCCTAAAACTGCGGCTGCAATTAAGAAAGCTATGACGACCAATAATTCAATAACAGTAAAACCATTTCGCTTATTCATAGACTAATTATAGCAAATATAGCAACAAATCGGTATAATAAAAGTAACAACTAAGGAGGGGAGCGTTATGGCGAAAGCAGACGGTAAAAAATCAGATAAGACAGTGGCGGCTGAGAAAAAAGTTGATGATGGGAAGTTGAAAGCACTAGGTCTAGCCATGGATCAAATCACCAAGCAGTTTGGTGATGGCTCGATCATGAAGCTGGGCGAAGCGCACAAAGTCGATGTTGAAGTGATTCCGTCGGGTTCGCTAAGCCTTGATTTGGCACTGGGCGGCGGCTACCCAAAGGGTCGTATCATTGAGATTTACGGCCCAGAAAGCTCTGGTAAGACGACGTTGACGCTACATGCCATTGCCGAAATCCAAAAGCAGGGCGGTACGGCGGCGTTCATCGACGCTGAGCACGCGCTTGACCCCAGCTATGCCAAGCGTCTAGGCGTCGACACCGAAAATCTGTTGGTCTCGCAGCCAGACAACGGTGAGCAGGCGCTGGAAATTACCGAAACCTTGGTGCGCTCAAACGCGGTGGATCTGATTGTGGTGGACTCGGTAGCAGCACTGACCCCGCAAGCGGAAATTGATGGTGACATGGGCGATTCGCACATGGGTTTGCAAGCGCGGCTGATGAGCCAGGCGCTGCGTAAATTGACTGGTATCATCAACAAGTCGAAAGCGACGGTGATTTTCATCAACCAGATCCGCATGAAGATTGGTGTGATGTTTGGCAATCCTGAGACCACGACGGGTGGTAACGCGCTGAAGTTTTACGCCTCGCAGCGCGTGGATATTCGCCGAATCGGGCAGATCAAGGTTGGCGATGATATCCTCGGTAACCGCACCAAGATAAAAGTGGTGAAAAATAAGATTGCGCCGCCATTTCGCATCGCTGAGTTTGACATTATGTATAACGAAGGCATCTCTAAAACTGGTGATATTTTGGACCTAGCAGCTACGCACGGTATTGTCGAAAAATCTGGCGCCTTTTACAAATATAACGGCGAGACTATTGGTCAAGGCCGCGATAAAACTAAATTGTATCTGAAAGAAAACCCTGAAGTCCTGGCAGAAATTGACCAGAAAGTTCGCGATAAAGTAAAAGAAGCGGAAGCCTGAGACTAAGTTAAGCCAGATAGCGCATGAAAATCACCGACATCTCTCTTCAGGCTCGCGATAAAAACCGCGTTAATATTAGCGTTGATGGCAAATGTCGCCTTAGCCTCGACGTCTTTCAGGTGGGTGAGTTGGGGATTAAGATTGGGCGCGAATATACCGATGAAGAATTGGCGGCGCTGGAGGTTGAGAGTCAGTTTGGTAAGCTGTACGCCCGTGCCATGGAGTATTGCTTGGCGCGGCCGCGCTCGGTTAAAGAAATGCGCGATTATTTACGGCGTAAAACCAGGCCAATCAAAAAGCGTTCGCCAAAGACTGGTGAAATTACCGAGCGTCCGGGCGTGAAGCCGGAAATTACCGAGCGGGTGCTGGCGCGATTGATCGACAAAAACTATCTTGATGACGAAAAGTTTGCTCGCTTTTGGCTGGAACATCGTTTTTTACAGAAAGGCACTAGTGTCAGGCGGCTAAAATTAGAATTGGCGCAAAAGGGGATTGACCGCGAGACAATAGAACAGTTGGTTAGCGAAAATATCCGCTCCGACGACGAGGAGTTACAAAAAATTATCGCTAAAAAACGCTATAAATATGCCGGCGATGAGCAAAAATTTATCGCTTATCTAGCCCGTCAAGGGTTTTCATACGATGATATAAAATCTGCCCTAAATGCCAATAACGATAATAACTAAACAGTTAGCGCCTATCTGTTGATTCTGGCTGGGTGCGCGGTTGTTTTCGGAAAGGGTTTTCGTAGCGGGCTGCCGGCGCTGCTTGCTGACGTTTTTCAATTTTATGCGAAACGGTGGCGGATTTGACAACGATTTGCGTGTCAGTAACCTTAATTATCTGCGAACGATGAATTAATAGTTCGGTGTCGCCAAAGCTTTTCAGAAATGGCCGCCGAATGCGCAGCTGCTGAATCAGAAAATCACCGGCAGTTATCGTGTAGCCGATGACTTTGCCGATTTTATGTTTCTTTTCATCGATGACAGTTTTGTCGTTTAGTGAAAAATTGATCTCATAAATTTTCTTAAGTTCAATAACATCGCTAACGCTGACCAGCTCGTCAACAGAGTCAATAATCATACCAAGCGGCCCGATCTCGCGGACGTCTGCTACTCGTAAAAGACTTGGGTTTTGATCAAGTAGTCTGCCTTCAAGTTCATACGCTACGATTGATAAGTTTCGCGGGTCAATAATTTCTCTAGAAGTTCGCGCTAACTCAGAACCAGTCTGCAGGCTCATTACTGGCATATGTATAAATCTATCGGCAGCTATTAACATACCCTTATTATAATCTATTTATGCTTTATTCGGCAAATGGATTTGATCTGCCTACAGGAAGCGAGAATGAATCAATCGACGAACTGGCTGGCTCAAAGTTCTCGATTGACTTTATAGTTTTTTTATCAAAGACGATTTCTGTGGTTTGAGATTGGTCGGGCGAGGTTGATAATAGCCCTATAAATAAAACGATAACCACTGCTACGCCGCCAATCACGATGAAGCTGTAGAGCATGACATGAAACCGCCATAAAAACTTGGCAACGGGCTTTATGATAGGTTCTAATTGTGCTGATAGTGAGTCTTTCATCGTACGTATACTCCCAATTCTAATGATTGTGCTGAAACTTCGCCTCTCTGCTCGCCTCTGGATATCGACACACCGGAAATCTGCATTCGTGTCACGTTATTTTCCACCAAATACAGGAAATGTAGTAGATTGTTGTAAGGAACTTTGTCGCCAAGCTGAATAGAAACTGTGATGCTTTTAACGCCGCTCACTGAAGTTGGCTTTTTAGTGGTGGTTTGGCTGCTTGACGAAGATGACTTGGCGGAGGAGGTGCTGCTGCTGTCCTGGAAAGTGAACGATTGTATCGGTACGTTTGCCTTGGCGGCGTAAATAGATAGATCGTTGATGATCTGGTTCTGGTACTGGTAGCTTTTTGACTCGGCAACAATCTGCTCTGCTTTTTTAGTAGCTACCGGATTTTTCTCTAGCTGGTCTTTCAATTTCAGCAAATTTTGAATTTTCATATCAACAGCTGAAGCTTCTGTTTGCATATCGGCGACTTCTTTCGATGTGATGCTTAAAAAAGAATAAGCGAAGTACGATCCGGCAACCATCGCTGCTAAGATTATAAGAAGAAACAGCGCTAAGACAATGCGTGCCGAACTAGCAGTTAAACCTTTTTTCATTGCTTGGCTACCTCCGGTTTTAGCGTAACGTTAATACTAATAGAAACTGGATAGTCTCCTTTTTCGGCGCCGCTCGCGGCTGAGCTGATTGACTCCAAATGAACGTTCTGAAAGATGCCAGATTCTTCTAAGCTAGTTTTTAAGCGCAGAGCATCATTGTTGGTTTTTCCAAGGGCGCTTAGGGATGTCGGCGCTCCAAATGTTGATGAATCAAGCGTTAATGATTGCAATACGACATTTGACGGCAGTGCTTTGGCGATTTTGGCGATGACGCTTGAGTAATGTACCTCATTGCCTAAAATAGCCTTCGCTGTCGATAAGTTATTCTTAAAAGAGTCAACATTCTTTTGCACTACTTGATATTCGGTTAACTTGCGATTGCCTTCGTCGATAGCTTCTTGGGCTGTTGATTTATTATTAGTTAACAGCAAATAAAACCCGGCAATCGTCACGGCTAATAACCCTAATAAAGATAACGACACGATACAATAGCGGCGCAGCAGCACGTTTACCCTTCCGGCGGTAATCTGTTTTTTCTCTTGGGGAGGGAGAAGGTTAATCATAAATATCCTCCGATCTTATTAAGGCTAATCCTGCGACAGCCACAAACTGCGCCCGCTGCTGTTTCGCCGGCTGTTCCAGCTTGCCAAAATCCAGTGATTGCCACGGGCTGGCGACGCGCGCTGGCATAATTAACTCATTCGTGAAAAACTCGCCAATTCCCGGCAGGTTACTGCCGCCGCCAACGATAAGCACTTGCTCAATCTTTTTATCTGACGGGAAACGGTCGGTATAGTACCGCATGACTTTCTTAATCTCGCTGGTCATTTTCAACAAGCTAGGTTTCAATGCCTCCATGATCCTGGCCTGGCGAGGTCCTGGATTGAGGCCATTCAGGACTTTGAACTGGTGGGCTGTCTCAACAGGGACATCCATTTTTTTCGCTAGATCTAAGGTCAGCGTGTGTCCGCCGACATTCAGTCCGCCAGTTACTCGAACGTCAGAATTAAGAATAACGATATCGGTGGTGGCTAAGCCGACATCCACGATAATTGTTGGCAAAACGCCTTCTTCGGTCCTTTTTATTAAGCGGGCTATCGAGTTAGCATCCGGCTCAATAGTGGCAACCTCCAGCCGGCATTGTTTAGCTGCTTCAAGTACGTTATCAATAAGCTTTTTCGGCGCCGCGCACATTAAAACGGTCAGCTCTTCTTTGCCGCGGCTAATTACCTGATAATCCAAATAAAGCGACTCCAAAGAAACCGGTATGTATTGTTCAGCCTCAAGGTTAACGGCATTGCGGATGTTTTTTTCTTCGCTGATCGGCATTGAAAATGTTCGTGAAAATGTCCGGCTTGTCGGCACGCCCAGCGCCACTCGATTACTGTCAATTCTACCGACAATGTTATTATTAAGCATTTCTTTCAACTTGCCAGCAATATATTCAACATCGTCTCCAGAATCATTGCCGCTTTTTTGCGGATCTAAACTGATTGAACCGTAGCCGTGGACAAGCATTTTATTCTTGTCAACCGACATAATCCTCATGCTAGTTTTACTAACATCAAGTCCGATAACTGGTTTGTTCTTATAAAAAATGTTTGACATTTAATTTTCCCACCTGTACTTAAAGTATTGTAGCATAAACATTTTATAAATACTATGATTTTATTTGCTGAGCTAGTCCGGTTATCGGCATCATGACGCTGGCGGCGACTAACCCGACCATTCCGCCCATAAACACAATCATCACCGGCTCGATAATGGAGCTGATGCTGTCGATGGCGGTATCAACCTCTTCTTCATAAAAATCAGCAACTTTAACGAGGACTTTATCAGTTTGTCCAGTCTCTTCGCCGACGGAAAGCATTTGGGCGACAATCGGCGGGTATAATTCTTCGTCTTCAGCAATTATTTTTGACAAAACTTCGCCGCCTTGAACGCGTTTGGCAGCGCTTTTCAGGGATTCCTCGTAAACGGTGTTGCCGACTGCTCTGGCTGTTACGTCGAGGGCCTCTAAAACAGCTACGCCGGCACCGATCAAGGCCGAGAATGTCCGCGTAAAACGCGCGACCGCCACTTTCCTGACAATCTTACCGACGAGAGGCGCTTTTATTAGGAATTTGTCAAATTTTTTCTTGCCGTTTGGTGTTTTAATATAGCGGAGCGTCGTCCAAACCATGCCAGCTAAAACAGGAATAATCAAATACCAAAACGACACTAAAAAGCCGCTAATGCCGAGCATTGCTTGGGTAAGTGCTGGCAATTCCGCGTCTTCGCCAGCGAGGTCTTTGATAGTTCTGCCGATAACCGGAATCACGAAGATCATCAAGCCGAAGAATGCACCGATAGTAATGACGACCAGCACCATCGGGTATGTCATAGCACCCTTAATTTTCTTTTTAATAGAAGCATTTTTTTCCTGCTGCAGCGCCAAGCGTTTCAAAATATCGTCCAAAATACCGCCTGCCTCGCCGGCTGCTACCATATTGACATAGATATCGTTAAATGAATCGGGATGTTTTCCTAGGGCATCGGCGAGCGCCATTCCGCCCTCAACGTCCTTGATAATAGCGTTAATCGTATCGCGGAAACCAGCAGTCTCAGCATGTTGCGCCATTGAACTAAGTGCGCGAAGAATTGGCACGCCGGCTGAGACCATAGCGCTCAGCTGCCGGGTAAACATTACCAGCTCTTCAGTCTTAACGCCTTTTTTCTTGCCAAATGTGAAACCGGAACTTTTACTGTTCTGTTCCTTTATACTAATTAATTTCAAACCGCGGGTTTTTACAAGGTTGATGGCTGACAAACGGTCAGTGGCTTCAATTGTCGAACTGACGGTTTCCTTTTTTGAGTTAACTGCTAAAAATTCAAAACTTGGCATATATTTACTCCCTTGTTGCTCGTAATACTTCCTCAATTGTTGTTACTCCCCGCAGGGATTTTATTAAACCGTCTGTTTGCATAGTGACCATTCCTTCTGAGATAGCTTGTTCTTGTATGTCATTGCTGGTGGCGTTGGCGGTAATCATTTTTTGGATAGGCACTGATATGCCGAGCACCTCGTAAATTCCGACACGGCCCTTGAAGCCGACGTGATTGCATTCGTCGCAACCTTCGGGATTTGGCCGCCACAGGCGCTGAATTGTTACATCGGTCGAGCCCATCGGCGTGTCGCCGCCAATTTTATCGGCAAAGGCCTGTCCTTCAAGTTCGTGCAGCCGCTGGATAGAGCCTTGTTTTAGGCTAAACATTTGCACGATATAGCTGAGTTCTTCAGCGTTAGGCACGTATTCCTGCCGGCAATTCATGCACAGCCGCCGCACCAAGCGCTGGCCGATCACCGCCTTGACCGTCGAGGCGATTAAGAACGGCTCAATTCCCATATCCAGTAAGCGCGGCAAACAGGTTGCTGCATTGTTGGTGTGCAGGGTGGAAAACACCAAGTGCCCAGTCAGCGCCGCCTGCACGCCCAAGTTGGCAGTCTCGCCGTCGCGAATCTCGCCAACCATGATGATGTTCGGGTCCTGGCGAAGCAATGCGCGCAGACCTGAGGCAAAGGTCATGCCAGCTTTGGCGTTAGTCTGGGTTTGGTTGACGCCGGGGATTTTATACTCGACCGGATCCTCAATTGTTGAAATATTCACGTCCGGCGTGTTGAGTTCCGACAGTATGCTAAACAAGCTGGTTGATTTTCCCGAACCAGTCGGCCCGGTTACCAAAATCATACCGTTTGGCTGTGCCATGGCGTCTTTCACGGTAGCTAGCGACAATCCCCAGTAACCGAGTTTGTCTAGCGAAATTGCCTGGTTTGACTCGTCCAAAATACGCATCACCACCTTCTCGCCGTCGGCAATTGGCAGGGTCGAGACACGCAGCGCGTATTGTTTGCCGGAAACTTTTATCTTAAAGCGTCCGTCTTGCGGCACGCGGCGTTCGTCAATCTTCAGATTTGATAAAATTTTAATGCGGCTGACCAATGCGCCGTGAACATTGCGCGGCAGCTTGTTGACCTCTTTTAATACGCCGTCGATACGATAGCGGACTTGGACGTAATCCTCGCGCGGCTCGATATGAATATCAGAGGCATTGGATTTGATGGCGTATTCCAGTAACAAATTAACCGTCTGGGCAATCGGTGAATTTTCCGCGAAATCATCTTGGCTAACATTTTGGTCTTCTGCAGAAGCGTCTTTTTGGACAGAGATAACCTCGTCCAGCTCGTCGTTCATGTCGCCGCGGTAATTCTCCAAACAATCCAGAATATTGCTTTTTGTTGCCAGGAAAACCTTAGTGTTGTAACCAATTTCTTTCTGAATAAAGTTAAGCGCCTGTACGTCGTCCGGATCTTCCATCGCCAGCGATAAGCTGCCGTCATCATTTATCGCGAACAGAACGACATTATATTGGCGGGCAATATGCTCCGGGATTTTCTTCAAAACATCATCCAAAATATCTTTCGGTTCAATTCTGACAAACGGCACGTCGATCAGTTCGCCGATCATTTTTGTCAGCTTTTCATCGGAGACGACTTTTTGGTCGATAACAGTTTCCTGCAAGCTCTGCTTTGATCGTTTGGCGAGCGTCTTTAACTCATCAAGCTGCGAATCATTAACGATCCCACCCTGTTTCAGAAGTTTCTCAACTGTCTCGTCCGAAACGCGCATAATTCTTATGGTTATTGTACTATTGTCGCTAAAAAAAAGCTAGCACATACCGCCGCGAATTTTAAAGTTAGGCCTCGCTCAAATCAAAATCTAATACGTGTCAATATATCGTTATGAAATGGTATAATTAAAAGTAGTGAAAATTGATAACGAGGCAAGGATGAAACGGTTGGGCGAGGCAATTGGCCGGTCGGTTTCTGGCGGCGAAGTTTTGGAATTGGTCGGCGATATTGGCGCGGGAAAAACGACGCTGACGAAAGGCATTGCTCGGGCTATGGGGATTACTGATCCTGTCCAGAGTCCGACGTTTACGATTTCGCGCGTGTACGATTCGCCTCGGGATTTGCGTTTGGCGCATTATGATTTTTATCGGTTGGGCGAGGCAGGTATTATGGGCGATGAGATTCGCGAAACTATGGATGATGATTCGGTGGTAGTAGTTGAGTGGGCGGGCGCGGTTGATGGCGACTTGCCGAAAGATCGCTTGGTGATAAAAATTACAACAATTAGCGAGGAAGAGCGGCTAGTGGAGTTTCATCCCGGCGGTAAAAAGTCGGCTGAACTTTGGCAGAAGATAAAGGAGAATTTGGCGTGATAATTTTATTAGATACCTCGACGGCAACTTGTTTTTTGACGGTGGTTGATGATGAGGCTCGGCAGGATTTTGAGTGGCAAGCGGGGCGGACATTGGCGCGCGGTTTATTGAAGTTTTTGGAAGAAAAAACCGGCGATTTGCACGATATCAGCGGTATCGGCGTAATGAAAGGGCCGGGCAGTTTTACTGGGCTGAGGATTGGGCTGACGGTTGCGAATACGTTGGCGGATAGCCTGAATATACCAATTGTCGGCGCAATGGGCGAAGATTGGCGGGAGACGGCTCTTAGCAAGCTGCGCGCTGGCGAGAGTGAGAAAATCGTTATGCCAGAGTATGGCGCTGCCGCTCATATTACCGCGCCGCGAAAATGATTACGGTTATGCTATAATTACGGCATGACAGAGCGCGCCATAAAACCAAAACAGCCCGTAAAACGTAAAAAGAAAGCTATAAAAGCTGCGAAAGTTGATACCCCTCAGCCAAACAGCGCGGCGGAAGCGGCTATTTTTGTTGGTAGTTTGGGGATGGCGTTGTATGCGGTTTTTGCATTTGTAATGTCGGTTGTCGTCGTGGCATTTAACGACACTGGCGCTAAAGGCGTAGAATTAATTAGTCTTGCGATATTCTTGTTTGGGATTAATATTGTAGCTCAGAGCGTTCTTGTGTCTAAAGAGCTACGCCGGGTTGATCGTTATAGCCAAAGGATTATTGCTGTATGTATGACAATTGCTCCGCTTCTAGTCAGTGTGGTGTTAATGCCGATCGTGTTATTTTATAACTCTAGCGATTGTAAATACGATGAAGTATCAAATATAGTCTGTGATATTTTACGCGAGGCGTATTATATAGCGAATATGCAATATGTGTTCGTTATTGTATCGATAGCTGGCTCTGCTTATCTATGGTTTTTATTGAGGCATAAAGATAAATTATTCTGGATATATGATAAATCTCCAAAAAATAAAATTGCCAGTGAAAAGATAATAGAGCGATCAAAAAGTTTTCGCAGAATTGGCATCATGCTCATGACTATACCAGTGGCGCTTTACGCGACTAAAATAATTGTGACCATATTTGGCGGTGGCTCCAATGGTGTAGAGGGAGGTTGGCTTCGGTTTATTATGCTCGGGGTGATTGATTATTTCTTCGCCTCTATGGTTTGGATAATATTCGTTATTGCTGGAATTATATTTTTTATAAAAAGCAAATAGCCGTTCGGTGATTTTTCTAATATACTTTCCGTGCGAAAACTTTTGAAACCGTGTATAATTAAATTACGGCGGTTTGTAAGTTTTGACTCGCCGGATTAGATAGTTTGAAATTGATTGGTTGTTGATATATTTCCTTGAGGCGAATACTCAGGGGCAGCTAATCGGAAAGGAATGACAATGATAGGAATAATTATTGCCGCCATCGTCGGAGCTGGGCTTGGTGCGGGCGGATTTTTTGGTTATCAGCGGTCGCGCCAGATTAACGGTAAAAATCAGATCGAGCGCGATTTGGCGGATGCTAAAATTAAAGCTGGCGACATCGTTCTGAAGGCTAAAGACGAGGCGCTGAAAATTGAGAACGAGCGCCGTAAGGAATGGCAAAAAACCGAGAATCGTTTGGCTGACCGCGAAAAGACGCTGGATAACAAGCTGGAAGAGCTAGACAGGCGATCAGAAAAGCTGCGAACCCACGAGGACGAGATTGACAATCTAAAAAGTGAAATTCGCGATATTCGTTCCCGCCAGCAGGAAAAATTAGAGAAAATTGCCGGACTAAAGAAAAAGGATGCAGCCGACAAGTTGATGAAAATGACCGAGCGCGACATTAAGCAGGACTTGATAGGACTGGTGGCGAAGCTGCAGCATGATGCAATGGATGATGCTGAAGAGCGGGCGCAGATGATTTTAGTAACTGCTATGGAGCGGATGAGCAGCGAAGTAACGGCTGAACGGACAGTGACGGCAGTTAAGCTGACCGACGACGAGATGAAGGGCCGGATTATTGGTAAAGAAGGCCGCAACATTCAGGCTTTGCAGCGAGAAACAGGCGTCGATATTTTAGTCGATGATACGCCAGGCATGGTGATTCTTTCTAGCTTTGATCCGATTCGCCGGCAAGTTGCCCGCCTAAGCTTGGAGATGTTGATGAAAGACGGCCGCATTCATCCGGCGCGTATCGAGGAAGTGGTCGCCAAGGCGAAAAAACAGATTGATAAAGAGGTCAGGCAGGCTGGCGAGGATGCGGCGCGCGAAGTCGGCGTGGTCGGTATTCCTAAAGAAATGCTGCGAATGCTGGGCGAGTTGAAATTCCGGACGAGTTACGGCCAGAATGTTTTAAAGCACTCGACGGAGATGGCGCAAATTGCCGGCATGATCGCAGAGGAAATCGGCGCGGATGTGCGCATTACTAAAATTGCCACGCTGCTGCATGATGTTGGTAAGGCGGTGACGCATAAAATTGAAGGCAAACATCATCATATTGGCGCGGAATTTGCCCGCAAGTACGGCATGGACGAGCGGATTGTGCATGCTATTGAGGCGCACCATGATGATATCGAGGCGACAACGCCAGAGGCGATTATTGTCCGGGTTTGCGACGCGGCATCGGCAGCGCGTCCGGGTGCCCGCAACGTTTCGGCTGAGAATTTTGCCGAGCGAATGCGCGATTTGGAGAATGTGGCGACTAGCTTTGACGGTATTGATAAAGCCTACGCAATTTCAGCTGGCCGCGAAGTGCGTATAATTGTTAACCCAAAGAAAATCGACGATTTGTCGGCAATCAAGCTATCGCGCGACATTGCTACTAAAATTGAAAGCACCATGCAATATCCCGGCGAAATTAAAGTTAACGTTATCCGCGAAACGCGGGCATTTGAATACGCGAAATAATGGTGCAATATACCAAAGAGCAGCGGCAGAAATGGATGGCTAGTTTGGATGCTCGCTTCTCCAGCGCGGCAGTTTTGATCGAAAATACTAAAGGCGAGCTGCTAATTCTAAAAGCCAATTACAAAGATAATTGGGGGCTTCCGAGCGGTGTAGTCGATGCTGGCGAATCGCCGCTGGCGGCTGCCGTCCGCGAGGTTAAAGAGGAAGCCAATATCGACCTGGCGCCAGGAGAGCTTGCCTTAGCGATGGTTGCGTCGCGCCAATCCGAAGATTATCTGTCGCATCAGTTTGTGTTTACGGCGGTATTGTCTGACGATAGACTCGCTAATATTCGCTTGCAAGAATCGGAAATTGAGGATAGTTATTTCATAAGTAAAGAGGAAGCTGCTCAGGCTAATTTTCCGCTGCTTTGGGCGGTGAAACTATGGGCGAAACAAGAGTTCGGTTATGTTGAAACTAAAATTACTAGCACGGTTGCCGGTTCGCAGGACGAGAAAATAGTTGCTATCACGCCGATGTATTCATCAGCTAAGAAGGAGGATAAAAAGATGGGAAAATTGGTTATTAGCCGCCACGGCGAAAGCGAATGGAATTTGCTTGGCAAATGGACGGGACTGACTGACGTTGGCCTGACGGAAAAGGGTATAGCCGACACAGAGCGGCTGGGCGAATTGCTAAAAGGTATGGCGTTTGACGAGGCATATACTTCGGCTTTGAAGCGGACGCATCAAACGCTTGACGCGTTGCTAAAAGGCGCAGGCATAGTAGAAGATATGCCAGTAGTGCGGGCGGCAGAATTGAATGAACGCGATTATGGTGATTTGACTGGCAAGAATAAATGGGAAGTTAAGGACGAAATCGGCGAGGAAGCCTTTAACGGTATTCGCCGGGGTTGGGATTATCCAGTGCCTGGAGGCGAAACATTGAAAGATGTTTATGCGCGTGCTGTACCATATTTTCAGTCTGAGATTTTACCGAAATTACAGGCTGGCGAAAATATTTTATTGGTGGCGCACGGTAATTCTATTCGGGCGCTAATAAAATACTTAGATCAAGTTCCTGAATCGGATATGGCGCACGTGGAAATGCCATTCGGGCAATTATTGGTCTATACATTCACGGCAGATTCAGCGCTGCCAAAAAACAAAGAAGTTCGCTCGGTGGAGATTGAGCCGGTGAATGCGTAGCACTAGATCGGAAATTCCGACTAATCAAACGGAAAGAATTTACCAAGCTGCCTGTCAAATATTGCCAGCCATTGCTTACGGCGATGCTGCTGGTTTACTAGTTGAGGGAAGGCCGGCTGAAGACATACGCGAGCGATACGGCAGAATTACTGAACTGCAGGCGCCGTCGGATCATCCGTTTTTTCCAGGAAGCGCGCGCGGCACGGTCAGCGATGATACGCAGCTGAGTCTGGCAGTGGCTGAGGGTCTCATAAGAGCTGGCGGTTTTTCGATTGAGTCGCTGGCAGATGAGCATGTTGCAGCTTATCGTCAGGCTCCGCGCACAGCCGAGGGCGTGCCGTGCGGTTGGGGCGGCTCCACAGTAAAGGCGGTGGAGCGAATGATCAGCGGCGTCTCGCCTCGTAAATCTGGCGAAAAAGGCAAGGCGGGCAACGGTGTTGTCATGAAAATGGCGCCGCTAGTTGTTTGGCAAGTCTTGGGCGAAGTTGATAAGCGAACGCGCCGCGGACAATATGACTTGCTTACTAATATGACGCACAATAGCGAAATTGCGCGTATATGCACGCGTCTGCATGGCGAGGTGCTGAGCGCTTTGCTTGAAGGGCAAACGGTATCAGAATCAACTGATCGATTTATTCAAACCCTAGCCGTAAATGATTTTTTTAAGGAAAGCGAATTGCTACATCGAGCAGTCTATAACCCGTGCCAAACCGACGAGGAGTTAGCCGAACGTTATGCTGCCGGTAAATTGGGTACAGACTATGGTTTTTATGTGCCGGAAACTTTAGCGATTGCTTACGATATATTCTTAGGGGCTGGCGGTGATATGCAGGCGGCGGTGTACAGGGCGGTGAACCTTGGTGGCGACAGCGACAGCACAGCGTCGATAGTTGCCGCGATGATAGCATGCCAGTCGGGCGGTGCATACAAAGAGCCGTCTGATATGGAATCCGTTCAAGGTATTGAGCAACTTCGTACAGTATCGACGCAACTAGCCGAGGCGGCATTACGGCGAACAGTGAAATTGGGATGACAGCAACTGGATTTTTTGCCTGATCCATGCTAGAATTGAGCTAGGCAATTAGTTTAGCCTTTTCGGGGTGTGGCGCAGTTGGCTAGCGCGCGCGGTTTGGGACCGTGAGGTCGAAGGTTCGAGTCCTTTCACCCCGACCAGATGAGAAATTAGCATCAGTAGGAAACCTTTTAGGAGGTTTCTTTTGTTTGGGATTTAATTGGTTATTACGCTTATCCTTAAAATAAAGGCGTCAGCTAACTTAGCAGCAATAAAATCTGCTCTCAAAGACTCTTCTGGCATTCTTCGTTCCTATGTCCTTCTCAATTTCATCTCCACCCCCTCAGGTTTCCGCGGAGCTGCCCTTCAATCTCCTTCTTGAGAAAATAATTGTCTATAGAGTAATTGCTTGCGTAACCAATGCTTTTTAAGCTAAAATAACTAAGTGTAAGCATAACAACTTTAAGGCGGTGAAATAATTAGCAATAGTAGCGCTAGAGCAATGGAAAAACAGAGCAAGACATCGCACCAGAAAAGACGTCTGCTAAAAGTAGTGTCTATAATAATCGCCGTAATGATACTGTTTGTGGCGCATAATGTAGCTACAGAATGGTCAACTGCCCTAAGTATGTCTGACTATCTCAGAAAAAAATATAACCAGGAATTTATAGTAGAAAAGCCTCGTCTATCTGTTGCTGGTCTCGGCATTGAAGGCACCTGGGGCGCTGATGCCCATCCCGTAAACAATAAAAACTTAACATTCCGAATTATAAAAGCAGAAAATAGAGATAGTTTTTCCGACCAATACACTGCAAAAATCTGGTCTCAGCGCGAGACTGCCCGCCTAAACAAAATAG
>CAUSPY010000005.1:0-55150 GCA_963533665.1 uncultured Candidatus Saccharibacteria bacterium
GCGTGTTTATAAACGAGCCGCGCGGCGAAGGAACATCAATGAATCAGGTTGTATCAATGGAGGATAGCGGCGGGTTAACAATTGCTGAAGAGTTTGCGCTCCGTCATGACGGTGCGGAGATTAACCCTGCTCATTTTCAGCATTGGCAGAAATTCGGTGAATGGTTTACTGCTCGCGACAACGACTAGCCGCCATAATGGTGTATAATTCATCATATGAATAAGCTTAAGAAGCCGAAACTTTACTGCTTTTCGCCGCCAGTGATGTTGGCAACGCTGGCGATTGAAATTACTTTGGCAATTTATACGTTTTGGCGCTATAAGCTAAACGCTGTGACAAGGATTGCTATGGCGCTGCTCATCTGTTTGGCGCTGTTTCAGTGGGCTGAGTATAATGTTTGCGAAGGTACGATTTTTCTTGATAGCCTAGGCTGGGCGAAGCTTGGTTATGTGGCGATTACTATGCTGCCGCCTCTGGGTATCCATCTGATTTATCAACTTTCTGGCGACAAAAGGCGCTGGATTCCAGTTCTAGGTTATATTTTGGCAGCACTATTCGTCGGTTATTTCTTATTGGAAGCTGACGGTGTAAAAGCTGGCGCCTGCTTAGGCAATTACGTAATCTTTGAGAATCGCGATGAATTTTATCCGATTTATGCGGGATACTACTATGGCTTGTTGATTATTGCTATTGTATACGCTTATATCCAAAGTAAAGCTGCTGTAAAAAATATTCGCCGATCTCTGTGTTCGCTAATTATTGGCTATATCTTGTTTATAGTGCCGACAACGTTTGTTAATATCGTAGATCCGTCGACGATTTCTGGCATTCCGTCGATTATGTGCGGTTTCGCAGTCCTGCTGGCAGGAATGTTGGTAGGGAAAGTTTTACCTGATTATTTTAATAAGTAATATGCTTGTGTTTTTTCATTAGATAGTGCATAATTGATCATGAGCTGGTACGCATAGGGGCATCTCCTATGCTTGCCAATTGAAAGACAAACACGTTTCAAACATGCCCCGGGTGGGCGCGTAGCAGCTCTTTCATGCCGCTTATGGTATGATGTAATTATGGTTGTTATAATTTCAAAAAAGAAAGAAGAAAAGCTGGCGGAATTGGTGCGAGAGTTTTTCGCGGCTCATCCCGGTATAAAAATAATTGCCGTTACAGGTAGCGCCGGCAAGGCTAGTGCGAAAATTGCCATAGGTACAGTTTTGGCGCAGCAATTTAATATCAGGCTTAACGAAGAAGAGCCTAGGACTAAGGCTGACGTTCTATTACAGTTAATGGGTATAAATATGCCGGAAAAAGGGATATTTAGGTGGCTTAGGTTGCGGCGCAAGATAAAAAAATATATTAAAACAGAAAACTCGGCGGTTCAGTTAATTGTTCAGGAATTTAATCCGCAAGAACCTGGCTATAATGAGTGGTTTAGGAGTTATATAATTCCCTATATTACTATTGTAACTTCTGTAACAAACGGACGTATGCAGGTTGAGCATTCTCTGGAAGAGGTAGCAAACGAGATGATTTCGCTAGCAAACTTTTCGCGGATGGCAATGATTAATCGCGATGATATTGATGGGCGTTTTGCGAGCTTTTTGACAAATCCTAATATTACGACATATGGCAGCGATCCGGTGGCGGAGTATAATTTTGATGACCGTAATTTTTCTTTGGAGGACGGACATCATGGCTTTATTATGTCGCCGGAAAACACTGAAGGATTGGAAGTCAACGTCAAGTTGATTGGCGAGCATAATATCCGTCCAGTAATTGTAGCAGCGGCTGTTGGTTATGCTACAGGTGAAAGCGAGGATAATATTAAAAAAGGCGTGGAAAGCTTGCGTCCGCTGCCAGGAAGAATGAATTTGCTTCGCGGCGCGGACAACACGTGGCTACTGGACGATAGTTATAGTTCAACGCCGTTGACGGCATTGGCAGCTTTGCAGTCGTTATATAAGATGGAAACGCCGCAGCGGATTGCCGTGTTGGGTAATATGAACGGGCTGCGCGGCATTTTTGAACAGGCTCATGCTGATTTGGGGTCGCATTGTAGTACAGAGCTACTGGATTGGGTTGTTACGGTTGGCGAAAAAGCGAATATGTATTTGGCGCCAGCTGCTCGCCAGAAAGGTTGCCAAGTAAAAGAATGCCGTAATGCAATTGAAGCCGGAGCGTTTGTTCGCGATAAATTAAAGTCTGAAGGTATTGCTTTGTTTAAGGGTTCTAGCGGCGGAGTATGGTTAGAGGAGGCTATAAAAATAAATCTTCATAGTACTGAGGATGAGAAAAAGTTGGTGCGCCAAACGCCGCAGTGGATTGCCAGGAAAAATCAATTTTTCTCGCAATTTAAAGGGTAATTTGTTATAGTATAAAGTGCTTAAATAAAGATAGGGGATTTATGGATAATAGTAAACAGGCAAAAGCACAGAAGTCGCCGTCTGGATCATTGTCGAAGTCGCAAAAAAAGCCAGCCGCTTCATCTGTACCTGCGGCACATCCGCCGTATGGTAGTGCGGCGCTAAAGCCGAAGAAAAAAGTTGGGCTGATTGTCGGTATTATTTCTGGCGTGTTAATTTTAATTTTAGCCATTGCTGCCGCGCTATTGTATTTCTTATGGTGGCAGAATCCGCAGAAGATAGTAACCGATGCTGTGGTCAATACCATGACGACCAAAAAGGCGGTTGTAAACGGCAAGATGACAGTGATTGCTAATAATGACAGTAAAATTGAATTAAATATCAAATCTGCTGCCGACTCGCCGAAAACTAAAACCGACGTTGAGGCAAAAATAACTCTTAAGAACGTTTCAAAAACTGTTAATTTGAAGGCTGCTGTTGTTACTGATCAGGATGGTGCGATTTACATTAAGCTAAACGGCGTGCGGGATTTGGTGAAAAGTGTGGTTAGCTTGGCAATAGAATCAAACGTACCTAGTTCAGCGTATGAGGCCAGCCCGTCGTTAAAGCAGCAAATAGAAGCTGTTAAAAAGCAAATTATATCGCAGCTTGAGGAGAAGATGTCGAAAATTGATGGTAAATGGCTAAAGACGACAGCCGAAGACATCACCAACAGTAATACTGATATTAAATGCTCGGCGGAGATTGTTAAAAAACTGCAAAATGACAGTAAGGCCCGAAAAGAGATTGCCGATATATATAGGCAAAACAGCTTCTTAATTATAAAAGATACAAAACTTGATGATCGTAATGGTGGTCGCGGTTTTGAGATAGATTTAAATAGCGATGAAGCTGCAGCTAAGGCAAAGGATTTTTCGAAAGCTTTAGAAAGTACGTCAATTGGCAAAGATATTAAAAATTGCACTAAAGATGTCCGTCATAATAACGGATCGGTAAATAAAACAGGTAAATCTAACGGTACGTTGAAAATTTGGGCTGATGTCAATTCACATGCGCTAAAAGCAGTTGAGATTAAGGGTAAAGGCAAAGATTCATCGGCGAGTTTATCTCTCGATATTGATACGAGTAAAACCGAATCTATTGATATCCCGTCTAATGCTGCTAGCCTGAAGTCAGTTGTTGAAGAATTATTCAAGGGTATGTCTAACTCTTCAGTGTCTCAATCTGCATAAGAAATGTGCTTACGTCAAGGAAACTCCGTTTTTTTGAGGCGGAGTTCTTTGATATAATTACGGGTATGAAACGATATAATCCGACGGAAATTGAGAAAAAATGGCAAGATAAATGGGAGGCTGACGGCACTTATGTCACTGATCTTAGTGATACAACGCGCCCAAAGTACTATAGTCTCAGCATGCTTCCTGGCATCACTGGCGCGGGTATTCACATCGGCCACGGTCGGACGTTTCAGTTTGCTGATATTAAAGCGCGCCTCAAGCGCCAACAGGGCTATAATACTTATCATCCAATTGGCTGGGATAGCTTTGGTCTGCCAGTGGAAAACTATGCCATCAAGGTTGGTAAAACGCCGCGAGTGGCGCATGACGAAGCCAAGGTTCATTTTAAGGAGCAGCTGAAGCGCCTCGGCTTTAGTTATGATTGGTCAAAGGAGATTTCCACCGCTGACCCCGAGTACTACAAGTGGACCCAGTGGATTTTTACGCAGCTGTACAAGCACGATTTGGCGTACCAGAAGGAGCAGCCACAGTGGTGGTGTGATACTGACAATACGGTGCTAGCTAACGAGCAGGTTGAGGGCGGCAAATGTTGGCGCTGCGGCAATCCTGTCACCAAGCGCAACCTCAAGCAGTGGTTTTTCCGCATCACAGCCTATGCTGATGAGATTTTGGAGGCGACTGATGACCTAGACTGGACGGAAATGGTCAAAACTATGCAGAAAAATTGGATCGGCCGGTCAATCGGTGCGGAGGTTGAGTTTGCGGTTGAAGGCCGCGACGACGTCATAACTGTTTTCACTACGCGCCCTGACACGCTGTTTGGCGCGACGTATGTGGCGCTAGCGCCAGAGCATCCGTTAGTGCCTCAGCTAGTCAATGCCGACACGCGTGCCAAGGTTGAAGCATACGTTCAAGCGGCTCAGCAGAAATCTGACGTTGAACGCCAGGAAAATAAAGATAAAACCGGCGTATTTACTGGTAGTTATGTCATCAATCCAGTCAATGGTCAGAAAGTGCCAATTTGGGTGGCGGACTACATCCTCGGTGGTTACGGCACTGGCGCGATTATGGCGGTGCCGGCGCATGATGAACGCGACTTTGCTTTTGCTGAGAAATTTGATCTGCCAATTGTTCAGGTGGTTGACAAACCAGAGGATTCGGCAGATATTGGTTGCTACACTGGTGAAGGTGAATTGATCAATTCTGGGCAATTCGACGGTACGCGTAGTGAAGATGCCCGCGAGCAAATTGTAGCGTGGCTGGAACAGCAGGGATCTGGTCGTGGTAAAACTACTTACAAAATGCGTGACTGGTTGATTTCTCGTCAGCGGTACTGGGGTGCGCCAATTCCGATGGTGCATGTTGATGGTTTCGGGCCAATCGCTGTGGCGGACAAGTGCTTGCCGGTGATTTTGCCAGAGGTCAAGGATTTCAAGCCGACGGGTGGTAATACGTCGGTCCTAGCGCAAGTTGATGATTGGGTGCGCGTTTGGGTTGATGTTGAGACCGGTAAAACGGTGCCGATCACCGAGCCAAAGCCAGCGGGCAACAATTGGCATGAGGGACGGCGTGAAACTGATACGCTGGACGGCTATGCTTGTTCCAGCTGGTACTTCCTGCGCTATCTAGACCCGCACAATGATCAGCAGGCGTGGGATCCAGAGCTTATCAAGCACTGGGCGCCGGTTGATTATTACAATGGTGCTGATCATGCGGTAGCACACCTACTGTATAGTCGTTTTTGGATGCGCTTTTTCTATAAACTCGGTCTAGTGCCGACACCAGAGCCATTCAAACGGATGATGTACAATGCCTACATTATGGCGCCGGACGGTCAAAAGATGAGCAAGTCTAAGGGTAACGTCATTGATCCGATGGAGATTATGGATAGCGGCTACGGTGCCGATGCGCTGCGTGTTTACGAGATGTTCATCGCGCCGTACGATATGGATGCACCGTGGGATCCGCGCGGGGTGCCGGGGACGTATCGGTTCTTAAACCGAGTGTGGAATGTGGTGCAGGAGTTTGTTGAGGCGGCTACATTACCTCCTCTGACAGAGGCTGTGAAGTGTTCGCGAATAGCGGACGCTTCAGCCGAACGCTCGCGAGAAATCTCCAGTGGAGATTTGAGCGAAGAGTGTACTCTGGAAGAGGATGGTGATGTAGTCGCGGAGCTGTTGCGCCTCACTCACCTCACTATCAAGAAAGTCACCCGCGATATCGAGGACGAAAAATTCAACACGGCAGTGGCGGCGATGATGGAAATGGTCAATGGTCTATACAAGTTCAAAGAATCACATGGTATGCAAGCGTCAGAAACATGGCGGTTTACCCTGGAGAGTCTGCTGCAAATTTTGGCACCATTTGCGCCGCACATTACCGAGGAATTGTGGCAGGAGATGGGTCATACTGATACCATTCACGTCAATCACTGGCCAAAGTGGGATGAGAAATATCTGGTGAGCGATGTGGTGACCATCATCGTTCAGGTCAATGGTAAGCTTCGCGCTAAATTGGAGCTACCAGCCGATACCGACAAGGATGCTATCGAACAAGCGGCACTGGCTGATGAAAATGTCACCAAATTCACAAGCAATAAACCACCAAAAAAGATGATTTATGTGCCGAAGAAATTAGTGAATATAGTTATTTAGGGCAGGCTGGTTATTCTCGCGTGGCGGCAATTCATCTATATTCTGTGCTATGATAAATTTCATGAAAAGCCAGGCACTTTACCAAAGCCTCCGTGTTCTCCGGCGAAAACTTGAGATTTTTTGCTAAAAACATTATAATGGTCTGTAAGTTTTAAAAATAAACCGAAAGAGGAGATAAGTATGGCACAACCAAAGAAGCAGAGTAGCCCGCGTAAGACGGGTCTTCGCCGCAGTCATCTGGTATTAAAATTGGCGCGCCGCGTCAACAGTACGTCGCCAGTCAAGGTTAAAACGACCAAACGTGAGACTGGTAAAACTAAAAAATAGTAATTACGGACAGGACGCTTAGTAATGGCATCAAACCGTCATTTGGGACGAATCGTCGCGCTGCAGACACTGTACGAATATGAGTTTCGAAAAGATGCGGGCGACAAAAATCTAAACTATAAAGATATTTTAGAACGTAATTTGGCAGAGTATAAATCGTCGATCGATGATGTGACTTTTGTCGACAATTTAGTTAGCGGTGTGTTGTCTAATACGGCAAAGTTGGATGAGGAACTTCGCCCGTTAGCGCCAGAGTGGCCGCTGGAGCAAATATTGCGGATTGACAGAACGGTACTAAGAATTGGCTTGTATGAGCTGCTGTTTTGTGTAGATAGCGTACCGCCAAAAGTGGCGATTAATGAAGCGGTGGAATTAGCAAAGGCGTTCGGTTCGGATAACTCGGGGAAGTTCGTGAATGGCGTGCTCGGCACGGCACTCCGCAACCTTGTGGAGGAATCCGATAGTGAGAACAAGCAATTTTGATCATATAAAAAAATATTTTGGCGGCAGAAAAAAGCCGACAATTCAGGAGATTGTGCGCGAGCCGACTGCTGGTGGCGTGATTTTTCGGCGCAATAAAAAAGGCGAAGTTAATTTTCTGTTATACCAAGACGCCCGCGATCGCTGGACAATCCCCAAAGGCCACATTGAACCGGGTGAAACGGCTCAGGTGACAGCGCGGCGGGAGATTGGCGAAGAAACTGGATTAAAGAATATTGAGCTGCATGGCTGGCTGGGTAAGGTGAATTTTCGTTATCGTCGAATTGATAAATTAGTATTGATGACAACGCAAGTTTATCTAGTGAAAGCATTAAATCCATATGAAAAACTTCAGAAAGAAGAGTGGATGAACGGACTAAAATGGTTTAGTTTTCATGAGGCGCTGGACGAAGTCGAATATGAAGATATCGGTAAGCTAATCTTATTAGCAATGAAACGAATCAGACAGGAGAATTTGTAAATGAGTGGAATGAATACGGCGCCGTATCAGGAGTTTGCGCGCGAGAAGCTGGGGTTTGAGTTTAATAATTTAGATATACTGGTTACGGCTTTGACGCATCGCAGCTATGTTAATGAACACAGAAAATCAGTCCACGAGCACAACGAGCGGCTGGAATTTTTAGGTGATGCGGTGTTGGAGCTAGCGGTGACGGAGTATTTATTTACGCATTTTTCTGAACCAGAAGGGATCTTGACAGCTTGGCGAGCGGCGCTAGTGCGCACGGAAAGTATTGGTGATGCGGGCGATAAGTTGGGCTATGGACCGCTGATTCGCATGTCAAAGGGCGAGAAAAATGGCTCGGATCGGGCGCGCTTGCAGATTTTAGCCAATGCCTTTGAGGCGGTGATCGGTGCGATTTATCTGGAGCGCGGATTTGATGATGCCCGAGATTTTATACATAAGCATATTGTTGTCAAGCTGGACGGAATATTGGAGTCGGGAAGTTGGCGCGATCCGAAATCGTATTTGCAGGAAATTTCTCAGCGAGTTGATAGTCAGACGCCAGTATACAAAGTTTTGGGCGAGGAAGGCCCAGATCATGATAAAATTTTCACGCTTGGAGTATTCGTCGGTGAAGTGATGATGGGGCGTGGTACCGGCCCTTCCAAACAAGTGGCTCAGCAGCAAGCTGCCCGCGCTGCGATTGCTAAATATAAAGAATCTGGCGAAAAATGATAAAAGTTTGCACGGGGCAAACCGCTCGTGTATAATGAAAGTACAGTTTAATTCCAGGAGGAGGGGCAGAATGTCAACAATAGATCAGCAATTTGTGGAGTATGTCGTAAAAGCATTAGTCGGACATCCAGATGACGTTGCGGTAGAGCGAGAGATTGATGAAAAAGGCGTGCTTTTGACGCTGACAGTGAATCCGGAAGATCTGGGGCGGGTGATCGGCAAGCGCGGCGGCACGGCGCAGAGTCTGCGAACACTGCTTCGGGCTTTGGGGTCAAAAAATGATGCGCGTTATAATCTGAAGATTGTTAATAATGACGGTTTTACAGGTTCACAGTGTTATCGGCACGATGATCCGTCTGATGAGGCTACAGAAATTTCAACGAATGAGCCTGCAGAGAGCAAATCTTCATACGCAGAGAATGCTCGCAAGGAACTTGCTGAGTTGGATGACCTTGATATTTAGCGTATGCTGTAGACTAAATATCGCCGTTACGTAAAATAGTAATGTTTTTAGGAAAAACTATTGTCGCTACTCATTCTGCTGTGCTATAATCATAAACAAGTTCAAGCACAGACTATGCGAGAACGAGCTCTATGCGAGCAACGGATTGTCCGTTGAGAGCCTTATTTGTGCTAAAAAACCGCCTTCGTTGTGATGGCGGTTTTTTGGTGCACATCTTTATATTATATCACGTATGGACATTTTAGTCAATAACTGCTAAACTGTAACAGATGAGAAGATTTCAAGTAATCACCCTGTTTCCGGAGATGTTTACCGGTGTCTTTGAGAATTCGATGATGTGGAAAGCGCAAAAAGATGAGATTGTTAAATTAGAAACGATTAATTTGCGCGATTTTGGACTGGGGCCGCGCCGTCAAGTAGATGATACGCCGTATGGCGGCGGCGATGGTATGCTGTTGATGATTGAGCCGTTATGGCGAGCGGTAAAATTTGCCAAGTCGCGCGATGAAAGTGCGAAAGTTATATTAACTAGTCCGCGCGGACAGCGCTGGCACCAGGCAAAGGCGCAGAGCGAGGCGAATAGCGGACGTGGCTTGATTTTTATATGCGGGCGCTACGAGGGGGTCGATGAGCGAATCTTAGAGGTGGTTGACAAACAGTGGAGTATTGGCGATTTCGTACTGACTGGCGGCGAGTTGCCAGCAATGGCGGTGATTGACTCGATAGTGCGGCTTATTCCCGGTGTGCTTGGCGGTGAGAAATCGGCGGAGATTGAGAGTTTCTCTGATGGAAAAACTCTAGAATTTCCGCAATATACACGGCCGGAAGAATACAATGGATTAAAAGTCCCTAAGGTGCTGCTAAGCGGACATCATGGCGAAATTGCGAAGTGGCGGATGGAGCAATCAGAAATTTTAACCAGCAAGGCTCGGTCGGAGTAACGTATTAAATCTAATATATTCTATCAAATATGGATATATTTTAGCGAAGCGCCTCTGTAGTCAGAGGCGCCTCATGTTGTGGTGGATGTCGTAGAGCGAAAGATACGATTTATGGTGTTTGTTTTTGTAACGTTCGCTTGCTATTACTATACGGATTTTTTTATAAAAGCGCAAGGATTTTGGTAAAAAATACAACAAACTTGAGCTTTTTGAATATCCGGGCTATACTGAACGTATGGCAGCGCAGCGAAGAAAGAGTAAGAAAACGGCTAAAATACACCTGATCTCCTTTGATTGGTTGATTAGACTCGTTTTAAGTATCTTTATCTTAATAATGTTATTGACTCAATTGTTCACGTTTGAAAATTTCCCCGGGTTGCTAGTTGGCGCTGGAATTGCTCCCGTTGTTAGTTTGCTGGCGGGTAGTTTGCTTGTTGTAGCGGAATTGGCGGCCTTACCGTATCTTTTGAAGATGAGCGCATCAAGTAACGTTATTCGAGTAAGTAAAGTTTGCGGTTTCATTATTTTGGCGGCTCTATCTGTTTTAGAAGGTATGGCTGCTGTAAATAATACTACATCTACGCTTTTTGGTGCGACAGCTAATTTGCCGGGAGGTTTATGGGCGCTGCTCTTTTTGTCGGCTTTGTGGGTATTGTTGCTGCGGGTGAATTTCATTGATAAAAATTCGGTAAAGCCTGGCGCAAATTCTCGAAAAAATAAAAGAAAAAGACCAGCCAGTAGCTGATCATATTCTTTGTCTTCTTGGCTGGGATGGAGGGATTCGAACCCCCGAATGCCGGGACCAGAACCCGGTGCCTTACCGCTTGGCGACATCCCAACGACGTTTATCATTGTACTATAGAAAAAATATCCTGGCAAGCGTTTACGTATAAGCTCTAACGCGATATACTGGGGCTATGGACTTGCAATTAATAGTGAAGCTAATCGCTGACGGCTTAGTTATTCCGGTGGCGTTGATTGGGGCGTATGCTTTGCTTAAAACGATACCAAACGATGAGAAATATCAGGCATATTTACGCGTTTTAATGGCAGGATTGACGGCGTATATAGTAGCAAAAATTATCGGTGCAGTGTATCAGCCGGAGCAACTCCGTCCGTTTGAGGCTTTGGGTGTTTCGGCTGGCGCGTCGTTTTTAAATAATCCGGGTTTTCCTTCTGATCATGCCTTATTTACGATGGCGATTACTTTAGCGGTCTGGTTTGAGGCGAAAAATAAAAAACTAGCCGTAATTTGCCTGATACTGACCCTGCTGGTGTGCGTCGGAAGAGTGATTGCTCTGGTGCATACGCCGCTGGATGTGGCGGGGGGCTTGCTAATTGCGTGTGTTGGCATTGTGTGGTATGTACCTAACTTTAATTTGATAGCAAAACGCTTATAATTAAATATATACATTTGCAATTTTCTCAAGTTTACGTTACAATTTTTACATGAGTTCAACGCCAAAGATTTTTCAGCAAGAGCTATCGGAATACACCTATCCATTATCAAGAGGTACTTTCCTGCGTATTTTAGCACTGGCGGCAGCTAATGGCGTCATAATTTGGCTGTTAGCGCTGGCGTTTGACAGGATGATGCTAACGCCGGTTTTCTGTTCGTCGGCAGACCAGGTTTCAATGTGTGTGAATAGCGCTGCCTGGTCATCGTATATTGCGCTGGTTTTGGTCGGTATAATGATGGTGCCGCTGCTAATCATGTTTGGAGTCAAGCGTCCGCTGGTCGTTGTAATAGCGGCGACCGTTGCCTTATGGGGGACTAATTTATGGACGAGTGGGCTATGGACAACTTCAATTCTATGGACTATTGCAGCGTCAACTTTGGTATATTTGGCGGTTATTTGGATTAATCGTATTCGCGGTAATGCGGCAGCAATTTTATTCGTTGCTATATTCGTCCTGCTAGCGCGAGTTGTCTTGTCTCTGTAATCCCTGTACACTAAGAGTATGGAAATCGTTATCATTATTCTCTTGGTTATTATCGTTATGGGTTTGGGTGCGACGTTGTTCGTGCTGCAGTCGAAGTTAAGCGAGCTGAAACAGCAGTCATCAGTCGAGCTCATTAAAACTGACGTGGTGGAGCTGGGGCGAACCATCGCCAAGCTGAATGAATCAGTCAGCGATAAACTTGAGCGTAGCAATGCTCAGGTACAAACCTCGGTACAAAAGCAGCTGTCGGAAAGTGCCAAATTGGTGGCGGACGTGACGCAGCGGCTGGCGAAGCTGGATGAAACAAACAAGCGGGTGGTCGACGTGGCGACTGACCTGAAAACCCTGCAAAATGTGTTGCAAAATCCTAAGCAGCGCGGCGTGTTTGGCGAGTTTTACTTAGAAAGCGTACTGGATAATGTGTTGCCAGCCAAGCAGTTCCAGATGCAATACCGTTTCAAGGACGGCGAGATTGTTGATGCGGTTATCTTCCTGGACAAGGGACAGATCTTGCCGGTGGACAGTAAATTTAGCTTGGAAAATTACAACCGGATGATTAACGCCGAGACCAAAGCCGAGCGCGAGTTGTGGATGAATAAGGTAAAAGCTGACCTGAAGGGGCGCATTGACGAGACTAGCAAATATATTCGCCCGCGTGAGAACACCATGGACTTTGCCTTTATGTTCATCCCCAGTGAGTCGCTGTACTATGACCTGCTGATCAACAATGTTGGTGCGGGCGGTTCGAGCCGCGACCTGATCGAATACGCCTTTCGTGACAAGCGAGTGATTATCGTCAGTCCGACCAGCTTCTTAGCGTATTTGCAGACGGTGCTGCAGGGGCTGCGGAGTTTACAGATTGAAGAGCAGGCCAAAGATATCCAGGTGCGTGTCGGTCAGCTGGGCGTGCATATCAAAAAGTTTGATGAGCTGATGACCAAGATGGGCAAAAGTCTCAGTACCACCGTCGGGCATTATAATAATTCGTATAAAGAGCTGGGCAAGATTGATAAAGACGTGGTGCGGATCGCTGGCGGTGATCATCAAACGCAGCCAGAGCTGATCGACCGACCAGCGCAGGAAGAATAAATATTACTTATAAGCGTAAAATAAAAATCCTCCGCTTAAAACGGAGGATTTATTAGTGTGGAAACGTCTTATTCTTCGTCTTTGTTACGGTAATTTACCAGTAAGAATAAGTTTCCGCCGAGCGCTGCACCGATAAGCGTTGCAGCAATAACTTCCAAACTAAGCCTCGAATAGCTTTTTTCATTTTCAGCTGTTAGCGGATTGCTGCTTTGGATCTGAGTGTCGGTTTTCTCGGTTACTGCCAAAGCAACAGCTGGGTTCAGTGTTGCTCCGCCAATATGAACTTCCCGCGGATAATTCTTATATGCGCCTTCTTCTGTTTTCTGGGCTGAATTTGCAGTCTTCTTTGTATGCTTAACAAACACTGCACTTTGGACGTAGCTTAGCAGGGTGCTTGATACGACCAAACCAATTGCCAGCGCCATACCAATTCCAACAGATCGTCCAGCTAGTTTAAGGTTAGTGCGCGATAATACCGCAGCAAGACCAAACATAAATATTGCCGTACCGATCATCTCAATGGCGAAAATACTCCATGAGAAGTTCGTGAATTGATCAAAGCGAACTGAGAATCCGCCTTCCGTCATACCGCCAATCAGCACAACGGCCGCCATTGCGCCGAGGAACTGCGCTCCCCAGTAGAACGGTACTAGGACAGTTTTTAGTTTGCGCATTGACCAGAGTCCGAAAGTGACGGCTGGGTTAATGTGCGCGCCGGAAATGCCGCCAATTGCCATAACGATCAGCATTAAAGCCAATCCTACGTAAAACGGCGCTAAGATGCTGGCAGAAAATAGCGCTGCTAGCGTTAGGATAAACGTGCCAACGATTTCTGCGATGACGATGTTGATTAAGTTGTTTGGTAATTTAGAATCTAATTTGGTGCGTTCGCTCTTGGCCGCAACAGATTCGGTAACGACTCGTTTAACAGTCGTTTTGGTTTCGGTCTTAGCGGCAGCAGTCTTCTTTGCTTTGGCTTTAACCGGGGCTTTCTTTGAAGTTTTCTTCGTAGCCATACTCCCTCCTTAAAATAGTATCACGACTATTATAGCATAATTTGTTATACTATAGTCATGGGATTATTTGTGAATCAAAACGATCAGCGCAGCGAACTGCAAGAGCGCATTGCGGCGGAACTGCGCGAGAAAGCCAAAGCGTCGGGTCTGCAGGAAAAAGCTAGCTTGGACGGCGTGGAAGATGTGAAATATTTGGAAGATACGAAGCAGACGACGACGCTGGCGCCAGCTTGGATTTTAATTATCATTATGGCAGCGGTGGTTGTCGGTATGTTTTTAATGCAGGGGCGATGACATGGAAAAGTTGGATGAAGTTCGATCAATATTATTATCACGCGTAGCCGAAGTAGCTGAACCGCGCAGCGTGTTGCGGAGCGCAGAGCTGCGGGAACTATATGGCCTCATTGCGACGCTGCCGGCCGAAGAACGCGGAGCGTTTGGTAAGAAAGTTAATGAACTGAAGCAGGAGTTGGAGCGGGTAGTTACGGCTCGCGAGGATGAGCTGTCAAAAGTTGACTTGCCGCCAATTGACGTGACGGCGCCGATGGACGTCAATGCACCGATTTCTGATTTACTACCCAGCGAGCAGGGTACGATTCACCCGCTGAGCGCCGAAATTGAGCAGATTTCTGATATTTTCAATCGCATGGGTTTTGTGACGGAAGAGTCGCGTGAAATTGACGATCAATTTCATATGTTTGAGAGCCTGAACTTTCCGAAGGGCCACCCGGCGCGCGATGATTATGATACCTTCATGACCGAGGAAACTGATGCTAATGGCGATCGCTTGATTGCGCCGGCGCACACCTCGACCATGCAAAACCGCGTGCTGAAGAAATATCATGGCAATTTGGAAAACGGCGAGGCGATCGCCGCCATCGTGCCCGACCGGGTGTTTCGCAACGAAGATTTGGACGCACGGCACGAGCATACGTTCTATCAAGTTGAGGGTGTGTATGTCACCAAGGGTGTTAATGTTGGTAACCTCATCGCGACACTGCAGGAGTTTTTGCAGGAATATTACGGCAAGAAATTGGATGTGCGCGTCAATCCATTTTATTTCCCGTTCACCGAGCCGAGCTTTGAATTTGCGCTGAGCTGCCCATTCTGCGAAGGCAAAAATCCGGATTGCAAAGTTTGTTCGGGCGAAAGCTGGATCGAGCTGCTGGGCTGCGGCATGATTCATCCGAATGTACTGAAAGCTGCTAACATCGATCCGAATGAATACACCGGCTTTGCCTTTGGCTGCGGCATCGACCGCCTGGTGATGATGAAATACGGCATCGAGGACGTACGGCATTTTGAGAGCGGTAAGTTAGAATTCTTGCGGCAGTTTTAAAAGCAGTCCTACAGTCCCATGCAAATATCTCGATAAGGCCGCGTCACAACTTCTGACGAGTCAAGGCCGAGTTTGGTTTCAATTTCACTAATCATCGCCAGAGCGCCAGTTTCATCGTCTGACAAAATCTCAACTTCCACAAACGTTCCGGCGTCTTTGATCTCGTCTATAGTCACCGTTGCCTGCGGAAAATCAGAGGACTGGAACGAGCGACGGTATTTGTTGACCTCGACTAGCCGTACCATGCCGAGGTTGGTGAGCAGTTGTTTGGCGATTGCCGCGTCCCCAGACTGAATTGGCAGGTTTGTCTCGGGTTTAATGATTACGTCGTTCGCCGTATGTGTCGCGGTCGTCGTCGCAGGCTTATATGTCACCTCGGCAAAACCATCGCGCTGGCGAATCCGCAAGCATTCAACCGTCTTCATGAAATCGACATCAGGACGAGAATAATACGTATCAATCTCGTGGAGATTACTCTGCAGCTCAAAACCAAGTTCTCGCAACTGCTTGATTAATTCTTTTGCGTCGCCGGTTAGCTGGCGTTTGCGTTCGATTTCTAGTAGTTTTCTGGTCATTTGGTAGTCTTTCGGGTTCTTATCTAGTATTAAACTAATTATATAGCCATCCATCTGCAAATTCCACACCTCACCGTGTTGTAAAATTCTTTTCTGACTGCCGTACATCTCATAGTACGTGACCGTGTAATCATTCAGTGCTAAAAATCATATATAATTAAACCGGTAAACCAACTTAGAAAGGAATTACTTGCGTGAATATAATCTTTATGCGGCATGGCGAGGCTGTGGATAATGTCAGGGGCGTTTTGTCTTGCAAAGAGATACGATGTTCTATGCTGACGGAGGCGGGTTTTCGCCAAGTTGCCAAATCGGTAAGTAAGATGCCACGGGAGATTGATAAGATATATTCCTCGCCGCTAATTCGTACGCTGCAAACAGCTAAGGAAATTATGAAAGCTTCAGGTGCAGAGGTAATTATTGATAATAGAATCAGAGAAATTGATTGGGGCGAATATGATGGAAAACCTAGTGATCCAGAACTTGATGCGGTACGCACCAGGCAAGCGTCAGGAGATTTTTTCGTTAGGTTTGGGCAATACGGCGACAATAAATATAGCCTGGAGTTGAGATTATGCGAGTTTTTGGACGATGTCCGAAAGCGTAACTTTAAAAATAATACCATCGCAATTGTATCTCATGGAACTGTCATTTCGTTTATGAAGAGAATATTGGGTTTGCAGAAATCTCATTTGAAAAAGGGTGAATTTGAGGAGTTTAGTGATATCGATTTCTCCAAGTTTGATGAATATAAGGATAAATTAGCGGCGGTTAAAGTGAGCCAATAGCGAATGGTGTGACGAAAGGCTTTATACGGTAGAGGTTTGATATTCCCCTGATGGCTCAACCGCTGGCACACCGTGAAGCGCTTTGGGGATTATTACTATGAAATTGCTAATTACATCTAGCTTTCACCAGCCGCATAATTCACCACATCCGTATAATACGGGTCGGCGCCTGGGAATTTAGGCAGGGACTTCAGTTCCTCCGGCGTTATCCATCGGTAGCCTTTATGTTCCCAGCTTAAAGCGATTTTCGCGTCCGGTTCGGCGAGCTTTGCCTCAAACAACATATGCGTTGTTTGCTGGTATTGTTTGGTAAATAGCTTCTTCAATTTTTTTGAATTAACTAGCAGTCCTGTCTCTTCCTGTATTTCGCGCGCGACCGCTACTTCCGGTATTTCTTCCGGCTCAACCTCTCCGCCGGGAAAATCAATATGCCCGGGGAACCGCGGATGCGTATTGCTTCTATACAGCACCAAATATAATCCTTCAGAATTCCGCACCAGCGCCTTTGCAACTATCTTAGCCATATTATTACTATACTTTGGCGGCAGGGACTAGGCAAGGTTATATTAAAATAGCCCCATGAAAGATAGCAGCAAATCAATTCAGCAAGCCATCATTGCTCGCGAAGTTATTGATTTGTATCAAGATTCTAAAAATAAACGGGAGACCGCCGAGCCGCTTGACGTGTTGTGTTTCGCGATGGCGCGGCTGACTGATTGCGATAAAGTTGACTATCCGCCGGTTGATTGGGATGATTTGGCGGCACTGTTTGATATGATAGCTTTTTCTAAAGATAGCGATGATGATAGGTGTGTGGTCGAGAAAGATATGGATGTGATGTATCGGAAAGCTTTGCGAATTATTGAGGCGGCGAAAATTATAGAAAAGCTTTGAGTATTGGGCAATGAAGGGCTGATGTTTAGTGACCGACCAGTTGCTTGCTATTCTGTTACAATGATGAATACGAAGCGGTATGACGCTTGAGTAAACACTATATTATGGATATAAGGAATGAAATGATATGACTATAGAAAGAGAAAGTGCAAAGAATATTTCAAAAGCATAGCGGGAGAATATGTGAGTACGAACAGAGAGTGTATAATCAGGGATTTCAAGAGTACAAAGCCCGAAGAGAGATTAAGTGTTAAAAATATGAAAAATGAAAAGAAAAAGTATCTTAGGGATGAAGAAGATTTAGAAAATCTTGCGGATATTATATATACTATACGCTGTAATCTATTCCATGGCGATAAGAGATTATCGGAACTAAGCGAGAAAAAGATAGTTGGTTGGGCATATGAACTCCTGCTGAACATCGCAAAAGAATATTACAATATATAATTAACGCGATTTATGTAGTACTCGGTCGGTGAGAGTCCGCCTTGCATTTCACCCCTAATCTATGCTAAAATACCGAAGTTAATATCAAATCACACGAAAGGTGAGTAATGAGTCTGAGTCGAATCGGAAAACTGCCGGTGGTTATTCCGGCCGGTGTGACAATCACGGTTGACTCTGGCGATGTGGTCGTTAAGGGCCCGAAAGGTGAATTAACCCAATTCATCACGCCAGCAGTTGAGGTGAAAGTCGAAGACGGACAAGTCACGGTTCATCCGAAGGATGAGTCCAAAACTGCTCGCGCCCAGCACGGTCTGATGCGCGCGCTGATCAATAATATGGTAATCGGCGTGACCAAGGGCTACGAGAAGCGCCTAGAGGTCAATGGTGTCGGTTTCCGCGTGAGTTCCAGCAACAATGAGCTGGAAATGGCGCTCGGGTTTTCACACCCAGTCAAATATAAAGCCCCAGAGGGTATCACCGTTACCAACGAAAAGATGACCATCATCGTTAGCGGTATCAATAAACAGCAAGTCGGCCAAGTCGCTGCGGAAATCCGCGCGCTGAAGAAGCCTGAGCCATACAAGGGCAAGGGTATCAAGTATGCTGACGAGCAAATTTTGCGCAAAGCAGGAAAGACAGGTAAGTAATCATGGCTGAAAACAAGAAATTACTCAACCGCGCTCTCCGTAAAAACCGCGTTCGCGCGAAAGTTTCAGGCACTGCAGAGCGCCCACGCCTGACGGTCACCATCAGCAACATGCACGTTAGCGCTCAGCTGATCGACGACGTCGCTGGCAAAACATTGGCTGCCGCAACTACCGTTGGCACCAAAGCAAAAGGTACGATGAGCAAGAAATGTGCTGCCATCGGTACGGAAATTGCCAAGAAAGCAAAGAAAAGTAAAATTAGCGCAGTGGTCTTTGATCGCAACGGCCGCCAGTACGCTGGTCGCTTGAAAGCATTGGCTGAGGCTGCGCGCCAAGAAGGATTGGAGTTCTAGTATGGCAGAACAAGCTGCAAATACTACCCCACGCGCAGAAGGCCGTCGGCCTCGCAGTCCGCGTGGTGGTCGCCGCGATGACCGGCGAAATGTGCGCGATGACGCACCAAAAGAGTTTGAAGAATTGGTTATCAACATTGACCGCGTCAGCCGCGTGGTGAAAGGTGGCCGCCGCTTCCGCTTTAAGGCGTTGGTGGTTGTCGGTAACCGCAAAGACAAGGTTGGTGTTGGTGTGGCCAAAGGTGCCGATGTGCAAGCTGCTGTCGCCAAGGCAACCTCAGTTGCTAAGAAGCACTTGATCACCTTGCCACTCAACGGCGAGACCATTCCACACGACAGCGAAGTCAAGTTCTCAGGCGCCCGCGTACTGATCAAGCCAGCTGCTCCTGGTACTGGTATCATCGCTGGTGGTGTGGTGCGACAGATCATCGGTGTGACTGGTGTTCGTAACCTGCTCACCAAGTCGCTTGGTTCAACCAACAAGGTGAACATCGCTTACGCAACCATTGAAGCATTGAAATCACTGGTTCCACGCGAGGAGTGGCTGGGCGTTCAGCCAGTCAAAAAAGCTGCTAAAAAGGAGGCTAAGTAATGAAATACAATGATCTCCAAGTTTCAGCAAACAAGAATAAAAAGCGTGTTGGTCGCGGTATCGCTGCTGGTCAGGGTAAAACCGCTGGTCGTGGTACCAAGGGTCAGAACGCCCGCACTGGTAAAAAGCTTCGTGCAATGTTCCAGGGTGGTCAGCGCCCACTGGCTCAGGCTGTACCAAAAGCTCGCGGCTTCAAGAGCTTGCGCACACCAGCTCAGGTCGTCTACCTGGATCACTTGAACGCCTTTGATGGCAAAACTGTTGACAACGCGCTGTTGTTTACCGAAGGCTACATCGCCACGCCGTTCCACACGGTCAAGGTGATCGCCCGCGGCGAATTGAAAGCTAAGGTTGACTTGAAAGTACAAGCTGCTTCCGCTTCGGTCGTTAAAGCGATTGAAAAAGCTGGCGGTTCATTTGAGAAAGTCGCTGTACCCTTACGCCAAAGCATGAAGGACGTTGAAGAAGACGAAAAGGCTAGCCAGGAAAAATAATTTTCAGGCAAAACCTAAAGAAGGCGCCCCTTTGCGTATAAGCGGGGGCGCTTTTAAAGAGTTATTTTAATTGCTAAAATTTAGCTATATAGATTATAATCAATAGCATGAATAATGACGATAAATCGCAAGCTCCGGATATGCCGCAAGCCGGCTATACTCCGCCACCGGTTGCTCCGGGGGTGCAGTATCCAGGCGTGCCTAATGCTAATAATTATAATCAAAGCCAAACGCCGCCGAATATTCCAACGGTACCGCCTGCTCCGCCAGTAGTGCCGCGTCCTCCTGCTAGCAAATCACCTATGATTGCTATAATCTTTGCGTTCATAGTGGGCTTTGCTTTGATTATTGGAGGCATAGTACTTAATCATTTTGATAAAGAAAGTAAAAAGTGCGAGAATGCCGCTCCGTCCGAACATTCTATTTTTAAGCGGAATTTTTGCAAAGAGTCCGATGTATACGATGAAATTAGTAAAGAAGCTGTCTTTAATATTAATATCCCAGACTTTACCTCGTGCGCGCCAAGCGAATCGCTACATCAATCAGACAAAAAAGCTTGGTATGATGCGTGGGTTGAATGTCTGAATAAAACATGGAAGCCGCTATTTGACAATGCCTATCCAAATAAGGATTCGCTTGATTTCCAGGGTACTGTCGTAAAAGTTGTCGATTCTCTTGAAAATAGCGGATCAACTTGTATTAGCGACGGCAATAAAACAAGCGGGGTTGAAATATCCGGTTTCTATTGCCGAAAAGAGGAAACGATATATATTGTTGCCGGTTATACAGGGGATATTGAAAGCGATTTGACGGTTTTATTCCACGAATACGCGCATCATATTGCTATGAGAATGGGCTTTCCGATCAATATTAACTTGATGATTTTTGAAATGTATAAATATTGGCCAAATCAACCGGACAGCCAAGACGCGGTTAAAGAGCGCGAAACTCGCCGTTCTGAGTTGTTTGCTGACACTATGTCGTATGCTATGCTTGCTAATACGCCGTCATTAAAGCAGTATTTGGTAAGACCAACCAAAGGTTTAGAACCATCGACGCATGGTTCAATTCGGGCGTTACAGCTGGCTTATGAAAGAGGTATGAAGGCTAGGACGGTGGGCGATTGCAACGCTTGGGGTTGGAGTATTGACGAAGTTGACCAGTAGATAAAATCTGGCAATATCTGGTCAAATAATGTATACTGGAATAGTTAATGAAGTTAGTGGCTAGAGGGGCTAAGAATATATGGATTGGAGAATAATTTTCCGCTCGTTGAAAAACAAAGATATGCAAAAACGGTTGCTGATTGTTACCGGTATTATTGTGGTGTACCGGTTACTGGCTCATATTCCAGTGCCATTGGCTGAGCCAACTCAGCTGCGAAGTGCAATTTCTTCGGTGCTGGGCCAGAGTGATTTGGGCGGTATTTTGAACCTGCTTTCTGGCGGCGCTTTGTCGAGCTTTTCTTTAGTGTTAGTCGGACTTAGTCCATTCATTACCGCTAGTATCATTATCCAGTTGTTAACTAAAGCTATTCCAAAGCTAGAGGAGCTTCATAAAGATGGCGAGTCAGGACGCCGTAAGATCCAACAGTGGACGCGTGTTATTACTGTGCCGCTGGCTATTGTTCAATCAATTGCTTTCATATTTATTTTGCGCCAGACTGTTCTTCAGGGTGGCACGACGACTTTAGGCGATCCAACTGCCATGGAGTGGATTGTGTCGGTGACTGCCATGACTGCCGGCTCAGTATTGCTTATGTGGCTTGGCGAATTGATTACTGAACAAGGAATTGGTAATGGTATTTCTATTGTAATTTTTGCTGGTATTATTAGCCAGATGCCGCAAATGGCTGCAACGATTATTTCTTCTCTAACCGATACCTCCTCTGGCAGTCTGAATTTCTTTAATTGGTTTACGATACCAGTTAATCCGGTGATGTTCTGGACGGTGTTAGCGATGGCGATCGCCGGATTGATCGTCCTGTACTTTCTGGTTAAAATTAATGAAGCGCAGCGCGTCATAACAATTAATTATGCTAAGCGTGTCCACGGTAATAGTAACTATGGCGATGTTAAGAGTATTTTGCCGGTTAAGTTGATTGCGGCCGGGGTTATTCCAGTTATCTTTGCGGTGTCGTTTCTTAGTCTGCCGCAGTTCATCGGGCAGGTTATGAAAGCGTCTAATAATCCTAGCTTGCTGCCGACTGCTAATAAGCTTATCACTTGGTTTCAAGCGCCTAATGCCGGTTCGTTTACTGGCGCTACTGCCGAAGCTTTCATTTATCCGACGCTATACTTCTTGCTAGTTATCGCGTTTACGTATTTTTATACAGGAATTGTCTTTAATGCTAATGAAATTGCTGAGAATTTGCAAAAGCAGGGAGGTTTTATTGAAGGTATACGCCCAGGTGTTCAAACAGAGAAGTATTTGATGCGTACGGTTAATCGCCTGATTTTGTTCGGGTCGATTGTGCTGGGTATTGTGGCAATTTTGCCGTTCATCGCTGAGTATTTGACGTATCACTTGACAGGACTGAAGGGGCTGCGGTTGTCAATTGGCGGTACTGGAGTTTTGATCGTTGTGTCGGTTGGGCTGGAGACATTGCGTCAAATTAACTCGCGAGCTTTGATGGTTACGTACGACGACTTTGATCCGGACGAGCTGGTCAATGGCCGCGGTAAAACGAAAAAACGGCGATTGCTGCCGAAGTTGCGTAAAAAATAAATGAATAATCCTCGCTACTGGGCGGGGATTATTCATCATCGCTTATTGCTAATTCGTGTATTGCTTGGTAAATAGTGAAAATTTTCTCAGTAAACCCCTTGCGGGAAATAGCTTGTTGCTGTATAATTGACAACTGTAACTTATGGCGAGTCAAAAGGAAGTCATCAAAATGATTGGTAAGGTAGTGGAAGCACTGCCTAATACTCAATTTAAGGTGGAACTGGAGAATGGCCATAGTATCATCGCGCACATTTCAGGGCGAATGCGCAAGCACTATATTCGCCTGGTGCCTGGTGATAAGGTTGAAGTTGAGATGACCCCTTACGATCTGACAAAGGGACGAATCAGCTTCCGCCTACGTGACGACCGACCCCAACAGAGCCGGTAGTCAAATATTAACGTTAATCTCGGGTTTACTCGGGAAGGGAGATTTAAGCACTTTATGAAAGTTCGTGCAAGTGTTAGAAAAATCAGTCCCGATGACGTACTCGTGCGCCGCGTTGGCCGTAAAAAAGGCAAGCGTATCGCCAGACTGCGCGTCATCAACAAGAAAAAACCTAAGAACAAGCAAAGGCAGGGTTAAGCATGGCTCGAATTGCTGGGGTAGTTATCCCAACAGAGAAGCAGGTGCAAATTGCGCTCACCTATATTTATGGGATTGGGCCAAAGCACGCTTCGAGCATCCTTGCGGCGGCTAAGATTGAGCCGACCACTCGGGTGAAAGATCTCACCGAGGCTGAAGAAAACAAGATTCGCGAAATTATCGACAGCGAATACACCGTCGAAGGTGATCTCCAGCGCTTGGTAACTAACAACATTAAGCGCTTGAAGGATATCAACGCCTATCGCGGTCTTCGCCACAAAGCAGGACTGCCGACACGCGGACAGCGGACTCGTACGAATGCACGAACTCGCAAGGGTCGCGCCATCGCCGTGGGCGGTACACAACCAAAAGCAGCAAGTAAGACCTAAAGAAAGGACTAAGAAATGGCAGACGCAAAATCTACCAAGAAAAAGCAGCGCCGATCAGTCCCAGCTGGTCAGCTGCATATTCAAGCAACATTCAACAACACCATTGTTACCTTTTCTGACAAGAAGGGTAACGTGTTGACCGCTTCATCAGCTGGTGCATGTGGTTTCCGTGGTAGCAAAAAGGGCACCGCCTATGCTTCACAGGTTGCTGCTGAAAAAGCTGCTGAAGCTGCGAAAACTCAGTATGGTTTGAAATCAGTTGACGTTTTCGTCAAAGGTGTCGGTTTGGGCCGTGACGCCGCTATTCGTGCGGTTGGCGCTTTCGACATCTCAGTAGAAAGCATTAAGGACGTAACTGGCGTGCCTCACGGCGGTGTTCGTCCACGAAAGGCACGGAGGGCATAATTATGGCACGAGATAATTCACCGATTGTCAAGCAAAGCCGCCGCGAAGGTTATGCGCTTCATCCAAAAGCACATAAGGTTTTGGCGCGAAAATCTGGCATCCCAGGCCAGCACGCGCACGGCCGCCAAAGTAAGCCAAGTCTGTATGCTACGCAGCTGCGCGAAAAGCAAAAAGTTCGCCGCCTGTACGGTTTGGTTGAAAAGCAATTTGCGCGGTTGATGAATGAAGCAACCCGCGCCCAAGAAGGTTTGGCAGGCGAGAACCTGTTGAAGCTGCTGGAGCGCCGGCTGGACAACGTAGTTTACCGTTCTGGATTCGCTGTATCGCGCCGCGCCGCCCGCCAGTTGGTCAGCCACGGACACTTTGAATTAAACGGCCGCCGCGTCGATATCCCATCGATTCGTGTTAAGGCTGGCGATGTTATCACCGTTCGCCCAAAAAGCACCAAATCTGAATACTTCACGCACATCGACGACGTGATCAATAATTCAATCCAAGGTCCGCTGAGCTGGCTGAAGAGCGATAGCAAGAAGCTGAAGATTGAAGTGACTGGACTGCCAAAGCGCGAGGAAGCGGAAGCTGACATCAACGAGCAATTAATTGTTGAGTATTACTCACGATAAAAGAAGGGTTAGGGAAGAATTATGGCAAAAGCAATTTACAATCCAGCACTCGCGAGCGTTGATGATATTTCCGCGACCAGTGCTACTTTTCTAATCGAACCGCTTCATCCGGGCTACGGCAATACGCTTGGTAATTCGCTAAGGCGCGTCTTACTTTCAAGTGTTCGGGGCGGTGCAATCGTGGCTTTCAGGGTCGAAGGCGCGACTCATGAATTCACTACCGTTGAAGGCGTCAAAGAAGATGTCGTTGACATCATGCTTAACCTGAAAAACGTTCACTTGCGCGTATTTACCGATGAGCCAGTTGAGCTGCGCCTTGAGAAATCTGGCGCCGGCGAAGTTACCGCTGCCGATATTCAGGCAAATGCCGACGTTGAGGTGGTTAACCCGGAACAGGTAATCGCTACAATCGACGATCCAAACAAGCATTTGGTCATGGATTTGGTAGTGGAAGCAGGCTGCGGTTACCAGACAATTGAAGAGTCAAGCGAGAACCGTTTGCATAGCGACATGATTGCTATCGATGCAATGTATTCGCCAGTGCTGCGCGTCCGCTATAAAGTTGACTCAACCCGCGTCGGCCAAGAAACAAACTTGGACAAATTAGCAATCACCGTTGAGACTAACGGCGCAATTACTCCGCGCGAAGCGTTTGAGGAAGCAGCAGCAATCCTGGTTAATCAATACACGGCTTTGGCGGGTAACACCATGGTGACTGGCGCGCCAGCACTTGGCACAGCCAAAGATGACGAAGAGTCAGAGTTGGCTATGCCGATTGAAGAATTAAACCTCAGTGCCCGCACCACCAACGCGCTGATTAACAATGAAATCCGCACCATTCGCGACCTGGTAACTTTGACCGAGCAAGATTTGCGAGAATTGAAAGGCTTTGGTTCAAAGGCGCTGGATGAAGTACGCGACAAGATGGCGGAGTTGGAGTTTTAACTATGCATAGACACGGATATCAAGGGCGCAAGTTCGGCCGTGAGCGTGATCAACGGCGAGCCTTGCTGAGGGGTCTGGCAACCAGCCTGGTCGAGCACGGCAAAATCGAGACCACCTTGCCGAAAGCCAAAGAGCTGAAGCGCCACATTGAAAAAATCATCACCAAGGCGAAGAAGGGCGATCTAGCCAGCCGCCGCCAGGTGATCGCAGCACTCAGCACTCGCGCTGCTGCTTACAAACTGGTTGATGAAATTGCCCCGCAGCTTAGCGGCCGCACCAGCGGACACGTTCGCGTTGAGCGCACCCGCCTCCGCGTTGGCGACGGCGCGCAAATGGCAATCATCGAGTTTGTCGACGACATCAAACCAATGCCAAAGGAGGAGAAATAAGATGAAAACTTATTCACAAAAACCATCTGACGTTTCTCGCCGCTGGGTATTGTTTGACGCGAGCGAATTACCACTCGGTCGTTTGGCAACGGAAATCGCCAAGCACTTGACTGGTAAATACAAGCCAACCTACACGCCACACGTTGATGGTGGCGACTACGTCGTGGTTATTAACGCCGCAAACACCGTCGTTACGGGCTACAAGGAAACTGACAAGTATTACTACCGTCACAGTGGTTTCCCAGGCGGTATCAAAGAAACGCAGTTCAAAGAGATGCGTGAACGCCACCCAGAACGAATTATTGAAGAAGCTGTCAAAGGCATGTTGCCAAAGAACAAATTGCAAGCAGAGCGCCTCAAGCGCCTGCGCGTATTTGTCGGCAGCGAGCATGCTCACACAGCACAAACCCCAGAGAAAGTTGAGGTAAAGTAATATGGCTACTGATACCTATTTCTACGGCTTGGGACGACGCAAGAGCGCTTCAGCAAGTGTTCGCTTGCTTCCTGGCAAGGGTACCATCACTATCAACGGCAAAGCAGCCGCTGAGTACTTGGATGGCAACAAAACCTTGCTGGCAGAAGTAACCGACCCACTAGCTATCGTCAGCAAGCAAAAGGAATACGATGTTACCATCTTGGTCAAAGGCGGCGGCCTCGCTGGTCAAGTTGACGCCATCAAGCTTGGCATTGCCAAAGCATTGACGGCTGCTCACGCTGACCTGCGTCCAGTCCTGAAGAAGGCTGAGCTATTGAAGCGCGACCCACGCGAGAAAGAACGCAAGAAATACGGCCTGCGTTCCGCCCGCAAGCGCGAACAATTCTCCAAGCGTTAAGCTTCCAGATTGGAGCAATCCGCCTACAAACAAATACCTCGTCTGTATGGATGGGGTATTTTGGCGGCAAGCGGACTTGGCAATATTTATCTAAAGTTTTAGTTTCTCCAACCCTATTTATATAGTTTTATCCTCTAATTTCTGGCCATGCTATAATGATTATAGCTATCGGTTAGACACCTAGCTTAGTTGTATGGCTAGAAATATAACTAATCATTAGGCGGCGGTTATGAATAACGGTTAATACGGATTGTCAATATCTCCTCTACTCTAAAGAGTAATAAGATGATATATTCATCCTTATATAAAACAGTCGAAAATAACGGATTATTGGCTCATATTTATGAGCATTTGCTTGCTCAGTATGTTATGAAATATCTTCAGGGTAGGGGATTTTTTATTTCAAGCGATATTATTTTAACAGCAAAAACATATGGCGACACTTGTTTTATAGACGCCGAATTATATAACCCAGCGGCGCAAAGGGCTTATGGCGAAGCATTGCAGCTGTTTGATGAATGGGATATTCCAGGAGATGCCACGCTGCGGGTGGCTGGCGAATGCGGGATAGAGATGAATCGGGTGGTGGCGGAATTAAAACAAGATGAGCTATTGCGCAGTCTAAATATGGTACAACTTTCCGCGTGGCACCAGCAAAGCGATCTGACGTATCGCAAAGCCGATGACAAAAGTTCTGTAAACACACTCTTTCGTGTTCCGTATATAAAATATAGCAGAAAGTCTAAAAGTCTTTTTCCTGAATATGTTTTAGAATATTCGGTTGATGAAAAATATATCCAATTGCCAGTTGATCAAGCACTGGCAGCGGTTGTCATGCAGGTCGCGGCGCTTAACTTTTTAGTGATGATTCGTGAAAAACATATGGTATACGATCGCGGCGATCAATGGTCGGAAGCGTCAAGGTCGGTTGGTTATCGAATGTTCCTTGGGCTAATCAAGAAAGACGATAATATAGTCGACCAGTTAAAGCGCGAATTCATGGAATATATGCAATTTTTATCAGCGTCGTCGTTTTGCGATAATTTGCAGACAGCGTTAGCTAGGTGTTCGCATAATTACGAGCAAGTGCTGTTAGGTAGGGATACGCTGAATTTAATCCTCGGCGGCTGTATTATTGGTGGCAAAGGATGGCTGGAAATGGCGGATAGCGCGCTAATTCAGCAGATGCTTGCGGCGATTGAGCTGGATGTATATGGCATTTAGACGAGTACTTAAGAATATCATCAGACAAAACCTCAAATCCATACTATTGTCATTATGTAAAATCCATGTTATGATACTCTAGCGAACGAAAGGAAAGATGTATAACATGAAAGAGTATGATTACAGTGCCAGAGGTGATGGTCCTGACAATAGGGCAGAGGAATTAAAACAATTTAAGATGACCCCGGAAAAGAAAGAGGCTAGTGCGGTTATAAAAGAAATAATTGAACTCTATGAGGAGCTTGGCCGGGTCAATGAGGCTATAGAAATGTTAGAGCCTTTTGGAAGGGTAGAGCGGCAATTCAATAAACTAAAGAGGCGTCGAGATGCTATTATTGCCAGACTGATCGAATTAGAAGAAATTACTAAAAAAGAGGCGGAACGAACATTCAGAATGGGCGGTGCTGCACTTCTTGGAGTGCGTACTGGAGCAAGAGGATATGCAGCGACTCTAGCGGTTGATGATATGTTTTCTGGAGGGAGATTAAATGGATCAGCCAAACATAACGAAGCAACCGGATATGTTGGAGCGATAAAAAGAGAGTTTGGCAGGCAGATATCTTTGGGTGACGAAGAATCCAGCGAATAATCCCAGCCTGCTGGACGCGCTGGCTTCGCTGTGATACAGTACGTGGTGTAAGTGAAGAGGATAAGGTATGGGAAAAGGTGAGTTTGAAGACCATGCGGCAGTGAAGACAGGGGGAACTGTCGGTAGCGGTGAGGAACCTAAGAGTTTTGAGGAATCTATAAGAGCAGTTGAAGGGATTGATGAGTCTATAGCGGCAGCTAAAAAGAAGCTTGCGGCTTTGACTGACCAGCGGGATTCCGTTGTGATGGATGTTTTACGTGAGGTAGTAGCCGATGCGGAAGATTTAGGCCGCAGGCTTAAGACTCTTGAAGACATAGGTAATGCTGCGGTGAATGCTTCTGTAAGTCAAATTAGAGCGGAATTAGGAAATTCGCCTCACGCTAGCGAGGGATTCTCAAGCGAGGAGGTGTATCATTAGATTGGGAACTGGAATAGAATATACAGTATGAAATGGCTTGCAGTTGTCGGTACGCGTGAAGTAAATGACACGATTCGCCGCGATATTGAGCAGTTTGTCGGGCAAAAGATTGCTGAAGGTGGCGGGATTGTGTCGGGTGGTGCTACCGGTGCTGATCACGAAGCGGCGCGGCTGGCGTATGAATATGGTTTGGAAGCGGCACGGTTTCAGATATTTTTGCCAGTGGAGCTGGAGCTATATTGCCAAGCATTGTATGATCGTGCGGCCGACGGCAAATGTCGCCAGGATGATGCAATTGCGACGGTCGCTCTTTTGCGAGATATTGCCAAACATCGGCCAGGAGTGCTGTGCGATGCTACTGATTTTAATGAAGTTAACGCTGATTCATTTCATGCTCGTAATTGCCAAATTGTTGACTTGGCGGATGAGTTGGTAGCATTTCGGGTCAATAATAGTCGTGGCACGACTTTTACGATTGATCAAGCTCGGGAAAAAAGTATTCCCGTCAAGGTGTTTGACTACACCGTTGGTTAGAATGGTATACTGGTATATATGAAAGTCAGCCTAAACATTATCAAACAATTGATTAATTTTGAATTACCGCCGGTGGACGAGTTGGTGGCGCGGGTCAATCAGCAGCTTGGTGGCGTCGATGAAGTGATTGACCTCAACGCTAAATATGGCGGCGCGCGAATCGTCCGGGTGGTTGAATGCGCCAAGCACCCTAATGCTGATCGACTGAGCGTGACCAAGATTGATGATGGTGGTGTGGTTGCGGACGTGCCGCGCGATGAGAATGGTCTGGTGCAAGTGGTCTGCGGTGCGCCGAATGTTCACGCCGACATGTGGGCGATTTGGTTGCCGCCAAAAAGCACGGTGCCGGCGAGTTTTGATGACGACGAGCCATTTGTGCTGGACGCGCGGCCACTGCGCGGTGTGCTCAGCCAAGGTATGTTGGCGGCGGCTGACGAGTTGGATATCGGTACGGATCACGAGGGGATTATTGAAATTCATGAACACGACGTACCGGCGGGCGTTGAGTTCACGGCGGGTGCGAGTTTCGCGGAAATGTTTGGTTTGGACGATTACGTGCTGGACATTGAAAATAAGATGTTTACTCACCGGCCGGATTGCTTCGGGCAATTGGGCGTGGCGCGCGAGATTGCTGGGATTTTTAACGAGCAGTTTACTAGCCCCGAGTGGTATAAATCAGAGCAGAAGTTTACTGAGGCCGAAGGTCTAGAATTGACAGTAACGAATGATGCGCCAGAATTAGTGCCGCGATTCATGGTGGTGGCAATCCGTGACGTTACCGTGGGTCCAAGCCCATTGTGGCTACAATGTCAATTGGTGGCGATGGGCGGCAAGCCAATTAACAACATTGTCGATGCCACGAATTACATGATGTTCATGACGGCGCAACCGACGCACGCCTATGATTATAACAAATTGCGCGGGTCTACACTCGGGGCGCGGATGGCTCGTGATGGCGAGAAAGTCAGTTTGCTCAATGGCAAAGAATATGAGTTGACGAGTGATGACATCGTCATAGCTGATGGCGAGGGTGTGATTGGCTTGGCGGGAATTATGGGTGGTGCTGACACCGAGGTTTCAAGTGATACTAAAAATATCGTTTTGGAATGCGCTAATTTTGACATGTATGCACTGCGCCGCACGGCCATGCGTCACGGTATTTTTACCGATGCGTTGACGCGGTTTAACAAGGGCCAGTCACCACTCCAAAATGCTGCCGTGTTAAAGCAGTTGATGGGCATGGTTGGCGGCGTGCAGGCGAGTGAAGTGTTTGACAAGCGCAACGATCGCCTGATGGTCATGCAGCACGATTCGCGAGTTACATTTGGCTCTGCCGGCAAGGAAACCATTTCGATTTTCGATTGGGGCGCAGTGACTGGCGTTTTAGTGTTGGAAAGTACCTTTGTGAATGAACGTTTGGGTATAGAATTTTCGCCGCAGGAAATCTGCCGTATCCTGAAGAATGTTGAAATTAAGGCGCATGAGGAACCCGAGCCAAATACGCCTTATCAATTTGAAGTAATTGCGCCGTTCTGGCGTACCGACCTTGAGCTACCTGAAGACATCGTCGAGGAGGTTGGCCGGCTGTATGGCTTTGATAAACTGCCGCGCCAATTGCCAATGCGCAGCATTAAGCCAGCGCCGAGGAATCCGCGCCGCCAGCTCAAGCAAGCGATTCGCCAGAGTTTGTCGCGCGCCGGCGCCAATGAAGTCTTGACCTATAGTTTCGTTCACGAACATGTCTTGAAAAACGCTGAGCAAGACCCGAGCCGCGCCTATCGGCTAAGCAACGCTTTAAGCCCTGATTTGCAGTATTATCGTACTAGCGTGCTACCGAGTTTGCTGGATAAAGTTCACGCCAACGTCAAAGCCGGCCACGACGAATTCATGTTGTTTGAAATCGGCAAAATTCACGATAAGGAATTGCCACTTACTGACGAGAATCTGCCAAGCGAACAGACGTTTGTCGACGGCGTCTATGCTAGCAAAAAGCCGCGAGCCGGTGCGCCATTTTATAAAGCCAGGAAGCTGGTAGATAGGCTGTTGGCAGATCTTAACGTTGAGGCTGATTTTGTGAAAATAGCAGAGTCGGACGCGGATGTTCCAGCGCCGTTTGACGGCCAGCGCAGTGCTTGGATTGTCGCAAAAAACGATGACAAGCTAGGTATCGTCGGTGAATTATCTCAGGCAGTGCGGCGTAATTTTAAGCTGCCAGATTACACGGCGGCGTTCTCGCTTGACGTTGAAAAATTGCAGGCTAATTTGGCTGAAAATCGAGAGCATAATTACCGGCCGCTGAGCCGCTATCCGTCAACGACGCGGGATATATCGCTGAAGATGCAGTCGGCGGTTGATTATGTGTCGGTGTATGCGTGCGCCGAGGAAGTTGCGAAAAAACACCGCGAATTGCAAATTAGCATCACGCCAATTGCGATTTATCAGCCGAAGGACGATGATTCAATAAAAACCGTAACTTTGAGTATTAAATTTACCAGCGCCGAGCGAACTTTGACGGATAAGGATACTGCGCCGATAATTGAAGAAATAGCAGTCATGGCAGCGGAAGAATTTGATGCCGCGCAGGTTTAGGCGGGCGATTGTTGTGCTTGGTAAAAATTGTTATAATTGGATAGGTAAATAAAGGAGGACTATGGCAACGACGAAAAGCCAAAGGATAGGGATTTGGGTGATTGCTGGCGTGATGTTTTTAGGAACGGTCGGCGGATTTATCGCTATGATGGTGCAGCCGGGCAATGACGCCAAAGATCAGGCTGAGCTGAAAAAAGCGCAGGATACGTATACTAAGGCTGTTAATGAACGGCAAAAAAAGGTTAAAGCGCAGGCGGAAGAGTTGAGCGGTAAATATTATAGCCAATTTGCAGAATATGCTTCGCGTCCGGCGGAATTTAGTAATGATGAAGCTAAAGAATTGAAGGTTGAAAACCTCGTGGCTGGCGAAGGCGCGGAAATAAAGAAAGACACTAAATTTGCAGTTTATTATATTGGTTGGAATCCAAAAGGCGAAGTCTTTGATCAGTCGATTGACGGTGAAAAACTGAAAGAACCCTTCTTAATTGAAGGCTTAGCGAACGCGTCGGTGATTGAAGGCTGGAAGGAAGGCTTGATTGGTATGAGAATCGGCGGCGTCCGCGAGTTAGCGATTCCGTCAAGCAAGGCGTATGGCGAGAAAGGCCAGGGGGATAAAATTCCGGCAAACACACCGTTAAAGTTTGTGGTAATGGCAATCGACAAACCGGCAGAAATTCCTGAGCCAGAAATACCGCCAGCATTGGAGAAATACTATAAGGAGCAATATGGGGTTTAAGGAGAAGGACGTAGTGATCGTTGGTGCTGGTCCAAGTGCGCTGACCGCAGCGATCTATCTGTCGCGTGAGGACGTGCCGACGACGCTATACGAGCGCGGCGTGGTTGGCGGTATGGCGGCTATCACTGATCAGATTGATAATTATCCAGGTTTCGCCGAGGGCGTGACCGGTATGAAATTGGCCTCAGAACTGCAGCAACAAGCTGAGCGGTTCGGTGCAGATATTGAGTACGGCGACGTTACGGAACTCAAGCAAGTTGACGGCGAATTGGAATTGACGGTCGATGGTCAGCCGGTGCGCGCCAAAGCCGTGCTACTGGCGACCGGCTCAAATCACCGCAAGCTGGGCGTGCCAGGCGAAGATGAATTGTACGGCCGCGGCGTGCATTACTGCGCCACGTGTGATGGCGCATTTTACCGCGGCAAGCGTTTGATCGTCGTTGGCGGCGGTAATTCAGCGGTGCAGGAAGCGATCTTTCTAACTCGCTATGCTAGCCATATTGACCTGTTGGTACGCAGCAAATTGCGTGCCAGCGATGTCCTGCAAAAAGAGCTGCAAAAGTATGTTGATGAGGGTAAAATAACCGTCCATATCGGTGCGACGACTGATGAAATTATCGTGAAGAACGACAAATTCTACGGTGTCAAATCGACCCAAGACGGCGAGCAGAGAGAGTTTACTGCAGACGGTCTGTTCGTCTTCATCGGCTTGATTCCGAACACGCAGTTCTTGGCGAATTCAGACGTTGAGTTGGACCTCGGCGGACACATCGTCACCGACGAGCATTTGCACACCAACATCCCAGGTGTCTTTGCTTCGGGTGACGTCCGTTCGGGCGCGACCATGCAAATCGCTTCGGCGGTCGGCGAGGGCGCAGTGGCGGCGCTGCAAATTCGTGAATATTTACAAGAAAAAGCCAGAGAGGAGTAGATCATGGCAGATTTTAACCAAGTATTAACCCCGGGAAACTATCAGGACGGCGAAGTTACCGTTGTTGTAGAGATTCCGGCTGGGTCAAATCATAAAATTGAATGGGATCGGAAGGTTGGCGTCATGCGGTTGGATCGGGTTGATCCAGCGATTTTTGCCAAGCCGACTAATTATGGTTTCATCCCGCAGACATTGGACGAGGATGGCGATGAGTTGGATGTGCTATTGGTGACGGATACGCCGCTGACGACTGGGCTGGTGGTCGAAGCGCGAATCCTGGGCGTGATGAAGTTTGTCGATGACGATGAGGTTGATGATAAAATTATCGCGGTGCCAAGCGACGATCGCCATAATGGCAACGCCATTCAGTCGCTGGAGGATCTTCCGGCGCAGCTGATTAAGCAAATTGAATTCCATTTCAATCACTACAAGGATCTGAAAAAGCCGGGTTCGACCATTGTCAAGGAATTTGCTGGCGTTGATGCTGCCAAGCAGGTTGTGGCGGCAGCGATTGAGCGCTGGAACGAGCAAGCGTAAATTATATTATGGTTATGGCAATGTTGCGGTGTACAACGAAGTTGTATTGATTAAGTTTAAATTGCTATGCAGGCGTTGTTGTGTAAGCGGATGATATTTACTACTTTGTAGGAGTTTGGATATGAACAAGGCGTAACTATGTTCGCAAAGATGAAGAGAAATTAAAATGACGCGAGTATTTGATAAGAAAAATATCATATTGGCAAAGGTTCAAGACGAAGACCTTAACTCATTTCTTATTAATTTTGATATTGATGACAGTGGTAAACCGCATTATCAGTTAGATGAATTTACAAAAGCGATAATTAATACAATACCAGAATATGTCTTTGCTCATTATGAGAATCCGGATATTCCGAATACAGATGCTGTAGATAAATTGCGTGAAGCTGCAAGAAGTATTTACAAAATAAACGATTTCGATCTTATGCGTCGTTGGTATTTGGATCGTGATAAATCAGCCTATGAGCAGTTAGAAGCTTCTAGCAGTAAGAATCGTGGAGAATTTGGAGAATTAATTTTACATTTGTTATTGCGAGATTTTAAAGCCACTATCCCGTTGGTTTCCAAGGTTTACTTTAAAGATGCGTCAGGGGTGCCTGCACATGGATTTGATGCAGTCCATATATCTCCGAATGAAAGGATCTTGTGGCTGGGAGAAAGCAAATTTTATCAAAATAGTAAGAGAGGGTTGACAGATTTGTTAAAGGATTTGAGCGATCATTTTAAAAGTGAATATTTAGAAGAGCAATTTACTATCATAAAGAAGAATCTAAGCAATAATGGAATACCTCAACGTGATGAATGGATAACTATATTGAATAGCTGCAACCAACTAAAAGATAGAATAGACATGATTTATATACCAATGTTGTGTACCTATCCTAATAACATATATGAAGTCTACTCTAATTTAGAATGTACTGAGGCGACAAGTTATCACGAGACAAATGTTCGGAAATTAAAAGAATATTTTGATTCTAACAACCACCACGCGTTAAAAGATAGGTTGAATATCATACTCTTCTTATTTCCAATAAGAGATAAACAAGAACTTGTCCGTAGGCTTCATGAACGTCTGTGGCATATGCAGGAAATGTGAGATATTAAGTGGTAGATTGTATAAGTAGAATTGATGATGGCCAAGCGCTAAGCTACGATGAAAGTTTTGAGATTGCATCGTATTGCTCTAGACTATTGTCTGGAAGTAGTGAAGAGATTGCGGATGTCCGTAGAATTGCCATACATATATTAAATAGTTGGGAGAATATTCCTGAAGAGACATATCCGATATGGACGGATATTATGGAAACTATTGGTTTCTATCCTTATATTGAAAAAAATAAGAAGACGATGACTATTCAATCACTTTCCGATGGGATACGTCAAAAATCACACCTATCTGAATACTTGCCTTTGACATATTTACATAGAGAACAAAAGATGCTTTCTGAGATGCTATTGTCAAAAAAGAACGTTATCGCCAGTGCGCCTACAAGCTTTGGAAAAAGTTTATTAATTGAGGAGATTGTCGCGTCTGGTAAATATAATAATATTGTGATAATCCAACCAACACTTGCATTGTTAGATGAAACGCGACTAAAGTTAAAGAAATATTCTAAAAAGTATAAAATTATAGTTCGCACCACGCAGCCCGCCGCCACAGATAAGGGTAATCTGTTCTTATTGACGGCGGAAAGAGTTATGGAGTATGACCAGCTACCACAAATCGATTTGCTAATAGTTGATGAATTCTATAAGTTAAGCCTTAAGCGCAAGGATGATCGCGCCGATATTCTTAATAATGCTTTTCTTAAGATTATGAATAAGTATAATTCCAAATTTTATTTTCTAGGGCCTAACATTGATGGTATTACTAATGGATTTGCTGAAAAATACGAAGCTATATTCTACAAGACTGATTATTCTCTAGTTGATTGTAATGTGGTTGATATGACACAACATTTAGATATGTCAAAGACAAGGGGTGCTTTAGAAGAGGAGAAAAGTGAGCTACTTTGTAAATTACTTGACGATTTAAGAGACGAACAAACGTTGATTTATTGTTCTAGCCCTGCAAGAGCGCGCCGTTTTGCAAAAAAATATTTAGATCATTTAATTTCCAAAGGCGTTGTTGTTGATACATCCTTGCCTTTAATTGATTGGATTAAGGCTAGCATATCTGAAAAATGGAGTTTGGTGGATGAATTAAAACATGGAATTGCTATACACGATGGCTCCCTTCAGAAGCATATAGGCGCATCAATAATTAAGTATTTTAATGATGGACTTTTGCGTTGTATATTCTGTACCTCAACGATTATTGAGGGTGTAAATACCAGTGCAAAAAATGTAGTTTTGTTTGATGGGAGCAAGGGCGGAGAGGGTATTGATTTTTTTGATTATAGTAATATCAAGGGGCGTTCTGGCAGGCTTATGGAGCATTATGTAGGTCGCATATTTAATTTTGTTAAACCTCCAACTAAAGAATCGGTTTTTATAGATATCCCGTTTTTTGAGCAAGATCCAGTATCCGATGAGATACTCATTAATATCCCTAAAGGTGACATAAAGAATGATTTAAAAAATCGGTATAACGAATTGTATGAGATGCCTGCTGGGTTATTGGAAATCATTAAACGCAATGGTGTTTCTGTTCGCGGTCAGATGAACATATACCGTCAACTCGAACAAGATATTCATACGACTAAGTATGATGATTTCGCTTGGTCGAAAATGCCTAATTGGAATAATATGCTATATATTCTAAGATTATCCGAAAATAATCTGTTTCAAATTGATCATAATGGAATTATGTCTGTAGACCAATTAGTGTTATATCTGAATAAATACCGAGAGAGCAAAGATATTATAGATATTGTCAACCTTATTTATGAAAACAGGAAAGGAAGGGTACGGGCGGAAACAGCATGCAAAAATGCAGGCAAATATTATGACGAAGCCGTGGAACAAGCTTTCCATATCCATCGTCATTGGTTTCTGTTTACTGTCCCTAAGATATTTCGTGTAGTTGACAGCTTACAGCGTTACGTTTGTGAGAGCTACGGTCGAAGGGCTGGATCGTACAGTTATTTTATTCAGCAACTGGAAAACGATTTTATTCCAGAAAATTTATCTATTCTTATTGAGTATGGCATACCTGCGAGTGCCGTTAGAAGATTAGACTCTAGAGTTCTAAAAGATTTGTCTGAGGATGGAGTAGTGGAATATATCAGGAGATATAAACGACAGATTACATCAGATTGGCTACAATATGAAAGAGACAAGCTGGACGAGCACCTCTAGTCTATCTTTATATTGCAAAGCATAGGCGTATTATCGATGTCGAAACAGCGACGAAACGCCGTCGGTTAACCCGGTCAAGTGTGCTAGCACGCCGCCGCTTTTCGATAGCTGCATACGTAGTTTAGTCTTGGCGTGCGGCGTGATGACCATGTCGCGCCAGGCTGGCTTGGGCTTGGCGGATTTGCTGGTCAAAACTTCGACGACGTCGCCGTGTTGTAATTCATAGGTGAACGGCTTCATGGCGCCATTGACCTTAAAGCCGCTGGCGTGTGCTGCGATGTCAGAATGGATACGATACGCGTAATCCAGCGGGAAGGCGCCGCGCGGCAAGTCATAAATATCACCTTTGGGTGAATAGACGAAAATTCGATCCTCAAACAGCTTCATGCGGAATTTCTCTGAATCAAATGATTTACCCTCGCGTGCCCGAGCTGCCGTCTCCTGCAGGTCGCGAATCCACGCTAAATCCGTCGGCAACGCAGCGATTCGCCCCTGTCGGTAGGCGTCGGTCATTTTCTGCTCGTTATAATGGAAACTGGCCGCCAGACCGCGCTCGGCGTATTCGTGCATATCTCGGGTGCGGATCTGGAACTCAACAATTTGCCCAGTCGGTGTCTGCACCGTCGTGTGCAGACTTTGGTAGCCGTTTGGCTTAGGGTTGGCGACATAATCTTTGATGCGCTCGTAAAACGGCTGGTACATCTCGTGCAGCACGCCCAGCACCAGATAGCCGGTCGCTAAATCGTCAACGATGACACGCAGGGCGATCAGGTCGTAGATCTTATCAATATCGCCAACGCGGTCGAGCTTCTTAAATAAGCTATATACGCTTTTCACCCGGCCGTCCATCTCAAACTGCAGACTCTCGTTCTGGAGGCGCGCCGTAACGTTCCGGCGGACTTTGGCGAGTTTGCGCTGGCTTTTCTTTAGGCGGCTGTCCATCAGGCTCTTAGTGCGTTGAAAATCCTTGGGCATCAAAAACCGAAAACTTAGCTCTTCCAACTGTACGCGGACGCGTCCCATATTCAGCCGATCCGCCAGCGGCGCAAACACCTCGATCGTCTCGCGGGCGATTTTCTTCTGCTTGTCGCGCGGCATATATTGAAGTGTGCGCATATTATGGAGCCGATCCGCCAGCTTGATAATAATCACTCGGATGTCCTCGCCAACCGCGATCATCAGCTTGGCAAGGTTGTCTTTGGTGTGTGGCAAATAACTGTCCAGACTGCGCATACCAGCGCGTGCCTGCGAAACCTTGGTTACGCCGTCAACCAGAAAGGCAATGTCGCGGCCAAACAAACTTTCCAGCTCGTCCAATGTCGCATCAGTATCCTCGACCGTATCATGCAGCACGCCAGCGATCACCGTGTCAATATCCATGCCCCATTCCACCAAAATCCCAGCCACTGCCAGCGGGTGCGTGATGTACGGTTCGCCGCTTTTGCGTTTTTGCCCGGCGTGTTTTTTAGTAGCGTAATCAATCGCGCTATCTAACACCAGTACCGGTATCTCGTTGTACTGCGGTGCTGCCAGATCCAATAATTCCTCGCGCGTCATAGTCTTATTATACAACTTTGTAGTATAATTAAGGAAAAGCTAATGCTACTTGGGAGGGATAATTACATGGCGATAACGAAAATAGCAATTAACGGTTTCGGACGGATCGGGCGCAGCGCCTTTAAGATCGCATGGGAACGCAGTGATTTGGAGATTGTAGCGATTAATGATTTGACGGACACGAAGACGCTGGCGTACCTATTAAAACACGATAGCAATTACGGGGAATACGGCCGCCAAGTTGACTTTACAGAAAACGAGTTGGTAATTGATGGAAAAAGTGTCAAAGTACTGGCGGAAAAAGATCCAACAAACTTGCCGTGGGGCGAGATGAATGTTGACGTGGTGATAGAATCGACCGGGTTGTTTACTGATAAAGATGGCGCGGGCAAACACTTGACTGCGGGCGCCAAGCGCGTGGTTATCAGCGGGCCGACTAAATCCGACGGCGTCGATACAATTGTCCTGGGCACCAATGACAGCAAGATCAAGGACGCTACGCCGATAGTTTCTAATGCCAGCTGTACCACCAATAGCTTGGGTGCGGTGATGGCGGTTCTGGACGCAGAATTTGGCGTGGAAAAATCAATGCTGACGACGGTGCATAGTTATACTGCCAGCCAGCGCCTGCAAGATGCGCCTGCTAAGGATCTCCGCGAGGGTCGCAACGCGGCTGAGAACATCGTGCCGACAACGACGGGTGCGGCCATCGCTGTGACCAAGACCCTGCCGCAGCTAACTGGTAAGTTCGATGGCCTCAGTGTCCGCGTACCAACGCCGGTGGTGTCACTCAGTGACGTGACGGCGCTGCTACGGCGCGATGTGACGGTCGAGCAGGTAAATGGCGCGTTTAAGAAAGCCGCGCAAAGTAATTTTTACCAGGGGATTTTGGGCGTATCTGAAGAGCATTTGGTCAGCCGTGATTTTATTGGCAATTCGTGTTCGGGAATTGTTGATTTGCCACTGACTAAGGTGGTTGATGGCAATCTGATTAAGGTGATGGTTTGGTATGACAATGAGTGGGGCTACTCTAATCGGCTGGTCGAATTGGTGGCGGACGTAGGACATTATCTTAGTCGGAACGAATAATTCCGCATAATTTCATAATTTCCTATGAAAATAGCCCACCGAAAGGCTCAAGCCGAGGCTTACAAAAGCCTTCCAGGCAAGCTATTTTCGGTGGGCTTTAACGACGAATATGTTTCGTCGTGTGCCCTTGCGGCTCTCAGGGGTGCTCGGGGAGATAGGACTCTACGTCCCAAAAAAAGGACAGGCGGTCAATGCTGTGAATAAGCGTAGTCCATCCACAAGCCTCGCACTTGACGTAGAGGTCGTCCGCCTCAGACCCCAGAAGCCGCCAGGTGAACTCCCGGCGTGGTGCGAAAAAGCTCTCTTTTTTGGGGATTTCTCCCCTGTGAGAGCAGTCTTGTTGGAGCATTGTTCCTCTCCTTTCGAGAGCGCTCAAAGCTAAAGGGCGACTTCTGCCCTCTGTGACGAAACTCTGAGCAAAAGTTAATATATATATCATACTGGTCACAAAATGTCAATACTTTTTGTCAAATAGGCATGCTCCACCTCTGGAAAAATCTCCAACTTTCCCTTGCAAAAATCGCCGAAACCGCTTATACTAAAATCATGAAAATCTATCTCGGCTCAGACCATCGTGGCTTTTTATTGAAAGAAAAAGTGTTCGCATATTTAGCGAAAAATGGTTATGATGTCGAGGATGTTGGCGGCGTGGAATTGAATCCGGACGATGATTTTCCGCAATTTGCCCAAGCTGCGGCGTTGAAAGTTATTGGCGATGACAGCAAAGACCCGCGGGCGATTTTGATTTGCGGCGGCGGCCAAGGGATGTGCATGGCGGCTAACCGTTTTAAGGGAATCCGCGCCAGCGTGATTTGGGATGCCTTTGAAGCGAAGATGACGCGCAACGATAACGACTCGAATGTATTATGCCTGCCGGCGCGAATTTTGGAAGATGATGAGGCGGCTTGGAAAGGTATCATTGAGACGTGGTTAAATACACCGTATGCTAATGCTCCGCGGTTTAATCGGCGCAATACGCAGTTGGATGAGCTATCATGAGCGCCGTGATTACGCCAGCAATTCTAGCAGAAAATGCCGCTCAGTATAAAGAGCAGGTTGATAGAATCACCGGCTTCGCTGAGCGCGTGCATATTGATATTTCTGACGGTGAATTTGCGCCGACGCTAACGGTTAGTATTCCGGAGTTGTGGGCGCCAGAGGGATGGATGGTCGATATTCACGCGATGGTTGATAAGCTTGACGAATACATCCCAAAGCTGATTGCTCTGCGGCCAAATATGATTATCGTGCATGCCGAAGCTAAGGGCGATGTCCAGACGACGCTTACGCAGATTCGACAAGCTGGAATTAACGCTGGTTTGGCTTTGCTTCGCTCCACAGTGCCGCGAACCGTTGAGGAAATGATAAAATTAGCCGATCATGTGATGATTTTTAGCGGCGAGCTGGGCAGATTCGGCGGTAACGCCAGCCTGATGCAGTTGGAGAAAATCCGCTTGATTAAGTCAATTAATCCAGGAGTAGAAATTGGCTGGGACGGTGGCGTGTCGATTGATAATGCGTATAGCTTGGTGCAGGGCGGCGTCAATGTGCTTAATGTCGGCGGTGTTATTCAGAAAGCGTCAGATCCGCATGCTATTTTCTCCAAGCTCCAGCAGGAAATTAGCAAAACGAGTGTTTTGTAAATTATGAACGAGACATTGGCGGTTGAGCAGCTGGAGGAAAAAGCGCGAGAGCTAAGGAAACTAGTTATTCGCCAAGTAGCAGCCGCTGGCAGCGGTCATGTGGCGGGGCCGCTGGGTTTTGCTGATGTTATGGCCGTGCTGTACTTTCGGATTCTTAGATTGCGGCCAGAAGAACCGGATTGGCCTGATCGCGATCTGTTCGTCATGAGTAACGGCCATTATGCGCCGCTGCTATACGCAGCGATGGCGATGCGTGGATTGTTATCAGAATCGGAGTTAATGAATTTGCGGCAGCTTGATTCACGGCTACAAGGCCATCCAGAGCGGGTGAAATTGCCGGGACTAGAGACGACCAGCGGACCGCTCGGCTGCGGACTCAGCCAGGCTGCTGGCATGGCATATCATGTGCAGTATTTGCAGAACTCGGAGCGTTTCGTATATTGTAGTTTAGGCGATGGTGAACTTGATGAGGGTAATATTTGGGAAGCGATGATGTTTGCAGCCAAGTATAAATTAGGCCGGCTAATAGCCATCATTGATCGTAATAATATTCAAATTGGCGGCGATACTGAGCAGGTCATGCCGCTGGATGATTTGGGCGAGAAATGGCGCAGTTTCGGCTGGCAGGCGCAGGAAATTGACGGGCATGACATGGCGCGAATTATCGCGGCAATTGAATCGGCGCAGGCAGTGCGCGAGCAGCCGAGCGTGATTATCGCGCATACGGTGCCCGGGCGCGGCGTTGATTTTATGGAGGGTGATTATCGATGGCACGGCAAGGCGCCAAATGCTGAGCAGGCCGCCGCAGCTCTGGCGCAATTAGATCTATCAGCCGGGAGACAGTCGGAAGGAGTAGTAGGCGTATGAGTGTGTTGCGAGATGATTGGCGTGCGGGAAATACCGCATCGATGCGGCTCGGTTTTGGTCATGGGTTAGTTCATACAGCAATGAACAATAGTCAAGTCGTGGCGCTCAGCGCTGACCTCGCAGAAAGTGTTGGCTTTGGCGAGTTTGCCGAGCGGATCGGCGCGCCGCGGTTCATTGAGGTTGGCGTGGCAGAGCAAAATTTGGTGACAGTGGCGTCAGGACTAGCAGCGATGGGTAATATTCCGTTTGCGGCTAGTTACGCGGCGTTCAGTCCGGGGCGGAATTGGGAGCAAATTCGGACGACAATTTGCCTGAATGATCAGCCGGTCAAGCTGGTCGGTTCGCACGCCGGGCTAAATGTTGGTGCGGACGGCGCGACGCACCAAATGCTGGAGGACATCGCGCTGATGCGGAGTCTGCCAAACATGGTGGTCTTGGCACCCGGTGATGCCTACGAGGCCGAAATGATGGCAGCAGCGATGGCGGCTGATCCGCGGCCAAATTACGTGCGATTGCCGCGAGCTGACATGCCGCTGTTTTTGGATGGTGCAGTGGCGATTGGCCAGGCGTCTGTGCTGCGGCAGGGTACCGATGTGGCGTTACTAGGTACTGGCACGATGACGTATCAATTCCTCATGGCGGCAGAACAATTGGCATACGCCGGCGTTCAGGCAGAAGTCGTGCATTTTAGCACTATCAAGCCGCTGGACGAAGCAGCGGTCGTTGCTGCCGCCCAAAAATGCGGTCGTGTGGTGACAGCGGAAGAAGGACAAATCGCCGGCGGATTTGGCAGTGCGGTGGCGGAAGCACTCAGTGAAAAATTACCAGTGAAAATAAAGCGTATCGGCATCCGCGATCAGTTTGGCGAAAGCGGTACTGTAGCTGAATTATGGAAAAAGCATGGGCTGGATGTTGAAGCAGTTGTCCAGCAGATAAAAAGTATGTTGTAAAACGTGGTAAATAATTCCAGTGAACTAGCCCGCCGAACATCTCAAACCGAACCGGGTCTCAACCCGGGAAATACCAAAAGAAGATATCTCAACCGGAGTGAGAGGTTGGCGAGTAGTTCAGCGGGCGTGAAGCCCGCGTTGAGTGTCAATCGATGATCTCGCAGATGATGTAGTACGCACCGGCTAGCGGTACAGTTTCATACAGCCCTGCGAATGTGAAAACAACCTCGTAACTCTCAAGGTCATCTTTGAACGTCACCCAGAAAGCAACATGGATGACGACCGTCAGAATGATGGCAGCAGCCTTGGCAATGTTGCTGTCACAGGCGATGGCGAAGACCATCGTCAGGGGGGTAATGATAAAGAGAGAGATGAGGACAATGGCAAGGACGGTGTTCATGGTAACCATCCTCCTTTCTTCTCTTCCACTCAAGCTAAGGGCGACTTTCGCCCCAGACTAAGCTTGGCGAAAGCTGATATATATATATCATACCGGAACAGAAAAGTCAACACTTTCATCGCATTTTCTCCAAAAATCAAATCACCCACCTCTGTAAAATTCGCTAAAAATTATTTGCCAAAATCCGCCTCTTTTCATTTTCCGCCGCCGCTGCTATACTTAAACATAAGTAGTATAAGAGGTAAAAGGGTATATGGGACTGACAATTTCTGACATTCGGCGCAATACCACGCATGCGCGCCATTTGATGCAGCGGACACGGGCGCAACATTTTGCGGTCGGGGCGTTTAATATTGATAATCAAGAAACGCTGATCGCGGTGGCGCGAGCGGCGCAGAAGCTCCAATCGCCGGTGCTGGTCGAAGTGTCGGATGCCGAGGTGAGGGCCATGGGCCTGGAGAACGTGCGCGATTTGGTGGATAATTATAAGGCTGAATACGGCATTGAGATGTATTTGAACTTGGATCACGGGCCAACAGTCGAGGGCTGCAAGCGGGCGATTGACGCGGGTTATGAGTTTGTGCATATCGATATTTCCCAGGCAAATCACGATGCTTCGGATGAGGAAATCATCGCCAAAACTCGCGAAGTTGTCGAGTACGCCAAGTTCACCGGCGCGTTGGTGGAAGCCGAGCCGCATTATTTTTGGGGTTCGTCAAACGTCCACACCGAGGCGATTGACTATGAAGAAATTAAGAAAACCTTTTCCACGCCAGAAGGCGCGCGTGATTTCGTAGAGGCGACGGGAATTGACACATTTGCGGCGGCAGTTGGTAATTTGCACGGGCTGTATCCGGTGCCGAAAGTGCTGGATTTGGAATTATTAGGACGCATCCGCGAAGCGCTTCATTGCCAGATTTCGCTCCATGGCGGATCGGGCACGCCGCTGCATTATTTTAAGGATGCGGCGAAAATTGGCGTTTCTAAGATTAATATCAATTCCGATATGCGCTACGCCTTTCGCACGACGCTGGAAAAGACCTTGCGTGAAAATCCGAACGAATACGCCATCGTCAAGCTGATGCCGCCGGTATATGCTGCTGTTCAGGAGGTGATTGAGGAAAAAATTCAAGCCTTCGGATCGGCGGGAAAGGCGGTGGTGTAATGGCGAAAATTATTACTGTCGGTGCAGGTGTGCAGGATGTTTTTTTAAGCCAGTCGGATGCGCTAAAACCAGTGTGCGAAAGTCCGGAGCATTGTTTTGCCCGGTTGGATTTGGGGGCGAAAGCCGATGTTAACCAGATTCATTTCGCTACAGGCGGCGGTGCTACTAATGCAGCAGTGACATTTGCGCGCCAAGGACATCAGGCGTTGTTCATGGGTATTATCGGCAAGGATCCGGCCGGCCAGGCGGTGCTGGACGATTTAGATAAAGAAGGCGTCGGTACGCAATTGGTAAAATATTCCTTAAAGTACAGTACCGGCTACTCGGTGTTGCTATTAGCACCAAACGGCGAAAGGACGATTTTAACTTATCGCGGCGCATCGACGCATTATCATCCAGCGGATTTTGATATCAGCAATCAAAAAGCTGACTGGCTGTACGTTTCTACCTTGTCGGGAAACATGGATGTGCTAAACAAGTTATTCCGCCAAGCCAGAGACCAGGGAATTAAGATTTGCTTCAACCCGGGTAAAAAGGAATTAGCCCAAAAAGACAAGTTGATCGGCTTACTGCAGGATGTCGAGATCTTAACTGTAAACCGCGAGGAAATGCAGTTGTTGGTGTCTGGTGATGATTTGGAATCTTTGGCGCGCAATGCTCTGAATTTAGTACCAGTTGTATTGATAACCGACGGCGTGAACGGCTCTATTGCCAGCGACGGCAGAACGATTGTTCGCGCTGGCATGTATGATGATCGGCCGTCAATTGACAGAACTGGCGCCGGCGATGCTTTTGCGTCTGGATTTTTAAGCGCTTGGGCGGAGGATAGTAATTTGAAAAATGCAATTATTTTCGCCAGTGCTAACGCTAGCTCGGTGGTGATGAACATCGGCGCTAAAACTGGAATTTTACAAAAAGGAGTGCCGCTCCACGCTATGCCAATTCATGAAAAGGAGGTTTGAAATGCCGCGAAGTTTAAGCAGGCTTTTGGGCGATGACAGTAAGCAGCGATTAGCATTAAACGAGTTGCAGCGAATGACGCGCGACGATAGCGATGTACGGTTGATCGCAGAAATTTTAGCGCGGGCGCATTCGATCGTTCGCTCGCTTGGTCTTGATCCTAGCGATACTACTGCCGAGGAAGTTTACCAGGCGCTGCAAGCAATCGCTCCGCGGGCAGAAAACTGGGCGCCGTTTAAGGCATCCGATTGGGTACTGCTGGATATCGACGGGCAAGTTATTTCGTTTCATCCGGTTGATGTCATTGATAATTATCATCATCAATTACCGCTTGGACAACACCAAACGTCTCGAGGGAGAAGGGGTTTGGGTTTTGAAATCGCTCGCCGTTATAAAGATCATCCGAAGACTCACAATTCAACTGTCGAACGTGTCGTTTGCGAGGGCGGAATTTGCTATATTGCCTCGGCTGTTGGCGAGCCGGTCAAGTCAGTCTCGCCGTTTCAATTACCGGTAGCTAATGCTAGGTCAAAAAGCTGCAAGTCGGCTGATATACCTGCAAAGCCTAAAAAATCTGGCAGTAAAAAATCTAATAAAAACCCAGCAAAACTTGAAAACCTCTAAGAATTATCTAAAAATCCTGAAAACTCAGAGTAATCGGGCGGTTTAATACGAAGTCTGGTCAGCAGTACGTCTTATTTGCTTGTACCAGCTCAATGATCTCATCGACGCTGTCGGTGATAGTGTAAATATCCAGGTCTTTCTCAACGATAGCTCCTTCGGCCAACATATGGTTGCGGAAAAAGGCATCCAAATCGCTCCAAAACGCTGTGTCAAACAAGATCACCGGCGCGCGGTTGGCTTTTTCAGTCTGGATCAGCGTCAATATCTCCGCCAGTTCATCCAACGTACCGAAGCCGCCTGGGAAATAAATATAGGCATTAGCAAACATGGTCATGACGATTTTTCGCGGCGCAAAGTGTTGAAACTCAAACACCTCGGTGGCGTATTTATTGACCTCCTGTTCATGCGGCAGGCGAATGTTGAAAGCGATCGACTCGCCGCCGGCAGCCCGCGCGCCCTCTTGGACGGCTTTGTTGGCGCCTTCATTAGCAGCACCCATAATGCCGTGCCCGCCGCCAGAAACGATAGCGTAACCGAGCTTGGCTAGCCGTTCAGCCGTTTCTTTCGCGGCATGGTAATAGGCGCTATTCGGGTCGGTGCGCGCTGAACCAAAGATAGTTACTGTTTTCTGATATTTCCGAAGAATTTCGTAGCCGCTCTGGATTTCATCTTCCATCTTACCGAGGCGGAACATCGCAGCCTGCAGCTGCACATCGCGCGGAACGCAAAAATTTTTGGGAGTCATGATTATCCTTTTGTTTTATGATATAACTCTTTCAATTATAGCATAAGCATTGCTATTTTGTCAAATAGCAATTTTATGGGCTGGCTATTTATTTCGAGCTACCTGATAACGTCGGCTACCGCTGATACAACGCGCTCATCAAATGGCGATGGTATGACCTCATCGGCGGTCGGGTGGTCGACGAGTGCCGCTAAAGCCTCGGCTGCTGCTAATTTATGCTCGTCGGTGATTTTCTTAACGCCGTAATCTAATGCGCCGCGGAAAATTCCTGGGAAGGCCAGGGAATTATTGATCTGGTTTGGAAAATCGCTGCGGCCAGTCGCGATGACAGTCACACCCGCTTCCTTAGCAATGTCTGGCATAATTTCCGGTACTGGATTTGCCAGGGCAAAGACGACAGGATTTTTAGCCATTTTTGCTACCATTTCCGGAGTTAATAGTCCCGGTTTTGATACGCCGATGAAAATGTCGGCATCGGTAATTGCGTCGTCAAGCGAACCATTGATGTCGGTTTTCAGATACTGTTTTAGGGCGGTTTTTTCGGCATTCAAATCATCGCGGGCGTCGGAAATAATGCCGCGGCTATCAACAGCGTAAATATTGTGAACGCCATAAGCGTACAGTAATTTGGCGATGGCTGTGCCAGCAGCTCCCGCGCCAATCATCACTACTCTACAATCAGCCAGATTTTTACCGACGACTTTCATGGAGTTAATCAACCCTGCTAATACCACGACTGCCGTACCGTGCTGGTCATCGTGAAATACGGGTATATCTAGTTCGGCTTTCAAGCGTTCTTCAATCTCAAAGCACTTCGGTGCAGCGATATCCTCCAGATTGATCGCTCCAAAGCTCGGTGCTATTGCCTTGACGGCAGCGATAATTTCTTCTGGCTGGTGAACATCCAAGACGATTGGCACGGCATCGACATTAGCAAAATGCTTGAACAGTAGCGCCTTGCCTTCCATGACTGGCATGGCGGCTTTTGGCCCCAAATCGCCTAAGCCTAAAATCGCTGAGCCGTCAGAAATCACGCCGACCAAATTGTTCGTCCAAGTGTATTTCGGCAAATCCGCTGGGTCCTCGGCGATGGCTTGGCTAACGGCGCCGACACCCGGGCTGTAATAAGCGCTAAGTTTATCGCGGTCAATTTCGCCGTTATCGCGCAGCGCGGTGGTAATTTTACCTTTATATTTTTCATGTAGTTCTAGTGCTAATTTATTGTAGTCCATATTAATATTATACGCCATGATAGCGGTTTGTTGTTATATATCTGGAAGCATGATATGATTTGGATAGTTTTACAGATAAGGAGGAGAAGTATTATTATGAGGAGCGGTGTCGAGAGTAAGAGTCCTTTTAGCGGTGAGATTTTTGAGCGCGCAACGGCGACACTGGCAGTTCTTGCATTATTTCTCGGTGGCTGTAGTATTGGTGAAGCTGGCGCAGGAGCTAGCTCTAGTCCGGAAGCAACTGCCACACCAGATACTACGTCCACTGCGGAAGCGGCTCCAACGCCGACCGCCGATAGAACACCGAAGATGGTTGCTCCGGGCGAATTACCAACAGTTGAGCAGTTATCGAAGGATAATTTAGGGGAAAACGAATGCTTAATGCTAGTACCAGGAGCGTTCAAGACTAAAGAAGGTACGATAGCTTCCAGGCCGATCGTGACAGTAAATGGTAAGCTTACTACGTTCGGCGAGGAGGTGTGTAACGGCGGAAAAGTGGAAGTGGACAAAGGGGATCAGGTGCGATACTTTGCCCTGGTTTGGGGAGATCAGCCGGAAGAAACGACGATTAAAGAAGTATTTGCTGAAAATGGCGAATATACTATTGCTTACACGCGCCTGGATGGTTATACGGAGCTGTTAAATACTATTCAGGCTGTGAGGACTGATTCATCTGATGTGTATGATTGGCGTAATGTTGCAGTTCTACTTAGGTTGTCGTCTGATGGTAAGTACTACCCGGTTGGCTGCGAGTATAGAGGTGATGATGACGAAATTGATCTGCAGACAATGGTCAATACCACCTCTGCTGATCTTGGTCGTTGCCGGCAATAAGAGCGTAAAACTGCATTGCTAGGTAATCTGCTTGATTTTATCATCTGATTGTGGTATAATCTGAAAGCTTATTACTATTTAATATTTTTGAGGTAAAAATATAGTAAAAATGAGTAAGTCTACATTTAGGCATGCGAGTAGTCGCACGCCGAGAAGTGTAATCAGTTATTTTGGCGCTAATCATGCGGGCGAACCTGAAAAGCATACACCAAGGCATGCTGCTGAAAAATCAAGTCATAAAGGCTGCTTTCCTGGTGGTGATGTAATAAGATTGGCAGCTGGTCTTACTGCAGTAGCTGTGACAGCGATCGGTGCTACTACCGTTGGCGCTTCTATTGATGATGAATATGACAAGGCAGATATGAGCATTCAGCAACCAGAGGGAAGAAAACCTGATGAAAGCACTGGTACGCCGCCGCAGCCAACGGGACCGGATAGTATTATCGATCAATCTCCAGAAGAACGCAGGATAGTGATTGATGGAGCGTCTCGCGTGTCAGCTTGCGATATAAGATCGCAGCAAGGAGAGCTTGGAGAAGATGTAATGTGCGTTCATCATGATATTTTTGCCTATCTAGGCAGCAACCCGGCAGACGAATCCAACAATAATATATCACCAGCTAATGTTGATAGCCGCAAGCAGCCAACATCAGCGTAAACTATTTTCGGATATTTTATGAAAAACTAGGATTTAAGTGTTAAGCTGGTGGTCTGCTCGTTTGCGTGTCGCTTTTGGCTTCGCGACTATTGTTTATCGTCTAATATTGTGCTAAAATTAATTGCATTGTACTAGAGTTAATTATTCGGGCTTTGTTCGGTGTGGAGCCGCAGGAGTACAGCTGCGTGGCCAGCCAGAGCTGGTTTGAAAGATAGGAAATATTATGAGTTTTGAGTTAATCAATAAAGTCAACCAAGCACAGAAAAAGCAGGCAGTTGTTGACGCTCGCAGCGGCGACACCGTGCGCGTGTATCAGAAAATTAAAGAAGGCAACAAAGAGCGTATTCAGATGTTTGAGGGTGTGGTTATCCGCACTTATAATAAGCAGTCGCATACCTCGCGCATTATCGTTCGTAAAATTGCGTCAGGTGTTGGCGTGGAAAAGTCGTTTTTGCTGCACAGCCCGCTGATTGAAAAGGTGGAAATCGTCCGCCGTGCCAAGGTTCGCCGCAAGTTCCTTAGCTTCCTACGCAAGCGTTCTGGTAAATCAGCTCGCTTGACCGCCAAGAACTTTGACCGCGCTGCTGTCAATGATGTGCATGATGCTAAGGCCGAGGCTGAGGCGGAGCGTCTGAAAGAAGAGGCTGCTAAGGAAGCTGCTGCCAAGCAAGCTGAAAAAGACGCCGCCCAGGCAGAGCTTGACGCTAAGGCTGCTGAGGTCGCAGCCCGCCATAAAGAAGCGTAATTGATTTGAGACATATGACCGCCCTCTCTGGGGGGCGGTTTTTCATGGTATAATGCCAATATGTCGATCTTTCATTATATTTCCGTTTTTGTTCCGGTGACTTTGGCGTTTGCGGTGCCGTATATGTTGCGTCGCCAGGGTTTTACCGATGAAGTAAAGTGCCGCTGGCTGCTATATATTGCTTGCGTGTTGTTTTTCATCTCATGGTATTTGCCGTCGCCGCTGATTGAGGGGCGAGACACCAGTTTTACCACGCATTTCGTGGGCGGCGGATTGTTTACGGGACTGTTGTGGATATATTTAGTGTTGGCGATGCGCTGGCGGGCGCACTGGCTGGTAATGGCGTTTTCGCTGTTTGCGCTGGTGTCGGCTCTGGGTTGTGTCAATGAACTGGCGGAATTATGTATGGTCAAGGTTGGCTTGGCGCACATCACGTTGGACGACACTAATTGGGATATTTTGGCAAATACGCTGGGTGCAGCGGCGGTGTGGTTTGGCTGGGTGTTCATACGTTCGGGCGTAAAAAAGGATGTGAAAAAGGGTCAGCGCGCGCATGATCCTCGGCATTGATGAAGTTGGACGTGGGCCGTGGGCGGGGCCGCTGGTGGTGGGCGCGGTGATTTTGGGTGGTGCTGAAATTGAGGGCCTTAATGACAGTAAAAAGTTGACCAAAAAACGCCGCGAGGCTTTGGATGAGGTGATTCGTGAGCAGGCGGCTGCGTGGGCGCTAGGCTGGGTGAGCGCTGGAGAATTGGACGATGTTGGTATGAGCCAGGCGCTGCGATTGGCGACGCGGCGAGCGGTCAAACAAATTCAGTCGCAATGCAAAGAGAAGAATTTGGCATTTGATGAAATTATCATTGACGGGACGGTCAATTTTCTGGCGGATACGGCGCTGGAGCGATACGTGACGGTGATGGCCAAGGCTGATGGTTTGATTCCCAGCGTATCGGCGGCGTCGATCATTGCCAAAGTAGCGCGCGACCAGTTTATGGCCGAGCAAGATGTAGTCTATCCAGGCTACGGTTTCGCGTCAAATGCCGGCTATGGTGTGGCGAAGCACCGCGCGGCGATTGAGCGGTTGGGTGTGACGCCGCTGCATCGGCTGAGCTTTGCACCGCTGGCGAAGTATGCGGATAGCACGAAGTTACGGAATCTGTATCAGAAAAAGTCAAGCGCTTTACCGAATGAGTCGCCTGTCGGATATCCTCAGAAAATAATTCGGGACCCACGTAAAGTTGCCCAAATTTTTTCCGAGGATATCACTCCAGTCGATTTTGTAGGCACTGAGGATGTTACCCAAGTCGACTCACTAAATGCTACTCCAGAGGCAGAAAAATTAGCAACAACTCGCCAAATTGGAGATAAGGGCGAGCAAACCGCCGCAGACTGGCTGGCGGCGGATGGTCATGAGATTATTGCCCGCAATTGGCGGACGCGGTACTGCGAGATCGACATTGTCAGTGTGAAAGATGATGTTTTGTATTTCACAGAGGTCAAATACCGTAAAAATGATGACTTTGGCGGCGGGCTGGCGGCTATCACCGCCAAAAAACAGCGTCAAATGCGCTTCGCGGCGGAATTATTCATAGCAAAACATCCGCAACACGAGGGGCGTGATATGCGGATGCTGGCGGTGGCTGTTGATGAATGTCAGGGTATTAAGCAGTCTGTGGTCGTGGATTAAATTCTGAATTAGTTATTTTGAAACAGTTGCCTCCGTAATATCGCAGCCATTATTGAAGGCTATCACAAAAGTTTTTCGTCCTGCTTCATCATGACTATAACGTGCCCAGTCAACTATACTCTTACCGTCAAGTGAGACTGGGCAGTATGCCGCTCCTGTTACTAGATATGTTGTTGCAGGGTCTTTTTGATTATCTGAATCTGATGGGCTATTGAGTGAGCTATTGCTGGTAGGGTCAATTCCGCCCACTGACATATCTGTGTCTACAGGGCAGCCGAATTCTATTAGCGCTTTTCTGTCGTCTGGTGTATTTTGCTGTACGCTAATTATATCTGGGGCATAGTTAGCGCCATTTTGATCGCTGCAGGTTACGGCAAAACCTGCTTCTCTGGGGGTCTTAGCTTCTTCAGTACAGCCAGTTGATCCAAAAGCGCTACACACAACCAGTACTCCTGCTCCAATTTTTTTTGCACGATCGCCGAAACTTTCAAGCCATTCTCTAATAGTGCCTATTCTTTCCTTTGTTTCCATACAACCTCCTTATCTTTGTTGTAAATTAAAATATTCCACCGGTAAATCAGCGTATATATTCTTATATCATGCCATTGTTTGCGAGTCAATAATATGTGTCTATAAAATACATTTATCTTTCATAAGCGCATCAATAACCGCGGCCTGATCCCGCTCAATCAACGCCACTCTGCCGGCAATCTCGCGGATGCCCAGGTCGATGGTACGGGTCAGGGCTGGTTCGGCGCGCAACGGCGTGGTAAATTCGGTGAAGTCGTTTAGCTCATCGCGGGTTAACAGAGCGCTGGCGGCGTAGCGGATAAAATTATCGTAGCTTTTATCGCCGCCAAATGTGTCTTTCACCCATGACCAATTTTCTTTCAGCCAATTCCAGGCAATTTTCCGATTTTCCCGCGTACGAATCAGATAAATAAACCAACGGCTGGCGTCTTGCGGGCGGATAGTGTTGGCATCCTTGATCGCCGTTAAAATTCGTTCGGCGGTTGCTGGATTCTTCGTCGAGGTCAAGCTTAGCGCGATATCAACTTGCAGGTCGGCTGATGGCGTATTCTGATATATTGTAAAAAGCTTGTCAATCATTTCTGGCGTCTCGAAATATCTGACATTGGCATTGATAATAAGCGGGCGAATTTCAGCTGGTAAATCATCCGGGTCAGTCTCATTAAAGCGTCGTTTGGCCTCCGCGAGTGCTGCTGAGTCCTCGCCGTATAACATTAAGCCTAACGCTGCCGTGCGCCGTTCGCGGTCGTCATCAGACTCGCCGTCCTGCTCATCCCAGCCAAGTTCCATGAATGTGTCGCGGGCAAATTCAGCAGAAACCTGCTTGAGCCGAGCGCGTCCTGCTTCACTGTCATCGACGAATTTGCGTAATTCCACCAAATTTGTCCCGGCTTTATTAAAGACTCTTTCGTTGGTTTCGTGCTGAAAAACGCGTGCCAGCGGCAGTAGCGCCGCCGAACTTTCTCGTCCAGCCCGCGCTAGTAAAGTCATATCTTGCAATAAGCAAATTTTATCCAACGTCGGTAATTCTGCCGCCTTTTCGATCAATCGATCTCGTGTTGCTGAGTCGTAGTGTGTTACGAAATGTCCGTTCAGTCCGCAGTTTAGTCGAACATCGCCATTTGCCGTAAATGTTTTCTCGCGCTCGGTCAGAATATCATCAAGCGGCTGATTGGCGAACAGCGGAATTGGCCATAGGGCGTCGGACGGCTGGTGGTCGCCGATGAAAAAGCGTTCTTGGCGGAGGGTGGCGGTCGGTTGCTCGCCGGAGTTGTTCTGCTCAACTTGCACAATTGGTAGTCCTGGCTGCGAAATCCAGGTGTTCATCAAGTCAACAATCGGCTGACCGCTGGCAGTCTCTAGCTCCTGCCACAAATCATTGCCAACAGTGTTTTGGTAAGCAAACTTCTCAAAATATGATTTGAGTCCTGTCCGAAACGCCTCCTCGCCGATTAGCCGCCGTACCATCACCAGCAGACGCCCGCCCTTGGCATAGACAATCGCCGGGTCAAACAAAGTGCTGATCTCGTCCGGATGATTAACATCAGCCTGCACTGGCTGCACGCCGTCCAAGCTGTCGCGCCGGAGCGCCGCGGTGACCTCGCTTGTTGCAAAATCCTCCCACATCCGCCATTCGGGGTGTAGCGCGTCGACCGCTACGTATTCCATCATATTAGCGAAACTTTCGTTCAACCACAGGTCATTCCACCACTGCATGGTCACCAGATTACCAAACCACTGGTGGCTGAGTTCGTGAGCGATGACGGTGGCGATGAAGCGCTTGGATGATTCTGGCGTTAATTTCGGGTCAGCCAGCAGGCAGCTTTCGCGGTAGGTGATGAGCCCCCAGTTTTCCATGGCGCC
>CAUSPY010000006.1:0-50345 GCA_963533665.1 uncultured Candidatus Saccharibacteria bacterium
GCTAACCAGCCAGAACTGTTCGCCAGCCCAATAGCATTCCTGCGGTTTACTATGGGCGTTGAGTGACCCTATATTTTAATCTAGTCTATAATATAACCATGGAGTACAAAAATCGCCGCAACAACTTATATATAGGCGAGGCGTTTTACCTGGACGCCAAGAGTAAAGAAATAATCGCTTCGGGCTATGGTCAGTTTGATACCATAACCTCCGAACTAACCGCATCAATGACATTTCTGGCGTCTGGAAAATTTGACAAAGTACTGATTATTATCAAATCCAGAAATGATTGCATCGCGCCGTTCGTCTTTTATAATAAGACCCTCATCCGAGGCGCTCCAGAAAATATCGCGTATAATATTCGCGCCTATTTGCACTGGCAATCGACTGAAGCGGATAACTTAACTATGCCTCTGCGCAAATATTCGAGCGCTCATATCACCACGCTCGCTCAACACGCGCCAGACAACTTAGGTTTTCAATCGCACGCTGCTGGAATGTCCAGCCAGCTCATCAAACGAGCCGTCTCAACGAAGTTGGATTCTTCCATTCACCGCGGCGTACGCGCGTCAATTTTCGCCGGATACGCCACAAAAATTAATTCTAGCCAAGTCCGCGGTGAACCGCCCATCCAGCTCGAATCGCAGTTGCGATACAGCTTTGCTTACCAAAAACACGCTTTTTCGTTTAATAATTTAGGTAATATTTTGCTAGCTTTTCAGTTATATTGGATTAGCTTTTTCGACTCAACAGACTGCACGATTGATTCGATACAGCTTGGCGATGATGTTTGCTTATATTTAGCTAATCCTCATTTGTATGCCCTGTCAACAAGTTCGCCATCCTATCGCTCAATCCCGCGCATTCAGTCACAGATGCACGCTGATAGCTTAGCCAAGATGGCTTACTTTTTTCTGAATCCCGGTCATCATAAAAAACTTGGTTCATCGAGTAAAATTGGACTGGCGTTCTCACGGCTGATTGATTACCGCTTTCGCACCAGTTCTAATGCTGTACATATGAATATTACCAGCCTAATTTTCGCGCTACAAAGTTTCGCCGAAGCGGTTGCCGAACGTGAAATTCGCCGGCAAAATCGCAGCGCTAAACAACAGACTCTTCATGACATCCAAAAAGTTTTAGCAGCGATTAAATCAGTTAAGCCTGAATTAGCGGACGATGTCCGCGATTTTTATTTGCGTCCAGAAAAAGATATTTATAAGTTAATTGCTCGCCCGACATTTATGCAATCACTGCAAATCGCTCTCGCCAAATTTAATATTGATATCGCCGACTACCAGCCAATGTTAAAATCAATCGACAGCGCCCGCCGGCAAATTGTTCACAGCGAAGGATACAGCGTTGAATTTTTACTCAATCTACTAACTTATACCATCGTCCAAATGGAGTCAGACAATAAGCTTTCGCGTCCAGGCGGCATTATTCGTAAAGATAGCGACGTTGATAAATTATATCAGCTTCTGCGTCTCATGACGATGCGTTATTTTGACAGCACGTCAGAAATATAAATAAGTTGCGTTATCCATGGGTGTGCCAAACATTATTTCACCTCACCTTCAAACTCTCATCCGCCTTGGTCATCAGCGGGTCAAGGAAGAATTCAATGATACGGCGCTGGCCGGTGGTGATTTCGGCGGAGACGCTCATGCCTGGCAGCAATTTGAGTTGATTTTGCTTGGAGCTTTTCTCGTCATTCAATTTAATTTTAGCTTTATAAATGAGACCTTTCTTGTCGTCCTGAATAGCATCAGGACTAATATTTTCAACCGTCACCTCCAAGTAGCCATAACGCTGGAATGGATAGGTAGCGACTTTGACGACCACGCGCTGGCCAGGCTTAACAAAGCCGACATCTTGATTGTCCAGCGCCGCATCAACATAGAGCGGCACTTTTTCTGGCACAATTTGCGCCAGCTGCTGCCCAGTGTTGACCACGCCGCCAATTGTTTTCACCGTCAGCGACAGTACCGTACCATCGACGGGCGCGGTGATGGTAGTCTGCGCTAAAATTTGCTTGGCCTTTACTAGATTATTTTCCAGTTCAATAATTCGTTTTTCCGCCGTGATGATTTGATTACTAAAGGCGCTGTTGGTTTCGGCAGTTTGGGTTTGCGACTGATTTTGTGCTTGAGTAAGCGCCGATTGCGATTGCAGCAGCTGCTGGTTTTGACCAAGCACGGCACTATCAGCGCTAGTGATTCGCTGATCAATATTGCTCAGTTCATTCTGCAAGCGCAGCTTGTCGACAGGATTGGCGTTTGGTAATTGCTTTTCAATCTCAGCTTTGCGATTTTTAAGATTTTGCGCGTTGGTTTCCAGCTGGCTTTTCGCTTGCTGATTAAATTGTAATTGTTGCTGGTAGTTAGAAATCGTACCATTTACAGCTTGCTGTCTGGCCGTAGAAAGCGTGGTTTGCGAGACGGCAAATTGTCGCAACATGGCTTTAGTCTCATCTGGCAAATCTGCGTTGTTGATGATCTCATCAGTGTTGCCGCCAACAGCTAACCGCCGCAAAATATCGCGCTCGACTCGCGCCGCGTTAAGGCTTTGATTGGCGGTAGCAACATCTTTTTCGGCAGTTGTTTTATCCAGCGCCAGCAAAGTTTCACCTTTTTTGACGCGCTGACCTTCATGCACATTAATATTTGTCACCACACCAGAAATCGCTGGCTGGATAATCTTAGTACTGCCTTCGGTAGAGATTTTACCGTTAGCTACCGCTACAATATCAATCCTGCCAAAGTATGACCACGCCAACGCCACAACCAGCAACAATGTAACTAGCCAAACCACCAACGCGCCCAGCGGAGCGGCTGGTGTTTCAACAATTTCCTCAGCTGCCGGCAAAAATTCATACTGCAGCTGGTCGCGTTTTAGCCAACTCATGTTTCGTCTCCTGATTGTTGCCGATGCAGATATGCATACAAACCGTTCTTTTTCAGCAGCACCGCCGGCGTACCATATTCAACCAATTGGCCGCGATCAATGGTCATAATTTTATCGACCGACTTGAGCGTTGACAAACGATGCGCGATGATAATAACCGTTCGGCCAGCCGTAATTTGCTTTAGATTTCGCTGAATAATATTTTCCGATTCATAGTCAAGCGCTGATGTCGCTTCGTCAAAAATGAGGATTTTAGGGTTATGCAGCAACGCCCGAGCGATAGCGATGCGCTGCTTTTGCCCACCACTCAAGCCCTCGCCTTTTTCGCCAACCATCGTGTCGTAACCATTTGGCAATTCGGTAATAAACTCATGCGCGCCAGCAATTTTCGCCACCCTTACGATATCGTCCATGCTACTACTCGGCACATGCACGGCGATGTTATCGCGCACGCTGGCATTAAACAAAAAGTTTTCTTGCAAAACCACACCGATTTGCCGGCGTAACCAACTCGGATCGGTAGTAGCAATATCGACACCATCAATCAAAATCTTGCCTGATTCTGGCACGTACAATCGTTGCAATAATTTAGAAATCGTACTTTTGCCCGAACCGCTGCGCCCAACCACGCCGACCACCGTGCCAGGACGAATGCCAAACGACACATCGCGGATGACTTCCGGGCTATCTGGCGCATAGCGAAAACGCACGTGTTCGAACCGCACATCGCCAGTGATACTCGGCAGGCGCGACTTGCTCGGATCAAGTGTCGGCTCCGGCTTGGTGTTAAAGATATCACCCAACCGCTTCATCGAAATACCCGTTTGCTGAAAATCCTGCCATGACTGCACGAGGCGTAGTACTGGGCCGCTAACTCGACCACTCAGCATTCGAAAAGCAATCAGCCCGCCGATAGTCAAACTACCCGCCATCACCATGTGCGCACCGACCCACAAAATAGCGATGTCGAAAATCTTTTGAATGAGTTGACCGAGCGCGCCAGCATTGCCTGACAGTAAATTAGTTTTATAACTAGCACGAACATAATTGCTCAGCCGGCCTTCCCAATTTTTATGCAGTTGCGGCTCCAGCGCGAACGATTTGACAGTCTGCGCGCCAGTGATCGACTCAACCAAATACGATTGGGATTCGGCACCCGTATTAAATTTTTCATCCAAACGCTGGCGAAGCAGCGGCGTGATTATCCAAGACAAAATCGCAAACACCGGCAGACTGCCCAGTACCACCCACGTCAATGTCGCACTATAAAACAGCATGACAATGATATAAACAAACATAAAACTAATGTCGATCAACGCGGTCATCGGCGTACCAGTCAAAAAAGCCCGAATTCGTTCCAGCTCCAATACCCGCGCCGTGGTATCGCCAACTCGACGGGTTTCAAAATACCTTAGTGGTAAGGCAAATAAGTGCCGAAACAGCCGCGAACTCAAAATTACATCAATTCGGCTAGTGGTATGGGTGAAAATATAATTACGAGCGATGCCGAGCATCCCCTCAAACAGCGCGATAATCACCAACCCACCAACGATGACATCAAGCGTTGAGATACTATGATGCGCGAGAGCTTTATCAATGACAACTTGCGTCAAAATTGGCGTGAAAATGCCAATAATCTGCACTACCAGCGCCGCCAGCATTACCTGAAGTAGTGGTTTTTTGTATTTGATAATCGTCGGAATAAACCACCTGAGGTTGAATTTTCTATCCGCCTCTTTCCAAAAGCGTTGTGTAAACAATACCACCCGGCCAGTCCATTTATCTTGAAAATCCTCGGCCGATATCACCTGCGGCGGCCCGCCGTTTGGCGGTAAAATGAGGAATTTACTGTTGATGATTTTTCCAGAACCTTTGACTTTGCGGCGACTATCATCCTTATTATCAGCAAGTTGCGCCGCCACGCCACCCTCGGCAACTTGCGCCAACACCGCAAACTTTTCATCCTTCATACCAACGATGAGCGGTAGTGGCAACTTTGTTAATTGTTTAGAATTAACCGTAGCCGCCCGCGCCTTCAATTTAAGCGAGCGCGCCGCCCGTAGCATATCCGTTTCACTCATACCCACACGCGGGTCAATCGCCAGCGCGTGAGCAATCTGCTCTGGGTCGGCAGGAATACCGTGAAACTGAGCGATGGCCGTGAAACAATACAAACCAGGATCTAGCTTGCCGCCAGACTTTTTATTTGCCAAATCATCATTTAATTTTTCACGATTCTTTGATGCAGATTTAACACCAGCGCGCTTTTTAACTGACGCCGCCTGACTATCCTTATCTGGTTTTTCTCGCTTACTAACCACTCTTTCCTCTGATTATTGACTATATCAGAGGTAGTTACCAACTCAAAGCTTAAGCATCAGGAAAAAATCACTGACATTTACTGCAAATATGCCGAAATCTTCGCTTTGGCAGCATTCACCGATTCATCGGACGGAATCATTACGTAAAGCGGCGTACTGTTATAGCTATACGTTTGTTCCATTGCGCCCGCACCGTCAACAGTGATTGATTCGACTTTCCACGGATGGATATCATCAAGTTGTTTGCGGATGATCGCCTTAATAGACTGCTCGGATAGGTCTGTCTCGACAGAGTCGCGAATAATACCTGCGATTTGCGGTAATTTTACGGCATTTTCAGTACGCGACAACTTGGCGATAATCGCCTCGATAACGTGCTGTTGGTTGCGCCCGCGCTGGCGATCGCCTTCCTGGAAGCTGTAACGTTCACGCGAAAACTCCAAAGCTTGCTTGCTATTCAGTGTATTATACCCCTTATGATAAGACTTGAAATCGTAGTCCGAATAAGCTTCAATTGGACCAATAGCGTCGATCAGAGTTACCAGAGAAGTGAAATTGATACGGATATAGTGCTGAATATTAATACTATACAAATCCTCCAATGTCTTCACCGACATATCAACGCCGTACACCCCGGCATGCGTCAGCTTGTCGCGCAAGCCTGTCGTACCGTGCAGTTGCACATAATAATCGCGCGGTGTGTTGACCAGCAGAATCGAATATTTGGCTGGATTAACCACCATCAATATATTGACGTCGCTACGCGATACGGTAGATATTTTGCCAGCCGTATCAATGCCGCTGATGTAAAGAACATATGGCTTATCGACATTAATCGCCGAAGACTGTTTAGCAGCCTCCCCTTCCACGCGAATAGTCTGCAACACTACCAAATTATCGTGGAAAGTTTTATCAGCTTCTTCGATGATTGGCATATTAGCCTTGCGAATAGTTGCCAGCTGCAGATCGCCTGACTCGAGTTTATTCTTAAGTTCAGCCAAACTATCCAGCGCTTGTTGATTGGCAGAAGTTTCATCCTTGACTGCCTTAGTCACTTTATTATAAAGCGGATCAGCCGAAAGTATTCCAACCGATTGAGCATTATTAAGCGATGTATTACGATCCTTATAGGCAGCAATCACATATTCAACATACGACAATTTCCTGCTTTGCACTGAAGACGTCAAATTATCAAAAGCTCGCGCCGTACTGATAACGTAAATATTCACAGCAGTAATCGCCAAAGCCACTATACCAAGCGCAATCAGCACGCCAGTATGAATATTACCAAAGCACTTCTGACTCGCCAATCCCCAGATTATAGCAGCAGTCACCACCCCATAAATCGGCAAACCAATCCACAAATAACGCTCAGGCACGATTCCTGCCTGCAAAACACTAACCACCAGCGCTATGAACGATAACAACAAAATACCAGCGACCATTCTTCGCAAGCCAACGCTTAATTTAGTAGTTTTAGTTATTTCAGACACCATATCTTTTATATTATACTCTATTTTTTACTTATTTGCAATATTCTTACAGAAAATACTTATTATAAACACCCCGATGGTTGCGGCGCAGCTGTCTATGATTATATCGCGAATCTCGCCGCTTCTACCACTAACAAACAACTGATGGAACTCATCGCTAACAGCGTAAAGCGCGCAAACAATGATTGACAGCATAGCTGGGCGGTTAAATTTGAACTTGCTTAAATCCACTCGCCATAAAGCATTAAACGCCAAAATACCTAGCACGAAATAAGCAAAAATATGCGCTCCTTTGCGAACCAAAAAAGTTAGTAGCTGCTGATCAATACTCGGTGCAATGTAGTGCAGCTGTTCGACAAACACGCCGCTCTGCCCACTAGAAACCGAAGCTGGCTGGTGCGAAAGCATGAAAATGACTACCATCCAAAGTAGCGGGAGAAGCAGGTGGATTTTACGCATGGCGCTTTACCAGCTTCCTAAGTGTTTTAGTAAATAATTTTTTGAAATAGATATATTCATCAGACTTACGATACACTAACCATATTATAAAAAGCGGCACTATTATGGCAACAACGCCATCATAAATTAATTGCAATAGCGGGTTATTCATAGTAATCATCCGGCTTATTATAAACGATGAACCGATAGCGCAAAAGGCTAACGCAGTATTAATTAGTATATGTATAGCGTATTCTTTGTAGCTCTTATGAAACAATCCTTTGAATACGAATTTTGGGTAGCTATAGCAGTGTAGTATCATTGAACTTATAGCCGTACCTAAAAACACTCCTGGTAGTCCAATTACATAAACCAGTGCCAATGAAGCAACAATGTTAATTAACGACTCTACGACGGGCACCAAGCGATCTTCGTAAAAAATACCTGCCGCTTCCTTAAAATTGCCGAATACCGACCTAGTCAGCGTTATATACAAGCTGAGAGATAATGCCATCACCGCCCATGCATCAAGAACGAACTTTTCACCGAGCCACACACACACCAGACTGCGCGACGCAACAAAGAATACACTTACCGATATAATTGATAAAACCTGGTTCGCAAATTGCAATCGCAAGAATGTCGTGAAACTCTTTTTGCCGCCAATATCTACTAGCAGATTGCCGATACTAGCACGTACCGCATTAGATATCTGGCTGAATAGAGACTGTATTGCAACTTGTATAAGCTGGTAATTGCTGTATAGTCCGAGCGTTTGCAACCCGAGTGCGACAGAAATAATGATATTATCGGTCCCCATGACCACAAAAGCGCCAATCTTATGAAAGAATAATCCCCCTATTTGCTTGAATATATCTTTTTTGATTGTTTTATCAATTGGCTTTGGCGACGCTGTTAAAGTATATTTTTTGTTAACGATTCTATTAATTAAAATATTTTCAGCTAGCGTCATAGCTATAGAAATCGTTGCAAACAGATAAAAACTTTTTGTACTAATCAGTGAGATGACTTTTACTATATTAAAAATAACGATTGCCGAGAGATGAATAATATTTATAATATAATTTTTTTGATCGGCGTATAGTAGCGATCGTTTGTACGACATCAAGTAAGACAATATACAGTTTATTACGAATAGTCCGTAGATAACGTATATATTGACAGACACGCTTGGATTGCCAGCTATTCCTGGTATAAAAGGTGCCAGGATAATTGCTGCGACTGCTATAATCGCGGCAATCGAGCGATAGCTTAGCTTATAAAAACACATGAGCGACGACACGCTTGACATATCATTTTCATGCAGCGGCTTGTATAAATGAAATATAACCGCAGATCCAAATCCCAATTCGGCTACTGACAACATCGAGATGATATTAGTAAACAGACTGTTGAGACCCAGCAGTTGTACCCCTAGCGTTTGTACAAAATAACGTTGCATGACAAAATTAGCAACAATCACAACTAGCCCTAGAATTACTGATACAATGATATTTTTTATGGAGTTACTTGTGCGCATATTAGTTACTTTTCTTTTTTGCAGAATGGTATTATCTTTGTCTACAGCATTAGCGTCCACGGGATTGTAATAATTTTATAGCAATATCGTAATTGATTAGCGCTATAGCAGCGACAATTCTGTACTTATAGAACATATTAAAATCACGCATAACTAATCCTGCATTCTTTAGTATGACCCTCTTTATAATAGCAGATCCCTCTACTGATCTATTTACACTCGGATCAGAGGCTATTAGAACTGCTTCAATAAAATGACGCCCTACGGCTGCTTTTTGGATTTTTTTGTTATTTGTCGTAGATAAAGCATCCTTAACGATAATATCAGTAGCAGTTAATCCACTTAGTCTTTTCTCATTGAATTCTTGGTTCATTGCACTCTTCGGGTTTGGTCTATAAAAATACAGTTTTTCATTCAATACTTTAATTATCTTAGAAGATTTTATTAATCTATAATTTAATTCAAGGTCCTCTGCTATCGATAAATCTATATTAAATAAGTTTTTTTTCAACAGGACTGTAGGATATAATTTAGCACAAGGGCCGTTGTCAATTCCATAAGGGTATAATAATTTTATTAAAGCTTGGCCGCTGCTTATGGACTTTACGACAGGTTTTTTATATCCTAATACGCGTTCTTTAAATTCATTAATTTTTTGCGTAGGTTTGCTAACTATTATACACCCAGGATGAGTACATGTAATTTGATTTACTAAACACTCCACTAAATATTTTCCAACTAGGTCGTCACCATCCACGAAGGTTATATATTCTCCCCTTGCCTTTTTTATTCCTAAGTTTCGCGCTGCAGATACACCCTTGTTTCGCTGCTTGTAGTATAAAATATTGCGATATCTCTTTCTCTTGTCTTTTATAATATTTTCAGATCCATCTTTAGAGCCGTCGTTAACAACGATAATTTCAATATTGTCATAAGTTTGCTCGGCAACAGAGTCTATACACTCGCCTATATACTCTGCACAATTATAGACTGGTATGACTACACTTACTAAGGGATTCTTATCGAACCTTTCGTTTTCTCTACCAGATTTTAGTATAATTTTTCTGCGAAAAAATGCCACTATTCTGGTCGGCAATATACTAGACACAATAGATTTAATGATTACCAGGTAGGCTAGCACAGGAGCTTTAGTCAAATGGTAGTAGTGCAAACGCGCCTTAATCTCACCTCCGCGTGTTTTGAATTTTCTCTTCGAATAGTCCTCTTCATTAACTCTATAATTCAACAACACTCTGTCAATCACAAAAAGACGAAACCCTTTCATAACTAACTCAAACCAAAGAGATAAGTCTTCTGCCCGTTTGTAATTTTTGTATCCTCCGACAGATTGAATATCTTTCTTCCTCATCATTACACTTGGGTGAATGATACTATCACCATATGCTAGCGACTTGGCTGTTTTTTCGCCAGGTTTTCCTAAAACCCCCGTAGTACTATTTTTTGAAAATTCATTCGCAAGCGTTCCTACAACACTATACTCTTCATGATTTATCATAAAATTGTATTGCTCCTCTAAGCGATTTTCGTCGGCAATATCGTCAGTATCCATTCTTGCCAAAATATCAGCTTTAGAGACAGCTATAGCTTTATTTAGAGACTCTACCAATCCTATATTTTTGTTATTTTTTATAACCCTTATTCTTTTGTCTTTGTACTCTTCAGTTATACTATCTAAATCATTTTTGCCACAATCATCAACTATAATAATCTCGATATCTTTGAATGTTTGACTTAAAATGCTCTTAATTGAGGCTCTAAGGTAATCTGGCGGAGTATTATATTCCGACATGATAACACTAATTTTTGGCTTGCTCATTAAAATCCTCCAAATATACTCTGATAAGGGAATATATCAGAGCCTTTTAATACAAAACATTGCATAAAGAACATAATCAAACCATACAGTGATACTAGTAGTAGAATAGGTCTCTGCGCCTGTCTTGTAAATACTTCCGTTATAGAGGGGATGAATAGCAAAGAAAACACAGAAAAATACATTGCAAACCGGCTAATATCAACCGAAGACAAACCTATTACTAGCATAGTAATCTCTAGAAATGACATTACTATGAATAGTCTTGAGTAAGCTAATTTGTGGAATTTGCCCATAATTATGAGAGTTAAAAAGACAGAGAATATGATAAATTTTAGCATTAACATACTGCCTGCTGCGGCGTTGGAGGTAGATGAGTACTGAGAATAATCTGAAAATATAGAGCTCTGCATAAATGTTGAAAATATAGCTGAACCGCCTAATAATATAGCAGTCCCTACGATAAACATTGAGAATATTTCACGAAACTTAAAATTAGTTTTATGTATAAATAGGAGTATGATTGGCAAAAATATTGCTAAAATCAAAGAACTTTTATGCATGAGAACTGCTACAATAAACGGTACAATTGCTGCTATATTTTTGCGCTTATATAATAAACTGACCGATAAAAACACCATAGACATAGCTGCTAGCTGTCTAACCGCATTAAAGCTTACTGGGAAAATCACTAATAAATATAGCAGATAGGCGGTACTGGGATGTTTCAGATTAAAGTTCTTAATACCGTAATATATCGGTAATATAGTTAGCGCGGAGAAAGCAGTAAACATGAACCAGGAATCAAGATTTAGGGCAATTCCTATGTTGGATATAAAGTATATACCCAATTCTGTTGGACCGTATGTCATATAACCTTTTAGGTCTAAGTTAGGGACTATTCCGTTGTAAATATTTTCATAGTTCTTAAAGTCAGTACCAACATTATAACGAAGACCCGACGCCAGAATTGGAATCAGCAAAGATATCAGTAAAAATAGCCTATTTTTTCTTTTTTGGCCAATTCGCATAAGTACAGCAGAAGCCAAAAAGATAGATATGTAAAAAATCAGACTTTCTTGCATAGCGTTTCTTTATATATTTTATTAATTTTCACTGATATATTATCTATTGAGTAAATTCTTACTGATTTTTTTAAAATTTTATTATTCCTAGTTTTCTGTACGCCTTCTATGAATTCATCTTCATTAAATCCAACCACAAACCCATTCACGCCGTCCTCCACTAACTCAGTTGCTCCGCGGCATTTGGTAGTGATTATTGGTAGGCCAGCGAACATTGCTTCGATAAGATGGACAGGCAGACCTTCGCGGTGACTAGCCGATACAGACAGGTCGGACATTTGTAGTAATTGCGGGATGTCAGAACGGTAGCCTAAAAAGTGCACATTCTTAGCTACGCCTAGTTTATCGGCAAGTTTTTTATGGTAGCCATTTAGATTATCTTTGCCAGCCAGCAGTAAATGTACTGATTTATCTTCTTTATTGATTTCGTATAACACATGTAGTAGCAGAGTTTGATTTTTATTTTTATTTAATTCCGCCGGATAAATCATCACGAAGTCATCTTTTTTAAGACCGAGCGATTTGCGGAGTTCCAGCTTTTGCTTGGCGGTAAGCTTCGGCGTGAAACGCTTTGGGTCAACACCTACGCCTGGCATGTACGTGACGTTTGTCTTGAACTGCCTTTTGGCGCGGTTGTAATCTTCTTTATTTATGGTAATCAGCATATCGGTGTGGTGCGCCATCAGCCGCTCGACTGGATAGTAAATGAGCCAATTTAACAGCGGCGCTCCCTTGAAAAAGTGAAAGCCGTGAGCGGTATAGATAATTTTGGTGCCGTTCTTGCGGGCTTTTTTGGCAGCCAGCCGCGTTACCACGCTGCCCATCGGCGTGTGAGTATGGATAATATCGTAATTCTCTTGATTGATAATCTTTTTCAACTGTCTGTAAGCGGTAATATTACTCAGCCTGAACGGGCTTCGCGTGAATGGTACAACAAATGACTTATCACAATCCAGAATTTCTTCCTCGCCCATCGACGCGTAATGAACTTCCCAGCCCTTCTCGCTCATCATGCGCATAAACGGGCGGTTAAACTTTTGGAAACTAGCAACGTGCGATGTAAAAAGAATCTTCTTAGTTTTCTTATGGCTACTCATATTAATTTATCTATCGTTTTTTCCTTGGTTTATTCTGTTTTTTCAGCTCCTGCAACTCTTCGTGTATGCCGCTCTTACCCAAAGTATTCGATTCTTTGTCAAAAAGCGTTTTGATAGTTACAAATATAATTTTAACATCGTTTAGCAAAGTAACGTTATCGACGTAGTCCAAATCATGGGCAATTTTTTGTTGAATTGATATGCTATTACGACCGTAAGCTTGCGCTCTGCCTGTAATTCCCGGACGGACGTTGTTTCGGCGGCGCTGGTCGCTATTCATATTATCGTAATAATCAGTAATCCAAGGGCGCGGACCGATGAAGGACATGTCGCCTTTTATTATGTTAATAAGCTGCGGTATTTCATCCAAAGATGTAGCGCGAACAACCTTGCCCACTCTGGTTAGAGAGTCTGATTTTGACGTGTCATGCACGTCGTTGTCGGCAGGCATGCTGCGGAATTTATATAGGGTAAATGGCTCGCCGTCTTTACCGGTACGCTTTTGTCTGAATAGGATTGGACCGCGCGAATCAAGTTTGATACAGCCAGCGACGATAATGAAAATTATTGCAGTAAATGGAAACAGGATTAGTGCGCCTGATATATCTACTAGGCGCTTTCCGTATTTTTGGTACATCGTTCGGACTCCTTAGAGTTATTTCTTTGGCTTTGTTTTGGTGGTTAGTTGCGATTTTCTGTAGTCATAGATGAAGAACAGTACGATTACGGTCAGTGCTACCGAGGCGGCGGCAACTAAGCCGATTTGCTGCAGCGGCTTGATGTTTGATGGGCCGTTTGGCGTGTCAGCCGAGTCGACGACGCTGATTTTAACAGAGCTATTACCGTAAAGCGACTTGGATTGCTTTTCAAATTCTTGGATGGCTGATTCTAAAAGCGCTTTGCTGGTTTTTGGGTTAGAAGTGCTCATTGATACGTTAATGATATCGGTGTTTTTAACGTTTTCCGCCGTAGTATTACCAGATAGGGTTTTATAACCCTCTGAATAATCGTTGTTCGCGATAACCGGATCAAGCACGCGGCGCGAGGTGAATAATTTTACATAGTTATTCAATGTCACCGAACCTTGATTGCTGCCAGAGTGGTCGGCGCCGATCAATAAAATAGTGGCCGAGCTTTTGTACTGCGGTTGTTGGATAAAGTACGTGTAAGTGATGCTGATAATTGCGCCAATCATGACGGCGATGGCGATAGTTAGCCACCTTTTAGCATAAAAGCGCAATAAGTCGTAAAGATTAATTTCGTCCATGAGACTCCCTTTAATGTTGCAATATGTTATTGATTTGACTGTAGCATAAACTTCTATTTTTGTAAATAATATACCCTAATATACTTATGCTTTAATATCTGGGTTGTTAGGGTTTAGATAGTGGCTTATAACGCTTATGCTTGTTACGCTTATGTAAAGTTTGCTATTATCTTTTTATAAGGCATTAAGGAGGGGTGCTTATGAAGATCAGAGGGTATGATATTACAGAAAAAAGAGTGGCGGCTGCTTGTGCGGCTATGCTATTAGTAGTTTCGCTGCTTGCGGCTATTAAACAAGCTAATGCAGCAGATACTATGGCGAATTTGCTAGATAATAAAGAGTCGCAAAAAACTTCTAAACCGACTGAGCAGAAATTAAAGACCAAGCCAAATAATGACTTACCTCAACAATTTGTACCGCAAAAGAATAACAATAATACTAACACTGATACCGAAAAAAATACCACCGACACTAACACGCAAAATAATAAAGTTAATGATACAGGAAAGAAAAATACAGCAGATACTAAAGATAAAAACCAGGTCACGCAGCAACCCGCAAATACACCGAAGACCAAACCAGATAGCTACACTTACATCGTACAAGAGGGCGATTCATATTCAATAATTGCTCGCCGCGCTATCAGCGAACATGGCGGCTCAATCTTGAGCTCTGCGCAGAAGATTGCTGCTGAAGCTAAATTAATAGAACAAGCTGGCTGGCCAGAAGTTGACGCTGGGCAATCCGTAAGGATTGATAGCGCAGCCCTCTCGCAAGCGATTAGTTCGGCCCGTTCAATGACGGCTGACGAACAGCAAATGTGGCAATCTTATGCTGACGATATCGTCTGGTAGCAAGCACTGCCGATGTCGGATAGCTCACAATGAAAGTCGGCTAATTTATGTGGAAATTTAAAAAATTCACCATATATTGATGAATTCTTCTATGGTGACCTTACCGGGAATCGAACCCGGGTTGCCAGGATGAGAACCTGGTGTCCTAACCGCTAGACGATAAGGCCTCAACGCCAGTTATTGTAGCAGAAACCTAGCCCTGTGTCTATACGCGTACGACAAATATCTCTTACGCTCATTGATCGTTTATTGACTTTTCTAAAAATATTCTGTATAATAATGATATCAAATGCAGATTTAATAATTAATGTTAGCTGGCGGTGGAGCTGGTTGGCAGTAAGGAGGAGCGATGCATGCGTAAATATATCAATTGGCTGCAAAATGCGCCAAAGCAGTTTTATGCGCTGGTTATGATCGCGGCGGTGTCCGCAGTTTTACCAGTTGCATTGAACGCTTTGGGTCCGGCAAACAACACGGACGCAGCTTTTACTATCGATAAGAAAGTTCGAGTCGCTGGTACAGCTGAATGGAAGGATAGTACTACCGCCAAACCGGGCGATACTGTCGAATACCAAGTAACCTACACCAACAAAAGTAAAATTCGCCAACTCAATGTCGCTTTACGCGATAAAATGGGCAAAGGTTTGCGGTACGTAGCCAATTCGTCTGTCTTAAACGGCACTAAATTATCTGACAAGCTTATGGAAAGCGGCGTAAATCTCGGACATCATGATTCGGGCGGTAATGCTGTCGTTTACTATAAAGCTGTCATTCCTAACAAAGAGAACTTGTCATGTGGCACGACGGTGCTAAAAAACACCGCCACCATTAACGTCGGCAACACTCCTAAGAGCGACGAAGCGACAGTTACCGTAGAAAACGAATGCGCGCAGGCTCCAATTTACAAGTGTAACTCGCTAACTATTGAGAAGATTTCTAAAGATGACTTCAAGTTTTCCGTACAATACACCGCATCAAACGGCGCGGTATTTAAGAAGGTGGTGTACAAGGTTTATGATGCCAATAACAATGAGGTTTACAGCTCAGACAAAGGCAACTTCAATGGCTTTAAGCCAGGTAAATATACCGCCAAAGCTTTCATTACCGTGGCGGTAGACGGCTCAGAAAAGACCGTCACTAGCGAAACTTGCGAAAAGCAATTCGTTATCGATGGACAGACTACTCCTAAAAAATCGAGCGTTAAAATCGACAAGCTAGTAGAAAACGCTGAACAAAAAACAGTCGGCATTAATAAAGAATTCACTTACCAAATTAAAGTCACTAACAACGGCGAAACCAATCTTAAGAACGTCGCTGTCACCGACAATGCGCCAGCAGGCATATCCTTCACTAAGGCCAGCGCTGGCACACTAAAAGACAACAAGTGGAACTATACTATCGCTGAATTACAGCCTGGACAATCTGTAAGCTTTACAATTACCGCGAAAGCTCCAGCTACCGTAAATGGCGCAGTTAAAAACACCGCCTGCGCAGACATACCGGAAACCGCGGCAAATGCGCCGGACAGCTGTGATAGCGCAACCGTGACAGTTGAGGCGGCTAATAATCCAAAACCGACAGAACCGAACGACAATAAGAATCCATCAAAGCCGTCAAAACCGACAGAGCCAGAGAAACCATCAGCACCAACTAACCCGAATCCAAAAGCTCCGTCAAACCCTACAAACCCTTCGACACCAACGACGCCATCAAACCCGACGCCGACGACACCAAGCAAGCCTTCGACCCCAACATCCCCATCTCCAACACAGCCGTCATCTCCCACAACCCCATCTCCATCGACAACAAACACCGAATCAACAACAAAAAACCCTTCAGCAGGACCGGCTGCTTTGCCAAAAACCGGTATGAATGACCCGCTAGTTGGCGGACTTGGACTCGGCGCATTGATGACAGCCGGTCTAGCCTACGCCATTAGCCGGCGTCGTATATAGAGACTGACCGCTCCAAAATCTTTTTCTGAAGCGTTCAGTTTCAGACAGTACACTCCCTGTTTAGCAGGGAGTGTCTTTGTTGTATAATAGAAATATATGGCGAAACAGAAGAAAAAACGCAGTAAGAAATATTCCGGCGTAGACGCCGCTTCTAAGCGTCCAAGTGTTACTAAAATAACCGCCGTCAACCGCTCGAAAACATCACAGTGGTTGTTCGATCGGAAGACACTGCTTAAACCAGCCGGCATAGTCCTAGTTATTATATTAATAATTGTCTTGATTCTGTCGGGAATTTTCCGCCTATTTTAATATTTTACCTAAGGTTTGCCCGCTGGAATTCTAAATCCAAACACGCTGCCCTTCCCCTCTTCTGATGAAAATATTATTTCTCCGCCATGAAAGAGAATAACTTTCCTCGCTAAAAATAAGCCTACCCCAGTTCCATCCGGCCGTTTCCTCCTGGCATTTGAGCCGCGGAAAAATTTACCAAATAAATTCGGCTGCTCGGCCTTCGGCACGCCAATACCCGAATCTTTCACTGTAAATTCGATAAAGCCACCCTTTTGAGACAGGCTTATCGCTACGTCTTTATTAGGCTTGGAATAGTAGATGGCGTTATCGATCATATTTAATATAACTTGGCGAATTTTTTCGGCGTCAATTTTAACTTCCGGTATGTTTTTATTAATTTTTACTTTCAACTTTACTGACCGCTGGCTGGCCACCACTTTCAACAGAGCAACTTCTTCTTTTACAATTTGCGCAATGTCGGTTTTTTGCTTGTCAATCACAAATTTACCAGTCTGCAGTCGCGAGACGTTCAAAAAATCGTTAATTAGCCGCACCATTCGCTCGCTAGAAGAAAAAGCCTCCCTTAGAACAGCCTTCTGAGTTGACGACACTCTACCTAAATCACCCTCAAGCAGCATATCCAAATATCCTTTGATACTAGTTAGCGGCGTTCTCAGCTGGTGCGATGCCATTGAAATAAACTCATTCTTTGACTCATCGAGCCGTTGAAGCTGGCGGTTGGTTAATCTCAACTCTTTGGTCGATTCGTCAATTTTACGCTGCAAAGTATCGTTCAGCCGCTTAATTTCCTCCACCGACAGAGCGTTCTGAATCGAGATCGCCAATTCGCTAGCTACCGATTCCAGAATGCAGATATTCCGCCGGCTATATTTACGCCCTTTACGCTCGCCTAAAAACAATATGCCCGCCTCGTGATCTTGCTGCACTAAAGGAATTGCCACCACAGTTTTATGCAGCTTAAACAACTTCTGTAAACTTTTATCTTTAATATCTTTAGTAATAATCGCCTCGGGAAAACTATAATGCTTCCAATAGTACTGCATAATTTTTCGCGTATCATCTTCAATTACCGCATAGCGCCGGCGCCCAGCCCGGCCGTAAATACCTTTACTAGGAATGCAAAACGTGACTTTTTCCAGCTCAAATTCCCGCATAATATAGTTGCTGATTCGTCTGAGTAATAGCTGCAAATCAGTAGTTTGCGCTAATATAGCCGATAAACCTTGGGAGAAATCCTCAAAATTACATTCATTGCGATAAAATATTTTATCAGTATATGTATCAAAAAACTTTTTTATCGGCTGGAAAAGAAATGCCAAAACAACCGCCAGAATAACATCTATCGGCTCCAGGCTAGATCCCAGCGCAATGTTTTCGTACAGCAGCAGCTTAGACATCGCATAGGACAAAACAAAATAAATACCAGCCAAAGAGCCGATCAGCAGCACATACACAACGCCGCGCGTTAGCGCCGCCTTAGCGCCTATTTTTTTATAACGAGAAACCGAAACATGGATAGCAACCGCCGCTAATATAACCGCCAGACCAACCATAAGAATAGGATTGTGCGCTGTCATGCTAATGTTTATTATAACATCCAACCCGGTAATTCATGCTATACTTTTATTATGATAAAGATTGTTATTATTGAAGACGATCCAACCATCAGCCAGATGTACCGCATAAAATTTGAGTCTGATGGTTTTGAAGTGCATTTGGCAGCAAACGGGCAAATTGGTATTAATGTAGCAGAAAAAGTCCGGCCGGATATAATCTTATTAGATTTGCAAATGCCAGAGATGGACGGCACCGAAGCGCTTAAAATAATCCGTTCTCAAGATTGGGGAAAAACCGTACCAGTTATCATACTAACCAACCTTGGCGAAGAAGAAGCGCCGCACGAGCTACGAAGCCTGGGTGTTGATAGTTACATTGTCAAAGCAAACTACACGCCGCGCCAAGTTGTCGAGCAAGTCAAATCAGCCATAAAAAACGACTAACTGATAAAAATATCTAATTAGTTTTTACCGGCAATCTTAGACAGGCGTTAATGACGTTGTCAAACAATGCAGCGACCGTAAGCGGACCGACGCCGCCTTTTTTAGGCGTGATGGTAATATCATTCCGCCGGCGGACTTCCTCCGCCGTGTCGCCAACTATCCTACCGTTCTCCGACGCCGTTCCCGCATCAATAACCACAGCTTTCGGTTTTATCATCTGGCTCATTATTAATCCTGGAACTCCCGTAGCTGACACGATAACATCATAATTTATCAATTCGCCCAAGTCGTCGCCCTTCTCAAACACCGTGGTATCAATTCCAGACTTCCGCCACATTCGCTCCAGCGGCGCGCCGACCAATCGTCCGCGCCCCACGATCGCTATTTTTTTTCCTTTCAACTCAATACCATATCCAGCCAGCAGCCAATTGATGGCTATCGGCGTTGCGGCATCAAAAATCGCATTTCGACACAAGCCGTCAACATCCTTCTCTTTATCAACGCTTTCTAATAATTCATCTGTTTGCTCCGGGCTCTCTACAGGCAATTGGACAATTATTCCTTGCACATCTGGCCTGGTGTTCAATTCTTTTATTATATTTAGCGCTTGCCCTGAAGCTGCTCGATGAATTTCCACATCAATTAAAATATCCGCGCCGTACCGTTGTTTCAAGCGCATATACGTCTCAATTACTGGATTCTGGGCGTCTGTCACAATCGCTAAACACGGCTGAATATGGCGCGCCTGGCGCAACGCTCGTACTTGCTTGGCTTGGCGCTCCTTGATGAAACCCGCCAATTCCGATCCGTTTAGCTCTCTCATTTTACCCAGTATAACAATTACCGCTCCTTGAGTACAGAGATAACCTGTGGTATAATCTGAAAAGCTTGGGTTTTTGGCGGATGTAGCTCAGTTTGGTTAGAGCGCTGGATTGTGGCTCCGGAGGCCGTGGGTTCGAACCCCATCATTCGCCCCAAGTCCTATCGCGATTTACTTTTCTGGTGAATTGTGATATAATAAAAGTGTGGACATTTTTATTGATTGTCGTATAATTGAACTATGGGCCAGTAGCTCAGCTGGTTAGAGCACCTGCCTCTTAAGCAGGGTGTCGAGGGTTCAAGCCCCTCCTGGCCCTCCAGGATAAGCTATTATTCTATCGTTCTTCGGAATGATATTTTTATATAAAGCACCAGCTACGGTCTTCTAGGCGGTTTACCTTTGCACTGGTTAAGTGTAGCTCAACTTTTATTTTTGTTATTCATATTTTTATGATAGAATAATAAATATCGTGTCAGACAGTCCTGAGGTCTCATTAGTGCGCCATGAAATGGCACGCATGAATAGTTCATCTTGGTATGATCTTGTTTCTCGGTCTATGTTTGATGTTAACCCAAGAGCTGCCACAAAGGCAATGTTATACAAGGATAACATGTTACCGCTTTTGGCTTCAAACGCATTACGAGAAAAACTAAGACATCAAGCCTCCTGGCAGACATGCATAAGCTTTACGGCTGAACAGGTCGATCAGTACAACGCTGATGAAGTCGAATATATTGAGCGTGCCGTTAACAATACTCGTAATACAAGAAGGTATGATAATTTACGTCGCCAGGTCGGCGCTGTTCTATTAAGTCCTGGCGACCACAATCCGAACGCATCACGGGGAATACTTTCATGCACTGACTACGGCATGATGTGGGCGCATGAACGCCATAAATACGAACACGTAAGCCTGATAGGTAAACATGTGATAACGATAGTTGCAGCTAACGATCTTAGCGCTGGAATAGTCCCGGTAGACATTGCCCCGACAGACACAGAGCTTATCCAGCCGTCTTTATTACTAAACTCATCAATACAGCAGACTCTTATTGGATACAATTTAGAATCTCACGACAATGGGTTTGAAGTGAGTGCACAGCATGTATTATTAAAACAAGATAATCCAGAGAGCCCATGCGTATCAATCTGGGCCCCCCGCCCACACTATAGACGTAGCACCGCCCATAACTTATGCGAACTAGAGTTTGACGAGATTGGACAAGTCACGCTCAAAAGTACTGGAGAAATCGCTATTGAATCAGATGTACTGAAGCGTGAACTCTGGTCACTCTTAGTGTATGATCAAACACACTAAGAGTTCACTTTTATCCAAACGGATTATACCGAGCTGGCGGCTCCTTAAAGACAATTCGGCCTTTCGCGTTAGTAGAATTACCAGGCTGCCGAGAGCCGGTAGATGAATGTTGAGAGCTACCAGGCTGTACGCGATTGAGCTGGCGATTTTGCCCAGGCATCGCCGTACCGCTGCCGCTGCTAGCATCACTGCCGCCAACCCGCTGACTACTGCCAATGCTGGAATTTGCCGACATTGAATCGCCGTATCCCTTTATGTATTGGCGGTCTACGTTATGAGTACGATTCGCAGACGCCATTCTGGTTGTACCATAGGTCTGCGCATTAGCTGCATGATTGGACATCAGCCTGTTTAATAATTGGCGCGACATTCGCGGCTTCCCGTTCGCATCCATATATCCCCCTGTTTGCGATATATACTAAAATGGTGCCCCGAGTAGGATTCGAACCTACGACCTTGAGCTTAGAAGTCTCCTGCTCTATCCAGCTGAGCTATCAGGGCGTGTTTTCATTATATCATCTTTCTGCTACAATAGAACACACTGCGGGTGTAGTACAGCGGCTAGTATGCAAGTTTTCCAAACTTGAGATGGGAGTTCGATTCTCCCCACCCGCACCAGGAGATTATCTTGCTTAACTTTTTTAAGCGCCATAGACTTTTAATTATTGTTATAGTTGCTATTGTTTTTATATACCTTGCAGCAGGTTTGGTGATTGTTTTCTTACACCCTACGCCCGACAGCGAAGAGCTTACAGCCTATCGATTAAATTTGCCAAACCATATACGCGTAAAAAATGAAAAATTTGTCCGTATCTACGACGGTTATAAATCTGGGCATATTGAATATCGGATTTGGTTTTCAAGCGGCATTATGGTCGCTGAAAAAAAGAAATCGCCGCTTCGCACCTTAAACTGCTCCCAGAAAAATAAAGATGAAAACTGCCAAAATTCCACTACTAGAGATGGCACGCAGATTCAACTCACTCAAAACAGCAAATCCTCAGATTTAACAATTCGCGCGATTAAACATGACACCGAATTCTTCCTTATCATTCCGCAGCATCTACGCCAAGCGCATGATAACGTTAATTGGCAGCAGGTTTTTACCAATATGCCCGCCGTTACCGCTAACTAGTTAATATGCTTATGCTATAATAAGTAAGTTGTTATTTAATCTATAAAGGGCATCATGGATCTATATTCTTACACCGATACACCGAAATATCAGCCTCAAGACATTGAGGACGCATCAGAATTTTATAATTTGATTGAACGTAGCAGCCTAACGCATCAGCTGTCAGAGACGCGGCCGTACGTTTACTGGACAATGGAGATTTACGACAAAGCCAATGGAATTAAGGGTGGCGGCGGCCTCGGTGTTTTGGCGGCTGATACCCGGCGCGTGGCTGAAAAACTGGAAGTACCGTTCGTGGTAGTGACGCCGTTTTATCGCAGCGAGTCGCACCAAAAAATTGATGATTTGTCGCAGAATGAGTATTCGGAAAAGGTTTCGCCGCAAGATTACGGTTTTGAATACATTGACGAAGTTACTGTCAGTTCGGCAGGCTTCCCCGATTCAAGTTTGAGTATTTTCAGAAAAACGCTCGGTTCGACGCAATTTATCACAATGTCAGAGCCAAATTTCGGACAATTGTACGAAGGTGACGGCTCTGGCGATCACCGCCTGTATCAAGAAGTGGCGCTAGGTTTCGGCGGCTACAAAGCACTGAAACTGGTCGGTATTAAGCCAGCTGTCATCCAGCTGAACGAGACGGCAACTATTTTCGCAGCGCTAGCACGGCTGGACGAACTGTGCGCAAACGGCATGAATTTATATGAAGCCATTGTCTATGTTCGCAAACATACGCTGTACACTAACCATACATTACTGCAAGCTGCCGAGCCGGAGTTTAATCGTTCGCAATTTGAAAAACTGGTTTTACCAAACCTAAAAAGCAACGCTGTACGCTGCTGGCTAATGGAGCAATTCCGCAATGACCGCCTGCGGCCAAATTTACTAGCTATTGAGCTGACTGAGGCAAAAAATGGCGTCAGCAAACTACATGCTCGCGTAGCTGATTTTCGCGATCGCAACAATGATAAAGTTAAATTCCAAGCGATCACCAATGGCATCGACATGGAGACATGGGTGCTACCAGAAATCATGAATACTTACTACAGCCAAAACGTCATCGATAAGTTTGGCTTGCCAACAGAAGAGTTCAAAGAGCAAATTGATAAAATTGACGCACCAGTCATTCGCCAACTGAAAAGACTTGGACGTCAGGAATTGAACAAGATTTTAGCGACGCGCAAAGATCAATACAATGAACCAGTGCAAATTCCCGAAGACGCAGTGCTGTTTGATTTCAAGCGGCGATTCGCCAACTATAAACGCCCGTATATGGCGTTTGAACAGCCGGAAACTCTGCGCCAGATTTTAATCAACCATAACGCGCACTATATTTTAGCTGGCAAAGTTCACCAAGGCGACACGGCTATGTACCAGCGACTTCTCAGCATCCTAAAGCTCGTTGACGGCGATCCGGTTTTACGCGAGCGTGTCCATTATATCCAGGATTATGACGAAGAACTGGGCCGAGCTTTGGCAATCGGCTCGGATATTGCGATTAACGTGCCGATGATCGGACTGGAGGCATGCGGCACATCATGGGAAAAAGATATCGCCAACCTTAAGCTGCTTATCTCTACCAGCGATGGCGGCGTCGCGGATGTCAAACCGATTGCCTGCCTGGAAGTGTCGGGTAATAATTACGATGCCGAAATATCGTCACTGTATGTCAATATGCTAAAAGCTGCCGCTGCCGTTAAGAATGACCAATTGTTAGAAAAGACCGTTCGCCGCCAGTTAAAAGCATATCTGCCGATCATTTCTGGCACGCGTATGATGAAAGATTATCTGAAATTCCTGTTTCCGCAGCACCATTCGCAAAAATCACCAGCACCGCGAAACACGCCAGTGTCCGAACCAAAGAAAGCCGCTATTCAATAATTACTTCAATTTCTGCGCCCAGCGAATTGAGCCGCTGAGCCAATTCCTCATAGCCGCGATTGATTGAATACACATCGCGCAGGATTGACGTGCCTGGTGCTGCCAGCATTGCCAACAACACCACGACTGATGGTCTTAAAGCTGGCGGTGCCACAGCGTCAGCCGGCTTCCATTTCGTCGGACCGGTGATATATACCCGGTGCGGATCAACCAGCTCAATTCGCGCATTTAGTTTGCTTAGTTCCGTGAAATAGATTGCACGATTTTCGTAGCTCCAATCGTGTACTAGCGTCCGGCCTTTAGCAACTGTCGCGATTAGCCCCAAAAACGGCAGATTGTCCATATTAATCCCCGGAAACGGCAGGGCGTGCAGCTTATCTTTGGCTGCTTTCATCTTAGAATGCTTGAGATGGATATCAACCAGGCGCGTCCTTTCGTTATTCGCAAAATATTCCTGGCTTAACTCAAATTGTAAACCCATTTCCGCCAGCGTTGCCAGTTCAATTTCCAAAAATTCAATTGGCGCCCGGCGCACGGTAATTTCCGAACCGGTTACCGCCGCTGCGGCGATAAAACTCATCGCCTCGATCGGATCTTCGCTTGGATAGTAATCAAGGTTTTTATTAATATGCTTACGGCCAGTAATTTTCAAAATCGTCGTACCGATTCCTTCGACTTTTACACCCAATTTTTGCAGAAAGAAACAGACATCCTGCACCATGTAATTTGGACTAGCATTGCGGATGATTGTCGTATCTGGCGACAACGCCGCCGCCATAATGACATTTTCCGTCACTGTATCGCCGCGCTCCGTCAAAAGAATCGTTCGATCACCAGAAATCACCTTAGTTTGCGCATGATAATATTCCGATTCTGCCGCCACATCCATACCAAAACAGCGCAAGCCGCTCAGATGCGGCTCAACCGTGCGCTTGCCGAGATTACAGCCGCCGGCAAACGGCAAACGAAAATCACGGTACTGATGAAGCAGCGGGCCAAGAAACATAATCACCGTACGCGTCCGCTTGGCGGCCTCTATGTCCATATTTTCCAGCTTCAGGCGCGCTGGCGGCATAATTTCCAAATCATTGCCATCCAGCCAGCGAGTTTTCACGCCAATTGAATTTAATACTTCAATAATCCGATTAACTTCCTCAATCCGCGCCACTTTCCTGAGCGTAGTTTTCCCCTTATTTAACAAACTGGCGCACAGCAAACCGACTGCCGCATTTTTACTCGTATTAACGCGTATCTCACCAGACAATTTTTTACCGCCATGCACCCGAAAATTCATTTTTCCAGAATGATTTACCATCATAATGTTATTATTTAACACTTCGCTGATACGCGCTACCATCTCTATACTAATGTTTTGACCACCGTTTTCAATCCGGTTAATAGCGCTCTGCGAGGTGCCGATCGCCTCGGCCAATTGTGCTTGCGTCATGCCTTGTTTTTGGCGGTTTTCAGCGATTAAATTACCAATTTTCTTCAAGTACTTATCTTTATTCATGCGGCGATTATATCACAGATGGTATATTAACGCAATGATATAATAGAAGAAAGGAGGAAATGCCATGCAGGATACACAGGTCGCCAATTTAATTACGGCAGAAATAAAACGGCAGCAGCTGGGGATCGAAATGATACCTAGCGAAAATTATGTCTCTTCAGACGTACTCAAAGCGCTGAGCAGCGTCTTTACAAACAAATACTCTGAGGGCTACCCCGGCCGACGCTACTACGGCGGACAAGAAAATACCGACCAAATTGAGCAGCTGGCGATTGACCGCGCTAAAACGCTATTTAGAGCTGATCACGCCAACGTCCAGCCGCACTCCGGCGCTCAGGCTAATGAGGCGGTGTATTATGCGTGGTGCCAGCCGGGCGATACTATCCTAGCCATGGATTTGGCGCACGGCGGACATTTGACTCACGGCGCACCAGTCACCCGCTCGGCCCGCGAGTATAACTTCGTCCGCTACGGCATCAAGGATGTCGAGACTGGCGAAATTGACTATGAAGAAATCCGCCGTTTGGCGCTGGAGCATCGGCCAAAGATCATCTTGGCGGGATTTTCGGCCTATCCACGAGAACTGGATTACGCCAAGTTTGCCGAGATTGGCAACGAAGTCGGCGCCATGCTGATGGCGGATATGAGCCACATTGCTGGATTAATAGTTGGCGGCGTGGCCAAAAATCCGTTTGATTATGGTTTTCACGTTATCACCACTACTACGCACAAAACCTTGCGCGGCCCACGCGGCGGCTTGATCTTGTCGAGAGGCATAGCCAGCAATCCTTTGAAGCGACCAGAAAAAACCTTAGAAAACTTGCCAACACTGATTGACCGGGCGGTCTTCCCTGGCACTCAAGGTGGCCCACACATGCACACCATCGCCGCCAAGGCAGTGGCCTTTGGCGAGGCGTTACGCCCAGAATTCACAGAGTACGCCCAGCAAATCGTAAAGAATGCAGCCGTTCTGGCGAATGAACTGAAACGCGGCGGCTTGAAATTAGTGACAGGCGGCACCAGCAACCACTTGGTGCTGGCGGACGTCTACGGCAGCTTTAACATTGACGGCAAAACCGCCCAGGAGCGACTGGAGGCCAGCGGCATCACCGCCAACGCCAACGCCATCCCCAACGACACCCTACCGCCATTCCGTCCAAGCGGCCTGCGCCTCGGCACGCCAGCACTCACTACGCGCGGCATGATGGAAACGGAAATTAAGCAAATTGCTAAGTGGATTATTGCAGCGATAACCGCAGAGGACTCGGCAGAATACGCAAAAATTAAGCAGCAAACTACTAGTCTTGCGGCGCGTTTTCCGCTACCATATAAGTAATACTAAATGAATTGGGGGGCAAATCAGAAATGGTTTCTTCAAAAAACAAAGTAAAAGGTTTTACGCTCGTTGAGCTTCTAATCGTCATCGTGGTTATCGCCATTTTGGCTGCTATTTCGATAGCCGCATACAACGGTGTATCCAATAAAGCCCGGGACGGCGAAAGGCTAGCTAGCGCACGTGATATTATCAATGCCGCTGCCACATATAACTCAGAAAATGGTCATTGGCCAACAATAGCAGAGCTAGAATCATTCAATACTATTCGACTATCCAGCCAAATAAAAAGTCGTCTCGGAACTACCGCACCAAGCCCGGGTGATAAAAACAAATATTTATACGAGTTATGCGGAACTACACCAAATTTTACTGGCGCAAAAGTTACTTATTGGAAAGAAGCAGTCGATGGACATGAGACCCATAATAAGACGGTAAGTAGTGGTAGCGGCTGTTAAGGAAAATTGTTACAAAAATAAACCCCGAAGCCTGCCGGGGTTTATTTATATACTAAGTATTATTGCTAATGCACAAACACTACGCTGAACACTTACCGCTCGTGACATCCTTTACATGATCCGCACCAGCGTCAATGTCTTTCCAGTATTTAACTCTAACACCAGTCGCCTCACTTTGAATGGTTGTAGTACCGGCATCTTTGCAGAATTCATATCCATAATGATTCTTAGTGCCTTCAGCTGGAGGTGTGGCATCAGTTGCCGAAATCACAGTGCCTGGAACTTTAATAGTATTAAATGACCCAACCTCAGTGACAGTTGGCCATTTATCGTGCTCCGAATTGTATGACGCCGCTGCATTCACAAGATTGCGCGCATTAGACTGACGTTCATCGTCACGCGCCTTTTGAGTCACGCCATTGTAAGCCACAATGGATATAGCAGCCAAAATGGCGATAACCACGATGACGATTAGAAGCTCAACGAGCGTAAAACCTTTTACTTTGTTTTTTGAAGAAACCATTTCTGATTTGCCCCCTATTTTTAAGTTAAGTTGTTAACAAGCATTAGTGTATCAGAAGCGAGGAGCAAGCGCAAGCTTTTTATTAAAAATTGAGAGATTTTACGTATAGCCAGCCAGTATAGCTGATATCATCGCCGGCAACCGTCTTAGAAGCGGTTAATTTTACCTCTATAGCATCAGAATTGGTGGTTACGCTTAGTTTGACTTCTTTACCAGCAGAAATCAACGTATCGTCAACACCCCTTTGCCAGACATTTGAGGACGAGCCGCAGCCGCTATCCATAGTAGCCTTACGCTTTAAAGTATTACCGCCAACCACAGAATATTCCATCTTATACACCAGCGCTTCCGCCACAGAAATACCAGTTCCCGCCACCGAACAATCGCTTTTTTTAATCAGCTTCCGGTTGGCGCTTAATGGGTTGGCAGACGTCGCCAGATTATGCATTGATATTTTATCGGACGCCATACCGTCAAAGTCGGTGCTTATTTTTACATCTTGCTCAATCTGATCGAGCGCCGCCAGCACCTCATTCTGCAGCTGTGTACGGGCGCTAGCGCGCATTGAGGTTCCGGTTAAGTTTACTATTGCTACCACCATGGCGCTAATAATTAATATTATAAGCGGCATGACAGTCAACAGTTCTATCAGCGTAAATCCGGCGCTTCTTTTACGGCTCTGGTCTCGGCGCTTAGCCTCCAAGATACGTTGCATGCGACACCTCCCCGCCATCGGAACCGTATTTAACAGTAACGACAACTCTTATTAATGATGAATCCGTATACGGTTTACACATAGAGACAGTAGCGGACGCTGGCTTCGGCAAAGAGTTCGGCCGAAGAGTTGCTGGCGATACAGCCGGCGACGAGCAAGTATTAGCAACGGCGGCGTAATTTTGTTTGCGTAAAATCTCATAACCAAGGTTGCTAGCCTCGCTCATCTCCCTAGTGTCAGCCGACTGATTGATAACTACGCTATATAGCTGGTAGCCGCTCATTAAAAACAGCGCCGCCACGAAAAGGGTTATTAATATTTCTACTGTCGTAAACCCACCCTGTTTCATTATTTATGCCTGCTTTCTATAACTTGCCATTTATCTGAGTCTTTGGTTTCTAAATGATACATGATTGAGTATTGGCGGCATTCAACGCCGCTCTCCTGGCATTTCGTACCGCTGCCAGAGTGAGCAAAGTATACGTATGCGCCGCTTGGATATGCCGGCAAGTTATTGGCAGCGTAGTTATTTTTATACGAATTTATATCGGCAATACTGTTAATACTGCGGCCGCCGGAAAATATACCCTGCTTAGCTGGAATTAGCGCTTCGTTGCCGGACGGGCCTTTTTTCGCATCGTCCTGTAGATTGGCTAATATTTTATCAAACTGGGCGCTGGTCAAATTAGACGACCCAGCTACACCAGAAAAATAAGCCGGATAGCTGCCGACTGGCTTGATGACATTGCCGCCGCCGTCTTTGATTTCCTGCGAATAAATACTCTCCAAATACATCTGAATCGCCGCTATGTCAGCCTCGCGCTCCTTATCGCGGGCGCTCGCCTGATAGCTGCGAAAGCTGACAACGCCAATGGTAAATAAGATTGCTATGATAGCAATAACGATAGTTAATTCAATGATTGTAAATCCACGCCTCATCCTCATGTATTAAGCATAACCGTAAAGACAAAAAACTACAAGCCTTATTCTAGCTCAAGCGGCTCTTGCTGGATTTGAATGTGGAATTTATCGTATACTTTCTGAACAATTTTCTCTCTGGCCATAGCTAAATCAGGATAGCCAGCCGCGCCATTATTAACTAAAACCAGCGCATTTTTTTCGTAAATTCGAATATTATGGAATGTTTTTCCTTTCAAGCCAGCCTTTTCAATAAGCCAGCCTGTAGGAATTTTATATGTATTGTCCGGCATAATGTAGTTCGGAATGTCCGGATATTTTTTCTTTAGCTCGTCCAGCTGCCACTGCTCTATGATAGCATTCTTAAAGAAAGAACCGGAATTTGGCTCTTGGGCGGGATCTGGCAATTTCTCAGCGCGAATATTAAGAACAGCCACTCGGATAACTGGCAAATTAACAATTCTAATGTCATTTTCGGTAAGATACTTTTGGATAGCAGCGTAATACGGCGGCTTAGGCTGAGTGCGAAACAATCGTAGCGTAATACTTAAAATACAATACCGCCCTTTTTGGCTGCTGCGAAAAATACTATTTCTGTACGAAAAATGGCAATCTTTGGCACTAATAGTAACGACTTTCCCTTCTTTTGAATCAAATGCCTCCAGGCTAATCAGCGTATCAGCGATCTCTTGTCCGTAAGCACCGATATTTTGCACTGGCGCAGCACCAGCCGTTCCAGGAATGCCCGACATCGCTTCAACGCCCTGCAAATCCATACCAACTATCTTCTCCACCATTTCATCCCAATTCTCGCCGGCGCCAATTTTTACAACAACGTTCTCGCCATCATCCGATACGACATCAAAACCCTTGATGCGGTTCAATAAAACGACACCATTGAAAGTCTCATCATGCGTGATTACATTGCTGCCGCCGCCTAGAACGAAGACTTTCAAGCCTTTAGTACTAGCTTCCTGATAAATATTTTTAACATCGTCAGCGGTGCTGGCTGCCGCCATAAAACGCGCTTTGCCGCCCAGCTGCATGGTTGTGTATTTTTTCAAAGATATATCAGTTCTCATTTCCATAAGCACATTATATCATTTTTCCCGGCTGGCGCTAGTGTGATATAATATATCCGTTATGCACCCGTAGCTCAGCGGATTAGAGTACTTGGCTTCGAACCAAGTGGTCGCAAGTTCGAATCTTGCCGGGTGTACCAATTTTGCGCTCTGGCAATCCAGCTGAACCACCCTCGGCGTTAAATTATACGTCCTTTGGCTGTATTGTAAGCAGCGCACCAAATGCCCCGTTAGCTCAACTGGATAGAGCGTTGGTTTCCGGTACCAAAGGTTGCAGGTTCGATTCCTGTGCGGGGTACCAAAGATGATAACGACAAATTAATTACTATTTTCAAATGACAAACAGATTAGAGCGATATATCACACCTACCAAAGCCTACCTGTACACGGATCAAGAATATGCTGAATATGTGAGATCCGCAGAAGGACAAGCAACAGGTAGAATAAGAAGCAAGGAAGAGATAGAGAAAGAACAAGAAAAACTAGACGAGGTCATCTCGTTAGTAAATATAGCCGCAAGTAGCGGTGATAGGTTTGACTATCCGACAACTCTATACAGAGTGACACACCCCGACTTGATAGACCCAAGAACAATCGAAGGGATGGACGAATACGAATTAAGAGATTATTTGCATGTTTTGGGTGTTATAGATCAACTAAGAACCGGACAAAATCGTTGTCTGGACGACGACTATGCAGAATATATAAAGCAAGTATCAAGAAAAACAAGGAACGAAGAAGAAGTAAGGCTAGATTATGCAAGAGCAAACGAGGCAGCCATGTTAGTAGAAGAGTCCAGAAAGCATAAATTCAATTACCCGCCAACCTTATATAGAGTAACGCACCCTGATTTATTACTAGACCCAAGAAAAATTTTAGAAATGGACACCTACGAAGCGAGTGATTGCGAATGGGCTTATTATACAGTTAGGGACTTCCTTATTATCCCTCCAGAACACCGTCCAAAGTATATTTAATTAATAACCAGTAGGTTTATCGACCACTTCTATCCTGAAATTATCACAGAACGCCAGCAGACTCATATTCGTTATTTGACTTTCCATATTGCCTGTGCTTAAATCATAAGTATTAGTACTCTGAGGAGAGGGATATGGAAAATAAACAAACAAATCATGGAAAAATAAAAATTATTGCTGGGATATTTGCCATTGCACTGGTGGCGGCTTTATTATATTGGCTATTTACTAACCTGCTGAATACAAATCAGCATAGCCAAACAAAACAGGAGCCTAGCCGTACTGCTAACTATCAGATGGACGATGAGAACACCAGTCCGCAGCAGCCGAGCACAAACTCAAAATCAAATTTGGATAATAATAGAACCAATCAACCTAATAAAGATACAGAAGCCTCGTCAAATAGTTCCACTAAGACGACTGTCGACAATACTGCCGCCGTGCGCCGCAGCAGCACCGCTTCCCAATACCCCAAAGCAATATTAGCAAGCAAAAAACCACCAACCAGCAGTAGTATTTTCCAAAAACCTAAACGCAAGCCAATCACTAAACCTGGCGGCAGCAAACCAACTACACCACCAAGTACACCCAAACCAACACCCGAACCTGCACAAGCAGCCGTAAAAATCGTCGGCGCCGCAGAAGTCGGTTCGACGCTGATTGCGCAGATAGACGATCCCGACAGATTGAAAGACGGCGGTATACGATATTATCAATGGTTTGCCGACGGCACGGCTATTCCTGGTGCTAGCTATTTCTCATACAAATTAACGCCAGCCGAAGTGGGTAAAAAAATCACCGTCAAAACAACTCATGCTGATGGCAAAAACGTAATGAAAGATTTAGTTAGCTCAGCTACAGCAGCTGTCGGCAACGCCGCATCAAATAATAACCATGGTAGCGTCACCATCGACGGAATTAACCGAGTCGGACAAGTATTCACTGCTCACATTACCGATGCTGATGGCGTGCCAGAGAGCGGTATTACTTACCGATGGTACGAATTTTACGGCAAATTCCTGGGAACTGGCAAAACTCTCGTGCAAACCAGAGACCACCTGGGTATGCAAGTCATCGTCCAAGCCAGTTACACCGACAAAAAAGGACATAAAGAGAGCGTCACCAGCGGATTTAGCGGGTCAGTCGTCGATAATTCAGGCGGCGGCACTGGCGCGGGGATAATCAGTCCTGCTGCGACTGCGCCAAAAATTACCCTTCATGGACCAGCCAACGTCAAAGAAGGAGAGACTGCTGTTTACACGGCAACTTTAGACAAAGCAGCCAGTACCGATGTTAGCGCGGATATCAAAATCACACACAATACTAGCAATCCGAACAATCTCAATGTCCGTTGGGACAGCCAGCGAGTGGTTATCAAGGCAGGAGAAACCAGCGCCAAATTCTACGTTGATACCAATGCAGGCACTGACAGCAAGGGTAAGACCTACACCGTCTCCCTTAACAACGCTGTCGCTGGTATGGTTAATAAAACAAATACCAGCCCTTCTACTGCAGTCAATGCTCAATCGATCTTTATGTTATCGTACGTTTATCCACTTGCCAAAGCTGGCGGTAGCGAGTTTTCTGACTACTGGAAAGCTGTTCATGCAGCAGGCAGCAGCAAAATCCCGTATACGCTCATCATGGCAGACGGCAGTCCTGACGCCAAGCTCGACCCAGGCTATGTGCGGCTGCTAAAAAAGAACGCCGAGCTTGGTTTCAAAACTGTCGCTTACATCCGCACTATTCATCAAACTCGCCCAATTGCCGAAGTTAAAGCCGCCATGGCTAAGTTCATTGAACTTTACGGGGCAGATAAAATTCACGGATTCTATTTCGACGAAGTGTCGTCCAGAAATAACGGCGCAACGGCTTACATGGCAGAATTGTATAACTATACGAAAAATACTTACGGCAATAAATTGGTCGTTGCCAATCCTGGTACGCACATCACCGACGCGATTGCGCCATACGCCGATATTTTCATGACCAACGAAGGTACTGCTGACGAATATATTAATAACTATAAGACCGCTTACTCTGCCTTTGAAAACGACCCAGCTAATTCCCATCGTATTTTCCATACGATTTATGCCGCAAAGGCTAGCGATTACCAAAAAATAATCAATTTATCGCGCCAGCGCAATGCAGGCTGGGTATTCATCACCACCGATAGTACGATACCTGATGGCAGGCCGTACAATGATTTGGCAGCTAATTTCTCTACCCTTGTCGATAATGTCAATAATTTGAGCAGACGACCGTTTGACCCGAACAGGAACACAACGCAGCCTTTGCTGACTGGCGCGATAATCGCATCGGCAGACGTTAAAACAACGATTACGGCAAAGTAAATTCGTTAGCTAAGATTGGGTGCCGAAGCCTTGGGTATCTGTTGGCGGAAGCGGTGCTGGCTGCGAAACTTCTGATGCATCAAGCACCTGGCTAATTTGCTGAGCAGTAATAGTCGCCGTCGAACCCGGCGCGATCAAACCAGCTAGCATCTGCTTGGCGATAGTATTTTCAACTGCTCGCTGGACAACGCGGCGCATCGGACGAGCGCCCAGGCGCGGATCGTAACCAGCTTCAACCAATAATTTCTTACCTTCTTCTTCAACTGCAACCTGGATTTTTTGCGGAGCCAAAGTTTTATTAACGCCAGCCAAAATTAAATCGACAACCTGCAGCAACTCTTCCTTGCCCAGCGGACGGAATAAGACAATTTCGTCAAAACGGTTCAAAAACTCCGGCCGGAATAGATTAGCATTAATTAGCTCGTTGATAAATGTTTGTTCAAACTGTTCCAGCTGATAACCGCGTTCAATATATTCGCGAATTCTATCCGCTCCAGCGTTCGACGTAGCAATAACAATCGTATCGCGAAAACTAATTTCCCGGTTATTCTCATCGCGCAGGATACCTTCGTCCAGCATCTGCAGCAGCGTTGTTAAAACTTGTGGATGAGACTTCTCAATCTCATCCAGCAGCACAACAGAAAACGGCCGTTTCTGTACCTGGGCAGTCAAACTACCTGGATCATGCGCGCCATCAGCAATCAGCCGCGCTACATCATCTGGGCGGACAAACTCGTTAAGATCCAACCGAATCATACTACCCTCGCCGCCAAAATAAACATCCGCCAGCGCTTTGGATAGTTCAGTTTTACCAACGCCAGTCGGCCCAAGAAACAGGAAAGCGCCAATCGGCTGGTTTTGGTTTCTGACGCCAGTACGGGCGCGGCGAATAGCATCGGAAACAACTGTCACCGCCCGCGACTGATTAATCATCCGCTGATGAATCAGTGTTTCCAAATTAAGTAATTTCTCACGCTCGTCGCCAGTATTCGCTGTGGATATTTTTATACCCAAGGTTTTTTCAATTGCATCGTCCACCGATTGCGCTGTCACCAGTCCATTCTGAGCACAGCTAGCAGCTGATTCTAGAATCTTCAAAGCTTTGCCTGGCATCGCCAAATCTTGAACATAGCGATCGCCGACACGATAAGCCTCGGCCAAAGCTTGATACATATACGCCACGCGGTATTGCGCCTCAAAAAAGAAGAGTTGGTCGCGCATAATCTTCATCGTTCCCGCCTCGTCGGTCGGACGAATAGCGATTGTATTCAGCGCGTGCGCCAACTGCGGTTTCATCTGGGAAATCTGCAAAAACCGCTGCTCGTCCATCGCCAAAATCATGCGCAGCCGCCCCGCCTCCAGGATTGGCAGCAGGACATTGCTTAAATCAACCGAACCGACACCTTCCTCAAAGAATAACTGCGCATTATCCAAGCATAAAATAACATTTTTCGATAAATAAGCCTCGTTGATAATCATCGTCACCAAGTTCTCCAAATCACCGCGGCCGGACGCCGAACTCACAAGCGACGACGCATCCAGCATAAAAACTTGCTGATATAGCAGATGCCGCGGCACACCTTTATAACCGTCAATTAGCATTTCGGCAAAAGCCGCTACTACCGTAGTCTTACCTGCGCCGTCAGCGCCAACCAGCGTAACATTTTGCCGCCCGCCGGAACTAAATGTCGCCAGCATCTGCTCAAGCGCACTATTATGCATATCAAGCTTGGTCGCCATTATACCGCCGCTCACCTGCGCGCTAATATTCTGCGCGAAACGGCTTAGTAGCGGCGTGTAGCCAAACGACCAATCCCGGGCAATGCCGCCCGTCCGAAGCGGTTTAACCTTGCGTTGCTCAATTAGTTCTTTGCTTCGTTCGTACCAGCGAATTCCCTCCAGTACATCTTGAAAGTCAATTTTCATATTTGCCAGCAGTGCGTCGTGCTGCGGCAGCTGTTTGACAATTGCCGCTGCTAAGACTGCGCCGGTAATCTTTGGACTGGCGGTTTCCTGCCAAATTTCAATCGCTGTTTGCCAAATCGCCTCAATATCTGCCGGATTTTCCGAAGCGATATTTTGCAGCAAATTTGGCGTCACACCCAAACGTACCGCCAGAAAAAGCCCGGCACGCGTTCCAGCGACCGCCAGAGCTACATCTTTCGGCGTTGGCTGAGGTGATAATTTTCCTAAAACATCTGCCGCCATAACATCATCAATTGTTTGCGGATTTTTACTAATTTCAGCTGTTTTGAAATCTTTTTCCCACCAAATTGCCAGCATAATAAGCGGGCCGCTCAAGCCGATTAACAGCCAGCCGGCTGCGCCATGCGTAAATAGTGACCAAACCCCCAGCAAAAGCAATCCGCAGCTTAAAACGCCGGTCAGCAAATGCCAAGCCTTGCCGAAACGAACGGAAAAACGCGCTTTTTGCGAACGTAAACTATGATAATTAAGTCTTGGAGCAACATTCATAGCGTCACCCCCAATCGCCATAAGATAAATCCGACAACTGGCAGCACTGGCAAAACTAGCCACGCCAAAACGCCGATTAGTTCAAAAATAACCACAATAGCAATCGCTATAATACCAATAAAAATAACCAGTGTACGAACAACCGCGCCGATTATTCTGGAAATTAACCTGTCGAAAAAGGCTCTTAATTTGACTGGCAGCGGACCGTCAACATAACTGGCGGATATTTGGCGAAACGGATTAAATAATGTCCTTAGCAACAACCCAACAGAGAAATGATCGGCCACTCTTAATACTGTCACGAAGCTTCGCCTAGCGTAATCCCATAGGCCGCTGCCATACCACCATTGAAAAATCCCCACCAAAAACATGTTTTTATTGTAGCATATTTACTAATCGGGTTATAATAGCTAGTATGCAGAGGCAGATGATCAGTACGATTATTGGCAAAAGCGTAAAAAAAGTGGCGCAATTACGCGGCGGCGGATCGGCTTTGCCGGGTCTGGTGGTGGAAAAAATTGATCCGGATTTTATCAGGCGCACCTTAGAGGATTTACCGCAAGGAGTAGTAATTATCAGCGGCACTAACGGTAAAACAACGACCACGAAAATAGTTGTTGAGCTATTAGAATCAGTCGGGATGAAAGTCTTTACCAACCGTACCGGCAGCAATTTTTCCCGCGGCGTAGCAGCAGCGTTATTAAACGAGGTTGACATTCACGGCAAACTGGACGCCGACATCGCCGTACTAGAACTAGACGAGGCTTGGGCGGTTAAGTTTGTTAAAATGGTGCAGCCGCGATTCTCTCTGCTGCTTAATGTTATGCGCGACCAGCTAGATCGTTTCGGCGAGATTGATACAACTGCCAAATTATTAGAGAAAATCGCCGCAGCAACAATCGACACGGTAGTATTGAACCGCGATGATCCAAGGATATTCGCAATCAGCAAAAAAATCCGGGCAAAATCCGTTTTCTTCGGCACGACCAGCGAGTTATTACAGCTAATGCCGACCGACGACACACTCAAGTCCGGATCAGCCAGAGCTAACAGCCGGGTAATTGCCGACGTGCTACTATCAAAAATCGACGGACAACGGGCAGTCTTCCGAATATCAGATAAAAATGCGCTTATTAACACTCAGCTGACTGGCGTATACAACTTACTGAACGCCGCGGCGGCCATTGCCTTAGCACGGCAGATTGCCGGCAACGAAGTAACCGGCGCGCTGCTTTTGGCGCTAAAAAACATCCAGCCAGCATTTGGCCGCGGCGAAACTATTATGCTGCACGGCGTACCAATTGAATTAATCCTCGTAAAAAACCCCAGCGGCTTTCGCCTGGCGCTACTGTCGTTTGCTCGCAGCCAGGCCGCGATGATGATCGCCATAAACGATAATTACGCCGACGGCCGCGACATGAGCTGGTTGTGGGACGTTGACTTTTCAAAAATAAAAGCCGTGTCAACTGTCAGCGGTATCCGCGCCTACGACATGGCTTTGCGGCTGCAATACGACGAAGTGCCGGTTGAAAAAGTCGAACCGAACCTGGCAAAAGCACTGGATTATTTTATAGACAATAATCCAGACGAACCGAAGCAGATTTTTTGCAGCTACACTGCCATGACAACGCTCAGGAAATTACTCAGCGATAAAACTGAAGTGGAGAAAATATCGTGAAACCTATAACTATCATTCAGCTGTACCCGCGCGACATGAATCTGTACGGCGATTGGGGTAATACATTAGTCTTAAAAAAACGCTTGCAATGGCGCGATTATCCGGTCAAAATTATTGATCACAATCCAGGCGATTCTACAGATTTTTCGGAAGGCGATATTTTCGTTGGCGGCGGCGGCCAAGATTCCGGCCAGAATGTTATTCAAGAAGACCTGCTGCGTCGCGCTGCGGAGCTAAAAAAACTCGCCGAAGACGGCGTGCCGATGCTCATGATTTGCGGCATGTATCAATTATTTGGCAAGTTTTTCGTCACCAATAGCGGCGAAAGAATCATCGGAGCAGGCATACTGCCAATCGAGACCAGAGCTGGCGACGAGCGGATGATTGGCAACATTACTTTGGAAAGCAAAGAATTCGGCGGAATCGTCGGCTATGAAAACCACAGCGGACAAACCTTCTTGGACGAAAATGTCCTGCCCTTGGGGCGAGTTGTTCGAGGTGCAGGAAACAGCGACAACGGATACGAAGGCGTGCGGTATAACAATATCATCGCTACGTATCTGCACGGGCCGCTGCTGCCGAAGAATCCGCAAATTGCCGATTTTTTGATTGATACCGCCCTGAAGCGGCGCAACCTTGAAATTGCTAATTATTTTATTGACGACAATTTAGCCAGAAAAGCGCGAGAAACAGCTGAGAAACGCCCGCGATGAAACAAACTCAATCAGCAGCCAAACGCTTTGCTAGCTTATGCCATAAAATTCCCGGCTGGATATATCTTATCCCAATATTACTTTTAGCCGTCCACGCCCGGCTACTATACCTTACTAAAGCAGACATTTGGCACGACGAAGGCTACACCGCCGCCCTCGTTAAGCAGCCGATCAGCGACATTCTATCCATAACCATCACCGACGTCCATCCGCCGCTTTACTACATAATTATGCATGTTTGGCAGCTGCTGTTCGGCGGATCGGCCGAATCGCTGCGCGGCTTTAGCGTTGTTTGCGGCGTTGCCACTGTAGCACTACTTTTTTTTCTACTAGAAAAACTATTTTCCAAAAAAATCGCCGTTCTGGGAACGATTTTTGCAGCAATTGGGCCGTTTTTAGTTCGTTACAGCAACGAAGCCAGGATGTATGCACTGGCTGCGCTCATCGCCTTGGCCGCCACATATGTTTTTATTCAAGCAATTGATCATAAAAAGCAAAAACGCTGGTGGCTGCTGTATGGCGCCTTAGTTGCTGCTGGAATTTACACGCAGTATTTTTTGGCGCTTATTATTCCAGCACACTTTATATATATATGGCTAACCTTCGGCGGCAATAAAAAAGCCTTCCTGAAAGTAATACGAAATAAAAATCTCTGGCTAAGCGCTGGTTTCGGACTGTTGTTATTTTTACCATGGCTGCCAATTATGATCTCCCAAACAACCAAAGTCGGCGGCGGTTTTTGGATTCCAGAAGTTGACAGATTCAGTATACCAAACACCTTATCAATGTTCATATCATACGATTATCGAATAACCAAATACTTTGGTTTAATGCTAGCGCCGATGATGATCGCCGTATCGTATTGCCTGGCAAAACATTACCCGAAAAAACGCGCCGCAATCTGGCTGCTAACGTCCTGGCTGCTCGCGCCGATGATGATCGTCTACTTATTAAGCTTGCGCCAGCCGGTATATCTTGACCGCTATTTCACCTACTCAGCGCCAGCATTTTACGCATTGCTGGCGGTTTATTTATGTTTAATCGGCGCTAAAAAATGGTGGAAAGCAGTAATAGCGCTTCTCTTAGCTATATACATCGGCAGATACATGTGGAACGTTGGTATTCATGAAGTCGCAGAAGCGGCTTGGAATAATACAAATACAGCAATGAGCCATATCAACAGCGGAATTAAGCCGGGCGACACGATATTATCGACAGAAATTTATACTTATTTCAATACGTCTTATTATAATAAAACCGGACAGGAAATCGTGCTGCTGGCACCGGAAGGCGACGACGGCTGGGGCGAATGGGGCTTGGTAAAAAAAGCAAAGACGCCACAAATCCCGACGATGGATAGCGTGTCCTCAAGGCGTATTTGGCTTATCAGCCGAACTAAAAACTACGATCAATTTATGGCTATCGTACCAAAAAACTGGAAACTACAACAGGAATTTCATGACGGGGATTTGATTATTGGGTTGTATGAGAAGGGCTAATATTTTTCTCAATCGCAGTGCAATACTGATTTGCGGCCAGTCCGTGTAATAGGATTAGAATTCCAATTCAGTTCCCAGCCAAGACGCGAGATTCTCTAGCGCAGTGTAGACGATTGGATCATCATCGAATCCAAGCTCTTTCCAATATTGGATAATCCTGACTTTTCCTTCTGACCTTCCAACGTCTACCCGTGCAACAATACCCTGCGGCGAAAGTATCGGCAGAACATAGTATCCTAACCCAAGAAGTCTACGCTTTTCTCTCGAATAGTACATTGTATTCACGTAATGAAATTGAAATAACGCCTCCGTTCGAGCTCTTTGCCAGATCAAGCTATCGAATGGCGACAAAGCAACAGGAGAGAAATCAGAGATGTTTGATTGCTCTAGTCTCTCTAGTCCGCTAAATGTTGCGAACCAGGATGAATGATCGAAAGTGGGCTGAAGTACAATTATCTTTCCAGAAGAGACAAGCCTATTAATACTAGTCCTAACCTCTTTGACAGACAATCGGTAAAAATCAGCAATGTGAGGCATGGACCCGCAGCCAAGAGACTCAACAGAGCGCAGCACCATCTGGTCTAAAGAAGACTCAATCTCCGATCTAGTAAAGTCAGTACGAGTAGGAAGACCGAGCAGTTCAGGCCGGCAATAAAACGGCATATTTGTTGTTTTATCTCGATGGTGAATAGCTAGCCTTCCTTGAAAATGTAAGGCATCTAAGGCAATTCGACTAGTTTTTCGTCCCCACCAGCTTCCAGCTGATTTGTCAGGCAGTATAGTTTCAACCGAGTTAGCAGACGCTACGGTGTCTTTTTCAAAAATATCTTCAACCTTCTGAAGAATATGCCAAGGATTGTCGCCTAGAGCTTTACGGTGGCTTCGACGCAATGAGCCGCGTCTTGTTGAAAGATAGGGGTAAAAATCCAAGAAATCAGTTTTACACAGTAAGGACGCCGCGTGATACTCTCCTTCTACGACATCGGAGTATGAACTTAGTGCGATCCGTGCGTCACCTACGGAATTAAAGATGCCTCGACTTGCCAAAACCAGATAATGGCTCTCTATAATACGAGAAACAAAATCAAGCTGTAAAGCACCGAGCCTATAAACAGCGCCGCTGATAGTGGAGTCCAGAGCAACCTTCCCAAACCCTTGAGCAGTCAGAGCTAGAGTCTGGGCGTCGATCCGGTCTATCGTTCGCACAGGCGAGAGTCTTCCCATATTTTGAGTATAGCGACAATTCCACTTTAATCACACCCCCGGCACTGTCCAATACTCCTGAACAATGGCTTGGACTTGCGATGGTTGGGCTGTTAGGGCTTGTTCCCAGGTCATGCCGGTGTCTTTTTGGAAAGAAGACATGGCTTGGATGAGGTTTTCAATTTGGGTGTGAGTGATGGTGCTGCCTGTGGCGGATTTGAAGGTTTCGATTTTATATTGGCTACTATTGTTTGTATACCATGAATTGATAGTTACCGAATCTGACGAGCCAATCATACGCAGACGCAAACTATTGCCAGACCTTTCAAACATAATATCTTGGGAGTTATAACCCAGTATGATCTTGTCATCGTTACCGTTAGCGTCATACACTGTGTCAGAACCGTCGCCTTTGTTAAAGACATATGCATCATTGCCATAATATCCGTCCAAGTAATCATCTCCTATACCACCGACAATTAGGTCATCACCTTCACCGCCAGATATACGGTCGTTGCCAGTACCGCCATAAAGTTTGTCGTTTGACTTCGATCCGTAAAGGTTGTCATTACCTCCCAGACCGTAATAAGTCACCGCGTCGTCGTCAAAGGCTTGTATAGTCTCGCTATCCTCGGTACCAGTAATATTATGTACTTTACTATTGATCGTATCCTGAGTCCAGACAGTGCCATCGGCGAAAACTACTTTTTCGATCAGGCTTTCCGGAGATGGCTTGTGAAAACCACTATAGCTATAGTATCCAAAGTAGTTTTTCACAGAGATTTTATCGCTCGTTCCTTTGAGAGATAATTCAAGAACATAACCATAATCACTACCACTTTTATATACCCGCTTGACATCGACATCGTCTGGCGTAATTCCCTCGCCGAACTTGATCGTATCTATACCGCCGCATTCGCTAATCACGTCAGAACCGTCGCCTTTATTAAAGATGTATATGTCATCGCCACGAGAGCCGCTTAATTCGTCATTGCCCTTACCGCCGACCAGCAGGTCATTACCTTCTCCGCCAGATATTGCGTCATCGCCGTCATCGCCATAGAGTTTGTCATTACCCTCACCGCCGACGAGCATGTCATTACCGCCGTGTCCATGGTACACCACGTCAGCCTTGTCATACGCCGCCAAACGATCATTTTCTTCCGTACCAGTCAAATGATGCATTTTGTAGTCAATGTCATCCTTCGTCCAGACAGTACCGTCGGCAAATTTGATGCAATCCAGCATTCTGCCTGGTGTAGCATACCAGCCACTGTAATTTGACGACCCAAAATGACTAACAAAAGTAACTGTATCATCAGTATCTTTAATGGATATTTCAAGGTTATAGTCGCTATTTTTATAAACCCGCTTCAATACAATATCTTCAGGTTTAATTCCCTCGCCGAATTGAAGCGTATCGAGACCGCCGCAATCAGTAACGACATCTTTTCCATCGCCGCGATTAAAAACATATGTATCATCTCCGCTATAACTGCTGAGTATATCGTTGCCCTTACCGCCGACGAACAAATCATTACCTCCATCGCCATAAATCGTATCATCGCCATCGTCGCCGTAGAGATTATCATTTCCTCGTCCGCCAACTAACAAATCATTGCCAGCCAGTCCGTGATATTCCACCGAACCATCATCATAAGATCGTATAACATCGTCTTTGCCTGTGCCGGTGATGTTGTGCATCTTATCGTAAATAGTCTGCTGAGTCCAAATAGTGCCATCAGCAAATTCAATTTTTTCTATCATATATCCAGGAGTAGCCTCTGTCTTGCCATATACGTTGTATATGCCAAAATAATCAACTACCGTTACTTTATCCTCAGTACTTTTGATGGATATCTCGAGATTGTAATCATTCTCTGTACTGACACGTTTTAGCACGATGTCACTTGGAGAAATCCCTTCGCCAAATTGAATCGTATCCGTGCCGCCATAATCTTTTATAGTATCCGCGCCATCGCCGCGATTAAATACGTACGTATCATCTCCACTGAAACCGTTAATGATATCATTACCCCTACCGCCGACCAGCAGATTATTGCCTTCCCCGCCAGATATTGTGTCATTACCGTCATCGCCATAGAGCTTGTCGTCGCCAGCAGCACCCCTCAACCAATCATCACCACCCAGTCCATGATACACTACACCGCGTTTACCGTACGCTTCTATCGTATCTGCTCCGTCAGTACCAGTTCTATTGTGCATCCTGTCATCAATATCTTCCTTCGTCCACACCGTGCCATCAGCAAACTCGACCCGTTCGATTTTCACTGCTGGATTGTCTACCGAGCCCCAGTATGAATTCGTGCCAAAATGTTCATATACCGCCACTTTGTCATCAGTATCTTTGATGCATAGCTCAAGATTATGTCCGTAGCCATTGCCAACACGCTTGATGACGATATCATCAGGACAAATACTATCACCAAAACGAATTGTATCCACGCCACCAGTATCAGTAATTAAATCCTGTCCGTCGCCACGGTTAAATATATAAACATCATCGCCGTTGCTTCCATAAATTCTATCGTTACCTAGCCCGCCAATGAGTGTACCACCACCGAAAATTGAATCGTCACCAGCATCGCCATAAAGTATATCCTTGCCGCTCCGACCACTAATAACATCATTGCCGTCTAAACCATGGTAAATTACTGGCGCATTGCCAACCATACTAAAATTATCATCACCATCAGTACCAACCATATCATGCGCACGGCGATAGATCTCGTCAATATTCCATGCCGTTCCGTCAGCGAACATAACCCTCTCAATTTGGTTACCAGGACTAGCGATATCTCCTGCCTGATAGTAGCTATACTGACCGAAATGACGATGGATCGTCATCTTGTCGTTTGTGCCTGCGATAGACAGCCCCAACGAAATGCTATTTCCTTCAGTTGATACAACGCGGGCAACGACATTATTCGGTGATATTCCCTCGCCAAATTGAATCGTATCAAAACCGTCAGTTTCTTCAATATAGTCGACACCATCGCCGCGAGAGAATAAATAGATATCATCACCAGTTCCACCGCGTAATTGATCATCACCGATACCACCAGATAATACATCATTACCACTAAAACCATATATCGTGTCATTTCCATCATCACCATACAGAAAGTCGTTAGCAGAGCCGCCGATTATACTATCATTTCCGCCCAAGCCACGGTAAGTATACGACCCATCCTCAAATGACACTAGATAGTCATTATTCTCTGTTCCAGCCACATCATGCGCACGATGATAGATTTCATTAAGATCCCACGATACACCATTACTGAAAGTGATGCGTTCAATTTGACTTCCTAGGTTATCCGCATGCAGAGTCTCGCTACTATAAATACGCGTACCAAAATGACCATTCACTACGATCCTATCGGTCGTACCTTTGATAGTAATTTCTAAAGACAACTTCCTCTCAGACCCCAAAGTAACTTTCAAAACAACATCTTCTGGCAAAATTCCCTCACCAAATTTAATCGTATCAAAACCATCGGTCTCCTCAATATAGTCAGTGCCATCACCTTTTGAGAATATATAAGTATCATTACCTTCTCGACCATACAGCTGATCAGCACCCTCGCCGCCCATTAACACATCGTCGCCTCTCATCCCATAAATCATGTCGTCGCCAGCGTCACCATAAAGAAGAGTGTCAGCCGCAGTCGCATAAAGCGAATCTGCTTTTTCGCTTCCAATAATAGCATCTCTGTCAACAGCATATACTATTTTCGCTGTCTCTGACGATTCTGTCGCATAGTGTGCGCAAAAATCTTTCAGACTCTCGCTATCCTCTAGTCCTGATCCATAGGCAACCCTTAAGAAATCATCTAACATTTGCCTTCCGGCAGCTGGATTTACAGCCAATTTTTTGTCAATTTCAGCTCTGATCCTAGACAAATCAAACACCAATCCAGATTCTACAGTAGCAGTATATTCCACTTTGTTAACAAGCTCCTTTAAGAAAGTATTGCCTGCAATTGACGCGTACAGACGGTTCATTAGCTTACGATAAGCTTTATTCAATAGCGGTGCGGCATTTTCATTCGGGTTAGCGCCATTAGACCCCGCGAAATCCGTACCCATAAACTTTTCCAAAACAGCCAAGCGGCGAGCATCAATGAAATTACCGCGGCTCTTTGGATCAATTATGTCTGCACCCGTCCATTTATATACAGCCTCTGTAAATAATTGATTGCGGTTGACAGTATCGTCGGCATTAACCAAATCTGATACTAATTTCTTCAGCTGGCCGCTTGCATCTTTTGCCATAGCCACGCGCAGCGACGAAACATTACCTGCACCCGGTAAATCTGGTAAAGCCAAAATATCCTCTGACATAGTAATCTTGCCATCAAGCAAATCATGCGACTCAAGGGTGTTTCGATTAAGCAAATATTCACCAATCACTCCGCCAGATCCGTCCGTTTTTATAAAACTACCAACGCGGCGCTGAATATTATTCATCACATCGGATGCGTTAGACGACGTTGAACTTAAACTAATACTTGCGATATTATAGTCACTCAAACCTTTTAGCTCCTCAGCCTGAGATATGCCGTCACCATTCAAATCTCGCCAAATCTTTAGTTTAGAGTAGACTTCGTCTTTAGCATCAATTCTCCCATCCCGGTTACTATCAAACTCTTTTAAAGCTTCAAAGCCGCTGGTAGCGCGAACACCATTAGCCAGCAACGTCTGATCGCCAAACAGTTCCTGACCGCTGGTTATCTGACCATCATTATTACGATCAAGCACCAGCAGACCATCGCTAGCATCCACCCACGCGGTTCTTTCAGCAAAACCATTACTATCCAAATCAAAATAAGTACGAGATTTATCAAGGCTTGTTGTTTTTATACCATCGCCATCGAGATCAAATATCAGAGGATCAACCCGAACGGGAGGAGCTGCAGTTGCTGAATTAAAGAGGTCTTGTATACCTTTTAATCCGTTAGAAAACCAACCGCGAAGGAGGCTGTAACCTCCCCACACGCCGTCAGCGATAAGGTTGCCAGTCGTATCGACGAATTTTATAGTGCCGTCCGCTATATAATAAGCCAGCCCTTCAATTACAAACTCGCTTGTATCAATAAATTTTTCTACCCCTTCTGCACCGTAATAGGCTAAGCCTTCAATTACAAACTTGCTTGTCTTAACAAATTTTACCACTCCTTCTGCACCGTAAGTCAAAAGTCCGCCAGCTACATAAAAAACAAATGCTCCACCCTCAACAGCTTTCTTAGCACCTTCTGCCATATACCCCATAAACAAGACAAAGTCATCAGGCTTTTTCGTTGAATCATTTAATTTCCCGTCTTTTGTCATCATGTCAGACATACCATGATTACCAGTAGGTGTTGCATTCTTAGCTAATCTTTCCAATGCCGCCGAACCCTCTTTCATAATTTTCGGAGCTGTACTCGGAACGAGGCCAGTAGCTGACATGAGCGTCATTATCGCTTGCATTTTAGCTACTGCCATAATATCCTCAGCCGAGGTGTTATTAAGGCTAGACCGTATAACTTTGTTGTTGCCTATTCGAAAATTATTCCAAAGATTCCCTATAAGGTCGCTTTCATTAGCATAATTAGTAGAAAGATTTTCATATGCAGAGTAATTTATCTTTTCCCCGGTTACACTCTCTACAAGAGAGCCAATGCCTGGACCGTTAAACGTGGTAGATTTATGCCCTGTTTTGTATGTCATATACTGAGCTAACGATCCGCCAAGCGAATGACCGGTAAAGGTATAATCTGCCTTTGGGTGAGAAGCCAGAACTGAATTAACAAACTTTTCAGCATCAGCGAACTGCGCTGGTAAGTTTAATGACATCCCTAAAGCTATTTGAGCATCAGCGTTGGCGATGTCTTTACCTGCTTCTATATACCCTTTTATGCTCGAAAGATCAAAATCGGTACCTTTGAAGCTGAACACTATCTCGCCGGATGGAGATTGGAAGGCGGCAGCGCGGAAACCGGAGGAGGTAGAGATAAAGTCTAGAAGGGTATAGGAGTGGAGAGGATTAGAGGAGCCTTTGAGGGCGGAGAGTTCGGGTTTAGAAACATGTATTTTATTCTCTTTTTCGATAAACGATGCGCCTTCTATCTTACCTGCTTTTACCAAATCAGACAGTGTCCACGGTTTATTGGTGTCCGGATTATTGCCTTTTGGGAAATTATTATATGATAAAGCGCTAAATGCTACGTAATCTATTACCTCCATATTTATCAGCTCCTTCCTTACTTTATTTCCTCAACATACTGAACTATGTCATTTGGGGATGTTATTTTATTAAGACGATTTTTATCTATACTTATAAAATATTGGTATTTATCGCCAGGATGTTTATTACCAAAATCAGCATCTCTATAGTTAAAATATATTTCTGGATTTACACTATTTTTATTTCTTACATATTGAACTAACTTATATATGTCATCATATATACTACTATCAATATTGCCTTTAGTGACAAACACACTAAGCACATATCCGAAATCATTACTCTTATCCCTGATGTATTCAAATGATGGTAAATCCCCTCTTAGGGTTTGATACAAACCATCTTCCGTATTAACTCTAACTGTTACTCTATACAAGTCCACACCCTTTACATTACCTTCTAAAAACTTCTTCGTTTTATCATAATCCTGCTTGCTCCACACTTCTTGAGGATAGGTGTCGTTATTATAATCGCCTGTCACTTGCGACTTGCATAGTTTAGACTTTATATCAGAATTTTTAACTGATACATCAGCACACACAGAGCCCTTGACACCCAAGCCAACTCCTTCTGCGCGTATATTTTCAATTACAAACTCCCTACCATATTTATCTTTTAGATAACGAGACATCCCCTCTCGATCAATCGCTCTTTCTATCGCTATCATCCAAAAAATAGCGAATACCAGTATAAAGATAATAATCAAACCGAACAATAATACCCACCTTTTTATGCCAGTTTTCTTAGCAATGTCAACTTTAGCGCTTCTAGTATTGTTTCGTTCAGTTGTATCCATTTCCTATCTCCACTCCACAGCTATAGTCTTTATGCTCTTTATCTTATACTAAACATAAGCATAAAACAACTTGCCCAAAATAATCTTTTACCTGGTACTTGAAAAACAGCTCCGCGGAAGCCGGAGGAGGTGGAGATAAAGTCTAGAAGCTTATAATTAGAAAGTGAACTGTACAGTTCAATAGACGTGCTGGAATCGCTATCTGAAATTATATTTTGATCTTTCTTTCCCAACATATCTCTAAAAGTTGTATTTTTATTAGTATTTGTATATTTCCCATAAGCGGCAGTACTTAATGCTATGTACTGTTCTGGTGTTAGAGACATAGTAATTATTCCTTCCCATTCATTTTAGTGAAACATGCTTCTATATTCTGATTACCACCCGCTTGATAGCCGCCGTAGTATTGACATACATAGCTACTGTTGGCTATTTTGGAATTTATAACATATCTAACGCTATAGTTAAGACTATTTTTTGAACGTGCATAATCTATAATTTTATTAAGCTGTTTTTTATCTTTATCCGTTACCTGCTCGCCTGAAAATAACACAACTACACCATACGTAATATTGTTTCCATTAGCTGACATCACAGACTCCAAGGATGACACCCCTCTTAGCCTATCTCTCAGTCTACGCTCCAATCCGATGTCCATATACTGTCTTACAGGATGTATGCTGCTATTATTCAGATATGCTCTCAATTTAGGCTCCTCGTAAGCATTCCATATTACATTTAAATACGTATCATGATATACTCCTGGAGGATCTTCCCACACACTAAATTTCTTTGATTGATCAGCTTTCTCATAAGCATCGGCCGTCAAATCACCCTCTACACCTAGACCGCTACCTTCTTTTCTAAGATTCTTTAATATAAACTCTTTCCCATATTTATCTTTAAGATACTTACTCATCCTCGCCTGTTTCACTACGCCAGAAACTGTAGCGGCAAATGCAGCAAAAAGAAAGATAACTATAACCACACCAATACACACAACCAGCCTATACTTTTTGTTTTTCGCAACCCGTTTGACACTTCTACTATTAACAGCCACGAACCCTCCGCCTGTATTAGCTAACTAATTTTATTCTATCTTAAACTTAAGCTACATGCAAGTAACTAAATTAGAAATTTTACTTTTAGTACCTTTGAAGCTAAAAACTATCTCGCCTGTTTTAGGTTTTTGGAAGGCAGCAGCGCGAAAGCCGGAGGGAGTGGAGATAAAATCGAGAAGAATCCAGGAACGAAGAGGATTAGATTCTTCTTTGAGAGCAGAAATCTCGGACTTATCAGCCTTAAAATCTTTAGTCTCAGTATAAAGCTTATTCTTCAGAATGTAACCGATATCGTGACTTCTTGCATCATCATCAAACTGTGCATACGCTAATGCACTGAAGTTTATATAATTTATTGCTGCCTTTGAACCTGCATCCATTGATTACCCCCCCTATTACTTTAAGCAGTTCTTTATATTATTATGTAAATGCTCAAATGGTTTATCGTAAGTAACTTTACATTTTTTAGTTATCCCTTGTCTATTGGTTACGGAATAATTATAGTTGACATTTTTTATACCTTCATTCATGATGCTATTG
>CAUSPY010000007.1:0-43213 GCA_963533665.1 uncultured Candidatus Saccharibacteria bacterium
CAGCCAGCAGGCAGCTTTCGCGGTAGGTGATGAGCCCCCAGTTTTCCATGGCGCCCGACGAGAAATCTGGCAGTGCCACATGGTCAGACTTTGGCAGCGGATATGGCACGCCAAAGTACTCATCGTAAAAATCAATTGAGCGAGTGGCGATGTCCAGCGCAAAATCCAGCGTCTCTGTGCTCTGAGCTGGCGTCACCCAAATATTAACTTCAACGCCAGATTTGGTGCAGGCGGTTTTCTTATGTAATTCGCCGACGACAAAGGCGAGTAGGTAGCTACTCATGCGCGGCGTAGTGGCGAAGATGGTCGTCAGTACGCCGTCGTCTTCAGACGATTTGGCGACGGGCATATTGCCAAGGACGGTCAAGTCCGGCGCAGTTTTCAGTGTTACGTCATAGGTCGCTTTGGCGGCTGGTTCATCAACACACGGAAAAACTTCTCGAGCGTGGTGCGATTCAAATTGAGTGGCAAACAATTGCTTTTTCACGCCATCGTGGGTGAAATAACACGGATATAGTCCGTGCATAGCGTCGGTGATGGCGCCAGAAAAGTCGATGCGAACGGTGTGCTGTCCACTGGACAGGTCTGGGCGCGACAGCTGTAACTCGTCAAATTCGCCGTGAGAAAACTCAGCAGGCTGGTCGTCAATTGATGCTGATTGAATAGTTAAATCTTTGGCGTGTAGCGAAATTGACTCGCCAGTTGACTTGCCAGAAATAATCACTGTGCCAGAAAATGATTTTTCTTCGGCGCGTGTTAGGTCGAGGGTTAATGTGTAATTATTTGGTATAAATGTGTCGAGTAAACGTGGAACTGTTTTCATATTTTCATTATAATATAGATATGGCAACGAGGAAAATCAGACGTCGGCAAATAACAGTACTGCTCGTCGTGGCGGTGGCTGGCGCAGCGGTGTGGGCAACGCAACTGCAACAGCCGCAAATTGCGCCGACTTCGCCGTCCATGCAGCGGCAATTGTTTGGCGATTCAAACGCTCAAGCGGAGTTAGCTAAACTGGAGGTTAAGGGCCGCGCACCCAAAACAGGATACGCTCGCAAGCAATTTGGTGATGGCTGGGGTAAAATTGACGGCTGCTCGACACGCGAGGTGATTTTAGCGCGGGATTTGGCTGATGAAAAACTCGACGATAAGTGCCGTGTGCAATCAGGCAGGCTGGATGATCCATATACCGGCAAGACGATTCAATTTCAACGCGGCAAGGAAACAAGCCAGCGGGTGCAGATTGACCACGTAGTGGCATTGAGCGACGCCTGGCAAAAGGGTGCGCAGCAGCTACCGCGCGAGGAACGGGAAAAGTTAGCGAATGATCCGTTGAATTTGCTGGCGGTTGACGGTCCGGCTAATCAAGCTAAGGGTGATGGCGACGCGGCAACCTGGCTGCCTGCCAACAAACCGTTCCGCTGCCAGTATATTGAACGCCAGGTAGCGGTCAAGCGCAGATATCGCCTATGGGTAACAAGCGCGGAAAAAGATGCGATGGCGTGGATACTTTCTTTATGCGGCGGTTAAGCAGTTGTGCTTTAATATAAAGTGAAGGCTTGCAGGAAAAATGTTTTGATTCTCCTCGCGCCAGGCGGGTTTTACGGACAGCAGAGTGTAGATTATAATAATTTATATGAATCCTGAGCTTATCGTATTTGACCTAAATAAAACGCTTATTAAGGAGAATTCATGGCGCGATTTGAATTTGGCGATGGGTGTGACGCCCGCTGAAGATGCTGAGTTGATGGAGCAGGCGCGTCGCGGTGAGATTACTGACGCCGAAGGACAAGCGGCGCTTCTTAATATCTATCGGCAGCGCGGCGATGTGTCGCGTCCGAATGTCGAAAAGATCCTATGGCAATATACTTACATGCCGTATGCTCGCGATGTTGTGGGCGAGTTGAGAAAACGCGGTTATAATTTGGCGATCGTTTCTGGGGCGATGGATATGCTGGTGCAGCATGTGGCGGCTGAGCTGCAAATTGCTTGGTGGCGGTCTTCAAATCGGTTTATCTTTGACGAGAACGACCAGCTTATTCAGATTCAATCGCCAGAAAAAGACACCAGCGACAAATTGCGCCAATTGCAGCAGTTGGTCGGCGAACTAAACATTGCGCTGGCGGATTGTATGGTTATCGGTGATGGCGCGAATGATGCAGCGCTTTTTCAAGCGACGGGGAATGGCGTGACGTTTACAGATTCGCCGATTGTTGATGATGTGCGTTGGGTAGTTGACGATCTTAGCGGCGTGCTGTCGATTATTGAATAGAAGGTGTGGCTGTTGGCTAAACAGTGAAAATTTGACATCTGAGGTTTGTTGATATATACTCAGATTACATCCGGCCGTCGAGGTCGGAATTTTTCGTCTCTTGGGCGTTTGATATGAAAAGTAGTATAATATATAGCGTAAAGGAGCTAATATGGAAGATTTGAATATTAAGCAGTTGACGTTGGCGGTGCGGACGATTGCCGAGGAAAAGAACCTGCCAGAAGAAGCGGTTTTAGAGGTGATCGAGCAGGCCATCGCGGCAGCGTGGCGGCGTGACAACGGGACGCGCGAGCAGTTGGTGCGCGCCAGCCTGAACATCAACAGCGGTACGGCTGTAGTGTCGGTTGTTAAAACCGTGGTTGAAGAAGTCGAAAATGACGTCAATCAAATAAGTCTGGACGAAGCTAAAACCGTTGACCCGGCGGCTGAGCTGGGCAGCGAAGTGACAGTCGAGACCCACAACGTGACGACATTTGGCCGGGTGGCAGCCCAGACCGCCAAGCAGGTGATCTTGCAGCGGCTGCGCGAGGCAGAGCGCGAAGTGGTGCTGGCGGAATTTGAAGATAAGATTGGCACAGTGGTGACTGGTACGATTCAGCGGGTTGAGCCGCGCGTGGTGCGAATTGAGCTGGGCAAGGCAGTCGGCATCATGCCGCAGTCCGAGCAGATTCCTGGCGAGTACTACGGTGTTGGCCGCCGTGTCAAAGTATATATCAAGGACATTGAGCGCGAAGGTCGCGGCCCGCAGCTGATTCTGAGCCGCGGCAACGAAGAATTTGTGCGGTTCTTGTTTAGCCAGGAAGTGCCAGAGATGGAAACGGGTGCCGTGGAGATCAAAGCCATTGCTCGCGAGGCGGGTCGCCGCACTAAACTGGCGGTCGCATCGGCGCTACCAGGTGTTGACCCAGTCGGTACCTTCGTCGGTGGTCACGGAACGCGTGTTCAGGCGGTGATGAACGAAATCGGCGAGCAGGAAAAAATTGACATTATTCCGTTCGAGGAGGATACAGCTGGTTTTATCGCGAATGCCATGAGCCCAGCAGAAGTGCTGAGCGTGACGGTTAATGAAGATGAAAAGCGAGCAACGGTTTACGTCAGCGAGGATCAGCAGTCAGTGGCCATCGGCCGGGCTGGGCAGAATGTTCGCTTGGCAAGCCGGCTGACTGGCTATGAGCTGGACATTGAGGCAAAGGCGGCTGTTAAGCCTGAAGCAAGGCCTCGCAAAAATATTGAGGACAGCTTGATGAGCGTGGTTGAGGAGGTGGCGGAATAGGCTGCCTCGTGAGAATCGCCGAAAACGAAAGGAGGGCGATATGCCGGAAGATTTTTCTGAATTAGAATCTCGATTGACGGAAACGGCTCGCGCGAGCTTGGAGCGGGCTGGTTTGCTGGCGCATAATGATGGCAGCGCTTATGTCGGTACCGAGCATATTTTGCTCGGCGTGCTGGCGCAGAATTCGTCGCTGGGCGCGAAGATTTTGGCGGAGAGCGGCGTGACCTTGGATCGGGCAGAATTGGCATTGAATTTGACTGCCAAGCCGCTGGTAATTACGGTGGTGCAAAAGGGCTTGAGCGCTGAAGTGGTCGAGTTGATTCGGATATCGTGGCAATTAGCGGTAGAGTTTGGACAGGAGCGAGTTGGCACTGAACACATTATATACGGCATGCTGCAGCAGCATGAGGCGCGGGCAACCAAATTACTGCGCGATATGAATATTGATATTGAACATCTGCGCGGAAGTTTGGAAGATGTGTTTGATAAACAGCAATTTGAATCGCTGCAAAGTGATCGCGGCACGGCGGCTAAGAAGTCGGGCGATCTGAAAATTCTGGACAAATTTGGCGTAGATTTGACGCGGCGGGCCAGCGAGGGATTTTTAGATCCAGTGATTGGCCGCGCGGCGGAGATTCAGCGGATGATTACCGTACTGGGGCGCCGCAGTAAGAATAACCCGGCGCTAATCGGCGAACCGGGTGTTGGTAAAACTGCAGTAGTTGAAGGCTTGGCGCAAAAAATTGCCGACAATAAAGTGCCGGAGTTTTTGAAAGGTAAGCGGCTTTTTCAACTGGACTTGACGGCAATGATTGCTGGGACGAAATATCGCGGGCAATTTGAGGAGCGGCTGCAAAAAGTTTTGGCGGTTGCTAAGAAACATCAGGAAGTCATTTTGTTTATTGACGAGCTGCACTTGCTGGTTGGTGCTGGTTCGGCGGAAGGTTCAATGGACGCGGCTAACGTATTAAAACCAGCATTGGCGCGCGGCGAAGTGCGGCTGATTGGCGCGACGACGTTTGATGAATATCGCAAGCACATTGAGAAAGATGCGGCCTTAAGCCGGCGTTTTCAGGCGGTAACAGTGGCGGAGCCGTCGCCGGAAGAAGCGGTAGCAATGCTGAAGGGTTTGAGCGGCAACTTGGCTAAACATCACCAAGTACAGATTTCTGACGAGATACTTACTGAGGCGGTGGATTTGAGCCAGCGCTACGTGACGGAGCGGTTTTTGCCGGATAAAGCGATTGACGTGATTGACGAGGCGGCGAGCCTGCTCAAGTCAAGCTTACCGGCAAAGTTATCGCGCAAGGATAAATTGTCGCGTCGAATCAAACAATTGGCTGGGAAGATTGACGCCGCTGTTGAGGATGAGGATTATCAGCAGGCTGCGGAGTTTAAGATGCAAATGCGGCAATTAGAACAGCAAGCGGGTAAATTAGCGGATGAAGTTGAGACGAGGCCTGGCTTGACGGATGAATATTTGCGGCGGGCGATTTCGGCGATGACCAATATTCCGGTTGATCGTTTGTCGCTGAATCAGATGAAAGATTTGCTCCAATTAGAGAAGCGTCTGAGCCAGGGAGTGCTAGGTCAGAGCGAGGCGATCGAGCAATTGTCGCGGTCGATTCGCCGAAATAAAGCTGGGTTGAATCGCCAAAACGGACCGTTAGGATCGTTTATTTTCCTCGGGCCCACCGGCGTGGGTAAGACGGAATTGGCACGGGTGCTAGCACGGGAAGTTTTTGGCGGCGATAATAGTTTGATTAAGATTGACATGAGCGAGTTTTCGGAGCGGCACACGGCTAGCCGGCTGATCGGCGCGCCAGCCGGTTATGTCGGCTATGATGACGGCGGCAAATTAACCGACAAGGTTCGCCGGCAGCCGTATAGCGTGGTGCTGTTTGATGAGATTGAAAAGGCGCATCCAGACGTACTAAACTTGCTGCTGCAGATTTTGGAAGACGGCAAACTAAGCGACTCGCACGGGCGGACGGTCAGTTTTCGCCAGACAATCGTGATTCTAACAAGCAATGTCGGCGCTGAACAAATGGTGCAAGATTCAGAGCTGGGCTTTGCGCCTTCCAGCCAGCAAAAATCATCTAGCCAAGACCGCCACGAACGGAATTCGCGGGCCGCCTTGCGCGAACTGGAAGATTTTTTGCGGCCAGAATTGATTGGCCGATTTGACGGCGTAATTACGTTTAAGCCGTTGACCCGATCAGTAGTGCGCAAGATTTTTGATAATCTAACGGCTGATTTAATTGAGGCGGTTAAGCAGCGCGGCATGACTCTTAATATTACGCCGGTAGTGAAACGCTGGCTGATAAAACAGGGCTTTGACGAACAGCGCGGCGTGCGGGTATTGAGGCGGACAATTCAGGCGGAACTAGCAGATCCGCTTAGCGATGTTTTGTTATCAAACAAGGCAAAACCGGGCAATATACTGGAAACTAAAATTGATAATAATAAGGTGGTGATAGATGTCAAGCGTACGTAAAGTTGCCGGTGGCTTTCTGTCGCTAGCTTTGGTTATCGGCGCAATCCTAGCGGTAGCCAATCGGCAGCAGATTATTGACGAGATTAGTTTTCGTCAATACCAGCCGAGCGCTGAAATTGCCCAGATTGCTGAACGCAGCGGTATGTCGGCAGCCGGCAAACGTTTGTTTTATATCGCGCATCCGCAGCTAAAATCTGCTGCCGAGTTTAATGAGGAATGCCGCCGCGTGGAAAAAGCTAGCCCGATTCTAGGTTGTTACGACCAGTCAGTGAGCGCTATTTATATCTATAACGTGGCTAATCCCGAGCTTGACGGCGTGAAAGAAGTGACGGCTTCACATGAAATGCTGCATGCGGCATACGCGCGGCTCAGCGCTGAGGAAAAATCGCGGTTAGAACCGTTATTAGAAAAAGCATACCAAAAAGTTAAGACGGATAAGTTTACTGAGCGGATGAATTATTACGAACGCGCTCAGCCTGGTTCGCGGACGAATGAATTACATTCGATTTTAGGGACAGAGTTTGCCGATTTGGGCAGCGAGTTGGAGCAGTATTATACGCGGTATTTCAGCGATCGGTCGGCGGTAGTGAAACTGCATGCTCAGTATAGCAATAAATTTGATAGCGTTGAGAATGAGGCAAGCAGTCTGCGCACTAGTTTAACGGCACGCAAGTTGGATATTGAATCAAGGGTAAATCAGTATGCGGCTGACGTCGAACAATATAATCAGCGGGTAAAAGCGTTTAACCAAAAAGCGGCCGATGGCGGTTTTGCCTCGCAGGAAGATTTTAACGCCCAGCGCAGCGTCCTGAGGAATCGGCTGACTGAGATAAATCAGCGCCGCGCTGCACTAAATAATGATATTAGCCAGTATAATAAAGACGTAGCGCGTTTGCGGGAATTGGGCGTTAAGATTGATGAATTGAATAAAAGCCTGGATAGTGCAGAAGGAGGGCGTTGATGGCACGAGCAAAGTCGCAATTCATTTGCCAGCAATGCGGCGCCAGCTATCCGAAATGGGTTGGCAAGTGTGAAAATTGCGGTGAGTGGAATTCGTTGGTTGAGCAACTACCGGTTGACACCGGCGCCTCGGCGGTAGCTCGCAGCAGCGGTAAAGGTAAGGCGCTGACTGCGCTCAAGCTCAGCGAGACGGCCGCTGAAACTAAACAGGCGCGGCTGGTAACCGGCGTCGCCGACCTTGACGCGGTGCTCGGCGGCGGCTTTTTGCCAGGCGGCGTAGTGCTGGTGGCGGGGCAGCCGGGAATTGGTAAAAGCACCCTGCTAGCACAAGTCGCGGCCTTTGTTGCTCGGCAGCAACCGGTACTATATGTCAGCGGCGAGGAGTCGGTGTCGCAGGTCAAGTTGCGGGCTGAGCGGTTGGGCGCGGTTGATTCAGAAAGCCTGCAGCTGGCGTCCAGTAACAGCGCCGAAGACATCGCCGCCTCCATTCAGACTGGCCAGTACAATCTGGTGATTGTCGATTCCATTCAGACGCTGTCGTTGGCGGAGATTAGTTCAGCGCCAGGCTCAGTCAGTCAGATAACCAACTCATCCAACGTCATCATTCGCGCTGCCAAGGCCGCCAACACTGCGGTGATTTTGGTCGGTCACGTCACCAAGGAAGGCTCGATTGCTGGGCCGAAAGTCCTGGAACATTTGGTTGACGTGGTGCTGAATTTTGAGGGCGATCGCTACGGCGGCTTCCGGGTGGTGCGGGCGCAGAAGAACCGCTATGGCTCTACCAATGAGGCAGCAATTTTTGAGATGCACGAGGACGGCTTACAGATTGTGGCTAATCCATCGGCTAGCTTACTGGCGGAGCGGCAAAATCTCGACGGCTCGATTGTCCTGGCGACCATGGAGGGGGCGCGGCCGCTGCTGGTGGAGATTCAGGCGCTGGTCAACCCGACGAATTTCGGTTATCCCAAGCGGGCGGCCAGCGGTTTTGATCTCAACCGCTTGAATTTGTTGGTGGCGGTGCTGGAAAAGCGCACCAAACTCAATCTCTCCGACAAAGATATTTACATCAATGTGGTTGGCGGCTTGAAACTGAGCGACCCAGCGGCGGACTTGGCAGTCGCCATGGCCATCGCCTCAGCCTCAGCTGGCCGCAAACTGAGCGACGAAGCCGTGGTGTTTGGCGAAGTTGGTTTGGGCGGTGAAGTGCGCTCCGCTCAAGGCTGGCACGCCCGCGTCAAAGAGGCGAAGAAACTTGGCTTCACCTACGCCATCGCGCCAAAAACCCACAAGGACGCATTTGTGCGCGGCGTCGGCGATTTACGCCAGGCACTGATTGACTATTTACAATAACATTATTAGATAAAAGGAAATTATTATGGAAAAAACAATTGAACTTATCATCATTATCATGCTGCTGGCCATCATGGCGGAGATATATTTGCTGGTCAAGCCGCGGCGGCATGCAGGCGGCGGCACGCAGCTGCCGATTCTGGTTGACACGTCGGTACTGATGGACGGCCGGGTGGTCGACCTGGCAAAGACTGGGTTCTTACTGGGGCAGATCATCGTGCTGCGGAGTGTGCTGATCGAACTACAGCTGTTGGCTGACGGTGCTGATCATGCCAAGCGCGAGCGCGCCCGCTTCGGTATGGACGCCATGAAGGAACTAAAGGATGTGTTGGGCGGCTCGTTCACGTTGCTTGACGATGCGACGCGCATTCCTGAGGGTGTTGATAACCGCCTGTTGCAGCTCGCCAAGAAAATGAACGCTGCCATTCTGACGCTGGACTACAACCTGAACAAGGTGGCGCAAGTCGAAGGCATTCAGATCCTCAATATTAATGAACTAGCCAAGAGTTTGCGCATGAGCTATTTGCCTGGTGATGAATTGATGTTGGAATTGACGCAAAAAGGCCAAGATTCTCATCAAGCAGTCGGCTACTTACATGATGGCACTATGGTAGTAGTTGAGCAGGCTAAAAAATTTATCGGCCAGGAAAAAAGAGTGGAGATTATTCGCAGTCTGCAAACTGATGCTGGCAAGATGATGTTTGCCAAGCTTGTTGTCGAGCCGAAAACCGCTTCGCGCACGAAGGCAAGTAATAATTCGCATTCGGCGGTTTCTTCAGCCGCAGTGGCGAAATCGCGTTCAACTGGTCGCCGTCCGCAGCAATCGCAGCTACGCAAAACTACGAAAGCAAACTCAAGTACTGTAAAAAAACGTTCACCTGCCAAAAGTAAGACTCCAGCCGAACATGAGGCCGATTTGGTTGATTTGGCAAATAGTCAATAAATAGCATTAGGTATATAGAGAAAGCCTGGTTTGGAGTTAAATCATAAACCAGGCTTTCTAATTTTCAGTATTTATTAGAATCGGTGATTAGGGCAAAAGGTTAAAGAAGTCCTAGCTTATTAGTTTATATCTCACGTATTTTAATCATCGTCTGAGCTTGAGCTTGACGATGATCGGAAGCTACTGCTGGACGTAGCGGTATAATATGCTGAGTCTCTAACGGTTACCGTCACGCTATGGCTGCCAGCGCTGTCAATAGTTACTGTTCCGCTTTGCGTGCCGCTGGAACTGACGCTACCGCTCTTAATCGTTTTGCCATCAACGGCTATTTCAACCGATGCCAGACTATGGGTTCCAGATGATATGTTAGCGCTGATAGTATATTTGCTGCCGCTGTTGCTTACGGAAATTGAGCTGATTTGCGGTTTAGCATCGTCACATTTATGGAAGTTGTCTTCGGCATTAGCGTCGTATCCTGCTGGAACTGAGAAAGATTCTTTTTTAGTAAGAGGATCAGTTGTCCGGATGACGTCAATTTCCTCTTTTGCGCCGTCTGGCGTACAGCTAGTTGCTTTCTTCTTTGATACTTTATCAAATGTCATCTTTTGCGACGAGTTGTTTTGTCTCTTATTCCACCACGATGGATACAGTTCGCCGCCAATTTGCTGGATACCGCTTGGACGTTCGTACCATTGACCAGGTTTCCATCTGCCATCCTTGGCATAGACTTCGGTATGGGCGAACGACATCACGCTTCTGATCACCGGCATGGCATAGTTTGATGCTGAAGTACCGACGACGCTGGTATCGGAGTTACCGAGCCATACACCCATGACCAGTGCCGGGCTGTAGTTAACTATCCACAAGTCCTTCGGTTGCGAACCTTTGTCGGATGTACCGGTTTTAGTGGATGTTCTTACGCCAGGAACACCCATATAGCCGTGCAGTCCGATCGTTCTGTCTGATAGGATATCATTGACAATGTATGCTGATTGGGAATCTACAGCTTGCTTGCTGCTGTCTTTCCATTTTTTAAGAGTTTCGCCTTGATTATTTTTTACCTCAATTACACTGGAGCTATCTTTTTGTACGCCCAGGCGCGCCAGCGTTCCGTAGCCGTTGACTAGCTCGGTTTGCTTTGTGCCGCAAGCGCCGATCGCTGCACCTAACCCATAACCGCCTGCATTTTCTTCTTGGCGGCAATAGTTAGTATCGCCCATTCGGCGGATACCCTCAACAACAGGCTGGGCTGAACCGTTACCGACAACATAAGCTGCCTTAATTGCCGGGATATTCCTGGAGTACGATAAAGCTTTACGTATGGTAATGCCGCCCATAAATCTATTATCCCAGTTTCTTAATTGTGCGCCATATAATCTGTCAATATTCTCATCGCTTAAGACTGAGCCGCTGCCGAACGTTGGCTGGTTGCCGCCGTGAACGTCAAATAGTTGAGCAAACACTAGCGATTTTATGGTTGATCCAGGCTGAATATACGACACTGCTGCATTGTCCTGGCCAAATCCGCCGTAGTTGAAGTCGCGGCTGCCGACCAGTGCTACAATCTGGCCAGTTTGCACATCTTCAATTGTCGCAGCGCCGTTACTGATTCTCACTGAATCCGGACGTCCTGTTGCAAAGAAGTTTTTCATGTCGGTTTCAAGCTTCTCTTGGATACGCCAATCAAGCGTTGTTTTCACTGTCAGTCCGCCGCGGCCCACAACTGCCTCGCCGAGCTCTTTACTGAGCCGATTTCTGACCATTAATATGAAGTGCGGCGCCTTAATGTCTTCTAGCTGCTCGGTTTGCGGTTTGATCGTGCTGATAATGTCAATGGCTTTGGCTTCTTTGGCTTCGTTGCTTGAAATAAACCCTTGTTCGGCCATATAGTCGAGGACGGTGTGTTGGCGATCGATGAGCGCTTTATTTCCGGGTGTGTTGTATGGATTATAAAAAGTCGGATTCTGTGGAATACTAGCGATTAAAGCTGCCTCTGCCAGCGTCAAATCCTTAGCTTTTTTACCAAAGTATGTCTGGGCTGCTGATTCAGCGCCGTTTCTGCGTCCGCCATACGGCGACTCGTTAAGATAGAGCGACAAAATTTGATCTTTATTATACATCCGCTCAACTTCGACGGCCAAGATAATCTCTTTAATTTTACGAGGGATGCCGCTCAAGCCGCGTTTAGTCGCTTCTTCTGGCGGGAAAAATACCTGCTTAACTAGCTGCTGCGTCAAAGTCGAGCCGCCCTGCACCTGCCGCCCGGACGCTGTACTAAACGTGGCGCGTACCAATCCTGAAATACTAATACCATGATGTTTGTAAAAATCTCTGTCTTCAATCGCTACCGTTGCTTTTTTAAGATAATCGCTAATCTGGTTTGACTCGACTACCAGATGATAATTACCGGTTCCTTTATCTTCCCATAACAACACATCATTACGGTCGTAATATTTGGTGACTGTGGTCTGGACACGCTTGGCAAGTTCGCCCGGCCGAATTCTGTCCAAATCCTTGCGGAAATAGGCAAACAAGCCGCCAATCAGCAAGAGTGCTGCCAGCACGCTAACGCCGAGTATTTTCAGCGCCATCAATGCGCCGCGCTTAGAAAACCAATACTTAGCGACTCGTTTAGGATGAAGCCGGTAGAAAAACCTCTTGACGGGGTGTTTTGGCAGCGTTGCTAAATACTCAGCGCGCTCGCGGGATTTTTTGTCTTTCTTTGTCCGGCGTTTTTGCGCCAAATTGGCATATACATTCATCCGTTTTGCCGGAGATTTTTTATTGTCCGAGCCGTGTCCAGCGGCGCTAGTCGTTGTTTTCCTCTTCACAATCCTATTATATCACGCCTATGTTTCGCTTCAATCATAAAATTGCTATACTAATCATTAGAAAAGGAGTGATATGAAGTTATCAGAGGAATTACAGTGGCGCGGATTTGTCAATCAAATGACATTCGACGATATTAGCAAAGTTGATACGCCGCGCAAATTCTATTTTGGCGTTGACCCAAGCGCTGATAGTATGCAGATTGGTAATTTAGCGGCAGCAATGATGGTGCGGCTATTTATGGAATATGGTCACGAAGCTTATCTGCTGGTAGGCGGGGCGACTGGTATGATTGGTGATCCAGACGGCAGAAAAGACGAGCGTGAAATTCGCAATGCTGATACGGTAGCGCATAATGTGGAGTGTATCTCGGCGCAGTACAGGCGCGTCTTTGAGGGGCGTGATTTTCATCTGGTTGATAACGCTGATTGGTTTCGTAATATAAACTACATTGATTTCTTATATAAAGTTGGTAAATATATGTCAATGACGCAGCTGCTTGATCGCGAGTTTGTTCAAGCGCGCATTGGCGAGGGTGGCAGTGGTATTAGCTATGCTGAATTTAGCTACTCATTAATACAGGGCTACGACTTTTTACACCTATTCCGAGAGCACGGTGTTACGCTGCAAGTGTGCGGTGCTGATCAGTGGGGAAATTCGACGACTGGCGTCAGTCTCATCCGTAAATTAGAAGGCGGTGAAGCGCATGTTTACTCGGTGCCATTGGTTATTAACAAAGCAACTGGCCGTAAGTTTGGCAAGTCTGAGGGCGGTGCAATTTGGCTTGACGAAAATAAAACCAGCGTTTACAAATTCTATCAATTCTGGCTGAACGTTGATGATGATGGTGTGATTGACTATATGAAGATGTACACTACGCTGGATCGCGAATCGATCGAAGCTATTGCTGAAAACCATGCGGTTAATCCAGGTGCGCGCTCAGCGCAGAAAGTTCTGGCGCGCGAAGTCACCGACATCGTCCACGGCGTCAATCGGCGCGAATCAGTGGAGCGGGTGACGGAGGTGTTGTTTGGCGGCGGCGATTTCCGGCAATTGTCAGACGACGATTTGGATGCTTTAGCTAAAGAAATTCCGCGCGTTGATGTCGGCGTCGGCGTGATTGAAGCGTTGGTGGTGTCTGGCGCGGTTAGTTCCAACGGCGAAGCAAAACGCCTGCTGAAATCTGGCGCTATCAGCCTCAACGGCGAAAAACTGACCGAAGACCAAGTCGTGAACACTACGTCGCTGCTGAAAAAAGGCAAAAATACATTTGTATTAATTATGGAGGGAGAAGAAGAGTGAAAAAAATTATCGGGTTTGATTTGGATGACACGCTAGCTATTACCAAGTCGCCAATTAGCGATCGGATGGCCGGCATTCTTAGCCAGTTGCTTGAAAATTATGATGTGTGCGTCATTACGGGCGGCACATTCCAGCAGATTAAAAAGCAGGTGATTGATCGGCTTAATGTCCAGCCTGAATTGCTCCAAAGATTTCATGCAATGCCGACTTGCGGCACGAGGTATTATCGATTTGATGCTGCTGATGACGATTGGAAAATTCAGTACGCTAATGATTTATCCGATGAACAAAAAACTCAGATAACTACGGCGCTGGAAGAAGTTGCCAGGGAGATGGGCATTTGGTGTGATAATCCTGCGGGCGAAATTATTGAGGATCGCCACAGTCAGATTACCATGTCGGCACTGGGTCAGCAGGCGACCCCAGAAGATAAGTATGCCTGGGCGGAAAAGTATAAAGATATTCGCCCGGTATATCGCGATAAAGTGGCGGAGAAATTGCCTGGTCTTGAGGTAAGGATTGGCGGTACGACCAGCACTGATATTACGCTGCCAGGAATTGATAAAGCCTATGGTATTGGTAAGCTGCTTGAGTTGAACGATTGGCCAAAGGAAGAGGCACTATTCTTTGGCGATAAATTACAGGAAGGCGGTAATGATTTTCCGGTCAAACAAATGGGCGTCGATTCTATCGAGGTGCGAGGCTGGGAAGATACTTCCTATGCGCTGGAAGGTATTAACGCTGTTTCGTAAAAACTAGCTTCCAACTATCAATATTACTCCGCAATAGCCAGGAATCGTCATTTGCCGGTCTTTTCCTAAGAGCAGGTACTGCGGATGAGTAGAAGCGAGGATTCTGCCGTTTTCTGGGATGGAAAAACTTTGCGGCGCGTCAGCGAAATTGATAAAAATATAAGCGCGTTCTCTGCCTAGCTCGCGTTTAATACCCAGAATAAACCCGTTGCCAGTATCAGCACCACTTACGATATTTAGTGTACCGTTTTTAATAATTGGGAATTCCTGGCGTAATCGTAGTAAAGCTCTGTGTAAATTTAGCATTGACGCGGGCGAGCTTTTTTCGCTGTTAACGTTAACAAATGCGCGGTTTTTATTCACTGGCAGCCACGGTTTTACTTCTGAGAATCCAGCGAACCGCGTGTCGTCCCATTGCATCGGCGTACGCTCCAGGTCGCGGCTGTCGATGGCGGAATGTGCAGGGCTAAAATTATCCTGAATATCCTCAGCAGTCAGTTCGCCATTAGTCATACCAATCTCATCGCCATAGTACATCACGCTGACGCCCGGTGTGAGCAGGTTGAGAAAATGCAGTGCCCGCGCTCGCTCTGTCCCGAGCCGCGAGGCAACGCGCGGCTGATCGTGATTGCCGACGCAGAAAAACGGCTTGGCTGAATCTGCCGCCTGCAGATAATTCTCAATCTTCTGCCCAGTATGCTCCGCGTGCCACTCGTCTTGGCGATATTCCATAAAGAACGCCGACGCCTTCGGATGAGCTGTTAGTACCTGGTGGTACTGCTGATAAATATCGCCCAACTTCTCATCTGGATAAAATTCAAACACCATCTGCTTGTCATCATATTCATCGCAAACTGACGCCAGCTCATGCAAGTATTCTTGAAAATGCGGCCCCATTTTACAGTGGTCGTGGATGAACGCGCCGTAGGCTTCAGAATCGCCATGAAAATCAGGATTTGGCGAATCGTTACCAAGCTCAGGGTCTTTAGAAATGCCCCAAATCGCGTCAACTCGCATGCCATCTACGCTCATATCAAACCAAAATCGCACCACGTTTTTCATCTCATCGCGAACCGCCGGATTATCCCAATTCAAATCCGGCTGTGTTTTCAGGAACGAATGGAGATAATACTGGCCAGTCTGCTCGTCAAGCTCCCATGAACTGCCGCCCGATAAACTTCGCCAATTGTTTGGCTCATTGCCGTCCCGCCCGTCGCGCCAGACATAATAATCACGCTTGGGATTGTCCCGCGATGACCGCGCTTCCTGAAACCACGGATGCTGATCAGATGTATGGCAGGGAACGAGATCAATTATAACTTTAATGTCCAGAATATGAGCTCTTTCCAACAGCGCTCGAAAATCATCCAGCCCGCCAAATGTTGGGTCAATGGCTCGATAGTTAGCGATATCGTAGCCAAAATCAGTCAGCGGCGAGAGGAAAAACGGCGAAATCCAAATCGCGTCAACGCCCAGCCACGCCAAATAATCCAGCTTCTCAGTAATGCCATTCAAATCACCAATCCCATCGCCATTAGTATCCCGAAAACTACGCGGATAAATCTGATATAGGGAAGCAACATCTTGCCAAGTTTTCATGGTTTAAGTATAAGCGAGATGAGAGCAAAATTCCAGTTTTTAGATGGTGATATGAAGATTATTGACATTCCTACTTTACTTTGGTAAACTGGAAATATGAATGGCAAGAACGATATTTGGAAAGATGAACAGGCGCGTCAGCTGGCGGATGTTCTTGCTAGTATAAGTGACCCTAATGAAATGCGAGCGTTTCTTCGCGATGTCATGACTCAGAAGGAGATTGTTGAAGTTGGCGCGCGCCTACAAGCTGCCAAAATGTTATCAAAAGGCGAAAAATACGCTGACGTCATTGCAGCGACGAAGCTCAGTAGCCGTACGGTTGCTCGGATTAGCGACTGGATGCAAAACGGTACTGGCGGCTATAAAAACGTCTTCAAGCATCATTCGTACGTTTGGCCAGCTCGCGCTGAGTAGTTTGCGAATAAATCCAAACAAATGCCGGCGCGACGCTGGCGTTTTGATTTTTTGACAGTTAATTTAGTTAATTTTTGGAGATATTTATGAGTGAAATAAGAACAGCGAAGTTCGCTGCGCCAGATGAGGCGAGGGAGAAGTACGACGCGATTATTCCCGCGTATCAAGCGGCGTTCGCGGCAGAGCCTTGGTATGAAGTAAGTAAATGCGGTGGCTGCTCGTCAGGGTATTCTCGTCAAAATCCTGGTGATATATGCCAAGCTTGCGGCAGTACGACTGGCGATGAAGCATATACAGAACAGGAATTGGCCGAGAGATTTGACACTATCGGCGAGACGCATCCAGCGTGTTGGTATATCGAGGAGACACCAGCGGGATTAGCGTTGGCGGCGGTTGCTTGGACGGCTGATCTGGTGCAGATTGCGGCGGAAAAATATCCTGGGTCGCTGGAAATGGCAGCGTGGCTTAAGCGGAAGTACGCGCCAACCGCTGCTCCTAACCCAGAGATATTATGGCTGGACGAAGTTTTTGCTGATCGCCAGATTTCGAGACGTAACAATCTAGTGAATTTTTGCCCAATGATATACGGGTTTTCCGATCGCCTAGATCAGACGAAGGTGGCTTATCGGACTATTGCGCCGGCAATGACGCGCGTGGCCATGAGGGATTTTGGCGATGATGCGACTATTGATAAAGCCAAATCTGATGTTCCTGATTGGCGAAATTTTGTATCAATTGATCTATCTCGGTAAAAAATAATAAATAAGGAGGATAAGAATATGAAAATATTAGTAATCGGCGGCATGCACGGGAATGAAATGCTGGGCATTGATCTGGTCAAGAGTTTACAGGAAAATCCGCTGGAAAATATTGACAGCGTACTGGCGAATGAGGAAGCTATAAAAATAAATAAGCGTTTCGTCGAACAAGACTTGAACCGGTCATTTCCCGGCGTGAAATCAAGCGGCATATACGAGCAGCAGCGCCCGATTGAGCTACTGGAAATGTGCAAGGAGTATGATATTGTTCTTGACTTTCACAATACGTTTTGCCCGGATAATGACTGTACGTTTGTCGGGGAGGGTGCAAATGAAGAGCTGCTGGCCGCGTCATGGCTGCTGGGTTTACCGCGGGTGATTGTGGCTGATTATGATTGTATAAATAAGTATGCGCTTAATTGCGTGTCGATAGAAATTAGCGTACAGAGCAGGTTGAATGATGTGAAAATCTGGCGCCAGAAGCTGCAAATGCTCGCTGAAAAGGAAATTGCTGATTGCCAGACGGTCGCAGGTGTGGAGAAGTTTCGCTTTGTGTATCGAATGACCCTGGAGGATAAAGCAAGGTTAAACCTTGAGCGGGCAAGCCTACGAGTATTCCAGCCAATTGACCAGAATTTGGCGGAGAAAATGGGAGTAAAAACTCCGGCCTATCCGATCTTCATTAATGACAAATTCACGCCGTATAATTATGGAGGGTTATTGAATAAGATAAACAATAAAAATTAAAATCACGCGCGGGCAAAACTGGTCGGATAAGAGTTGGCTGTAAATATCAATATAAAAACAAATTGGTGGCTCCTCCCAGACTTGAACTGGGGACACAAGGCTCTTCAGGCCTCTGCTCTACCAACTGAGCTAAAGAGCCACAAATTTACCTTATGATTGTACTAAAAATCTGGCGAGCTGGCAAGGAAAAAGCCAAGGCTCCTTGGGATTTATCCGCGCGCCGTTATTTATTATGGTGGTGATACTGATGAGTCAGCGCGTGACCTTTGCTGCGGCGCAATAAATATAAATTGACAGGGTACGACACTAGGAACGCAGCAGTCATGCATAGCAGCCGGCTTGTCCAATACATCGGATGAGTGAGGTCTTTGTTCATGGCGCCTGGCACAACGAGCATGATGACATTGTCAACGATGGTCATCGACAGAATTGATAACGTATCGGCAGCGAAAACCAATTTGAAGGCTTTGATGAACGATAGCTTAGCGCTTATCAGCGGGATAGTTGATACAGTATAGCCAGACGTAAATGCCAAAACCGATGCCAAAATTACCGTGGCGTGCGGTGTAAATCCAGCGTGCGTGCCGATGGTGACGCCGAGCATTTCGCCGATCATGCAGCCCGCCAAGCAGTGCAAGGTCGCTGCTAATGCCATGCGTTTGGTTGAAGTTTTTGTATTGCAGTGAGAATGAGATTCGTGGTGCATCATTTCGTCCTTATATTATTTAACTCGTATAAATTAAGTAGTTCTTCGACGGCTTCATTTTGCTGGATTTTATCACCCGAGGCCATTTTGTCAGCGATGTGCGTGCGCAAATGACGCTCCAGAATGAGCTTATTGAGTGATGCCAGCGACTTTTGCAGCGCCAGGCTTTGCGTTAAAATATCCATGCAATATGCGTCGTCGACGATTTGTTTCTCTAGTCCGCGCATTTGCCCTAAAATAATTTTTGTGCGGTGCAGAGCTCGCCGCTTGATATCTGCTGTATCCATAAAGTCATTATATACCCCCTGGGGGTATTATGTCAAATAATCTGAATAGCTATTGCCAGCAGTACTAAAAATTGCTAAAATTATGGAAGCGCCGATTTAGCTCAGCTGGTTAGAGCAGCTGTTTTGTAAACAGCAGGTCCTCGGTTCGAGTCCGAGAATCGGCTCCATGATACGCTGGAATCGTGTAGTGGCAATCACAGGAGACTGTAAATCTCCCGCCGTAAGGCTTCGTAGGTTCGAGTCCTACTTCCAGCACCAAGGAATAATTTTTCGGAAAATTGTCGCTTACAGAAGCGGCTTTTTTCTCTGATGAAACTGATTTTGTTTGACATTTTTATGTTTGTGTGCTATAGTTAAAGCATGTTAGAATTATTAAAACAAATATTTACCGTCTGGAACAGCGAAAAGAACCAGCGGTTGAAGTTGCAGCAGGCATATTTAATTTTGGCAATTATCGGGCTGGTGGTCGCGGGATTATCAACGTTATTTAGCGTTTCCTCGGCACATCTGGCGGCGTCTTTTTCTGGTATATTAGCGGTTACATTTTTAGTCAACGGCATCGCCTGGGGATTGATTGATACTTTCATAACGCCGAGGCTGCCAAAGGCCAGCCAAACCAAATCTAAAGCAAAATCTAAGACGGCTAAGCGCTAGTTGCTAAATAACTGTCTAATATGCTAGAATCAAGCAGTCGGATAGTGGCTCTTTTAGTTGCAGAAACGAGCGAATTATCTGATGATTATGCCGCGATAGCTCAGTTGGTAGAGCGCATCCATGGTAAGGATGAGGTCTCGGGTTCAAGCCCCGATCGTGGCTCCAAATTAGAAATTTTTCAGAAACCGTGGCGCAACGTACGCCACTTCTTATAGTATAGTATAAAGTAACTTGCCGTATATGCACAAAAAAAGCGTAGCTTCTGAGCGAAACCTAAAGATTTTTTATATCACCCAAAAACAGCCTTAAAATAAATCCTATCCACCAAAATATGTTTTTGGAAGTTTTTGGTGGATAAGAAGAATGTTGTAAATAGTGTTTTGCCCAGTTATCTGGGTTCGATCATGTGTAAAAACGCCGCAAAAAGCAATACATTTTAAGCCTGTATTCTACTTATCATTATCTATCGTCGGTAAAATTACCGTGATTAGCTCGTCGGTTTCTTGTTCTTGCTTTTTCTGCTCGTCCTGGTCGTTGATAATGCGCGCAGATTCCGCCGGTTTACGTCTGCCGGCGATTACGAGCAGGGCGAGTGGTGCTAGTATAATTAGTAATATTTCCATTTATGCTCGTATTATATCATTTTATATTCGCGAAGTCGCCGTATGATATGCGCGGCGGTATTCTTGCCCGGATGATAATTTTTCGATTAGTTTTATGTCTGGAGATTTGCTAGAATAGAAGGTAGAGAATTTGAAAGAATTGCTCTATTACAACGTTTGATTTAACTTTGCAATGATTATAAAAACTCCAGTTTCATCCAATCAAGACCTGACCCCGGATATTTTCCTAGCGGGCGGGGTGACGTATAGTCCAAACTGGCAAAAAGAAGCGCTCGAAATGCTAGCTGGTACTGATTTGGTTGTTGCTAATCCGCGCCGCGATGAGATTATTTCCGCTATTGGCGAGACGGCGCGCCAGCAAATTATTTGGGAATTTGAAAACCTGAAGTCTGCCAAAGTTGTATTGTTTTGGTTTCCTAACGCCGAGACGATTATTACTTTTTTGGAGCTTGGCAAAGAGCTGGCGCGTAAGTCTAATATAGTTGTCGGTGTAGATCCAGACTATAATCGTCGTTTTGATATTGAAACGCAGGTTCATTTGGAATTACCTCTCGCTGTAATTTATACAACGCTAGACGATACGGTTCGGGCAGCCGCAGAGTTATGCGGTGAGGAATTGTAAATATGCACGATCGCGTCATAGCTCAATTGGCGAACCTCACCCAAGGCAACGAAACTTACGCCGCCTTTAATCAGCGTATCGTTAATACCAAGATGCCGGTCATCGGCGTGCGCGTGCCGGATTTGCGGCGGCTGGCGAGGGAATTAGCGCCTGGCATGAGCGCGGCGGACATTAGCGAATTATTAACGGCACAAAATGAATCATTTGACTACGTGCTGCTATGCGGGCTGCTGATCACACACGCTCGGCTTGATGATCAAACGGCGATCGACCTAACCAAGCAATACCTGCCGTGCGTTGATTCGTGGGCGCATATTGATATATTTGTCGAGAAAAAGCGGCGGTTCGCTGGCGATATTTGGTGGGATTTTGCGCTGGAATGCTTGCGAAGTGAAGCCGAGTTCACGGTGCGCTACGGCGTAGTTTCTTTGATGACTAATTTCCTAGATGAAGTACACATCGATCAGGTTTTCGCAGCGCTGCGGGGGATTAAACACGATGGCTATTACGTCAAAATGACGCTGGCCTGGCTGTATGCGACGGCGGCGGTACACTTTTTTGATCTGACGCTGGCTGAATTAGAAAACGAGCATATCGACGCCTGGACGCGCAACAAATCTTACCAAAAAATGCGCGAATCTCGGCGATTTACGCCCGAAGAGCAGGAAATTATACTAAAAAATAAACAAGTGATTTAACAATGGCTGGGGCAGTAGCCGCGCTTTTACTCTTTGTCGGTATCGTCATTATAATTAAGTTTCTCCAAACTCAGAAATTGCGGGAAGTTGAAAAATATCAAGATTTAGCGTTTCTTAAAAATCTGCATAATATTGATGATTTTTTAGAGCAAATTAGCCATTTCAATGATTATGTAACATGGAAAAAACGCGATGAAATTCTGAAAAAATACGAGGAGACTAGCGATTTTTTCCGGGGTAAGTCTAAATTTTATAAAAAACAGTCGCGTGTTCGCCAATTTAACGGTCTTTATGAAAACTTTGCAGAGTTCATTAAAAATTACAATCAGAAATATGTCGCCGCGCAGAAACAACTCAACTGCGAGTTCTTTCGCGATATTGAAGGCAAGTCGCTGGACAATCAGCAGTGCCAGGCAATCATCACCGATGAATATTCTAATTTAATTATCGCTGGCGCTGGTTCTGGAAAAACGCTGACGATTTTAGGAAAAGTAAAATATCTGATTGAGAAAAAGAATATTGATCCAGAAAAAATCCTTCTGCTGTCGTTTACTCGCAAGACTGTCGAGGAGTTAAACCAGCGGCTGCGTAATTTGGGTCTGAAAACCAAGGCAACGACTTTTCATAAACTGGGCTATGACTATATCAAGTATTTCCAGAAGAACCCGCCGGCCGTTGCTAACGAGAATTTGCTGCACCAAACTATCAAGCAATTTTTGAAAAATGATATTTTACATCACGATTCTGCGCTTAAATCATTTGTGCAGTTTATGGCTTGCTATCTGAACATTCCCGAGGAAAATGACGCGTTTGATTCGCTTGGCGAGAAGCTTGATGTTAAAAACGGCATAGATTTTGAGACGTTAAAGTCGAAATATTATGCCAATACTTCCGGCAGCCGGCGGATTAGTAAAAACAAACTTGATACGTTTTCTGGCGAGCGCGTTAAAAGTGTCGAGGAACTGATGATCGCTAATTTCTTATTCTTAAACGGCGTGAATTATGAATATGAAAAACCGTATCCGCACGGCGATCATATGTATCGGCCGGATTTTTATCTGACGGATTATGATATTTGGCTGGAGCATTTCGGTATCGATAAGCATGGGCGCGCCAAATGGCTATCGGAGTTTCAGGAAAAGCAGTATATAAAAAACATGCATAAAAAACGTGTCAAGCACCGCTTGTGTAGAACCAAACTTTTAGAGACGTATTCGTGGTATAATCGCGATAATATTTTGCTGGATAAACTGCGGGAAATGCTGGAGAAATCGGGCGTTACCTTTCAGCCGCTGAGCGAGCAGGAGATCTATGATAAAATTATCAAGCAGGATTCGTCGTTTGGCGCGGAGATTATTAGCTTAATTACTAGTTTTATCAATTTAAGCAAATCGCGGGGACTAGCCGCCAATGGTTTGCGAAAATTTATGGAAGACAGCGAAACCGACGACCAATTTATGAACGCTCGCCGGCAGCTGTTTTTAGATTTCGCGCTGCCGATTATTGAGAAGTATAACGCTGTTTTATCAGCGCGCGGTGAAATTGATTTTAACGACATGATTAATCAAGCTGCTAATTTGGTGCGGCAAAAGGGTATTACCAAAGTATATGACTATATCATTATCGATGAATATCAGGATATTTCGGCGGCTAGGTTTAAGTTGATTACGGAAATTCGCCAGCGTTCGGGCGCGCGGTTGGTTTGCGTCGGTGACGATTGGCAGTCAATTTATCGATTTACGGGCAGCGATATTTCGCTATTCAGTGATTTTGGCAAGTTTGTTGGCGAGCATGAAAAGTTATTCATTGAAAGGACATATCGCAACTCGCAGCAGCTGATTGATATTTCCGCCAAATTCATCCAGCAAAATCCGCAGCAGCTGGCTAAAAATCCCAAGTCTACCAAGGAGCTGGATTACCCGGTAGAGTTTGCAGCGCCCGATCAGAATAATGCTTCTACGGTGCTGGTCGAGCAGATTTGCCAGATCGTTGCCGAAGGCGGCGCGGAGCAGCATATTTTACTGTTGGGCCGGCATAGTTTTGACCTGGACTATGTGATTTGCCAGAGGAATAATGAGGGGAAAGTTATTAAAGACCAGTTGAGGGAGGAAGTTAAGAAATATAATGAAGCCACTGGCGCGCTGATACTTGCTGGTTTTGAAAATGTTGATATCAAATTTATCACCGTACATAAGTCCAAGGGTCTGGAGGCAGATAATGTGATCATCCTAAATTTGAAAAACGACTTGTATGGTTTCCCAAATAAGCTGACCGATGATCCGATTATATCGTTGCTGCTGAGTGCGCCGGAGGCTTGCCGTTTCGCCGAGGAAAGACGTTTGTTTTATGTGGCGCTTACCAGGACGAGGAATAAGGTCTATCTATTAACACCGGAAAATGAATCGCTGTTTACCAAGGAGATTAAACGATATTCCAATTACCTGATTCAAGGACGCTACGGCGAATCGGAACTGGTTAGTTGTCCGTGGTGTAAAACCGGCAGGCTGATTATTCGCCAGAATAGCCAAACTGGCAAGAGTTTTGTTGGTTGCTCGCATTATCCGCATTGCAGCCAGTCGTATAATAACGTCGAAATCTTAAGCAAGCCAATCTTATGCCCGTCATGCCGAAGCGGCTTTTTAGTGCGGCGGCACGGCAGGTATGGCGAATTCTTAGGCTGCACTAATTATCCGGAATGCAAGCATACGCTGCAGTTGAGTAATTAGCAATTTTTAAGAATGTATCTCGGGGTAAATTTGGCCGTCAAATAAGCATAAGGTATAATAATTACAAATAGACGGAGGGATTATGGATAAACCAAATATTGCGGTTAAAGACATAGAATCGGCGCTAAAATTTCGGCGGGCGATAAAAAGTTTCGACCCGAAAAAGAAAATTAGCGATAAAGATATTGAGCTAATCTTAGAAGCGATTCGCCTGGCGCCGACATCGTATGGGTTTGAGCCATTTAATGTTATCGTGGCGCAAGACGCCGATCTTCGTAAAAGGATTGAAAAAGCTGCCGGCGTTAACGCTGCGAGGTTTACCGCCAGCCATCTGTTGATTTTTACTGCCAAAACCGGACAGGAATTGACGCGAAAGGACGGGCATATTGACCATATGCTGCGCGATGTGGCGCAGATGAACGCAATTGTCAGGACTGGCTATAAAACGTTTTGGAAAAAATGGGCGAAGACTGATTTTAAGATTCTGGGCGACGATGACAAGCTTCATCAATGGGCGGCGCGCCAGGCGTATATTGCGCTGGGATTTGCTATGATGACGGCAGCGGAGCGGGGAATTGATTCGTGTGCCATGGAAGGATTCTCGATTGATAAACTTGCAGAAATCCTGGAGGACGTTAAGCTGATTGACTGCGAGAAAGAATTGCCAGTGGTGATGCTGGCGCTGGGTTATGGTAATAAGAAACCGCACTCGCAAACGCGGCGAATGATGGATGAAATTGCGCGTTGGTACTAGCCAGGCAAGCTTCATTGAATGTTGCGGCCGGCAAGTGTTTTATGATATTTGATATTTTCACCACTAGTATGCTATAATTAGCCGAGACGTTTTATAAAAATTAACGAGTTAAAGAGATGGCAAAGAAGAATACGAAACGAAAGTTGATTGGTTTGGTGAGCAATTCAAGCAAGCACCGGACTTACTATACTACTATCAATACGCAGAATCGTACTAATAAAGGCAAGGGTAATTTGACGCTGCGCAAATATGACCCGATTAAGAGAAAACATGTGACTTACGTTCAGACGAAGAAAAACCTTGGCCGTAACGAAGTCAAAGCCCGCAAAGGATAATAGCTGCCGCTTATTTACGGAAATAAGCTCCTTGCCGAATGTTTTATGGCAAGGAGTTTTTCTATGTAGAAATAATTTACGGTATTTGAAAAACGAACAACCCAGCAGCAGTTTAGGCAACAAGTAGGCGGATTGCGAAACTATTAGTTTAAGTTTGTATCTGCTGCGATAATCGCCAGCGAACATCGCGAATAGCGTTCATGTAGTACAAAAAGGCGTCGTACGGCGAATCGTACGGACTAAAATATGCGTGGACATCGCCGTCGGTGAACCATTTGGTGCACATATAATACAGATGGTCTGACGTTTGCAATCTTCTCCAGTCGCTAATTAGCGATTCGTCGCCGCTGGATAGTATGCTGCTTTCTAAGTCATACAAATATCGCAAGGCTTCGGATTGCAAATCATTACCGTTCCAAGCTGTCAAATCGCGCTCGCTGTCAGCCCAAGTGACTGGCGACGGCATGCTGATTTCGCCGACTGGACGCTGTGCAGATAACGCCTCGCTAACGGTATAAAATGTATTGTCAGGATTATTCAGCCAGCAGCCGACGAAACTCTCAAAGAAGTCAAAAATACCTGTCTCCGACCACTGGTGTTCGCCAAAAGTTTCATAATCCATGAATAGGTTAAGCAGCGGCGCGTGCTGCAGCGAATCCATCGCCCAAGCATTAAACTTTTCTGCTGTCAGCGGCCAGCCGTTCCAATTTCGATTGCTAAAGCGGAACGCCAAGTCGTCGCTTAAACGATAATTTTTCAGGAGCAAGCCAATCTTTTCTGTGCCGCTCGGGCGGTATACATAATTCGGGCTGCGCCAATCCAGAATCGGATCCCAGCCTTCCGCCAATACGCCGCTGAAATTGTGATTCTCTGCCCATTTGGCTAGCTGATCATTGTACGCTAACTCCGTATTTGCTAAAACGTGCGTTTCCACGCCAAAAATTCGGCGGATAGCTTGGCGGTGTAATTCAATCTGAGTCTCAAACTCCTGTAAGGAATAAAAGAACGCCAAACTGTGATGGTACGGACTTGACAATATCTCCACGCGGCCCGTAGCAACTAGCCGCTTGAAGCTTTCTAAAACTTCAGGATTGAACTGCTGTGCCTGTTCCAGAAACGTGCCGCTGATACTGAGAGATAGTTTAAAGTCAGGGTATTTGCGCAGCATTTTTTGTAACAGTGCATTCATCGGCAGGTATGATTTGCGGGCAATTTTATGGAAAATTTGCTGATTGTTCTGGGCTGGATTGTGTCCGTCTGAAAAATAATCGTGCCGCTGTGCTGTGTCGAAAACACTGTATTGCCGCAGCCGCCATGGCTGATGGACGTGAAGGTAAAGCGTTATGCCGCGCCTGTCGTTCATGAAATTACTCCTTTGGATAATGAAATTTTATACAACTTTAAACACTGGCGCGCTGCATCTTGCCAGGAAATCTTCGCGTATTCATCTTTCACATTTTTCTTCAGCGTCTCTCGTAATGCTGCAGATTGGGCGATATTAACAATTTCATCAGCCAGGCGGTTAACGTCCCAATAATCAAACCGCATAATATTATTTAATACCTCGCCAACTCCGGATTGGCGGCTAATTAATAGCGCAGTGTCATGATGAGCCGCCTCCAATGCGGTTAGGCCAAACGGTTCAGACACCGAACTCATCACAAATACGTCGATCAAATGATATATATCGCGCCATTGCTTGCCGCGGACGAATCCGGTAAAAATCACTTTATCGCTAATCCCCAGGCTGGCTGCTAGCGTGATAAGCTCGTCTCGCTGTTCGCCGCTGCCTGATAAGACGAAAGCGATTTTATCGTATTTGCTCAATGCCGCCGAAGCAGCGCGCACGAAGTAGGTTAGTCCTTTCTGTACTGTCAGCCGCGTCAATGTGCCGACAATCGTGTAGCCGTCGCTTTTCAGGTCTTCAAGGTATTTGTAGGTGTCAATATCGTACTCGTGCGGCGGCAGACTAGCTAGGTCAATGGCGTTATAAATTACCTCAATTTTCTCTGGCGGAATGTGGTAATTCTTAACAATTATGTCTTTGGTAATTTGGCTAACGGCGATGATTCGGTCAGCCATCATCAAGCCGTGCTGCTCAATCTCGTGCACCAGCGGATTGCCAAGCTGCTCGCCCGAGCGGTCAAATTCTGTCGCGTGTACGTGCACAATCAGCGGCGCATTGCTGTTTTCCTTAGCGATAATACCAGCCTCCATTGTCAGCCAGTCATGAGCGTGAATGGCATCCGGCGGATGCTTGCGGACAAATTGCCGGACGAACTTACCGTAACGGCGCTGCACTGCTCGCATTGGCGATAAGCCGTGCTCGTCTTTAGCGTTTTCCCGGTCTTCCGGCGTGCCGTGATCATACGCACCCAAATCGTAATAATTTGGCGGCAGTGGCGTTGCTGAATACACGTTCATATAATCAATACCTGGATGCTTGGCAGAATAAGGAACGACAAAATCAATATCAACACCCTGGGAAGCGAGCGCTTTTGACATTTGGTAACAGGCCACGCCAAGACCGCCGCTATTATGCGGAGGCAACTCCCACCCAAGCATCAAAATCTTCATCTCTATTCTATTGTAGGACTACGCTTATGTTTTTTCAAGGGGTTTTGGTAACTTTTTCACAAGTTTTTATTTTCACGGATCATAGACCTTTTAATGATGTGAATTTTACTGAAATTTGTAATTCGCGATAAAAAGAAAAAGCGCTTTTGCGCTTTGAGTGAATTGGTGCGGGTAGAGGGAGTCGAACCCTCGTCTCATGCTTGGGAAGCATACATAATAGCCGTTATACGATACCCGCGCTGACTATATTATACACTATGCTTTGGCTATTTTCGCAGGCCGCTACCTCCGGATTGACATAACCAGTTTCCTTGCTACAATCAAAGTATGAAAAAACAAAAACTTGTAATTATATTAGTTGTTCTAACACTGATCGGGGCGGGGATAGGCGTATACATTGCTATATGTATTGCGCCGAAAAATAAGGGTAATGCCAGCCAGCAGCAGGAGCAAAAAACAACTTCCAGTCCTAATTTTACTAAGTCTAGTTCCGGTAATAGTTCCAGCAGTAGCAAGTCTAATAAAGATTCCCAGCCTAAGCAGTCTACGCCGAACCAGCAAGAGAAGAAGCCTGAAAAACCGCAGCCAAGCCAAAAAGAGCAGAGGATTGACCCTGTGCGCCCGAAGCATAATCCAGCCCCGCAACCACCGGCGAGCCCAGCCGCGCCGCCGAAAAACAACCAACGGCCAGCTCCGCAACCTCAGCAGCCCGGTAACTCGCAGCAGCCTGCGCCGAATCCGCAGCCAAATCCAACTCCGAATCCGCAGCCGCAACCGGCAGACCAAGATAAAAAGTATGACATAGGCCCGCCAGATGCTTTGGAGATTCTTGAGCTGATTAATTATGCTCGTAGTAAAGAAAATCTGAAGCCGCTAAAAATGTACGAGCCGCTTAACCGAACGGCGCAGTGGATGGCGAATGACATGAAAGAGAATAATTATTTTAGCCATTATAAACCAGGCACAACCATTCCGCACGGACTGCTTAAAGCTAGGGCTGTCTGCAACGCGCCAGCCGAGAATCTGGTGCAAACTGCGCCGCCAGATTTGCACACTAGCCGCGTGGCATTCAACGCCTGGATGCAATCGCCGCCGCACAGGCAATCCATCATGTCGAGCACCTACACACTAACCGGATTTGGCATCGCCGGCAATAAGATTGTGGAGCATTTTTGTTGAGGCGTGCGCTTTATGGAGCGGTGCGATGTATTATAATGTATTGATGGAAAACCTATCGCCACTCTACAGCGCAGGCAGCTATGTCTAAAGATTAAGACTTGCTATGGATTCGTTTGATGAATTGTAGACATGATTAGTTTATAATAACCATATGAATATGATCCTATGCAGAGATATTAATGGTAAAGCCCATGTCGTCGCCAAGACAAGCTTAATCAAGAGAACATCCGCCTATGGAGTCATAAGGAGTAAAAAAGGAATCCTGCTCGTCAGAGACAGAACCTCCTACGATAAGAAATGGGATCTGCCGGGTGGAGGTATTGAGCCCAAAGAACGATTACTCGATGGCTTAAAGCGTGAGATAAAAGAAGAGACAGGATTGGATGTCATAGGTAGACCCACAAAAATATGCAAATTCACCGAGTACTTCTACGATATCGATTCTGGGCAAGGATGGGAGTCAACGCGTCATTTCTATGAAGTTTCACACAAAGGCAACCCTATAATGGACGGAAACTACGAAGATATTGTTGACGCTCGGTATTTTAAGTTTCCTTTACCCGAGGAGCGTGTATCGGCCGTTGCCGTTATGGTCACAAAAATGCAAAATAATACCTCTCAGTGACTGGGGTTTCATATCCACGTATATAAGTTTTGGCTAGACCTAAAGCTTTGCTCTTCTCTTAAGAAAACATCTGGCTTTGGCTTCGCCAAAGTCTAAAAAAGCCGCCCGACAGGGCGACTGTTTTAGTTCTATTGGTAGCAATATACGCCGAAGCTCGAACCTATTTCAAGCGTAAAAACTGAGCTGTGCAGGCTCAGTTCTAACGCCTACAGACACACACCCGCTCGTTCCACCAGAAAAACCCTTTGAGTTATCTTTTTGAAATTTCCCCCGCCGATCTTTTTATTTTTAGTTGAAAAGGGTGTTTTCTGGATGGGGACGTGTCGCTTTGGCGACTTGGCGTATTTTTCGTGTATTACTCCGTGAGTGCACGAAAAAGTGATATAATAAAAAAGTCCAACCAACAACGTAATATTTTAGGGATTACCTAATACTTTTGGTATTCAAACCAGAAAAACGGGCACTTGCTCGAAAAAGCATTTGGTTTGAATCCCAATTGTTGGTTGGACGCCTAGAGTAGGTGTCCGTTTTTTATTACGGACAATACTCACGAAATAAACTAACTCAAAGGCGTCCATGAGCAAGAAATCACTAGAAACAAATGTCGTTCTTCAAGGCGACTGCATAAAAATATTAAAAACTTTACCAGATAAATCTGTTGATCTAATTTTTGCCGACCCGCCCTATAACTTGCAGCTCAGGGGCGACCTGTGGCGGCCAAATAACACAAAAGTGTCAGCAGTCAATGACGACTGGGACAAATACGATAGTTTTGCAACATACGACGATTTTACAACCAAATGGCTTACGGAATGTCGCCGTGTACTCAAAGACAATGGTGCAATTTGGGTTATCGGTAGCTACCACAATATTTTCCGTGTTGGAAAAATTGTCCAAGACCTCGACTACTGGATTTTGAACGACATTCTTTGGGTCAAAACAAATCCTATGCCAAACTTCAAGGGCACACGCTTTAATAACTCGCACGAAACACTCATCTGGGCGGGTAAGTCCGAAAAGTCAAAGCCGACTTTTAACTACAAAACCATGAAAACACACAACGAAGACAAACAAATGCGTAGTGATTGGCTTATTCCGATATGTAGCGGACAAGAACGCGTAAAAATTAACGGCGAAAAAGCACACTCGACGCAAAAGCCACTTGCTTTACTCCGTCGAATTATCAATGCAACATCAAAGCCTGGCGATATTGTGCTTGACCCATTTCTCGGCAGCGGTACAACCGCAGTTGCCGCAAAAGAGCTAGGACGCGAATATATTGGTATTGAGCGCGACGATACCTATGTGAGAGTAGCAAAGAAACGCATCGACGAAATAGTACCATTAGATGAAACACTTGTGTCGGGCAAGCTTGAAGCAAAAACACCGCGCATTGCCTTTGGCTTATTGGTTGATATCGGACTTATCAAAGCTGGCGCAACGCTGACTAGCAAAGACGGTAAGTATTCGGCAATCGTTACGGCCAACGGTTCATTGAAAAGCGGCGATATTGAGGGCTCTATCCATAAAGTTGGCGCAGTTTTACAAGACCAACCCTCATGCAACGGCTGGACATTCTGGCACATTGACGGCGCGCTAATCGATGATATTCGTCAAAAGTATCTGGAGCAAAATTATGCTTGAGTACGAAGTATTCAAAGATATCTTTGACGAAAAGATATTTGCAAAGTCAAAGCCCGATTTGCTCAAGAAAGTCGCCGAGCACCCCGATAGATACGTGGGGTTATTCCGCCCGACCAAGCCAGAGGCAAAATTGCTACAAAACCTGTTGCAGTCAAACGAAATCCGTTTTGGCGACGCATTTGAAGTAGCGATTAAGCAATACTTTATCAATGAAAGTTGGCAGCCGTTGCCGCAAAAGATTACATCGAAAGAGGGCGACGCACTTGATATTGACCAACTGCTAATAAAAGACGATAAGGTGCTCTTTATTGAACAAAAAGTGCGCGATGACCACGATTCAACCAAAAAACGCGGGCAGATTAGCAACTTTGAAAAGAAGCTTGAAGCGCTTGTTGATATTTATGGCAACAAGGTAACGTGGGGATTTTTCTATTTCATCGACCCAAGCCTTGTTAAAAACAGAAATTTTTATCAACCAGAGCTACAAAAGCTGCAAGAATCGTGGGGCGTGCACTTGTCGGTGTCATACGGACAAGACATGTTCAATCAGCTTGGCTTATCTCATATCTGGCCTGATATCATGAATAATCTACAAAAATGGCGCCAGGATATACCAGACCTACCAAACGTCAATTTTGACAGCAACCCCGAAGAATCCGCCGAAGAGATAAAAGACCTACCACTTCGTATATTCCGCAAACTCTTTGATGATGAGCGAATTGTAAGCCAGATACTGCCTGTATTGTTTCCAACTGGTGCGACGCTGGCGATTCTTGAGTCGTATTTTCGTACACAGAATTTAATAGTAGCAAGTAAAATAGCCGACTCGATACGTATATATTTACAGACATCACCTCACTTGTCGGAGTCTGCGCGGCCTAGCTTACTGTAAATGACTCTATTCTTGTAGTAGAATAACAGATATGGACATTATTAAAATTGATAAGGTAAACGACTACTCTTGTAAATCATTCAACCAATATACTGGACCAACTTCGCTTTTTGGTAAATCCAACATATTTTTCGCATCAAATGGACAGGGGAAGTCGTCTTTTGCGTTGGGCATAGAGGCTGAGTATCTAAAGAGTTACGACAGCTCAAATTATAGGATTTATAATAAGGACTACATCGAAAATCATCTACTGCTTGAGGATAGATCAGGTATTAAAGGAGTGGTTGCTAATTTTGGTGGACGGAATGTCGATATTGAGAAAAAGGTAAAACCGCTCGTGCAGGAGCGTGATACCTTCAAATCAGAAATAGACAAACTTGGTATCGATAACTCAAAGCTAGTAAGCTCCACAGAAACAGCTATCGAAGACATATTCAAGCGACGCAAGGGTAAAGCCAATATCCAGAAGAAAACCCATAAGGATGGTGTTCATGAGAAAGTAGTTTCGCTCTGGGTTGCTGAATATAATGCTGCATTAAAGCTCTTTCCTGACGAAAAATACAATGAGATTGATGGCGAAAAAGATTTCAGTGAAAATCTTGATATTATCAATACCATCACTGTGCCGTCAATTACCACCCCCATTGACTATGAGATAGATCAATCTGAGCTCATCATTGGTAAAAAATACAATGAGGTAAATATACCAAGTGGCGATGTCGTAAGTTGGCTTGAAGTAGGTCTGGGCATACATCAAGGTAAAGATACTTGTGAATTTTGCCTTGGCACTCTCGATGCAACTGAGATACATGAACGTATAAACTCCTACCTCAAGAATAAGCAAAGCGTTGATCGCCGAAAACTCGAAACGCTTTCCAATCAGATTGCTCAACTCATAGTATATGTGCAGGCAGCGATTAATGATCGCAAGATGTTAATTGCCGCATTAGACGACAACGAGAATATCGTTAGTGTACTTGATGAGCTTGCTAAACAGACCGACACACTCGAAACATATCTGTCTATTGTCAAAAATAAGATAGATGATATGCCTAGCGCGTTCACAATAGACGGACCTGCTATTCGACAGGCTGTGGCGGTATGTAAAGCGTCATTTGTGGCTATTCAAAAAGCAAAAGATAATCAAAAGCAACTATTTGAAGAAAAGATAAATAGGCTTGAAATACTTGTCAAAGGCTCGATAGGTTATGAAATTAAAAACAGCACCCTCATAGCTGATAACTGTAGTCAATACAAAAACAATAACGATACAATTCGAGAATTAGAATCGAAAGTTAAGGCGAAGAACGCTGAGATACAAAGGCTACGAGACAGCAAGTCTGATCTTGCTGATTTTGCCGATTACGTCAATGGGGTGTTAGATGATGTTGGTATTGGTTTTAGGTTAGCTCTCAATGACAAATCCTATTTACTCAAGCACTCAATCAACGGCAGCGAACTATCACTTGATGACATAAGCGAGGGTGAAAGAAACCTGTTATCGCTTGTCTACTTTTATTACGAAATGTTGAGCGATGATAAGAGTAATCTTAAGAATAATATAGAGCTTGTGATTGTCGATGACCCAACTTCCAGTATGGATGATGAGAATCGTTTTTACATTCTTGAGCTTATAAAGAGTATTATAAGTAGCCCCAATATACAGTCATTTGTGTTTACGCATTCGTGGCGTGATTATTGCGATCTCTGCTATGGTAAAGATGCAAATCAAGGAGTGAAGAAATTTGAAATACGAAAAGTTGACGGCGTTAGCACAGTCGAAGTATCTAATAGCGTCATGATGCCCTATCGTAAACTATTTAAGGAAGTCTATGATTTTTCACAAAAGCAACTTGCCGACGTAAGTTCCGAAGAATCACTACATATGCCAAACGCCATGCGACGTGTGCTTGAGGAGTATCTACGCTTTAAGATCGGTATCGAATTTGCTACACAGGCAAAATACAACGAGATTGCTAGGGTTTTACTCGGGCAAGAAGTGGTTAATATCAGCGCTAACAATGAAGTAAAGATTAAAACATTATTATCTGTTTGTAATATTCTCTCACATGGGACGCCTCACAGCAGGAGCACAAGCGAGATACATGCTAGTGCGCGCTTTTTGATGCGTAGACTAGAGGATATCGACAAGTACCACTACGACAAAATGAGAAGTTAGGGATTGAGATCGTGTAGCACGGCAGCTCTGCTGCCTAGGTGAGATCCCAGCGTCTCTGTTATTTGTCGGTAGTCGTCTCCACTCAGAAAACACCCTTTTCAACTAAAAAATAAAAAGATCGGCGGGAGAAATTTCAAAAAGATAACTCAAAGGATTTTTCTGGTGGGGCGAGCGGGCGTGCGCAGACGTTGGGGCTGAGTCTGTGCGGCTCAGCTTTTACGCTCGAAATAGGTTCGAGCTTTGGTATAATTTCCACCAATAGAACTAAAACAGCCGCCCATTCGGGCGACAAAATCTCAGAAGTTCCATTATGGTGCGGGTTAGGAGACTCTAACTCCTGGCCTCTTCCATGGCAAGGAAGCGCTCTAACAACTGAGCTAAACCCGCATAATGTTTGCTGCGTATCTCGCCGGCAAATCGTCATAATTTTGCGAACTTGCCTACGATGTGCGATGCAACAGCCAATCTTTCGATTACATAGTAAGTATAGCAAACAAACCTGCTCATTTCAATAATCTTCTCACCAATTTCTCTTCGTATGATCTGGCGTGGCGTCTTTGTAATCTTCCAGGTACTGGTTTCTTTCCTGGGATTTACGCTGTTCGTTGTAGGCGTCGATGAATCGCTTGTCCAGCTCTTTGAGTTTACTATCGGTGCTGCCCACGTCAACTTTTTCTTTATCGCCAGGGTTGGTGACTGAAATACCTTGGTCGCCGTTTCTAAGTTGTTTTATTTGCGCTAACTTTTGCCGGATTCGCTGCTCAATAACGATTGCCGTTTTGCCGTCGTCATTATTCGCGTCAACTGTCCGGCTGGCAAATTGCACGCCGCAACTATCCTCGCCGTCGTGCAGTACGGCGTTTGCTTCGTCGTAGCGGATGATTGCCTGGTCGTAGCGTTTTTCGCTGGCGAGGGCGTCTGCTTGCGCCTCGATTGACAGCGACAGGTTGATGCGGACAGGACATTCGCGTGTTTTCGGCGCTTTTTGCAGGGCTTGGCGGAATTGTTTTTCTGCCGAGTCGTAGCGGGCTTGCTTAAATAAAGCGTTCCCGTCGTTAAAAAATACTTTATAAGATTCAAACAAATTCATGGCATAAATCGGCGATAAGCGGAAGGAGGCCTGGCTGTTGTCGCCGTTTTTATAGGCGGCGTGCGCTGCTAGCGACAGCAGAGGAAAACTCGTCAATTTAATAGCAATCAGCAAAATCACCGCGCAAGCAGGGAACGAATAGCGGAGCAGTTTCCGGCGTTTTTCTCGGCGGATTTTTTCAAAATCTAGTTTTTTCAGGTCAAATGGACGATTCTTACTCACGATTTTCCTCCTCCGACGGTGTTATGTTTTGCAGTTTGCGCAAAGGCAAATAGATGGTTCTGATTTCAAAGGCCAGCAAAATAGCAGCCGCAAATATCGCTATCCAATAGATATCGTTGTAGCCGTCAAACGAGCGGCTGCTATTGACAGCTTTGTTGACGGAGCCGTTCCTGACGACAGTGTCGATGGAATCTGGGGTTTGCCGGTGCGTGTACGGCAGACCTGTTTGATTTGCAATGTTTTTAAGGTTTGTCTCGTCGATTTTCGATACGGCATATTTCAAATCTGGCCCGCGCAAATAAAAACCGTCAAAGCCGTCGCTGTAGCTTGGCGTTTTCATTTTTCCGCCGTTGGCAGTGCCGTAGCCCATAATCGCGCCGCCGCCCAGTAGCGGTTTCAAGCTGGCGAATGACTTTGGCGAGGCGTCGCTGGTTTGTTCGCCGTCGCCCAGGTAAAATAGCAGCGAGGTGCGCTCGGGATTTTTATGCTTGGTGCGAGTAATTTCCGAGGCGATGGTGTCAATCGGCGCATCAATTGAGCTGCCCATGGCATAGCTTTCGCTGATGATATTTACTGTGTCAACTGCCGATTCAAACATTCTGACGTCCGTTGATAACGGCGAATTGATGAAAGTTTTATTATTGAAAGTTATTAGACTAAATCGCGCGCCGACCAGCTTTTTGGCAATTTCTTTGGCGTCGCGGCGCATGCCGTTGATTCGCGGCTGGCCGTTATCATAGTCCTCGGCAGCAGAACTCATCGTTGTATCTATTACAACATAAACATCGACTAGCGGCGCGCCCCATTCTTTTACTTCGCCAGGAACAGCTGGGCGAAAACAAGCGGTAATGATGAGCAAGACAATACAGAACCGCCGCAGCCACGCTCGCTGGTTAGATATTGGTTTGGAGAAAATCCTCCAGCCGGTAAAAATTGCAGCAACTACCAGAATTATCAGCAACAGATACCACGGCAAAATTGGTTGCACTATCATATGCGAAGCCTCCAATCGATAATAATAAGGGAAATTATGATAATAAGCATGCCGTATAGCAACAATTGCGGCTGATCGGTGCGAGTAACGCGCGGCGTGCCTTTGAAGCGGGAGGCGTCTTGGGCGGCGATTTTTTGGACAATGTTTGGAATTGTGTTTTTGTCGCGCAGTGCGTAGTAATCGCCGTTTGTCGCCAGCATGGTTCGCTTCAATTCTGCCGCTTCGGCCTCGCGATTTTTATTACTATTCGGGTAAATGCCGTATACGCGAATATCCTTTTGCTTGGCGAGTTCTGCTGCTTCGGGCAGGGAAAGTATCGGCGTGCCAGCCAGCTGGTTGTCGGTTCCTAGAATGATGCTCCGGGAGCGTTTGCTGTCTAACTTGTCGAAGCGGCCGATACAACTCGCTAGCCCGTCGCCGATTAGTGACGAGCCTTGCCCGTTCGAAACTACCGTGCCAGATAAAATATCGAAATATTCCAGCGTTCCAGGCGGCGTCAATGCCTTTTCGATCAGCGCTAATTTACTATCGATGAGGCTGGCGTCGTCTGTCAAGGGAAATATCACTGCCGGCGAGCGGTCAAACAGTACTAAACCGAGCCGTTCTCCGTCAAATTTTCGCGCCAATGTGCGGTAAGTTTTAATAATCTCCACGTCATATTCATACATCGACCGCGACACATCAAGGCATAACAAGATGTCGCGATTTTTCACCTCGGGAGAAACGACAGCTACCGACGACGGGCGGCCAGTTAGAATAATCATCATAACTAGCAGGAGTGCGTGCAGTCCCAGTACAGCCGCTAACAATTTTTTATATCGCTTGACCTGCTGAATATAGAGCGGGAAAGCGCGCAGCCGCGATGTATTAGCGATAGGTAGTTTTTGCCTAGGCGCGTCATGGCGTTTCGATCGGCTGTATCGGCGGAGTATAATCGGCGCGGCAAACCACAACAGGGCGATAATTATAATTAACGCCAGCGACAATTGCCAAAAAACTAATTCCATGCCGCTACCGTCTTTCTGGCTAGTGCCGCCGCCTCAGTAACGCTGCCTTGCTCGACTGCAGTAAATTCAGGAATATAGAATTGTTTGATGGCGGCCGCCAATGTTTTATAGCGAGTCTTTTCTAAATCTCGCAGCGTCAACGTGTCAACGCGGTGGCCGTTTATCTCGACAACGAACATGCGAAGAATATGGCTTAATTTCTGGTGGGCTTTACGCGAGGATAGCTTTCCGGCGGCGTGATTTTGTTCAATTTCGTCGATTAGCCGTTGGTATTTCTGCTTCAAATCAGTCAAATCTGGCGGCGTGTACGGTTTTGGTTTGAGTGTAGCCAGGCTGCGGTGGGAGCGGCGGCGAGTAGAATAAAACACAAATCCGTACCATAAAATAATCGCGCCTAAAAGCAAGCAGCCGACAACCAGCCACAGCGGGTCATAATCTACCCATTCGCGAAGCTCAGTGCCAGCGCGCATGCTTTTGCCTTTCTAACAGCGAAAAGAAACTGCTGACGACGTCCTCTTCTCCGGAAATTCGCTCGCTGATAACGCCCAAACGCTCCAAGGCTGTGGAATATTCGCGGTAGTATGATTGCTGCCTGCGGTCGAAATCAGTCTGCAGTTTCATTTGTTTGCGAATAAAATAAGGCAGCTCGGCCAAATCGTCAATATCATAAAAATCGCGGCTGCCGTCAAGTCCTGAAGCGTCATTGACAGTTATCCATAATATCTCGTGCTGGGCGCGCAGCCGCCGGATAATATGCTGGTGCTCGCTGGTCAGTTCATCGTCGTTGGCGACCACCACCAGCATCATCTTACGCCGTAAGTTGCGTGCAATATATTCAAGCTGATTCACGATATTGCTCGGCGCTGCTGCTAGCTGAGTGTTCTTTTCAATGTGCCGCAGTAGCTGCTCGATATGCCGGTCATCGCTTTTGAAAGGAATATAGGTGTTATTTTTGGCGTCGCCGGATACCAGTCCGATTAAATCGCCGTGCCGTAATACGATGTAGCCTAAGACTCCGGCAGCCATGATACTGATGTCGCGCTTGCTGCTGCCGCCTTTACCGGTCGCTGCCATGTGGCGGCCAGTGTCGACGACTAGTAGAATATTATGCTTGCGGATTGCTTGGTAACGCCGGATTCGAATACCGCTACTGCGGGCAGTCGCTTTCCAGTCGATATCTTTTACATCGTCGCCAGGAATGTATTCACGCAAATCGTCAAAATCGAGACTGCGCCCCTTAAATACTGAGCCGTATTGACCGTCCAGCAAACTCCGCACCTTTTCATGGGCGTAGAGATCCATCTTGGCTTTGACTTTGGTGAAGAGACTTGGCATATTACGGCACAGGAACAGCGTTAAATATCGAATCAATGATAACTTCTGGATGAACTTGGTCGGCGATGGCTTCAAAATTGAGGATAATGCGGTGGCGCAATACGCTGTGGCGTAATTGCTTAACATCTTCTGGAATAACGTAATTGCGGCCGTTGATGAGAGCTAGCGCTTTGGCAACTTGTTGGAAAGCGATGCTGGCACGCGGGCTGGCGCCGTATTGGACGTAGCGCGCTGTTTCGCTTGGTATGATTGAGGCTGGATTGCGCGTTGCTGAGACAATTTTCACAATATAATTCTTAATGGCGTCGTCAATGTATACTTTTTGCGCCAAGTTTTGCAGCGTCTCGACTGCCGCCAGCTCAATATTTGGCGTGTTGCTATTATTCGGCGCCTCGCTTAGCTTGCCCGATTCTATGCGTTTCAAAATCTCTAATTCCTCGTCCGGAGCAGGGTAGGACAAAACTTCTTTCAACAAAAAGCGGTCTAGCTGCGCCTCTGGTAGCTCGTAAGTTCCTTCCTGTTCAATCGGGTTCTGGGTAGCTAGCACGATGAAAGGCTTCGGTAGATCGTAGCGTTGTCCGCCGATGCTGGTCTGCTTTTCCTGCATCGCCTCCAGCATGGCGCTTTGGGTTTTGGCGCTGGAACGGTTAATTTCGTCCAGTAGTACGAAATTGGCGTGCACTGGACCTAGTTCGGTGCGGAACTCACCTTTGTTATAATCGTAAATCTGCGTACCGATGATGTCGCTTGGCAGCAAATCCGGCGTGCATTGAATGCGCTTGAACGAGCCCTGCACGCTGGCGGCTAGCGTCTGGACGGCTGTCGTCTTGGCAAGCCCTGGCACGCTTTCTAGCAGAATATGTCCGCCAGTCATCAAGCTAACCATCAAAGCCGTCCGCAAGTTCTCTTGTCCGACCACCCGCGACGAGAAAGCATCGAAAACAGTCTGGATATTTTGGTTAGCTGCGGCCAGCTCGTCGTCGCTAATCGGCGTGGCGGCAGGTTGAAATTGCGTCGCTGGCTGTGCGGCAGACTGGGACTGTGCTGCTAGTGTGGTTGCAGGCTGGGATTGTGCTGCCGACTCGGCTGCCGGCTGAGATTGCGCTTCTGGCATAGCTGCGGACGCACCATTGTCTGCCGGAGAATCCAACTGAGCTGGCGCTGGTTCTTGATCTGCTGATATAAACGGATTTGGATTCATAATAATTATTCCTTTCTATGTCCAATATTGCGAAATATTCGTTACCAACAAGCGGCACTCTTCCGGAGTGTAACTATCCTTTTGTTCAAAATAATGCTCTGCCGGAAACATATGAGTCATGACATCCAGGGCGACGTCTTTGTCTGTTTGTAGGTGAAAATAATCTGCCGCCGTACTGTCGACGTTGCCGCCCAGCCCATATAAGGCTCTGTAGCGCACACTCTTCAAATATTCCAGAGCCATCGCAATCTCTATCCGATCCTCGACGATGTCGCCAGTCAGCAACAACACTCTACCATTGAGGCCATCTTTAGAAAATGTCCCGTATTGATCAAGGATGCGGTTCAATTCAGAAAATGCCTGGCGCTTCATGTCTTCCAGTATCGAGCGGGATTCTAGCTCAATGCCGTCGCGCTGCGGTTTTTCCAGGTCAGGGTTCCACGTGAACATACCCGCCGGATCAATCAGCCCGACCACCCGCGGATCGCCAGGGATAATGATTCGCTTGCTAAGCAAAGGAAACACCCAAGCGTTAATCTCGCTCGCCAAACCAATGCAAGCTGTTAAGGCATCTTCTTTCAGCGCGATAACGACCGCTTCCTGGCCCTTCAAATCGCTCACGCGCCCCGCCAAAGTCCGCCCCAGCTCAATCCTATTGATATAGTACATACTGATTATGATTATGCCTGAAAGCGCGGGAGAATGCAATTGCGGCGGATACTCGTCTGTTTCAGATTGCAGTAAACTAGCCTATATTCATTAAGTGTATGATTTTAATCTCGCCGCTCTACCTGTACCATACATTGCGCCAAGCGTCAATGAGATGTTACAGTAGCCTAGTGGCTTGACTGGAAATCATGTATAATAATGTCTGAAGGGAATTATCATGCAAAAAAACGAAAAAATCCTCAAACGGCAATCGACTAAAATCTTCTTTGATAATGACGATACCGATTTCTTTTTCAACTGGATGCTCGGTGTGGCGGAGCTGTTCGGGATGTCGCATGGTGAGTTGTTTTATCTGGCACATAAGATCGGGCGCGACGGAAAACCGAGTAAGTGGCGATCCTGTTTTACGGACCATGCTGATTATCTTGTTCGCTCGGCAAAAGCAGCCACCGGTGAACAAATGGCTGTCGACTGCTATTTTGGCGCAACCTATGCCTATCGGGCAGTACTGCAGTTCGCTGATCCGTTTTCTCCGGAATATCCGAAGCTTGTCGGCGCTATGGAAGACGCTTTCGCTGGTGCCGCTAAGGCGATAGATATACCGATCAAATCCGTGCGCGTTCCGTATCAAACCGGCTATTTACCCGGCTACTATCTTCACTGCGACAGCAAGCGTCCGACCGTGGTCATGGTCGGCGGCGGTGATACGTACCGGGAGGATTTGTTTTATTTTGCTGGCTGGCCGGGGTGGCGGCGGAACTATAATGTGCTGATGGTTGATTTACCCGGTCAAGGCTCTAATCCCACCAGAGGTCTCACTTTCACTGTTGACGCCGGCGAACCGATTGCTGCGTGCCTCGACTGGCTGCAAACCGAAAATCCCGACGCGCGTCACATTGCGCTATACGGTGTTAGCGGTGGCGGGTATTTTACTGCTCAAGCGGCGGCAAAAGACATAAGGATTAGCGCGTGGATTGCCAGTACGCCTATTTTTGACGTGGCAGAACTGTTCCGTCGTGAGTTCGGCGCAGCGCTCAAAGCGCCCGGCTGGCTGATGAATCTTGCTTTAAAATTAGCAGGGAACATCAATGAAGTCGCCGATATCAATTTGAAAAAATACGCTTGGCAGTTCGGCACGAGCGACTTCCGTTCGGCGATCAATGAAGTTTTCGAACAGGCAAAGGTTGTCGATCACCAAGCTATCACCTGTCCGTCGCTGTTTCTCATGGGGGAGAGCGAAGGTGCTGAACTCCGGCAGCAAACGCGATATCTCCACGACGAATTTATCCGGCGCGGACTTGATACGACGCTGCATGAGTTCGATTCGCAAAGCGGTGCTGACGCTCATTGTCAGCTGAATAATCTACGTTTGGCGCATAGCGTGGTTTTTGATTGGCTGGACAGTCAGCTGGTTGATTGACAAGGTTTTCGGACTGAAGAGTTGCGCTGAGGAATCCAGCAGTTTATTTGTAAAGATTGGTGCTAATCCCGCCGTTCTACCGCGATCGTGCATTGCGCCATCAATGCCACTGCTGCGCCGAGTGCTGCGAGTGTTGGTAGCAGTAAGGCGCCGACTACGCCAGCAGTGACTGGGAATTCCATGATACTTTCGCCTTTTTCGTTCTTGATGATGACGCGGCGGACATTGCCTTCTTTGATAAGCTGCTTGACCTTCTCGACAACTTGATCGCCGTTAACACTAAATTCTTCGGTACGGTTTTGCTCGCTCATGGTTACTCCTTACTTTTTACCACCACGAATTGCATCGATCAGTTCAATTGGGAAGAGCATCATCGTCTTTTGACTTGGCTCAGTGGAGATTCTCTCCAGGGTGTTTAGAGTGCGTAGGTTAATCGCGCCCTGGGTTTTTGCCAGGATCTCCGCCGCCTGCGCCAGCGTTTCAGCAGCAGCTTTTTCGCCGTCGGCGTTGATAATGTTAGCACGGCGCTCACGCTCGGCTTCGGCCTGCTTGGCCATGGCGCGCTTCATGTCGCCAGGTAGTTCGATATTCTGAATCTTGACATTCTCGACATCGATGCCCCATTTGTCGGTCTCGGCATCAACAATTTCCTTAATCTGCTGTGAAATCTCCTCGCGCTTGGCGAGCAGATCGTCCATATCGACATTACCGGTGACGTCGCGCAGGGCAGCCTGGGCAAATTGGCTGGTGGCATAAATGTAGTTGGTCGTCTCCAGTACCGCTTTTGGGGCGTTAATTACTCGGAAATAGACCACCGCGTCAACGCCGACGGTGACGTTATCTTTGGTGATGACTTCTTGTTTTGGCACGTCAATTGGCGTGGAACGCACGTCGACCATCATCATCGTCTGAAAAATCGGCACTACCACCCTTAGGCCCGGTTCGCGCACACCAGTAAATTTACCGAGCGTCAGCACCACGCCGCGCTGGTATTGATTGACCACTTTAATGCCGCTCAGCACATAAATAGCCACGATGACTAAAATTACTATCATTATTTCCATAAATACCTCCTATT
>CAUSPY010000008.1:0-39173 GCA_963533665.1 uncultured Candidatus Saccharibacteria bacterium
GCAAGTCACCTCAGCAGGGATTAGTAATTATGGCATAAAAAAGATGTTGCCGCGCCTGGCAATTGCCGCGGTGTTAGTGAATATATCTTATTATATTTGTGCGTTTGCTATCGATTTATCAAATATTTCCGGACACGCTCTGCAAGATGTCTTTATGCAGATTAGAACTACGGTTTTAACGACCGGACATTCCAGCGGCGGCAGTATTGAAGTATTTACCTGGGAGAATTTAACAGCACTTATTTTGTCCGGCGGCGCGGCGGCAGTCGGTATCAGAGCCTTTCTGGTCGGCGAAGGCGGCGTTTTAACATCGGCGATTATTCTACTGCTACCGGTTTTACTGGGAGCACTGCTGGCGGTTTTAATGGTGGTTTTAGTGCTGGCGGCGCGGCATGCGTTAATCGTTATTTTGACAATTATTTCACCGCTGGCGTTTGTTTGCTATTTACTGCCAGGTACAGAAAAATGGTTCGAAAAGTGGCGCAAGATGTTCATGACGATGCTGATTTTCTTCCCGGCATTCTCCTTATTGTTCGGCGGCTCTCAATTAGCAGCGGCAGCAATTTTACAGAATGCATCAACTATCATAGAGGTGATTCTAGGATTAGCGGTGCAGATTATCGCGCTGCCATTAACACCGTTCCTATTTAAGCTGAGCGGCGGAATCCTAAATCGTATCGCTGGAATTGTCAACAACCCAAACAAGGGGCTTATCGACAGAACGCGCAACTGGTCTAAAGACAAAAGCACGGAAGTTGCTAACAAGCGGTCGCTGGGCAACGACAACCTAAAAGGCCGGCAGTTTATTCGGCGAGCTGGCCGGCACATGAGCCACCGCCAACGGCGAGCAAAGGAACGGCAGGAGCGACTACAGCAGCAGGCAGACAATGTCTATGGCGGATCGAACTTACATAAACGGGAAGACTTGCACGCCAAGCAAGCTAAGAGACAAGCTGAAGTATTGGCGGCACAAGACGAAAACCGGTACGCCGAGGCAGTCCAGGGATATGCCCCATCCGATATTAGGCAGTCTCTTCCCGACAGAGCACTGCAAAGAGTGTCTACAAGATGGGCAAACAGACAACAGCAATTCATGGATGAGGCAGAAGAGACTACCCGCAACTTGGCACTGGAAGGAATCCGCAAGTCCAACGCGCAGCGCGCCCAGAATAAGAAGCTGGCTGATGATGTCTTAACTAATAGTGAATATCAAAGAATGGCAGGCGGCAATGTATATGTTGACGAACACGGCAACAACCTGGGTATGGATGCGGCACTGGCAACAGCTGTCGCAGCCTCCCGCGGAGAAACTGCCAAATCTATCGAGGAAGCGCATCAGGTTATTAACCATTTCAAATTTAGCGCTCAAGAGAAGCAAGAGTTGGCAAAGGGTGGTGTCGTCTATCGCGGCAACAGAGTATTTGATCGCAACAGTCCATATGTACGTGAAGCAGCGACAGAAGATCAGATGCGCAATGGAACAGTTGACGAAGTCGCTGAATTAATCAGTGTAATGCCGCCAGAATTTAACGGCTCACTGGCAGCAGGCCTGGCTTCCTCAAGCGTAAAGGGTAAAGCGCCGTTCTTAGGCGGCAAGTTAATTGACGACATAGTCAAGGGTGATATTCCTAACGAAGATGCTCTTCTGAAGTATGTTGCCGAGTGGGTTGAGGGTGGTAAATTCAAATCCGAGGATGTTTCTATTACCGATGCTCAGGGCGTCAAGCTTCTCCAGAAGGCTCTTAATAGCCGCCACGGCAGCATTGTCACAGCAGAGAAGCGAGCTGCCTTCAGGAAGAAGATTGATGAAGCATTGACAGAAAGAGAGCTCAAGCGCAATGTCACCGAAGCCGCCAAAGAGCAATATGGAATTCTTAAGACTATGCTGTAATTTGCTATAATATAAGCAGTATGTCTGTGTATAAAGTTCCTCAGGACGTGGAGGCGGAAGACAAGCTGCTTGGACCGTTTAGTTTCCGGCAGTTTATTTTCTTAATTATCGCTGTCGTGTCGCTGGGAGCTGCTTATATTCTGGCGCGGATATTACTACCGCTGGGTTTAATTCCTGTGCCGATTGCCTTATTTTTCGGCGCATTAGCGCTGCCTCTGAGAAAAGACCAGCCTATGGAAGTCTATTTGGCGGCAGTAATTTCTTTTATGCTAAAGCCAAAGAAACGGCTATGGCAACCTGATGGTATTGAGTATTTGGTGGAGGTTACTGCGCCAAAAACCGAAGAAACAACCCGCAGAAATAGTTATGATCAAGAAGAAGTGCAGCGGCGATTGTCATATTTGGCGAATTTGGTAGACAGCCACGGCTGGTCAATTCGCGGCGTTAACGACCCGGACAGTCCGATGCAAGCCGATTTATATAATGAGGCGCAGACGGCATTCGACCCCTTAGATGAGGCTGGGGCAACTGCGCAGAACATTACCAATCTAATCAATCAATCAGATGCCCGGCGGCGGCAGGCAATGATCCAAACAATGTCGGCAGCTCAGCAGACAGCAACGGATGATCTTCAAGGCGTGTCGTCCACAGACAACTCCCAGTCCAGTCAATCATCAAGCTCAAATAGCAGCGCAAGCAATACGCAATCCGATTTAGATAACAAAGCGCCAGTAGATCAACAATCTGATATAGAACAATCAATAGCATCCAGTATGAAAGCAGGGCCATATCCAACCATGCACCAATCAACACTCATACCGCTGAACGAGATACCAGTGCAGCCAGCAGCAGAAGCCTCAGCCCCGACAGCACCGCCGCAGACTAGCCTTGATAGCGTCTCGCCTGCTATAATAGACTTGGCAAAGAACCACAGAGACTTCTCTATTCAGACGATCCAGCGCGTAGCAAACGAAATTGAACAAAGAGAGAAAAAAGCAAAAAAAATGGAAGATGAAGTGGTGATTTCGCTACATTAAGGTGGGAATTATGCAGCCAGAATTACAAAACCAGCAACCGTATCAGCCGCCAGTACCGCAGCAAGCCAATGCGGCTATTCCTGACGGTAGTGTTCCACAGCAGCAGTCAATCGGTTCCGGACAGCAGCCAGCAAACCAAACGCCTAAGGCGCAAGCACCAAAAGACAAGAAGAAAAACGCCGCGATCAGCACCCAAAACACGTTGTTATTCTCAGAGATGCGCGAGAATATGATTATTATGAGCGACGGCAGTTTTCGAGCGGTGGTTGAATGCCAATCAATTAACTTTGACTTAATGAGTGCAAGGGAGCGGGAAGGCGTTGAGTTCAGCTACCAAAACTTCCTTAATTCGCTTTATTTTCCTGTACAAATTTTAATTCGCTCACGGCGGGTGGATATTGGACCATACCTTGACCGGCTGGCAGAAATTCGCCGCAACCAAGATAATATGCTTTTAAACGTGCTGATGGACGATTATATGGATTTCATTGACGTGCTAGCCCAAGAGGCCAACATTATGGATAAGAGTTTTTACGTAGTGGTGCCTTATTACCAAAAAGGCGACGAGAGTGTGACTAAACAACAAGCCAAGGGTTTATTCAACAGCTTTTTCAGCGGCAAAAAAGAAGCTTCTGTAACAAAAATTGATCAAGTAACCTATGCGAAAGCGAAGGATGAGATTAAAAACCGCCTTGATTCGGTGATGAGCGGTATGTTCCAGATGGGTGTTAAAAGCCGCCAATTGAACACTAGAGAATTAGGCGAATTACTCTATGTGTCATATAATCCTGACACATCATCCAGAGAATCGCTAACAGCTATTGATCCAAGCGAGCTGACAACCACTTACATCACCAAAGGACAAGGCCAGCCGCCAACAGGAGGGGGATTATTGTAATGGCAAAGAAGAAAGACGCTATCGATATCGCGGCGCAGCAGCGAGCGCGCGAACAAGCCGAAGTTGAACAAGCTTTCCTGACAGGCGTCAGAACGATGCGCGATTTTATCGCACCCAGCAGCTTGGAACTCCACGCTGACCATTTCCGTTTGGGTGCAAAATACGGCCGCACCATGTATGTTTACGGTTATCCGCGGCAAATTTACACTGGCTGGCTCAGTTCGGTGATTAACATCGACGAAGTTCTGGACATTAGTATGTTTATTTATCCAGTCGATACTCAGGTGGTGCTTAATAATCTTCGTAAAAAAGTGACGCAGCTGGAAGCTACTATGAATATCAACACAGAAAAAGGCAAAGTGCGCGACCCGGCATTGGAGGCGGCTTTGCAGGACGCCGAAGAGTTGCGCGACCAGCTGCAAATTGGCGCTGAAAAGTTTTTCCGCTACGGATTATATATCACGATTTATACTGACAGCATGGATGAATTAAATTTCGTGCAGCATAAAATTGAGACAATTTTCGGCCAGCAACTGGTGTTTTCAAAAGTCGCTTCCAGCCAACAGGAGCAGGGACTAAATAGTACTATTCCGCAATTGACCGACGAATTGCAGGTTCGTCGCAATATGAACACCAGCGCTATTTCTACCAGCTTCCCGTTCACATCAGCCGATCTGACCGACGGCAAAGGAGTACTGTACGGCATTAATATGCATAATAACGGCCTGGTGATTTTCGACCGTTTTTCTTTGGAAAACGCCAATATGGTGGTGTTCGCTAAATCTGGTGCCGGCAAGTCATTTACTGTCAAATTGGAAGCGCTGCGCAGCATGATGATCGGTTCGGACATCGTGATTATTGATCCGGAAAACGAGTATCAGAAACTATGCGATGCGGTCGGCGGCAGCTATATCCGCTTGAGCCTGAGTAGCGACACGCGCGTTAATCCATTTGATTTACCAAAGGTAATCGACACTGACGAAGCTGATGATGCCCTGCGGGCCAACCTGGTAACACTGCATGGTCTATTACGGCAAATGTTGGGCGGTCTCCAGTCTGACGGGCAAATTACATCTGGACTATCGCCAGCAGAAGAAGCCGATATCGACCAAGCCTTGATTGACACCTACGCCCGCGTCGGCATCACCTCCGATCCGTTAACTCACCATTCGCTACCGCCGACAATTTCCGATTTATACGACACCTTGCTGCATATGGGCGGTACTGGTCCGGCGTTAGCACAGCGACTGCGCAAATTTACCGCTGGTACATTTGCCGGCATTTTCTCGCAGCAATCAAACATTGACATTAATAACCGGATGGTAGTATTTAATATCCGCGATTTGGAGGACGAGCTGCGGCCAATTGCCATGTATATCGTGCTAAATCACATCTGGAATATTACCCGTACCGACCAGAAACGGCGCATGCTGATCGTTGACGAGGCTTGGCAGCTAATGCGCTACGATGATTCGGCCAGCTTCCTATTTTCTTTAGCAAAGCGCGCCCGCAAATACCAATTAGGGTTAACCACTATCACCCAGGACGTAGAAGACTTCGTCGGTAGTAAGATGGGGCGGGCAATCGTTTCCAACTCGTCAATTCAGCTGCTTCTTAAACAATCCACCAGTGCCGTTGATGTCTTGTCGCAAGTCTTCAAATTGACCGAAGAAGAACAAAAGCGCTTATCTAACTTCCCAGTTGGGCAAGGCTTATTCTTCGCCGGACAAAACCACGTCCACATCCAAATTCAAGCCAGCGACACCGAATATAACCTAATAAACACCAGCCCAGTAGCCAAGCAAAAACGGCCGTCAGAAACCCCGGTCGGCGGATACGGAGACATGTAGTATAATTGAGGGTATATGGCAACAAAAACGAGACCGCCAAGGATTGACTATACCACGGACGATAGGGCCGACGAGAGACTTAGTCCTGCCGAGCAAGCTAAGTTTGATCAAGCCCAGGCTGATTTCGGCGAGTCGGAGTTAAGCGACCGCGAAAAAGCCGCTATTGCCGGTCTGGAATCTCAGTTCGGCGATTCTGAATCTGATATAGACGGCCGTCGAATTGACGCCGCCAGCGAAGCCGCCGACAGGCAAGAGTCTTCCATGCCGCACGGCAGCGGATTATACCAACCAACAGCTAGTAAGGGTTCCGGCAGAAAACAGCCGTTGACACTAAAAGGAGTTTTGAAAAAAGGCGGGCCAGCGGGCGTCATAACCGCTCTCATTGGCGGCGGGGCGTTCATTGGCGGATCAATGGCAGGACCAATGCTATTATTGTTTAATTTGGAAGCTAACTCCGTTGACCAGAACGACTCTGCCTCGGTAGCCAAGGAAACCCGGTTCACGAAAACTATCAAGCACATGCTAAAAGATCGTGGATATAAAAGCAAGATCGGTACTAAAATGGGCAAGATATCTAATAAGGGTTTATCAAAATTATCAAAAAAGGGAATTGTCCCTCTTAACGAGGACGGCAGTAAATTCAAAATCGATAAAAAAGGCTACCCAAGTAATCAACCAGCAAAGTACGACGTTGATGGTAAGGTACTAAAGAAAGACGAGTTATTCGACCATCTGATGCAAAAAGGCAACGAAAAACAAGCTAGCAAGGTTTTTGGTAGATACGGCGCGTTTAAGATGCGCATCAAAGCCTGGGTGGGAAAACATATTAAAAATAAATTCCTGAAAGCCTTTAAACTAAAAAGAAACGGCGGGCTTGCCCATAAAATAGATAAAAAGTTAAAGATAAACGAACGTCTTAATAAGTTTAAAGAGAAATTTCCAAAGTTTAATTCAGGCGAAGCAGGAACGAAACTTACGGGAAAAGTAAACAAGAACATGACCAAAGCTAAGGTGGGCGGTTTTATTTATCTTTTAGCAACTGCCACTTGCGTAGGCGTAAAGATACCAAGCATGGTCGCCACTGCGGTAACTGCTATACAGATTCTTCCCATCGTAGGCGTTGCCTTTGATACTATACTGACATCGTCATCAAAGGCCAAAGCAGCGGGATTCGGCAGCGGATTTACTGCTGAGGAAATGGATACTGTCGGCACCGTCTTAACTGAAAGAGGTACAGTTGAAGGCTCTAAGAACACCGAAGGTTCAGCCGTAGATTCACCGATACTGATGGCGTCTCTTGGGGTAATTAAGAATAAGCAAGCAATTTCCGACTTTGCTCCGGGTTATAGCATGATTACCAGTCCAATAGTCCAGGGTGCTAAATCAGTCGGAGATAAACTTGAGCCTTTCTGTAATGTCGTATTAGGTCCTCTGGCTATGTATGCCTCTATGGGCGCCGAGGCAGCTATGGCGGCTTGGACAGGCGGCTTTTCTTCTCTTGTTAGCTGGATAGGTAAAGAAATCATAAAAGATCAGATTGGTAGCTGGGTAAGCGGTCTTGCTTCAGGAATGCTTCAGCCGGTATTTAAAGATTTAGCAGAAAACGATATGCTACCAAAAGCTAGATTTAAGGATCTGGGCGACGCGCTGGGTGTCGGCTTAGCAGCATTCTTCTCGTCTGGAAGCATGGCACAAATGCTGCCAACCTTAAAGTCCAGTCAATTAGCCGAATTTGGCGAAATTCAACTAGCCAATGAAGAATTCCAAAAAAGAATGGATATCGCATCGCTAAGTCCGTTTGATACTTCCAGTAAATACACCTTTATGGGTAGCATCGTTCACAACATGGGTAATATGATGCTGGCAAGCGGAACATCTGATGGGTCATTTGTCTCTACGTTGTCTAATATCCTAAGGCTGCCATCATTTGCTCTATCGTTTTCATCTACTGCCCACGCTAAAAGCGCTATATATTCAGGAAGCTACTGCGACTACGGCAAGGAATTCCAGCAAGACAGCGACGAAGGAATGCCAGCAGTAAACATGGCAGGACTACCATGTACTGGCATCACAAAGGGTCAGGCTAGTATGTCAACCGAGGAAGCTATCTCAATTGCTGAAGACGAAGGCTGGATTGACGACAGCAAGGATATACCGGAAAACGCCACAATAGAGGACATGAAAAGCAGTGGATACTTAAAAGCAAACACACCGCTAACAGAGTTTATCGAATCATGCAGCGACGCAAAAGAAGGCGACTATTGGACTAATATGAACAGTTGCACTGTGCCGGATAGCGCATCGTCAGCCACCTTAAACAAGTCAAAGACTTCAGAATCTACAGGATTAAAAGATGAAAACGGCAACGATGTCAGTTACACGGCAGAAAAAGAGGGAGTAGGAGAGGCTACTGCCAATACTATAAGCAACAAAAAACTAGCGGCGATGTCGGTATTATTGCTTGATTTCCAGGTTGCTCAGTCGATGAACGGCGAGGATGAAGATGACGAATCGGGGGGTGGATCGAAGGGTTCTACTAGTACTGGTGATGGCAACGCAGTAGTGAAGGCTGGCGAACAATTCTTTGAATATACATATCTATATACTGGCGGACACGGTAGTACTGAAGAGATGAATACTATGATAGAAGGAGTAAAAAACGGATCTTTGGCAAAAGGAACACCGATTCTGGACTGTTCAGGATTTGTAAGAGCGTCTTTATATATCGCCTACGGCATTGATATAGGCGGCGACGGCACCAGCGGTTATCCGTCAAATCCTAAGCTTAAGGAAATCAGCTCATCGGAAGCTGAGGCTGGCGACGTTGTTTGGAGACAGGGGCATGTCGAGATAGTGACTGGGAGAGTTGATGGAAAAATTTATTCACAAGGAGCCCGCGGACCAAACGACGGCGGACCGATCGGCGGACCAGCCGATGCCAGCTGGGGAACTAAATTCTTTAGGATAGCAAAATAATGGATAATAGTAACTACACAGTAAAATCCTTAAAGCCAGCAATTATTATATTTATCGTTTCTGTGATTATTATATCGATAATTTATACTATAATGAGTATTGTGGTATCTAATAATAAACAGCAGGACATTCTTAAGCGTAGAAGCAGTGATACTAACATTAGTAGTCAGCCCAACAATCCTAGACTTACTGGTAAAACACATAGAGGAAGCTTAACTACAGACAATATAAAAGACGATTTACTGTCTAATCAGAATATATATATTAGTCAGCAAGAAAATATAGACAAGTGGGTAATAATAGTGGTTGAGCCAACTGACTATTCCACTGACCCAGCATTACTTGTTTATCACCACATCAATAATACTTATAATAGAGTTTTAGGGCCAGGAACCCTGTTTACTAGACGAAATTTTACAGATCAGAAAATTCCCAACAGCGTTATAGATAAAAGTTTGATTATTAAGAAGTTCCTGTCTTCTCAACCGGGAGTATTATAGTATGAAAAAAATAGCCGCCGTAACATTTGCCGTGCTGTTAATTTTTTCTAATATATTATCGCCTGTAGTACTAGCCGAAGAAAAAGAATATACAAAAGAACAATTAGATGAAATATACGGAGACCAGGACATAAAATGGTTTAGATGCGGAAACGAGAAAGTACGCGAAGGCGAGGGCGGAGACGGGAATAGCGGCGGCAGCTCTGCTAGTGTCACTGGAGCTAGCGCTTCCGGAGAAGACCCAGTCAGCAAGGGCGGAAATCTATCCGCCAAGTTAATGGAAATCAAAGATGCCAATAAATTCGCTGAAGCTATAGACACTTGGGTTAAAAACAACGCCCCCTCTAACTCGCCCTTTTTAAATATTAAGACTGGCGAAATGGCAATCGCTGGCGGTAAGCGAGCTGGTATAAACCCAATCTTACCGTTAATAATATCTAGAATGGAGTCTACTTTCGGTACTGCCATACCTGGCGGTAATAATGCCTACGGAAGAACAGCTACTGATTCTCAACCTCATGTAGAAGCTGCAGGTCGTAAATGGTACGCCTGGGATACACTAGAACAGTCATTGTACGATACAAAAAACAACAACGACATGTATATGTATCTTAAAGAGGTATATAGCCAAGAAATGGAGCAGGGTATTGAGGCGGTAATGATGAAATACGCACCACCGAACGACGGCAACGATACTGTAACCTACATTAACAATCTAAAAAAATGGTCTAATGAAATATACGATTTGGCTGGCGACTCAATCAACAAAGCAAACCTCGGTACGCCGGGGGCAACCACAGTGTCGACGGATGGCGGCAATGAATGTGACGATAGCAGTAGCGCTGGTTCCGCATCCTCTTCGCTGGGTAATTTTAATGTTTATTATCAAACAGACTACCCAAACGACTTATTTGACCCCGCTTGCGGTAATATAGATGCCTGTGGATGCGGTACAACTTCATTAGCCATGGTATTATCCACCCTCCTGGGAGATAAAACTATAACTCCAGTCACTATAGCCAAAGAGGCTCGCGAAGGAGGACACACAGAGGGAGCTGGCACAAGACATAGCGCCTTCACAGCCATACCGACCGCTCACGGACTAAAGTCGGAGGATATCGGCACTGATATATCAAAAGCCAAGGAAGCCTTGTCTAGTGGAAAATATGTTATAGCCAATCCTCAACATGGTATATTCACGAGATCGGGACATTTTATCGTACTACGCGGATTGACTAGTGATGGTAAAATACTAGTAGCGGACCCTAATAAAGAAAACACTATAAGTGGAAATCAGGCATGTAGCCACGGTGGCGGTGGATGTACAACAATATCTGCCGATGCATCATCAATGAAAGATTTGAATGGCGACGGTAAGATTAGCTATACCGAGAACTCGGCAGGATTTACAGATGACCAAATAATGAGTGCAGGGGCCGTAAGAGCTATGTGGGTTATAAGTAAAGATGACATTAGGGCCTAGAGAATGAAAAAACGTATTATTACAGCATTTCTATTCATTACAATAACATCGATATTGTTGTTTTTCTATTTACTAGATAGACCTGCTCCTGCGGATAAAAATTTTACAGGCGGTGAAACTCTTACTAGTAGATTTATCTACGTCAGCGGTAGTCAAGGCTGGAACCAAAAAGTGAATTATAGAAATAAATACAAAGTTGCGCTAGGCAATATGCTAACAACAAAAATGGAGAAGAATATTATCAATTCCATAAAATCCGATATATCGTCGATAACAAACGGCAAAAACTGGCCGAAAGAGGGTTACGAGATAAAATTAAGTAATATACGGCTTATTGATGACGGCTATGATTTAAGTGCTGTAGAATTTGATGCAGCAGTTGATCAGGTAAAGAGAAAGTATCATATAAAAGTCGTTCTGAATAAAAATCCAAACACCATAGATATTAAAACCATTGATTATAAAAACTAGCTCTTCAGCGGCATAATAATATGCGTATAATCAGGGTTTCTAACCTGCTCACGGATGACGCATGGCGACAGTTTGCCGTTGAAAGAAAACACGATATCGTCATCATCAATCACGTTTAAAACTTCGGATAAATACCGCGAATTCAGCGCTATTTGCCCGTCGGCAGATATTTCTGCGGCTGCCTCTGAAGTATTTTCCCCCAGTTCGGAAGCAATTGAATGAATCGACAATAAAGATTTATCCTTAGACGCCGTTAAGGTAATGCCGCCGCCAGACTCGCGGGCAAATAGCGCCGCAATTTTAGTGATTCTGCTAAAATCTGCTTTTTTAATCTTTATTTCAATATCCGAAGTTGCCGGAATCAGCTGTTTATAATCAGGAAATTTACCGTCAATCAAGCGGCTGACTATTTCCATATTATCGGTCCGAAAGCAAACCTGCGTGTCGTCGAATAAAATCGTCAATTGCTCCTCGTCATCAGCGCTTTTACTAACCTCAGCCAAAGTCGATGCCGGAATGATCGCCTTCAGCTCGCTATCCGACTTCATCATTTTTTTCTCCGCCAGCCGGTAGCCATCAGTCGCCACCAAATACAAATAACCTTCGTGCGTTTGCCAATAAATGCCCGTCAGCACCGCGCGCGTCGTATCGCTACTGACAGCAATCTTTGTCTGATTAATAGCTTTTTTTAAGTCTCCGGCAGTAATTTCATAGCGAATCGCAGCAGCTTCATCGACAGTCGGCAGTTCAGGATACTCATCAGCAATAACGCCGTTAATTACTGACGAGAACTTACCGGAAGTAATATTGAGATGGCTATCTTTAGTCTCCAGCTCGACTGTACCACTTGGTAAATTGGTAATAAATTCAGATACCAAGCGAGCGGGGATAGTAATTGATCCCGGCTGGTCAATTTTAGCGCCGACATATTGAGTGGAGGCAATTTCCAAATTAGTACCAGCAATCAGCAACCTACCGCCGTCAGTCCGTAATAGAATATTATTTAAAATAGCTAGTTCATTTCTGCTGGACGCAACATCCTTAATAAGATTAAGTGCTTTGGCTAATTTTTCTTGGGCGATCAATACTTTCATATTACTTATTATAATCCTTTCTTATTAATTCGTAGTGGTAATAATAGGCATTGTGGAAACTGAGTAAAAAATATATTCAAACAGGGGTGATTTGACAAATCTATCAGTGGAAAACCCTGTGTATGAAAGGTCGGTTTTATGGTGGATATAAATGAAGTGTTCCACTGGTTGAAAGAGTGCCGAATATTATGCACAGTTATGCTGTTTATTAACTCGCTGCCAATTCGCAGGTTGTTCGCAGGTTTTCCACTACTAATGAACATATAATTTATCCCGGATGTCATTTATTTGTTCGCGGATACTGATATTAACCGTACTTTCTTTAGTAACTTTATTTACTGAATGCATGGCAGTGGTGTGATCTTTACGCCCTAATTCCTGGGCAATTTTCGGAAAGCTCATTTTAAGTTCGCTGCGCAGCAGATACATGGCAATTTGCCGCGGCATTGCGACGAATTTATCGCGCCGAGCTGAACACATGTCTTTAACTTCAATATTATAGTAACGGGCGGTTTTATCGATAATTTGCTTGGCGGTGATGTGCTGTGGGCGAGTTCGTTTCATGTCGCCTAAAATCCCTTCAGCGGCCATGATGTCGGGTGTGAAATCCTGCATTTCCGCGTAGGCCAGCAGCCGATTCAGGGCGCCTTCCAGCTCACGAATGTTAGTCTTGAAATTGGTTGCTAAATATTCAACCACGTCAGAATCCAGCTCAAAACTACTTAAAGCGGCTTTAGCCTTGACGATAGCGCAGCGGGTCTCGAAGTCAGGCATTTGAATATCAATTGCCATACCCCATTCAAATCGGCTGCGCAAGCGGTCAGTTAGGGTGGGGATGCTTTTTGGCGGCTTGTCGGAGCTAATGATAATTTGCTTGTTATTCTGGTGAAGGTCGTTGAATGTATGAAAGAATTCGTCCTGGGTTTTTTCTTTGCCGGCAATAAACTGCATATCGTCGACGATAAGTACATCGACGTTGCGATATTTATCGGAAAAACCTTTTTTCTTAAAGCGAATTGAGTCAAGAAATTCATTGACGAATGTTTCTGTAGTGATATACAACACGCGCGCCGATGGCTGTTTTTTAACAATGGCGTTGCCAACAGCTTGCATTAGGTGGGTTTTACCGAGGCCGGCACCGCCGTACAAATAGAGTGGGTTGTACTTAGCGCCGGGGTGTGAAGCGACTGCCTGGCAAGCGGCGTACGCTAGGTCATTACTGGAGCCAACGATAAAGTTTTCAAAAGTATAGCGCGGGTTAAGGTTGCTGGAATTTGATTTTTTAGACGGGATAACGAGCGAATCTATCGCATTAGATTTCGATTGCTCTTCCTGGGTGATTTCACGATTAATCCGCGGTTTTCTGGCGCCGGATTTGACACTGTAGGTAATTGCTGGCGAATTGATGCCGTTATGGGACAGGGCTTCCATGATTTGCGGGTGAAATCTCTTCTCAAGCTGGGCTCTGACGAAAATATTTGGTGCGACCACCACAACTTCTTTGTCGGATATAATCTCCAGCTTGGTATTTTTAAACCAAGCAGTAAAAGACGACGATGATACAGTAACTTCAATTTCGCCCAAAACACCCTGCCACACTGCGCGATCGTTCACTAAATTTACCCCTTATTTCTTTAATAATCTTAATACTACTATAGCAAAAGATTAGAGTTTTCCACAAGCATAAGATGTGTTACACTAAGGACTATAACAAACAGAGGTAGTGTTTTCCACAGCGGCGAACTACCTCTGTAAAATTGTGGAAAAGTAATGTCAAGCGGTGGAAAAAAGCTTCGCTGCTTGCAAAAAAAGTCAAAAAAATGTACACTATATAACGATATGCCAAAGCGAACATTCCAACCACACACTCGTCATCGTGCTAGGACGCACGGTTTTAGAGCGCGGGTTTCTACCAAAGCTGGCCGCGTAGTGTTAAAACGCCGCCGTCTGAAAGGCCGCGCGAAGATTGCTATTTAAGCAAATATTTATCAAAAGTTCCGTCGATAGCAGCGGGACTTTTTGATATAATTATAAAATATGTTGCAACAAGCTAACCGATTTCACGGGCATGGCAGCCTGCGTTTTGTTTATAAAAACGGCCAGACGGTGCGCTCTTCGCTGGCGGCGTTGAAATATATTCAAAATCCGTACCGTACAAACAGCAGATTTGCGGTGGTGGTTAGTAAGAAAGTCTTAAAATCTGCGGTTCGCCGAAACCGGGTGCGCCGCCGTATATATGAAATTATTCGCCGCGAGCTGCCAAACTTAAAAAATAGCCAGGATATAGCGGTCATTGTTTTTTCGGCAGAAGTGCTGGCTATGCCGCACGCTGAGCTGCAAACAGCCATTAAGAATCTTCTTTTTCAAGCCAAACTGTATAAATAACAGTAATTTTGTTATAATATAGCGTATGAGTTTTTTTGATATAGTAATTGTTCAGCCGATTTTTAATCTGTTGATGCTGATTTATAGTTTGATTCCGGATTTTGGCATCAGTATTATTATTTTCACAATCTTGGTGCGCTTATTGTTGTGGCCGCTAGTGAAAAAGCAGCTGCACCATACTAAAGCGATGCGCAAAATGCAGCCGGAGCTGGCAAAAATCAATAAGCAATATGCAAAAAATCCGCAGATGCGTAATTTGGCGATGATGGAGCTGTATAAAAAACACAATATCAGCGTTTTCGGTCCAATTGGCATACTATTAATTCAGTTTCCGATTTTGATCGCCATGTACCGAGTGGTGCAGATTTTTGCATCAAACCGGGCGGATTTGGGTAAATATGTCTACGGTGCCGTGAAAAACTTACCGGTAGCAAATAATTTGGTAAACAATCCGGATCAGTTTAATCAAAACTTTTTGGGTATTTTTGACCTGACGCAGCATGCAATATCGAAAAGCGGCGTAGTAATCGGCCTGCTGGTTTTAGCGGTTTTAGCGGCTGTTTTGCAATATTTGACAGCAAAGCAGTTGTCGCCTAATTCCGATAGTAAGCGGCGCCTGCGCGATATACTAAGCGAGGCGGGCAGCGGCAAGGAAGCCGACCAGTCGGAAGTTAATGCAGTTGTTTCCAGGAAAATGATGAAGTTTATGCCAGTTATGGTGTTTTTGATAATTATTTATCTGCCAGGAGCGCTGGCGATGTATATGACGACCGCTAATGCGGTGGGGTATTTGCAAAACCTTATTATTTTACGAAAAGACTCTTCCGAGATGGAAGATATAGCCAATGAAAAAGCACCTAAACTCTCGAAAGCAAAGGCTAAGAAGCGTGCAGATAATGCCGCCGAAGCGCGGGTAACGCGAATAAAAGCTAAGGGTTAGGAGGGGAATATGGATAAAATTGAAACGATCAAATTTGCGAAGCAATATCTGGAAGATTTGCTAACATTCTTTGATTTGAACCTGGATGTGGATGTAAAAATTGAGGATGATATCGTGGTGGCAGCAGTGCCGCATAGCGATAAAAGCAGCATTTTGATCGGGCGGAACGCCGAGACGCTGCGCAGTATCCAATATTTACTGTCTGCTACGCTGAATAATGCTGGCGCGCCAGTTTCGCGTGTTAATTTGGATATCGCTGATTATAAAAAACAGCATGCTGAGAAAATTATTGAGAAGGCGCGCGGTTGGATTGAGGAAGTTCGGCGGACTGGTGAATCGAAGATCGTCAATTTGAATGCGGCTGATCGCTGGACAGTGCATCATTTGGCGAGCGAATATAGCGATATTGAGACGCACTCTGAGGGCGAAGGCCGAGATCGCCAGCTGATTATTAGTCAGAAGAGTTCTTAGGTTTTTTGAAAACTGCTCTGGAGTAGAGGGTGTAATTCCAAATAAGGCTGGCGGCGGTGGCGATTAACTTGCTAATAAGCAAGGCTGCCGGTTTATTTATGCCAAGATTTGTGAATACTGGCGTGATGGCAGTAATAATAATCGTTTGAATGACCCATAAACCAAATAGCGTGACGATAGTAAATAATAGAAACTGTCTTTTTAAGTTTTTAGACGTTGATTTGAAAGTATATTTTTTATTAGCAAAGAATGAGAACAAAAAGGAAATAAATGTTGATATAAAATTAGCTAATTCTTTTGGGATATTAAGAAACATCGTTAGGGTAAAGAGAATACTAAAATCAATTACCGTATTAATACTGCCGACGATGGTAAAACGTAGTTTATCGGCGTGTTTTTTTACGGTTTCCTGCATGATATTCCTCAATTAAATATAGCGGTCGATTTTTAGTCTCAATAAATATCCGGCCGACATATTCGCCAATTATCCCTAATGATAATAACTGAACACCGCCTAAGAATAGAATGACTGCCATTAAAGAAGAGTAGCCGGCGCCAGTCGGAACTCCGAACAAAGGGCGAACTAAAAGATATATAATCCAGCAGAAAGCCACGAAGGAAATGATAAACCCGAAAATGGTAGCCATTCGCAGCGGCGCGGTGGTAAAACTAGTGATACCGTCAATGGCTAAGTTGATCAATTTACGATAATTCCATTTAGTCTGGCCGGCTAATCTGGGATCGCGGTCGTAAAAAATCTCCTTTTTTCTGTAGCCGATCCAGCTAAAAATCGCTTTAGTATTGCGCTGAGATTCGCGAAATTGCCGCAGCGCCTCAATACAGCGCCGATCCAGCAGGCGAAAATCGCCGGTATCAACCTGAATAGGAATACTAGTCGATTTTTGGAGGATTCTGTAATACCACTGGCTGGTTTTTTTCTTTAGCCAAGTTTCACCCTGCCGGCTGCTGCGGCGAGCATAGACATCATCATAACCATCTTCCCAGTAGGCAATCATCTCTTTTATTAACTCTGGCGGATCTTGCAAATCGGCGTCAATAATCACGGCAGCGTCGCCTTCGGCATGGTCAATTCCGGCGAGCATCGCTATTTCTTTACCGAAGTTGCGCGACAGATTGATGTAGCTGATGCGTGTATCTTTCTGAGCATGTTTGGTAATAATATCTAAAGTTTTATCTTGGCTACCATCATTAATAAATAGGAATTCAAATTGATAGTTGGAAACAGAATTATCCAACAAGTTGAGCCTTTCCAGTAAACTGTCAATTGACTCTTGCTCATTATAGACGGGAATGATTAGAGTAATATATTTCATAAGATAAACGATAAACCAAATATAACATAGTTGAAAACAGATAAAAAGTATGCTTAACTATAACCAGTATGAAAATTAAGAAAACAAAAAAAGTCTCAAACAAAAAAATAATAATTGCGCTGGTGCTGGTGATCGCCATATTAGGAGTGGCGGCCTTGGCATATTTCACCTGGCAACAAAACGACCCTGCTAACGTAGCAGAAACACATAATAACTCATCAAGTAAGACCGGTGATAAAAAAGAAAAAAAGAAAGATTCCGCTAAAGATAAAACCAATCCTGCAGTGACTCAGAAAGAACAAAACACTAATACCGACAAACCGCCGCAGCCTGAATATAATGAGTCTAGAAAAAAATACCAGATAAATATATCAGCATCAGACGATGATGATGGCACGAATGTAAATATCCGTGGAATGCTTATGTCAGTGGTGGCTGGCGGCAAATGCTGGGTTCAGCTGAGCGGTCCAGATGGTGAATCAAGGGCAGTTGACACTCAAATGTTGTCGGGTCCGACGACAACTTATTGCAAGACAGTCCAATTTAATAAAGCTAGCATGAAAAAAGGTGTTTGGAAATATACAGTGAAATACCAATCTGACAACGCGGAGGGGACGTCTAGTGAAAATACATTCGCAATTAAATAAACGAGTCATTATGTTTGTCGTCTGCCTGGGGGTGCTGGTGAGCGGCGCGGTGTTTGCTGTTTATACTAGCCATTGGGCACGCGGCATCTCTGCATGGGAGTTCAAGCCAGGTAGAATTATCGACGATGAGATTTTTTATAATAAAGACTCTATGAGTGCAGCGCAGATTCAGGCGTTTTTAGATAGACTTATTCCGAACTGTGATGTTTGGGGACAGCAACGGGCGGTAGCCGAGGGGCGTCCGGATTTGACTCGTGCTCAGTACGCTAAGATACGCTGGGGTGCTAATGCGCCGTTTCCGTGTTTGAATAAGTATCATGAAAACCCTAAAACGGGCGAAACTTCCTTTGAGAAGGGTGGCGGCTGGTTTCCAGGAGGACTTTCTGCGGCGCAGATTATCTATAATGCAGCCCAGGAATATCATATTAATCCGCAGGTATTGCTTGTTCTTTTACGGAAAGAATCAATAAATCTTACTGGCGATACCTGGCCGCTGAAATCGCAATATAAGTATGCTATGGGTTATGCTTGTCCGGATAGCGGACCGGGACACACTGCTAACTGTAATAATGCCAAGGCGGGGTTTTATAAGCAGATGTCGCTGGCGGCGTGGCAGTTGAACTACTACCGACATCATCGAAATGATTATAGTTTACACATGGGCATGAATAATATTCAATATTCGCCGAATCCAGCATGCGGTACTAAGCCAGTTTACATTGAAAACATAGCCACGCTAAGTTTGTATATTTACACGCCGTATACGCCAAATGATGCTAGTTTAACAAATTATCCGGGAACGGCGCATTGCGGTGCATATGGCAACCGGAACTTCTTTATGTTCTTTAACGAATGGTTCGGCAGTACTTGGAGGATTGTTAATCCTATTCCTTCCAACGTTCAAATCTCCACCAACCTCCCATATACTCTTTCAACCGCTTCTAACCTAGCATTGGACATTCCTGGTAATAGCAGTACTAATGGTGCTAAGATGCAAATCTTTAGCTCTAACAACTCTCCTGCTCAAAAGTTTACCTTCGCAGCAGCAGATAACGGACACTATGTTATTAAAAACCAAAACGGCAAAGTCCTTGATCTGGCTGGCGGCAGCACTGCCAACGGCAACCCAATTCAAATGTACGCCTACAATGGTACATGCGCCCAAAAGTGGTCGCTCATCCGCAAACCAAACGGCAAATACAAAATCCTCTCCGCCTGCAACGGTAAAAAAGCCCTAGACATTAACGGTGCCAGAACCAACAGAAACGGCGAGAAAGTCCAGCTCTGGGATGACAATAACAGCGTAGCCCAGGAGTGGGGATTGGGGAATAATAGTAGTGCCGTGTACGGTATTAACGACCAGGCAAATTACACAATTAAGAACGTAGGTGGTAGTTACCTGGCGGTCGCCGCTAGCGGTGCTATGACAATATCAAAGAGTAACCCGAAGACATATCAAATTCAAAAGCAGCACTCTGGTTTGTATCGAATCATGGATATGGATTCAAAGAAATATGTCGGCTACTCTAGTACATCTCAGAGTTTGACGATTAATAGTAATCCGAATTCTCCCAGTAATCAGTGGTATTTCGTTAAGCAAGGCGGCGAAACAATAATTTATTCGCAACTTAAAAACTTTGTTTTTGACGTGTCTGGCGGTCGAATTCATAATGATGGAGAGTCTGTTTTGGCGTTTGAATTTAATGGCTCAAATGCGCAGAAGTGGATTATCGAGAGAGTACAGACGCCGCCTTCCAACGTTCAAATCTCCACCAACCTCCCATATACTCTTTCAACCGCTTCTAACCTAGCATTGGACATTCCTGGTAATAGCAGTACTAATGGTGCTAAGATGCAAATCTTTAGCTCTAACAACTCTCCTGCTCAAAAGTTTACCTTCGCAGCAGCAGATAACGGACACTATGTTATTAAAAACCAAAACGGCAAAGTCCTTGATCTGGCTGGCGGCAGCACTGCCAACGGCAACCCAATTCAAATGTACGCCTACAATGGTACATGCGCCCAAAAGTGGTCGCTCATCCGCAAACCAAACGGCAAATACAAAATCCTCTCCGCCTGCAACGGTAAAAAAGCCCTAGACATTAACGGTGCCAGAACCAACAGAAACGGCGAGAAAGTCCAGCTCTGGGATGACAATAACAGCGTAGCCCAGGAGTGGGGATTGGGGAATAACTAGTTTTTAGTAAATCTGCTGCGGAATTGCTCCGCGGCAGATTATTTGGACGAGCGGCGAAGCTTGTTTGCTAGTTTGGGAATAAAAGCAACAAGCCTATACGATTTACTATCGGTGATAAGCTTAAGCTGGTGCTTGAAATAGTGTAAATCTTCCTTTAGTAATTGGCGTTCGTTAGTAAGAGTTTCAACTTCATTCTCTAAGCGCGCTATCTGGCTATTTTTATCGTCAATGACCGTTAAGAAACTAGTTCGCCTTTTTTCGTCGGATTTGATATATGATTTGGCGATGTTTAGCGGGTCTTGCGTGGTGGCTGATTTTTTCTTAAATACAGGTTTGATAAGTTGTGAGAAATTTCGCTGCGCTTGTTTGGCTAGTTTGTTGGCAAGTTTCGGATCGGTGGGCGTTTTAACTGCGGCTTCAACCGCACTGAGCACAGCGTCAATAGCTACGCCGTGCGGATATTTATTGTCCCAAGACTCGGCGTAACGCGAAACCTTTTTATTCAACAAACTGATTCGCGGCACATTGTATGATGCAGCTATTATTCTGCCGTGAAGCGACGTGCCTATCCATAATACTGAACCCGATATTTCGTCAACCAAGCAGAGGGGGTTGCGGTCTGTTGTGATGCTGATCGCGTATTTGTGTTCAATTAATTTAAACGCTTGAACAATTTGTTTGTACGTACGTTCATCATCATGAAAAGCAGCTGTTCCAGCTAAAAATAGCCGGACATCAGCCTTAAGCGCATGAGAAATCTGCTGTAAAATAACGGCAATTTTTTTCGGTGAATAACAGCTGGTTTTTATGAGTTCGGTATTTATTTGGAATGTAAAATAGCGCTTGGTTGAAGAATGCTTTGGATGAAATAGGTTAATTGTATGAACCACGTCTGGCGACAAAGACGAAGCAATCTTATTTTTTTCCATAATTTTCTGAGAATTATTCTCGCGAACTGAAACAGCGGCGTTTCGTAAAACGGTAATTGTTCGTTGTAAAAAGTCGCCAGATAGACCAGCGATATTTGATAACCCCACGGAGTTAACAATTAGCGGCGTGTGTTTATTAAGCGGATATTTTTGGAGGTCTGGGATATACGCGTGTTCTTCGCGGTTTTGGCTAATGCCAGTATAAAATTCAACAATAGTGTTCAAGTCGGGCTTATTGCGAAGGATTGTTTGATACTCCTTGCTAGATATATCCATAGTTAATCCGCTCACCACATCAACTGCACCAACTTCGCCGCCAGCAACATACACGCCGTCAAAGGTATGGTTTTTTAACAAAATGTCATATGGCAGCACAAATTCGCCGTTTATAGGCTCGGTGTCGGCTGCAATAATCGACGAAGCGACAACTTCGGCTTTATTATTAATTAATTTTCTTAAGACATACAGAAACAATAAATCGCCAAAGTTATCTCGTTCGTAAGCGCCGATAGCTAGGATGCGTCTCATGACTTACTAAGATGAAACTCCTCGTTCGGTTTCCAGAAAACATCGTTGTTATACGAGCCTTGATTGACGATTTCAAACTTGACGATGTCGTCTACCAGTGCATACACGTGCGCCCGATCACGGCTTTTTACGCCGACTTGGACTGAAAATAATCCGTTTGGTAAAATGTTGTCAATTGACAATTTAAGAACTTGAGATAAATTAAGGTTAATAATTTTATTCTCAAATTTTTCGTCGGTAGTAAAACGGTATACAATCTCTCCGTTATCGCGAATAATCATAAATGTTAGTACCACATCGGCAAGCGATTTTTTGGCGTTGAACTGGATTGAGAAATCGAGCGTCTTTCCTAGATTATTGAAATCACAGTTGATAGAAACGTGGCGGTTGAGGGCTGCCTTGGATGTTTTAGTTTCGACATTCAGATTGTTAAGCTGGCGGTAAATTTGAGCAACCTCAGACGGGCCACCTACGACAAGCTCATGGTCTCTGTCAATCAGTGCCGCGCGGTTACAAAATTGTTGAACCGATTCCATGGAGTGAGTGACTAAAACAACGGTCTTTTTCTCTTTTTTAAGCTGGGCAAAGTAGGAGAAGCACTTACGTTGGAAAGCTTCGTCGCCGACCGCCAAAACTTCGTCCAGCACTAAAATGTCTCCCTTGGCTTTAATGGCAATAGAGAAGGCTAAGCGTACTTGCATGCCGCTTGAATAGTTTTTAAGCTTTTGGTCCATAAAATCAGCCAGCTCAGCAAACTCAACGATGCCGCTGTACATGGCGTCAATTTCCCCAGTTGAGAACCCCAATAAGGCTCCGCTCAGATAGACATTCTCGCGGCCGGTTAATTCTGGATTAAACCCGACCCCCAGTTCAATGAAAGGAATGAGCTTACCGTTGATCGTGATTAATCCGGAATCTGGCGCATAAATTTGCGAAATTAATTTAAGAAGAGTCGACTTTCCTGATCCGTTACGTCCGACAATACCGAAAAAATCTCCTTTATTGATAGTGAACGAAATATCGTTTAAGACTTGCTGCTTTTTATAACCTTTAATGCCTTTCGTCCAGTTGATAAAAGACTGTTTTAAGCCAGCAGAGCGTTCGGTTGGCAAGCGAAAACTTTTGGAGACGGACTGAATTTTTATGGCGGGTTTGCTCATTATATATTCTCCGCAAAGTATTTACTGTTTTTATTAAAATATATGATACCACCGACAATAATAACACCCGTCAAGACAATTGGAACAATTACAATCCAAGAATTCATAGTTGTCCAGGCGGTTGGCGTAGTGGTTGGTGCAACTAAGTTGTGGCGCACATCTTGGATAGTTTGGGCAATTGGATTAAGTAGCAGCAATTTCTGTACGGGAATACCTAAAACTGTGCGGTTAGCGACCATGCTTAAGGGGTAGATGATGGGCATTGCATAGAAAATAATCTGTAGGACGACTTCGTAAATATGTCCGATATCGCGGAACTTAATATAAAAGGCCGATAGAAACAGCGCTAGGCCAAACGCCAAGGCGAACAGTTGTAAAATATTAATCGGTACAAGTAAAATATTCCACGTTAAATCTACTCTGGCGAATAGTGCAAATAAGCAAACCACCGCCAGATTAATCGCCAAACTGATCAAGGCGCTAATCATTGATGACATAACGATAATATGCTTCGGGAAGTTGATTTTACGGATGAGATCGCCGCGCACGAAAATGGACTGCATACCGACGCTAGTCGCCTCGGTGAAAAACTGCCACAATGAGATGCCAAGTAGCAATACGATTGGATAAGTCGGCGTGCCATCGGTTACTTTTAGAAAATGGACGAAAACGGTGTACATGACCGCAAAAATCATCAGCGGCTTAAGTACCGACCATAAGATTCCTAAAAATGAGCCTTGGTAACGCAATTTAAAATCGGTTTTTACCAGTTGGTATAACAATACGCGGTTGCGTTTGCTGATAATCTCCACTCCCATGCGTTTATTATATCATGAATAGCGGTGGTGCGGGACGCGCTAGAGCGGCTATTTACGGATTAGCTGGTCAGCAATTGCCTTAATCGGTTGATCAAGGGCGCTGTTCCAATCGGTATTTAGGTTATTATGGGCTGCATCTGCTTTGATATCGCCTGCTGGCTTAGTGATGGCGTCAATAATATTCTCAGCCATATCATCAATTGTCGGCTCAGCCATGAAAATATTCTTTGAATAGCGGTCGAGGTTGGATTTTGTTTGCCATTTGGTTGTTACGACCGTCGCGCCAATGCCTGAAAATTCCAGTGTCGGGTAATTTGGGTGAGGGGCCAGCATCGGCGAAATAGCAACATCAATTGTTTGGGCGAACGCATAATATTCGTCAAGCGGCATTTTACCTTTGTTAATAATTTTCGTGCCGTTTGACAATTGCACGTTTGGTACGTCAGACGAGCCGGCACTGTACGCCTCAATGGTATAGTCAGCCAGCCGCTCATCGCTGAGCGCCTTGTCCAGAGCCATAATTGCCGTGTAAAACATATTTCTATCAACATTCGGCCGGCTATAGAAAAATATTTTCTTAGTTTTAGAATTTTTAGGCGAGCGTTTCTTTACTGCAGGAGATGGTGCCGGCTCAAAGAAAACGGCGTTTTTAGCGATGTAATTATACTTATTCTTCTTAAAATAATCTAAGAGAATTTCTGTATTAGTAATTGGTAGGAACTTTTTACTATGGTATGTTTCGTCGGCTAAAGTATAGGCATCGCTGTTATTATAAAAAATCGGCTCAAAATCTTGGATAAGATAGACGAACTTATTTTTTAACGGCAGGCTTGAAGCAACGCGCGCATCCCACCAAGCACTAACCAGCACTATGTCGTCTGGATGAAGCGGCAGGTAACCGTAATCGTATTGCGACCGATTTGATAGGTTAATGGTTGAGTAGCGTTCTTTCGTCATGTTGATGCCGTTCTTATTCAGAAATTCAACTGGATCAACCTTATCGCTGTAGCCAGTTGTTTGAACTACCCGCAGGTTGTAACCTAATTCGTTAGCCAGTTTGGCGCCGACAAATAGCAGTGTGGCGATACCGCCGTAAAAACCTGCTGGGTGCAGAAAACCAAAAATTGTTACTGAAGGTTTTTGTCCAAGGTTAGGTAAAGCCGGATAAACTGGGATTAAGTGGGGATATTTTTGATAAAAAAGATCCTCGGCCTTAACCGAATCGCCCAGCTTGCCGTTATTAATTAAAAATGTGGTTTTATTTTCAACCTTACCGAGGAAGTTGACTCCTTTTAGACCGGCGCGTTTAGTAACGTTGCTGGTTTTTCGAATTGCGCGCAAAATAACTTTTTTCACTACTTATATCCTTTCAATTTTCTGACATCGATAAAGCCATCGCCGTTCTCTGTTGAAAAATGTTTTGAATAAATTTTATAACTTTCCACGAAATCGACATAGGGAATTCCCAAATGCGAGCGAGAGACTGACTCTTTGTGAATCATGTGTCCGTGGTTGTAGCCAACGAGGATCGGTGCAAATTTTTTATCCGCCAAGCGCAGACACAGATCAACGTCGCCGCCAGTGATAATAAAGTCCTCGTTGAGGCCGCCGATTTTATCAAACTTTACTTTTTCGACCATCAAGCAGGCTGCCGTGACAGCTGCTAGCGGCAAGTCTTCTTTGAAATTGTATGGTAAACCTTCGTCTTCTAGTAGCGAGCTGAGTTTTTTACGTATATACAAATGATCGGCCGTGCCGCCTGGTACCAGGTAGACTCCAGCGTGCTGAATTGTCTTTCTGTCGCCGTATAATAATACGCAGCCGACTGCTCCGACTCTTGGCTCCAGCGCTTTATGGTACATGTATTCAATCAAATCTGGAGAAGTTGCCTCGACGTCGTTATTTAGTAGCCACAACACTTTACCTTTAGCCTGTGCCGCTGCCCAGTTATTGATTTTTTGGTAGTTAAATTTATGGTTATAATGAAGCAACTTGATGTTTTTTATATTGGCAGAGTAGGCTTTTATTTGATCCATTGTGCTGCTGCTTGAGCCATTATTGACAAGCAAAATTTCTTTGATAGGGCACGAGGCTAAAGACTTGAGGCAGTCGATAGTCATGCTCGGGTGATCTTTGAATGGTATGATAACCGATAAATCGAGAACTTTCATACAAGCTATTATATCGTATAAATTAATAATTGCCAGCTTGGAAAATAATAGAGTACTGTATTATAATTTATGGCAATGGGAAGCGAACTAAAATTGCGGATAAAAAGCTGCTTGGTGATATTTTTAGTGGTGCTGCTGGGCAACGCTATTAACATCTTTATTACCAACCCTAACCCGATGATTACGCGCTCCGGGCTTGGGGTCGATAGGACGACGGTTAATGGTCAATATAACGGAACAGAAGTCAATGACGGACCGATTACACATTCGCTTGGGTCGGCGTCAGTTCATCAAATTTTGGAGGGTAAATTACCTTTATGGAATCATTACGAGGGCGTTGGTGCGCCGCTGGCTGGCGATATGCAGCCAGCATCTTTATTTATGCCGTTTAATTTGTTACTGGTTTTGCCCGCTGGTTTTTTAATTTTTAAGATCGTTCTAGAAACTGCAGCCGGCATCGGGATGTATTTCTTGCTAAGGATGTTTAAGCTGAGTAATGTCTCGTCTGTAATTGGCGGCATGCTTTTTTCTTTGAATGGCCTATTCGCTATCTTCGGTAGTGCCGTAATTAATCCGATGCCATTTTTCCCATGGCAGCTCTACGCGGTTGAGAAAATTAGAAGCGAAATACTTGATAAAACACCGAAAGGCAAAAAATTTGGTTGGATTATTTTAGCGTTTAGTTTGGCGTTTTCTATATATGCTGGTTTTCCAGAAACGGCATATATCAACGGCCTGCTAGTGTTGGCGTGGTTTATTTACCGGCTATGCGGTCTCTATAAAGACAAGAAACTGCTCCTGCGTTATATTACGCACGTTATGATTGGCGGTCTTGTTGGATTGCTTTTGGCGGCGCCAATTATTTATCTTTTTGCTCACTATTTGACGCATGGCGCTAATATTGGCGGGCATACTGGCGCGTTTGCTGGCGTTGGTTTGAAAATGGAGGCGACGCCTATGCTGCTATTTCCGTACGTTTACGGGTTGATTTTTGAACATTCAGCAGTTGCTCCTTATTGGGGTAGCCTGGGTGGTTTTACGGGAATTTTTATTATAACAGCAGCTTTTATCGGCGCTAAAAATCAGGCAATTCCCCGCGGCGTTCGAATATTCTTCTTAGTAGCGTCCGGCGTTACCCTGGCGCGAATTTTAGCAGTACCGGGAATTACGAAAGTTATCGACATGTTACCGCTTATGTCGTCGGCAGCGCCGCACCGCTATGTCCCGCCGATTTTTGTTATCTCCATGATTATTATGGCGGCGTTCGGGTTGGACTATGCATGGAAAAAGGGTTCAGACTTGTCGTTAAAGAAACTGTGGCTACCACTGCTGTTAGCGGCTATACTAGCGGTTAGCGCGCTGGTCTTCGCTAAGTCTATTATTGATAATTTACCAAACGCGCACATTCCGTATATTGATTTGACTATCGCTGCTGTTACTACTGCTGCCGGGCTGGCCGCGATAGCCGTAAGCTCTATTTGGAATAAAACCAGAAAGTTTGTACCGATTGTCATGACGGCGGCGATCGTTGCCGAGATGTTAGTGTTGTTTTGGATTCCGCAGCTTGGGGCGCCAATTCGTTCTCAAGCCAGGCTGGACTTTGGCGTAGTTGATTTTTTGCAGAAAAATCTGGGGAATAATCGGTTTTATTTCATTGGTAATAAGAATGGATTAAAAACAAACTATGGCTCGTATTTCAAATTAGCATCAATCAACACCGAAAATCTACCAACCCCCAAACTATGGGAAGATTATGTGGTTAAAAAACTAGACAACAATACCAGCACGATTAGTTTTTCCGGCGCTTTTCGGTTGAAATGGGAAAAGAATTCGGTGCAGGATGAATTTTTACGTAACATTAATAATTATCAAGCAATTGGCGTGAAATACATAGTGAGCGAAATTAACGGCGTCTATCGGCTGAGTGATAGTAATGCGCAAGATCATGGACTAAAGCTGGTTTATAAAGACCCGTCCGACAGAGTGGCTGTTTACCAAATGCCGAATTTTGCCAGTTATGTTTCGGCGGATAAGTGCCGTTTAACAGTGAAAAGCCGGAACGAAATTGCGGCGGCTTGTTCCGAGGCGTCGGAGTTGCGGCGGCTTGAACTATTTTTCGACGGCTGGTCGGCAAAAGTTAATAATGAAACTCAAACTATTGAAAAATATAATAACCTATTCCAGTCAGTTAAAATTCCAAAGGGAGAATCGACGATAACATTTAATTTCTGGCCGCAGTATACGACTGCCTCGCTGGCGGCTGCTGGACTAACATTGATTGTCATTGCCGGCTATCTGGCGGTAGCTGCCGTGCAAAGAATATCAAAAAACCGAGCAGATGCTTTTCAGAGGATAATGAAGTTTCTAGTATCCGGGTCTTTAGCGGCGATCACTGAATATGTGTCATTTGCAGTAATGGAGAAAGCCGGAATTATACTAATAGCATCTCAGACGATAAGTTTCTTGTGCGGCTTCGTGGTTAGTTTCTTATTAAATCGAGCATGGGTATTCAAAAGCAAAGAAAAAGCTTCCCGGCAGCTCATGAAATACGGCTTACTAGCGGCTATAAATCTGGTGTTAACAAATTTGGTTATGAATTGTATGGTCTATGTGTTGCATATTAATAGTTTGGTAGCGAAAATATCGGTGATGGCAATGGTGGCGGTCTGGAATTACATTATTTTTTCAAAACTTATTTTTCAACAAGCGAAGACTAAGAAAGGTAAAAGAAAAACAACAGACGCCGCCGCCAAGGGTGCGAGTACCGCGCGGAAGCCTCGTAAAACCTCCCGTAAACCTCGGCGGTAGATATCTCTTTAGGTCTTATAGCGAAACGCGGGCAAAGCTAAGCTCAAAGCCTGAGGGTGTTATTTGCTAAGCTTGATTGACAAGGCTTGGTGTAATTCGCGCAGACGCTGTTCGTTTTGGTCGATTCTTTGCCGCTGGCTGTTGGCGATTGACAGAAGGAAGACAATAGTAGTAATCTCAACGATATCAAAAAGACTCAGTTCGCTAGAGTCAAATAGGTCTTTGCTCATCGCCAGATTATACACCGGGAATGATCCTATGATAATAATCAACGCAAATAGCCAAATCAATAACTGGTGTTTTAAGCGGTTTTTACTGATCTTTTTTAGTTTGTATTGGGTGATGATGTTAATTAACACCGCCAAGATAATCGGTGTGTTGAGTAATACGAGAATAATATACCTCATTCAAATATCTCCGCAATACGCTGCTTGCACAGCCGTTTAACAATGTTTATTGCATTCCAGTTGTTCTGGCCCTTAGCTCTTGAATAGTCGGTGTAAATAGCTTTAATTGGATATTCGCTGACGATCATGCGAGCCTGTTTGGCGCGCCAAATCATCTCGGAACAGAACTCGTAGCCGGTTGATTTCCACTGTAAGCCGTCGATTGCTCGCTTTGAGAAAATTCGTAAGCCTGACTGGGAATCAGTAACGTTAATGCCGAATAACAAATAAGTAAACAGGCTCAGGCCCTTGTTACCCAGGACTTTAATCTTCGACATGCCTCGACTATCAATCAATCGGCTACCTATCAACAAATCAGCATTTCCGTGATCAATACTTTTAATTCCTTCCAGGACGTCATCTGGCGCGTGCTGCCCGTCGGCATCCATGGTGGCAGCGATATCATAATTATGCTGGCGCGCATAAGCCAGGCCAGTTAGCGTGGCGCTGCCCGCTCCAGAATTAAGAATGTGGTTAATAACAATAGCGCCGCCTTTTTTGGCCTCGTTGGCGGTTTCGTCCTTTGAACCGTCGTTGACTACGACAATATCAATATCATAAGCTTTCTTAGATTTTAAGAATACTTCTCTCGCGGATTTAACAACTTCGCCAATCACGGTCGCCTCATTATAAGCGGGAATAACTACGCACACTCTCCTCATATGAATAGTTTACCATAATGTAGTATTATATACTTGAATAGGAGAGATTTTATGAGAATAGCAGTGGTGGTGTTGAATTATAAGGGCTGGCAAGATACAAAAAAATGCCTGGCGGCCTTACGGCGCCAAACCTATACGGATTTTGAAATCTATTTGATTGACAATGGGTCGGGCGATGATTCAGTGAAAGAACTTTCTAAAATTAAAATGAAAAATTTACATTTTCATAAAGAACCAAAAAATACTGGTTTTACAGGCGGAGTAAATATTGGTATTAAATGGGCGATGAAACACGAGTTTGAGGCAGTGGCCTTATTAAACAATGACGCCAATGCCGAGCCTGGCTGGCTGGAAAAATTGGCGGGCGGCTTTAATCATTCTGAGGAAATTGGCGCAGTGACAAGCCTGATGCTGGACACAACCGGTAAATTTATCGACGATGCTGGCGATGATTATTCAACATGGGGGATTCCGTCGCTTCGGGCCGAAAAACTACCGAGGAAAGACGCCCCAGAAAGCGGTCTGGTCTTCGGGGGAACTGGCGGCGCTACGCTGTATAAAATTGAAGTATTTAAGAAAATTGGTTTATTTGACGAGGATTTTTTTGCTTATAGCGAAGATGTTGATATTGACTGGCGTATGCAGCTAGCTGGCTATAAGGTTTGGTATGAAAAATCTGCCGTGGTGCTGCATAAACATTCGGCGACAAGCTCAAAAATCCCAGGTTTTACTGTCCGCCAGGTTTTTAAGAATTTACCGCAGGTGTTTTGGAAAAACGTGCCTAGTCCGATGATTTTTTGGATGTGGCCGAAATTTGCGCTAATTTATACCGCTTTTATTTTTTACCAAATTCCCAAAGGTAGTCTGAAATTTGCTTTGAAGGGTTTTTGGCAAAGTTTACTGCTAACACCGAAAGCTTTCGCTAAACGCCGCCGTATTCAAAAAAGCAGAGTTGTATCAAATAAATACATCAGCTCGATTTTACTGCATCAATTACCTCTGAAGCAGGCTAATAGGATAAAGAAAATGCTTGGGATGAAAATAGCCAGCAGCTAGCCGCCGATTCTTTACTTTTGCTACGAACACGGTAAAATAATAGTGATGAAGCGTGACATTCTGTTAAGTTCAAAAGTATTATTAGTATTCTCTGATATTGTGGTGGTGATTGTATCCTTCGGGCTGGCTTACTATTATCGCGTCCATTTTGATGCGCGACCGTACTATTTTCACCCTGAGACCATGAGCTTTTTATGGCTGTCAATTATGCTGATTCCTTTGTGGGTTGGCGTAAATTTCTTATCTGGCTTATATGATCGGACGGTGTTTTTATACCGCTCTAAGGAATATGGCCGGGTTTTAGTGGCGTCGGTCGTTAGTGTTATGGCGATGATCTCTTATGAGTTCTTCACTGGTGAAGATATCTTTCCGGTTCGCGTGATAGCTGTTTATTTCATAGCCATTAACTTTGTGCTGATGGTTGTCGGACGAGAAATCATCCGTTTTATTAATAAAATTTTAATTCGATCGGGCATTGGACGGCAAAAAGTATTGATTGTTGGCAATTCAGTTAGGTCGATTGAGCTAGCTCAATTTTTTATCGACAATGTCGGCTTTGGCTACGACGTGGTCGGCGTGGCGGCTAAGGAGCAGTATTTTCCGAGCCGAACTTCGTATAAAACATTCTCGAAGATAAAAGAAGCCTTGAACGAATCAAAACCTGATATTATCATCCAAACCGACGTAGCCCAGTCGGAGGATATTTACCGGTATGCTATAGAGAATCATTTGTCGTACATGTTCGTACCGCAGCAAGATCGACTACTGTCGCAGCTAAACAGCGTGGAAATCGTTGGCGGACTGCCGATGATCGACATAAAAGTAACCAAATTGTTTGGCGCTGGCCGCGTATGGAAGAGGCTAATGGATTTAATGCTCGGCTGGTTTGGGCTGATCATCGCTTCGCCGATTATGGCGGTTGTCATCGTCGTTATGAAAATTACCGAGCCGCGTGGCAAAATTTTCTTTCGGCAAGTTCGTTTGACGCGATTTAATAGAGAATTCCAGATTTATAAATTTCGCTCATTAAAAGCTAAATATAACGGACTAACGCCAGAACAGGCTTTTAAGAAGATGGGCAGGCCGGAGCTAGCGAAAACTTATCGTAAAAACGGCGATAAGCTTGATGACGATCCGCGTATTACCAGGCTTGGCAAGTTTCTGCGGGCGACGTCGCTTGATGAATTGCCGCAGCTGATTAATGTTATTCGCGGTGATATTTCGCTCGTCGGGCCGCGGGCGCTGATTCCGCAGGAAATCAATCAATATAAAAAGAAAGATATTATTTTAGCGGTAAAATCAGGAGTTACTGGGTTGGCGCAAGTTTCTGGCCGGCGCAATATCTCGTTTGAGGAGCGCCGCCGCTTGGATGTATATTATGTGCAGAATTGGTCGCTATTATTAGACATTCAGATATTATTTAAGACGGTATTTTCGGTAATTATTCGGCGGGGGGCCAGATAGTGGATAGTCAAAAAAACCCGGCCTGGCTTAAGGGTAAAAAAGTAGCTATCGTGACTGATTGGCTGACGACATATGGCGGCGCGGAAAAAGTTGTTAAAACTCTTCATGAAATATTTCCAGAAGCACCAATTCTTACCTCGCAGTATTCTAAAAAAGACATTGATTGGTTTGACGATTGCGACGTGAGAACTGGTTGGTTAAATATATTTCCAGCCAAGCTGCGAAAGTTCCTCGGGCCACTAAGGGTAATTTATTTTTCTAACTTAAAATTAGGGGAATTTGATGTGATAATTTCCAGCTGTATCGCTGAAAGTAAGGGTATAAAGACTAGGGAAGACCAGCTTCATATCAGTTATTTGCAAGGTCCACCAACGCAATATTATTGGGGAATGTATGATGATTATGTAAAGAACCCAGGATTTGGCAAATTAAACGTGATTGTGCGATTTTTTTTCAAATTATTGGTTAAGCCACTTAGAGAAAATGACTATCAATTATCTAAGCGTCCGGATTATATTATTGCCAATTCCACCTACTCTGCCAAGGAGGTAGAGACCTATTACCATCGCCAAGCCGCGGTTGTGTTTCCGCCAGTTGATGTCGATAGGTTTCGTCCCAATGCGGAAACAGGCGATTTTTATGTTAGTACGTCGCGCCAAGTAAACTGGAAGCGTTTAGATTTGGCAGTAGAGGCTTTTCGAGATTTGGATGCCAAGCTAATTTTAGTCGGCGGCGGTGCTGAGCATGACAAGTTGGTGGCGCTGGCTGCTGGCAGTGCAAATATCGAGTTTGTTCCGACCATTAACGATAGCAAGGAGTTGGCGCAGCTGGTATCTAAGGCTAAGGCTTTCATTTTTCCGAGCCTGGAACCGTTTGGTATCGCGCCGATTGAGGCGCTAAGCGCTGGTGTTCCGGTGATTGCCTATAAGAAAGGCGGCGTGTTGGATTACGTAATTGAAAATAAAAATGGCGTGTTTTTTCCCGAACAAACAGCGGAGTCACTAAAAAAGGCTGTGCTGCTATTTGAAAAAAAGCGCTTTAATAAAAAAGAGGTTTCTGCAACTGCCAAATCTTTTTCAAAGGATAATTTTAAGAAAACGATTGAGCAGTTTATCAGGGAAAAAGTTGATGCAAAAAATTGACAAAATGCTGCGGCAGCTGGCGAATCTGTGCTTATTCGATAAATTCTTACTGCTAGCACCGCTGGTTGTTTGGTTTTCGTACCAGCCTAATATTTATCTTGGTCATTCCAGTGCGATGAATATAGAATTGTCGCTGGTTCTAATCTATGTCGCCGTGCTGGCAGTGTTCGCTTTGCCGCTGATCGTTAGTAATTATCAAAAGTTGCTGCGCTGTAATTTGGTGCGAATTGTCGGATTATTTATCCTGTGGAGTTTTATGAGTATTATTTGGTCGAGCAATTTGTCGAGGGCTATTCTTACTGCTGGAGTTAGCGCGGCTTTGTTTACTGTTTTGCTCGGCGTGTTGTCAACAGATGTGAAAAAACTTACCCCAATTTTAAAAAATACCTACATTGCGTCGGCGGCGTTCATGAGTGTTTTGGCAATTATCCAGGTTGCTTATGGAGCTTGGTTTGATTGGGGGTTGTGCCGCGGCTGTTTAGCAGCGGGTTTTGGCTTCGTCCGCCCCAGTGTTTTTGCGATTGAACCGCAGTTTTTTGGTAGTTTGTTATTGGCGCCAATTTTAATACTGTCTGCTAAATTTTTGCGAAAAACTGTTACTAAAACGGACGTTATTTTATTATGCATCATGGTAACGGCAATGTATCTGACTCTAAGCCGCGGCGCTATTTTTTCGTTGGTAATTGCTATCGCCTGCCTAATGTTTTTATATAGGAATTCTTTAATCAAAAAATCCAGGCTAGCTTTCTTGCCGCTTGTGGTGCTGGCTGGGTTTGGTGCTGGCATGGTGTGGCACGGCATTTTTACTGAGATAAACCCGCGAGTAAGCGATGGGTTTTATGATTCTGTATCAAAATCCGTTAATCAATTAACTCTGGGAAAGATAAACCTTCCTAAGTTAACTGCCAGCAGTGCTTCGCAAGCAGCTTCGCCGTCGACTGCTTCTGTAGAAACAAATCACCCTAAAGCTCATTTTAGCGGCTATGTCGAAACATCCACCAGCGAACGGACGAGTATGCTAAATTTGGCGCTGCAGACATGGAGAAAAGATTGGATAACGGCGTTGTTTGGCACGGGTACGGGGTCTTCTGGACGGGCGATACAACAGTACACACACAAGTTGGCGACTGAGGCAGAAATTACCCAAAACCAGTATGTCGAAGTTTTATTAGAGAACGGGCTGATTGGCGCTGTTTTGTGTCTGATGGCAGTAGTGGTATATTTGTACGATACTCGTAGAGATAAGTTAGCCTGGGCGACACTTATCGCCTTCGCGTTGCAGTGGAATTTCTTTAGTGGTTTGCCAAATGCACTGCATATTTATTTGGTTTTAGCGGTTATTTTTGCTGCAATAAAAATCCATCCAGACGCTCTCAAACGCCCAGTAAAAACTAGCGCCTAAACTAAACTATTTAGTTAGATAATTACCGTAGCCTGATTTTTTCAAATTGACAGCTAGTTCTTCAAGCTGCTGGCGGGCAATCCAATCATTGTCAAAAGCAGTTTTTTCCGGACTGCCGATAATCTGGCCAGTGCGTTTCTGGATGACGCGTACGAAGTCGGCGGCATCGGTTAGGCTATCAATAGTTCCTGTGTCTAGCCAAACATCGCCGTTTTCCAGAGTTTGTACTTGCAGTTTGCCGCGGCGCAGATATTCAGCATTGATAGAGGTAATTTCCAATTCGCCCCGTGCTGACGGTTGAACGCTTTTAGCAATATCAATGACATCGTTATCGTAAAAATATAGTCCAACCACTGCAAAGTTTGACTTTGGCTGAGCTGGTTTTTCTTCAATGGAAATAGCTTGATTGTCCCCGTCGAATTCAACAACACCGTAACGTTCCGGGTCGGATACTTCATAGGCGAAAACTACACCGCCTTCCGGATCGGTGCATTCGCGAAGCGACTCGTCTAACCGTTCGCCGTAGAAAATGTTATCGCCAAGTACCAACGCTACTTTATCGTCGCCGATGAACTCCTCGCCGATGATAAAGGCTTGCGCCAGACCGTCGGGACTTGGTTGGATAGCATATTGCAAATTAATATTCCACTGCGAACCGTCGCCAAGTAGCCGCTGAAAACCAGCTTGATCGTCCGGCGTGGTAATGACTAAGATATCGCGAATTCCCGCTTGCATCAGCGTGGTCAACGGATAATAAACCATCGGCTTATCGTAAATTGGCATTAACTGTTTGCTGATGGCTTTGGTGATTGGGTGAAGGCGGGTACCTGAACCGCCTGCTAAAATTATTCCTTTCATGAAAACTCCTTTTGATTCAGTATATAATCTTTTAGTTCGCACGTCCAATCGCGGCTAGAAAATCCAGTAGCATGTAATTTTTCCAGGCTCATATTCGAGCCGAGCGGGCGCGGTGCGATTCCGTCTTTGCCGGCAAAATATTCAGCCGTCGTCGTGTTAGTAACAGTCAGGTCGTCGCGCTCAGCCAGCTTAAATATTCGTCTGGTAATGTCCGCCCAGCTTTCTAATGGTCCGTCGTTAGTGGCGTTGTATGTGCCGAACGGGGCTTGAGTTGATAGTAGATGGTCAATAATTCTCACTAATTCACCAGTAAAGGTTAATCTACCAATTTGGTCATGAACAACGGTTGGCGAAATATTTTTTTCCGCCAGACTAAGCATGGTGCGGACGAAGTTTTTACCTTCGCCGATCACCCAAGTGGTACGCAGCAAGTAAAACTTGTCGAGTTGTTCAACCAACAAATCTCCAGCCGCCTTCGATGCGCCATAAACACTCAGCGGACTGAAATCTTCGCTTTCATAATGCGGTTCTTTTGTCCCGTCAAATACGTAATCGCTGGAAATATGTACCAGCGTCATATCGTGAGTACGGCAAGCTCGGGTCAAGTTTGCGACTGCTGAGGCATTAACTTTCCAGGCCGCCAGGCGACCTTCTGGGGTTTCTGCACCATCAACATTAGTGAAAGCAGCCGCATTCAGAATGGTTGATATTCCTGACCAATCAAACGATTCGACCGATTGGCGATCAGTGATGTCAAGCTCGGTTTTATCAGCGAATCTAGCCTCTGGATACTGAGATCTTAGGGCTGTACCTAGCTGGCCGTTAGCGCCGATAATAAATAGCGTCGACGGTTCTGGTTTAGTTTTCGGTTTCTCATTCTTGATAATGATATCTTCAATTTTAGCGGTCATAGCGGTTTTATCAAGTTTCGATACGTCTATAACGTGGCCATTTTTTAAGGAGCTAATTGCTCGAACAAGCCGTTTTTGATTAAGTAAATTCTGCTTGATATTTTGCCGAATACCGCCTAAGCTGATGCTTTCGTCAAATCCTTTCAATCCTTTTTCGCGTTCGCGCAGACGTTCGGAAATTAATGCACCAGTGGTAGACAGCATGATAAATTGTACGTCGGCGATCTTCGGGTCGGGATAGTAGATTGACTCAGTTATTTGATGCGGGAAAATAATACCGCAAATAACTGATGATGTTCCTTTTTTAGCGCGTTCGGTTGCATCAAAAAGTAGCTGCTCAACTCGAAAGCCTTGCCATGGTCCGCGTCCAACTGGCGGAACTCCGTCTTCATCAATTTCATGAATAGCGATTGACTTGCCGATTTGCTGGCTTTTTCGTAGAGCCTTAAAGGTTGTTGTTTTTCCGGCGGCGCTGCAGCCGGTGATGATAGTGATAGTTGGCATATACTTATCTCAAACCTCCATCGGAATTACATTTGCAAGTAGCGGGTGAGCGGCGTCCTTTTCGGAAATAATCGCTTGGTCTTGGCTGATAGGCCAATCAATACCGAGTGTTGGATCAAACAGATTGACAAAGGTGTATTTGGCGTCTGGCGACCAATGAGCATCAACCAGGTAAGTGTAAGCGATATTATCATCAAGCGTTTGGTAGCCGTTGGCGACACCTTTGGGTACAAAAATTGCCGTGCCAGGGTTAATTTCGTGCGTGAAAACTCGGCCGAAGCTGTCGCCTTGACGCAAATCACACCACGCGCCAAAGACGCGGCCGTTGGCGGTGGAGATGAACTTGTTCCACGGCTCGGCGTGCAGACCGCGGGTGGCGCCGGCTTTGTCGTTGAAGCTGATGTTATTCTGCACGATGTTAAATGACGGTAGTCCCAGTGCTTCCATTTTTTCCTTTTGATAGTTTTCTTTGAACCAGCCGCGGTTATCGCCATGGACTGGTAGTTTGACGACGAATAGCCCAGGGATGGGTGATTCGGTGACGGTTAGTTCGTTGTAGTCGCTTGGATTAAAGCTCATAGATTATCCTTTCGCCATAGTTGATAATAATGTAGTCCTGCCAGAGTTTGGCAATCATTAATTTCGCCGTCTCGAATCAAATCGTCTATTTCATTAAGTGTGAAAAATCGCATATCACTAAACACTTCATCACTTTGTTCGCGCTGACCAGTGAAGCTTAGTTCTCGGGCCAGGCAAACAGCCATTTTCTCCGTCAGTAGGCCATTGCAGACATACGCTTCACCTAGTTTTTGCCAAGATTGAGCGATGATGCCGGTTTCCTCCTCGAGTTCGCGTTTTGAAGCCTCTAGTAGATCTTCATTGTCGCCCCCACCACCGGGTAATTCCCAGCCAAAGCTTTGCGACGGATAGCGAAAACCGCGCACTAAATACAAGCGCTCTTGGTCGTCTACCACTACAACCATGCACGAGTCTCGCGACTCCATATAGCCATAGATTCCGGTATTTCCGTCTTGACTAATGGTCTGATCTTCGTGAATGGTGATCCAAGGATTTCGGTAGACGATTTTACTGCTGACTTTAGTTTTTGACGGCACATCTGTCATGATTATTGCCCCTGTTTTGCGTAGGCTGCTTCAACGGCTTCTTTTTGGGCTTTCCACCAGTCTTCGTGTTCGCGGTACCAGTCAATAGTTTGCAGTAGGCCGTCGCGCATACCCGTTTGATTGTCGGTGTATTCAGGCTGCCAGCCCAGCTCGCGGCGCAACTTGCTGGAATCCATGGCGTAGCGCATGTCGTGGCCAGGGCGGTCATTGACGTGCTCGTACCAACCTTTGCCTTTGCCCATTAGCTCGCAAATTAGCTCAATTACCATCTTATTGTTGACATGGTCATTGTCAGCGCCGATGATGTAGGTTTCACCCAGTTCGCCCTTTTCCAAGATGAGATGAACTGCTGAATTGTGATCATCAACGTGAATCCAGTCGCGGACTTGCTCGCCAGTACCATACAGCTTGGGCTTGATATCGCTCAAAATATTAGTGATTTGGCGCGGAATGAACTTTTCTATGTGCTGGTATGGGCCGTAGTTGTTCGAACAATTGGAAATCGTCGCTTTGATGCCGAAGCTGCGGATCCAGGCGCGTACCAGCATGTCGCTGGAAGCTTTGGTGCTGGAGTAGGGGCTGGATGGATTATACGGCGTATCTTCAGTGAAGCGGTTGGGATCGTCGAGTTCCAAATCGCCAAACACTTCGTCAGTCGAGATGTGATGGAGGCGCTTGCCGTGCTTGCGGATAGCTTCTAAGATAGTGTAGGTACCGACCACGTTGGTCTCGACAAACGGCCAGGGATTGCGCAGAGAATTGTCATTATGGCTTTCAGCGGCGAAATGCACTACAATATCATTTTCAGCGACCAATTTGTCCATCAATTCAGCATCGCAAATATCGCCTTCGACAAAATTAATCTGGCTAGCTACCGGCTCCAAGTTGGCGCGGTTTCCCGCATAAGTTAACTTGTCGATAACAGTGATGTCGTGTTCTGGCTTGTGTTTGACGGTATAATGCACAAAATTCGAGCCAATGAATCCCGCGCCTCCCGTGACTAGCATCTTTGTCAT
>CAUSPY010000009.1:0-37951 GCA_963533665.1 uncultured Candidatus Saccharibacteria bacterium
GATAGCGAACTCACAATTATAATAAGATATATTCACTGACACCGCGGCAATTGCCAGTCGCGGCAACATCTTTTTTATGCCATAATTACTAATCCCTGCTGAGGTGACTTGCGAATAAATAATAACTAAGAAGGCAATGATAAACGCCGCGTTGGCAAATCCCAGCATAATATTCCATGCCAGATATAACCCGCTTTTATTATCAGTAACGTTCAGAGGCTGCGTTTCCAAAGAATCGTTTAGTTTGCCGTACAGCCAGTCCATGTTTTTTGCTAAAAACGTCGAGATCGGACAAATATAAAAACCCACCGATACTATGCCGCAATCGCTGCTGCCAACATCGGGGTTTTCGCCGGCAGCTTCGGTGGAAATAGTAGTTGATGATTCTCTGGTGTAAGTCCTTGGTTTCTTAAAGTCATAGACGATAAATTCTGCCGAGGTTGCTGTTGTTATATCGGTGCCAGGCGGAAAGTAAATAACTTTCATTTTCTCCTTGCCGCCAGATTTGTCTAGCATACCGTAAGCGTAGCCTTTTTCATCCAAGCCCATGTTCTTCAGCTGGTTTTCGTCGGTGATGTTTATGTATGTATTGTCCTGGTAGACTAAAGACCGTCCATTCCAAGTGGCATCTGCCGCCATAACAGGGGTAGATTGTAAAAAAACACCAGCAAGAGTACCAACGATCAGCCCAGCCGCCAGAAATGCAAACCATCGCGACCGCTGTATTAACTGCCGCATATGTGTCTGTAACCACTTCATATACGGATTATGTTAGCATTTTTTAGATAAAAAGTCAAGGAAACGTACGGGGTAATTTACGTGCTGGACGTTGGCGGCGTGGAAGGCGGCTTCTGTCCGGTTCCCGATGTGGCAGCATGTGCTTGCCGGGCTTGTCCCGATGATGTTACTGGTTGTGCTCCAGAGCTTGTAGATTGTGGCTGTCCTGATGATTGAGTCTGAGCTCCGTTTGCAGCCTGCGTACCGCTTGCTTGTGCTTGCTTTGCGGCGTTATTTACTATATTCTGTAACTCCTGTCTGGTTTGGTCGGAAATATTTTCCATAGCACGGCTATTATTCAATACTTTTTGGGCTTGGTTTCCATCCATGGTGCCTGACTTTATTTGCTGTGTAATATTTGCCTGTATACTGGCTTTTATAGCTCCTATGTTTTCCTGCGGAGCTTCTCTCATAATATGTCTGTCGCCCAGAACTCTGGTGGCTTGCTCCCAGTCCATACCGCCAGCTTGTATGGCAGCGGCGTTTTGTTCGACAGCTGCCTTATCTCCTAGCTTATCAAAGCCTTCTTGAGTAAGCCTATGCATTTCGCTGATGCCGGTATATACAGGCGCTCCACCTGACTTTTCTAGTTTATCCAGAGCCGCCTTACCAGCTGCTGCAATACCGGCATCGCGGCCTTTCATCTTCATTAAGGCTTCGGCCATGTCAGTGTTGTCGATACTACCGCCTTTTTGGAGATATTCGCGAACTTGATCTATTTCGCCAGCGCTGCCTCTTTCAGCTATCTCTTTGGCGGCTAAGGCTTTAACATATTCGTTGTCGCTTTCATTAAGCGCCTTTACTGCGTTGCCGCTATATTTACTTTGCAGTTCCATGTTGGCAGACTTATAAGCCGCTTCCTTGATGAAGGCTTTTCCACCAACAGTTTCAGCCACCCTTCCAAGTAGTGCAGGGTTTTCCGCCACTTTAGCTTCGTATTTCCGCTTTTCTTCTTGTTCCATAGCAGACTCGTACACCTTTGCTTGCATTTTAGCTTGTGCCATCCGTTCGTCATGCGCTTGCATGCGTCGACCAGTGGCATGTCTAATCCTGGCCCCTAACCTGCGCGGATTAAGACGATGATATTTGTTGCGCTCAGCCACCTCAGCCGCCTTGCTGTGGTCTTTTGCTAAAAATTCCGCTCGCTTGGCACCCTTTAAAGCTCCCGCATAGCTTGCTAGTGAATTTACTGCCGGCGCAGTAAGTTTAGTGCCAATATTCTTTATACCATTCATCATGCCGCCCATAAAGGAGTTTGACTTTATGGCCAGTACCGCTACAAACCCAGATCCCAAAAGCAGCATGGTTACTCCCATCATTCTGAATAAAACTTGTTGAGGTTCGGTGTTCTGGCTCATAAGTGACAATGCTACAAACTTCAGTCCGCCGCAGTATAATGAGGCTAGTGGATACAGAAATAGCATACCCAGGAAAGTACTCTTCCATTTCTCGAATAATTTTTGGGTGTTTGGCAGCACCCAAGCGGCGAAAGCAATTGGTGCAGAAATTGCCAAAACTGGTATGACGCCTGCACGGAATACTAAAGCCATCAGACCAGCGATTAAACCTAATATGGCTGGCACTATGAATACAAATAACAGCAACAGTCCTACTTTTGGATCCATGTCGGTCATGGCAGCTCTTGCCGCGGTCGCTCCTGCTCCGATAGCAGCTACCGCTATACCAGTAGCAGCAATATCTGTTATGATAGTTGCCCAACCAACGTCTCTATACTGTACTTTTGGCGCTAGGTCTGATATAAACTCGTACAACGTTGACCCTAAAATATTTGCTATGTCTACGATAACCTGCATTAGGAAGTACGACACATTTATGGCAATGGCAGCGATTATTAGTCGTGGTAGCATCTTTTTCACGCCATAGTTGGATATGCCGATGTTTGAGACCTGAGAGATAATAATAGCCAGGAAAATGATGGCCAATATAGCGTTAGCCACATCCCTCAGCCCGCTCCAAGCCGACGGTAAAGGTTCGCTGCTATCGCTTGGCAAAGGATTGGTTTGTAATAGAAATTCAAATAGACCCCAGGTGCCGTCGGCAAAATCAACAAGCCTCTCCAGTATAGGGCAAAGGAAGTAGCCAATACCTTCTACGTGGCCGCCGCACTCTTCTTTGGGTTTTTCTCCTTCGCCTTCGGCGGCTTGTTCTTGGGCGAGTTGCTGCTCGGTGGCTGCAGTAACCTCTGCACCTTTTGTAGCGCCAACAAGCGGATCAACGCCGCCAAGAGCCGCCTTTACCTCGTCCACTGATTTACCTGTTGCTCCAGCTAGACACTGGGCGAAGATTTCCTGGCGGCGCGCCGCTTCGTCCGGCACAGAGTGGCGGCTTTTTTCCATTTCTACAGAATCTTTGGCCTGTACTGCGCATTGTCCAATAACCTTAGGATCAGAGGTAATCTCGGCTAAGCCAGGAGCTTGTTTAAGCATTTCTTGTCCGGCAGCCGTGTATACGCCGTCGCCAGCGATAACGCAGCGGCGCCAGGTTATCCCATCTTTTACAGCTTCCTGCATTGCTGATGATGTAGAACATTTAAAGTTTATCGCGTAGTATTCGTTTCCGTCATAGCAATAAAACCCGCCTTTGCTGTCGCCTTTTTTATGGTTCGCTGCTTTTGAACACTTTGCGACAGTAGGACTTACGGTAGATTTTTTATCGCCAGCGAAGGGGGAAGTAGGTTTGGAGGGCTTGGAGGAAGACTGGTATTTACACTTGCTATTATCTCCCTCAACGAGCTTATATCCGCTTGGACAATCATACTTATACTCTGAACATTCTTCGTGACCACCACCTGAAGCAGGATAGCCACCACTGCTACTACCAGATACATAGTGCTTCTTTAGGCAAGTCTGCGTAGAATAAATAGTATCCTTTCTACATTTTGTATTGTCTCCTTCAACTGGTGTAGAGCCACTTGGACACTTATACTCATACCTAGTACATTCTGTCGTGGCCTGCGCGCCTGTGCCTCCTGTTGGATAGGATCTAAAGGAGACGCACTGTTTATCCGCGTTTACTATGGGGTCTTCTGCGTGGCTTGTGTTAAACGGAACAAAGACAGCGACCATTAGGCTACAGGATAGAATTAAAATTATAGAACGAGCATACCGCATATGCCTACAATTGTAGCACATTTGCCGGTGATTGCGGTAGGCTGAAATCTTCAAATATTTTATGAAAAATACAGCAATTTTCTTGCATTTTATGGTAAATATATTACAATAAAACCAATCAGCCCATGCTGAGGAGAGTTTATTTATAATTCTGGTACGACCAGAGGAGAGGAGCCCCAAGCGTTATGGAACTTAAACCACATAACCCAAGCGGTTCAATAATAGACAAATTAACAAGTGAAGAAGTGTCAAGAAGAGGCTTTCTGGGTGCGGTGGCGGCTTTCGCTACGGCAGCGGGTCTAGCTGCCTGCGGCGGAAAGACCGAAGCAAACCCCCCTTCGACGTCACCAACAGAGGCTGCCAGCGGTGCACCAACCTCACCAGCGCCAACGCCTGAAAAAACCGCTACGCCAACGTCAGAAGCGCCGAGACCGAAGGAGTTTACTTATGAGGAACTGAATAGCGGTTTGCGCGAATGGGTCGGTCTTGACGATCTCGCCACCAGACTGAGCGCTACCTCCGGCGAAGAAGATAGGCGCGAAATACTGTATGAATTCTTTGGTAATGATAGTAATAATGGCGGACTACCGTACCCAGAGCTAAGCGGTCCAAAGAACGCTCGTTGTAACCCTGAAAGAAATGCTGAAGTTGTCAGGAGAGCGACAACAGAATTAGCGACCGTAGCTGCCTTATTAGCAGACGCCTCTGTGCCTGAGGAAGCAAAAAAGGTTATAATCAGCCAATATGGCGAGCTGTTTATGAAATCTAACTCTGAAGAAGATCCTCTGGCAGAGATCCGTAATATGGTATCGAAGCTAAAAGTAGAACAGTCACACCGCTGCAATCTGTTTAATATGTCAAATGGTAAGATAGAAGGTGCAGAGTCGCCTATCCCCGAACTACCTGCACTTATTGCTGTAAGCAGCAGTGATGGGCGCGGCGAATGTATATCAAAACGAAGAAAAGGCAACTCCGCAGCCAGTAACACGATACAGATGGCGTTTGTTCCTAAGTCATTAAAACCTACCGTAGATTCGGAGGGTAACATTACAGGTTATGAGGTAGACGAAGAGTCTGCCGCTAAATCTCCTGTGTGTATTATTGAAATGGTGCCAAAATCTACCGATACGAATAATATGTACTCAGGTTTAATTTGGGTTGTATCCAATGTTATACCAAATGGTAGCCAAACCACGATAGAAATCGAAGGAGTGGAAAAACCGATATCTAGCTTACGCGCCAAATAGCGCGATAAATAAATAAAACTCAATACCGCATATGCTGTAAATTGTAGGCATATGCGGTATTTTACTTCTCTAGATAGTAAATAAAAAACACTCCAATCAGGAGCGAATCATTGTGGCGCGCTCGACCGGATTCGAACCGGCGATCTCCTCCGTGACAGGGAGGCGTGATAGACCAACTTCACTACGAGCGCATCTGATAGTAGTCATAATAGCAAACATCCCTGCTCTTTTCAAGAAACTATTTGCATTTTTTCCCCGGCTATTTTACAATTTTAACCAGAGAACTGTTTATGATAAAAAGAAATACCATCATTGCTATCGCTTTTCTCGCTGCGGTTGTCTGCGGTTCTATACTAAGTACCGGCCAAGTATTCGCTGAGACTGAGTGTGCCGGGGCTAAGACGTCGGTTATTGCCTGCGGCGGTGCTACTGGACAGGCTGCTATTATCGAAATTGTGAAAATGGTTGTAAAGATTATGACTGCTGGCGTTGGAGTTTTGGCGGTTGGCGCGGTGATATTTGGCGCTATTTTATATACTACTTCCGAGGGTAGTCCTGATAAGCTTTCCAAGGCCCGAACGGTTTGGATTAACACCATTATTGGGCTATTGCTTTTCGCATTTATGGTGGCGATTACAAACTTTTTCGTTCCGGGAGGGATATTCTGATGAAAAAAATTATCTTAGCTGTTTCATTAATTGTATTTGGAGCTTTCAGTTCCACTATGATTTTTTCCGGCAATCAAGCTTTTGCTGATTCCTGTTCTGACAAGGGTCAAATACTGACGTTTAAGCCGTGGTACGATGGGCTGACTGACGGATCATGCAATATCATAAGTCCTGGTAGCGATACAGATAAACAAGCGGCATTTGTATGGAGAATTGTACTGAACGTGATTGATGATTTGCTGCAGGTTGTCGGTTATATTGCGGTCGGTTATATTATGTATGGTGGCTTTTTAATGATGACCAGTGTTGGTTCGCCGGATAAAGCCGCACATGCCCGGAAGACAATTTTAAGCGCGGTTATCGGCTTGATAGTTACGCTATTGTCGATTGCTATTGTTAACTTAATATCATCAACGATAGGTTTGTAGTATGGATTTTTTACATTTTTTAGCTGGACTACTAGGCGACGCTTCAAGCTTGGGTGTTCCGAGTAATCCTGCTGATAATAATGCTTTGAACAGAGTTGTTAATTTGGTGTTTATGATTGCTGGCGCGGTGGCGGTAATTATTGTGGTTGTCGCTGGCATTAACTATTCCCTGTCGGTCGGCGAGCCATCAAAGACTGCCAAAGCAAAGGATGCGATAATTTATTCGGTAGCTGGACTAGTCATGGTCGCTGCTTCGTTTGTTATCGTAAAGTTTATTATTGGAAGATTTGCGTAGAAAGGAGTGTCGCGCATGAAACAGTTGTTAAAAATATTGGTTACCCCAGCGCTTCTGCTTAGTACACTATTTACGGCGCCAGTGATAGTCTCGGCGGTTGATGTCTGCTCTGGCGGCAATGCCACATCAATGTATTGCCAGAATAAAAGCGAGGGCGAGGCTAAAGTTAAGTCAACGATTGGTAATGTCGTGAACCTTCTATTAATGGCAGTTGGTGCCATATCGATTATTATGATAGTTGTTGGCGGTATATTGTTTGCTTTGTCGAATGGCGATAGTTCAAGGGTTGCTAAAGCCAGAAATACGGTTTTATATGCCGCGATTGGATTGATAGTTTCTTTATTGGCGTCGGCGATTGTTAATTTGGCATTTGGGCGTGTTTGGTAAAAGTAGAAAAGAAAGGATAAGATTATGAAAAAAATAGGGTTTACGATAGCGTTTGTAGGTTTGCTGGGTGTTTCTAGCTTAGCTGCTGCCTCGTTATTAACGTCTGACGCTTCTGCCCAAGTATCTTCGGGCATAAATGCCGCGACAACCAGCGAGATGCAAGGTAAAAGCGTCAACAATACAGTTGGTTCAATTGTAAATATTTTATTGTGGGTTGTTGGTATTCTGTCGGTAACTATGATCGTGTGGAGCGGTTTTAAGTATATTACCTCGGCTGGCGATACCAGTAAGTTGGCTTCTGCAAAAAGTACGCTGATTTATGCAGTAGTTGGTTTAATTATTGCTATTATGGCGTACGCAATCGTTAATTTTGTCCGAACAGAGGTGACATCGACAGGCGGTAAAGCGGTTGGCGGTTCTCTGTCTGGCACTTCCTCGCCAGGCGGTTCTGGTGTTAGCAGCGGTGCCGCCGCTGGCTCTTCTTCCGGCGCCAGCACTCCAGGCAGTAGGTCTATCGGCAGCGGCTTTGGTTCCGGCAGCGGCCATTTAAAGCCTGGGCTAAGCAGGTAATTCATGTAGAATAGAAGAAATAGTAAAGGCGGGACAATAGAGGATAAATGTTGCAATATATCGGATAAAACAGTACAATAATAATCATCAAGTAATAAACAAGGAGAATAAGCGAATGAAGAAAGTAAAAGTGTTGCTGGCGGGACTACTGATGGTGCCGATGGTTGCTTTGGCTGCTTCGCCAGCGGTTAGCGCTCAGTATAATCTGTCAGGCGGAACTGAGGCTGCAAAGGGTGACGGTATGAAAGACGGCGTGGGGGATGCTAACTCGTTAGTAAAAAACGTCGTTAACATCATCCTGTGGGTTGTCGGTATTTTGTCGGTGATCATGATGGTTTGGGGCGGTATTAAATATACGACCTCGGCTGGCGATAGCAATAAAGTGACGTCGGCAAAGAACACCATTATATATGCGGTGATTGGTTTAGTTATCGCTATTATGGCGTACGCAATCGTTAACTTCGTTACTACCCAGATTGGTACAGCGTAGTTTTTGTTCAGGCTTGACAACGCTTAAAAAGCCCTGATATATCAGGGCTTTTTCGTTTACGAGTCGGTGATTTCTTATGTTGTATAAAGAGACCGGAATTTTACAAAACCTTAATCTTCTTAGCTCTTTCCTGCTTGATTTTCTCAAAGGTGATTGTCAATACGCCGTCTTTTAATTCTGCCTTAACACCTTCTTCGTTGACGGCGGTTGGCAGCGGTAAGGTGCGGCTAAACTCGCCCCAGTAGCACTCCTGGATATGCCAGTTGCGTACATCGCCTTCGTCGCCGCTTGATAACGTGCCGCTGATGGTTAAAATCCCGTCGGAAATACTAACATCCAAATCGTTGCGGTCAACACCAGCGGTGCGGGCTTTAATAACCAGCTCGTTTTCTGTTTCAAACACATCGACAGCCAGCTGCCCCATTAAATTTTCAGAATCTTCCCAAGTCTCGTCGGTTGCCGCGACAGCTGCCGTAGCAGCAACGGTGTCGTCGCTATCCACCGGCTCTGGCTCTGGCATGGAACTGTCGTCGCTCCCCAGGAACGCCGCTGTCAGTTCATCGTCCAGTAATAGATTATCATCTTGTTTACGGGCCATAATCTCCTCCACTGTTTATATAATAGGCTCATGACAGTAGTCTATTACAATTATAGCTGTTATATGCGGTATAATCAACACTAGAGGTTATAAAAGTATAAATTACGATGTTTGACCAGATCTTATCAATTATCGCTCCTCACCGCTGTTACGAGTGCGGTAAAACTGGATATATTCTATGTCAAAGTTGTAAAAAATACATCATCAAACAACGGTTTCAGTTATGTATTTTATGCGGTAACCCGCTAAAAACTGGCAATCTTTGCAATAATCACCAGCAGCCGTATGATATGCTGTGGTGCTTTGGGTATCGCCGCGGGTCAATTGCTAAGATTATTGACGATTATAAATTTCGCCGCGTCCAGGCGGCAGCAGGTATTTTAGGAGATTTGCTGGATTCTGCCTTACCGGAGTTGCCGGCAGATGCGGTTATCGTACCGATTCCCACGACGTCCAGGAATATGCGCCGCCGTGGTTACGATCATATGCAACTTATCGCCAAAGATTTGGCCAGGAAACGGAAGGTTGGCTATTCTTCCCTGCTTCGCCGCCGCAATAATGTCGTTCAGCATGCCGCCAGGTCGTCGCGTCAAAGAAAACGGCAAGCTAAAGAGTTCTTCGAGGTGTCTAAGCCGGTTGATCAAAAGAAGTTGTATGTAATAATCGACGATATCTTTACGACAGGCTCAACCTTAGCGGCGGCAGCTGACTGCTTGAGACAGGCGGGCGCTGAAAATATCCAGGCGGCGGTTATCGCCCGGCACGGCAATATATAAATCACTGATGGTGATAGCGGCTGCCTTTGGCTATCTCCTGCGCGCGGTACAGCTGTTCCGCCAGGATGAGGCGGACTAATTGATGTGGAAATACCAGGTTTGATAACGACCAAGTCACATTGGCTCGCTGGCGCATTTCATCGGTAACACCATAAGCGCCGCCGATAATGAAAACGATATGCTTAGTATTGTTCTGTAAGATTAAGCTAGATAATTCTGGCGAACTAAGGTTTTTACCGCGTTCGTCTAGTAAAATTGTAAAGTCACTGTCTTTTATTCGTGATAATAATCGTTCTGACTCTTCTTGGCGCGCTCTGTCGCCCTCAAAACTTGAATGTGGTAGAATTACCATCTCTGCGGCAAACGGCGGTCTCAGGCGCTCTAAAAAACGAAAAACGCCTGGTTGAATCCAGGGTTCGTTCTTTTTACCGATTGAGAGAATGGTTATTTTCATCTTAAGTAGTTGTGGCGGAGAGAGAGGGATTCGAACCCTCGATGGGTTGCCCCATACCGCTTTTCGAGAGCGGCCAGTTCAACCACTCCTGCATCTCTCCATAAAGCTAATGTGGTACACCCGGCAAGATTCGAACTTACGACCTCTGGCTCCGCAAGCCAGCGCTCTATCCAGCTGAGCTACGGGTGCATACAGCCTTTCGGAAACCCGATTGGCTATAACAGAAATATAAAGTACTTTCTCCGCCCAAAAACGGTGAACTTTCGTATTCTACCACATATAAACTAGCGGGGCAAGTTATAGTTTTATCATACGGATAATTTTTTCCAAGGCGTCGGGCTTAATCTCTTGCATTGGCAGCCGCGCTCCCAGCATATCGACTATCTTCTCACCCTCTTTTTCAGAAAAATAGAGCGTTAGTCCGGGCGAAAAGCGCTTGACTGGCAGTAAAATTGCCGAATGCTGGTTATTTTCGCGGGTTATCCCGAAAGCCCGGAACTCACTGAAGTCGTACAGCTTATCGCCGACGTAAACGCCCTTGGGACTGATGGCGTAATTGATATTTTGAGGTGTTTTCTCTGATAGTAAGAACAGCGCTACCGTCATAATTGGCAGTAAAATGGCAAAGGTCGGGCTTTTGAATACTAAAATAGCCAGCGCCATAAGTCCGATAAGAACCACGCCGAAAGCGATGTACCACCACAACTCGCGGTGAACTTTAACGCCTTCCGGAGCTGTCCAAGCGATCGGCTCTTTTAGGCTCAGATCATCCTCTGTCTTATTTATGTCTGCGTTTGCGTCGGTGTCTGATTTTTTCGGCTCAGAGCTATCAGTCTTCGATTTCTCGTAAAATACGGCAGATTCTTTAGTTTCTGGCGGCTGATTGTCTTGGTCTGTGTCCATGGCTACAGTATACCACGAGCGATTTTATCGGGCAATTTTTATATGTTGGTGGTCGGTCCGCCGCTACCGCCGATTGCGGTCATCAGAATAAAGTTGATGATGGCATAGGCGAAAATGGAAATTAATAACCCGATAATAGCATAAATGATGGTGTTTTTAGCGGCGGTTACCGAGTCTTTTTTACCGCTGGAAACGACGTAGCGAACGCCGCCCCAAATCAGCATGACCACGCTGAGAACGCCAGCGCCATATAGCATCAAGTTGATACCGCGGCGGATGATTGAGGAGTCGCCATTAGCCAAATTTGCTGGCATGTTATCGCCGCGCGCCGCATTGACGCCGGCTGGTGCGCCGCCCTCTCCGATAGCCGAAAATGGCGCTGTGGCGACCGTCACACCCAAACCAAGCGCCAAAACGCCCGCAACTATTTCCAAAAAACCTTGCTTTATCATGATAAGGCTATTATATCGTCTTTATATGGCAGCGTCAATCGAAAATTTGCCGGTAAAGCTATGAATTACGGCCGATATATGATACACTCTATCTGTAGATCTGGAGGAGTACCCAAGTGGCTGAAGGGGACGGTTTGCTAAATCGTTAGTACGGAGAGATCTGTAGCGGGAGTTCGAATCTCCCCTCCTCCGCCAGATTTTGAACTGATGTTGATGTTGGAAGGGTGACCGAGTGGTTGAAGGTACCGGTCTTGAAAACCGGCGTGCGGTAAAACGTACCGAGGGTTCGAATCCCTCCCCTTCCGCCAGAGAAGATAGCCGCGGCTGGAGAGCCGGGGTTATTTTAGTTTGGCGAGCGTGTATATTTAGGAAAATATACTTGACAAAAAACAAAGCTTGTGCTAATATTAAGAACAGTATTTCATAAAACAGATACAAACAGGAAAACAAAATGAATATAGCACAACAGTTAATTACCATAGCGACCATGCTGGTTAGCATCCATACGGCAATTGGCGTATTGTTGCATGACACGAGCATGGATAAGGCGTTTACCGCGTCTTGGGAATATGTTTATTATGATAAATCGGATACGGACGAGGCGAAAATGCCGGAAACTAATCCGCACACCCATCCAGAGCATGCGCAGGTGTCTCATATTTTAAAGAACGGTTCATCGCAGCCCCGGACAACGCCGCGAGATAATGACCGTAAACGATTGCGCCAAAAATACGCCGCGCGCGGCCAGCATACGTTTGATGGTTATCGGTTGATTGTTGGCGATGCGGCTTAGAGCTGTTAATTATATAGTTTTAGGTTGGCGGTTCTTACCTAGCTTGCTGATTGAACCCTGGCTTATATCTATCCCGCCTATTTTACGGTAATCACTTTCAATTCAGCGACCAGCCGCGTGATAATTTGCTCTTGTTCGGCTAGCTGCTGACGGGTTTCTTCAACCAAGTAAGCTGGTGCTTTTTCAAGGTACGTCGGGTTGTCGAGCCGTTTTTGTAAGCCGGTTTTCTTTTGGCGGGTTTCGGCGAGGCGTACTTCCAAATTCTCCTGGTGCTGGTACAATGTTTCGCTGTCAATGTCCAGCCAAGCTTCTCGATTGGCGGCGGCCAGCCGCAATCCTTTTGGCTGGTCAGTATGTTTGATCGAGCTGAGGCGCATTAAATGCTTAACGATATCCTGATTTTCATCAATTAAATTGTCATTACCGTATAACAAGCGGTATTTCTTGTTGCCCGGCAGCTCAGCGATTACCCAGCGGCCTTCGGCGACCAGCGTCTTCAGCTGCTCAAACTGCTCAGCAGCGATAGGGTCGAACTTTTCTGGGGTCGGCCAGTGGTCGCGCATTAAAATGCCGTCGGTGTAATTAAGCGTCTGCCAAATCGTCTCGGTGACGAATGGCGCGAACGGATGAGCGATTTTCAAGCTGGTCGCCAGCGCCCAGGATAACAGCGGGCGGTTGATAGCGGTTTTTGATGATTCGATGTACCAATCGGCTAGGTCGTCCCAAATAGCGTGATAAACCGTGTCCGCAGCTTCAGAAAAGCGGTACTGCTCCAGGCGGACGGCGACGTTATTGGCGGCGTCGTTTAGCTGGCGGATAATCCAGTGGTCGGCTGGTGTCTGCGGCTCCAGGTCAACGATTTGGTGTTCATCGCCGATTTGCGCCTCGACGAAACGAGCGATATTCCACAGCTTATTACAGAAATTGCGAGCAGCGATGACTGCGCCCTTGTTGAAGGCTTGGTGCTGGGCCGGCGCCCGGCCAGCGATGATGCCCATGCGGGTGGCGTCCGAGCCAAATTCTGAGACTAGCTCCATCGGGTTGATGACATTACCCTTGGATTTGGACATTTTTTGATTGTGCTCATCATTGACCATACCGTGCAGATAAACGTCCTTGAACGGTAGTTTGCCAGTGCGGTACAGGCTGAGCATAATCATCCGCGCTACCCACGCCCGCATAATGTCCATGCCAGTTTCCATCAGGCTGGTTGGGAAATACTTGGCTAATTCCCCGCTGTTTAGGTAATCGGTAACGATGTATGGCCATTGACCAGATGAGAACCAGGTGTCAAAGGTGTCTTCTTCTCTGATATATGTTGTGCCATTTACAACTATCTTTCGTTCGTCAGTACGAATGTTAAATATCCAATCGCGCGGGTCGCTCTCGTTGACGAACGCTGGAATCGGGATGCCCCACGGGATTTGCCGAGAGATATTCCAATCTTTCAATTGTTTGAGGTAAGCGATGAGTTCTTTGCGCTTGGCAGCTGGATAAAAGGTAATCTCTTCCCTCTCTAAGGCTTCAATGGCTGGCTGAGCTAGCGGCTGCATTTTAATAAACCACTGCTCTTTAACCATCGGCTCAATCACGCTGCCGCATTTGTAACAATGCCCGACGGCATGCTCAATGTCTGTTTCGCCGCGGCGCAGCTCCAACGATTCCAAAGCTGCCAACACGCGAGTGCGGGCTTCTGTCGGTGTCAGGCCTAGGAATTGCGGCGGTACATTAATCATCTTACCTTCTTGGCTGATGATTTGCTTGAGCGGCAGGTTGTGGCGCTGGGCCATCTCGAAGTCGTTCGGGTCGTGCGCTGGCGTAATTTTCACCGCGCCAGTACCGTAATTCATATCGACGTACTCGTCGGCGATAATCGGGATTTCCTCGTCGGTGATTGGTAATAAAATTCGCGTGCCGATGAGGTGTTTGTAGCGCTCGTCATCCGGGTGGACAGCCACTGCCACGTCGCCCAGCATAGTCTCCGGCCGCGTGGTGGCGACTACGATTTCGCCGATTTTATCCAACGTCGGGTAAGCGATTTGCCATAACTTCCCTTTTTCATTTTTATGTTCAACCTCAATGTCGGCGAAGCTGGTTTGGTGTTTGGTGCAATAATTAACGATCCGCTCACCGCGGTAAACGAGCCCGTCATCCCACATCTTTTTGAATGTCTCATACACCGTAGTGATGACTTTATCGTCCAGCGTAAAGGTCAAATGCTGCCAAGAAGCGCTGACGCCCAGAGCGCGCAGCTGCAACTCCATATTGCCACGTTTTTCTTCTACAAACTTCCAAACCTGGTCGTACAGTTGTTCACGTGAAAAGTCAAAACGGCTTTTTCCCCGTTTTGCCAGCTCTTTTTCGTAGACTACCCAGGTCTCGAAGCCAGCATGATCTGCTCCGGGAATAAATACCGCATCATCGCCCTTCATGCGGTGATAGCGGATCATAATATCTTTCAAATTCATGTCTAGAGCATGACCAATGTGCAAGTTGCCATTGGCGTTGGGCGGCGGCATGACGATGGAATACGGTTTGCCGACACCGGTCGGCTCTAATGCGCCGCTGGTTTCCCACATGGCGTAAATGTTTGGTTCGTAATCGTTTGGGGTGTATTGTTTGGCTAGTTGCATGAATAATTCCTACTTTTCACGTGAAAAGCGAGCATCGCTACCGTCAAGATTTTTCACGTGAAAACTCAGACAATAGGCGTAAATGATCTCTCCACGCGGTTATATTACCAAGCCAATTATACCACAGAAAAAGGGGCGGCAAAACCGCGGATGATGTCTGGCTGGGGGTGTTAACGCAGCGTTTGGTAGGCGCGGTACAGCCAGTAGCGGCAGTGCTGTAATGGCAAATCCCAAGCCCCGGCAAAGGTGACGTCGCGTCCGCCAAATGAGCGTTTGAACTTGGTGAAGCCGGCCCACGGATGGCTCTTGTCGGCACCGTCGGGGGCAATGCCGTAGAGGTCGGCTTTGGCTAATCCGCGCTGCTGAGCGTCAATGATTGCCTCGGCCAGCAGGGCAGTGCCAGCGTTGAGCTTGCGGTGAGCTGGGTCTGACGAGGCGCCAGCATGGGCGTAATATAGCGTGTCGCTGCTGTGATAAAACAGGGCAGCGGCGATGGGCTGATCGTCAAGCGCGGCGTAGTACAATGTGGCTGCGCCGAGCGGGAAGAGGGTAGCGGCTTGCTGGCGGAAATAACTATCAGGATGCGGCGTAATGCCACGGTGCCGAGCAACTTGGTGGACGAATTTCAGTAAGATATCAATGTCGTGCGGGTTGGTCGAGCGGTGGACAGAGACGCCTTTTTTATGATAATTGCGGTACACATTACGAACTGGCTGTGCCATATGGGCGATCAGCTGGTCTTGCGGCTGAGTCAAGTCGATGACGTGCGAATGCTCGGGCTGGAGTTTTTGGTAGGTGACTTTTTTCCAGCCGTGAGATTTGAGATGCGTAGTAAAGTTAGGGTTGGTTGGCTCAACGCGCAGGAAAGTAACGTGGTGTGTTTTGCCAAGTTGAGTTAAGGAATCAAGGGCTGCTGCCAGTGAATGCTCGTCATCAGCAGTTGGGCCGTACGGACAATACAGGCGGGAATTGCCGGTGCTGCGCTCCAAAACAGCCAGATATTCCCAACCCGGGTCGCTATCGCGAAAGGTGGTGCGCCCGAGCGATTCTTGAAAGGCTTGCCAGGCAGTTGATTGTAAAAAATGTTGGTTCATGTTGTAATCCTCACAACGTTAGCTTGCTGTCATTGATAAACTTGGTTGCACTTCCAGGTCGTACGGGTCAGCCGGCGGGTCGATTTGAGCGCGGAAATAACCGAGCGCGGCGATCATGGCAGCGTTGTCGGTGCAGAGCTGGATGGGTGCGTATTCGATGTTGATAGGCAAGGCCTCACGCAGTTGGCGGCGTAATTCTTGATTGGCGGCAACGCCGCCGGCGATGACGACGGAGGCAGGCTGGAAATTGTCATAAGCTTTCTTGGTCTTATCGACCAAGGTTTTAACGGCGGTGTATTGGAAACTGGCTGCCATATTATGTCTCAGTTCATCGTTTACTAGGGCAGGGAGCTCGTGCGACGGAAAGGTGAAGTCTTTGCCCACCTCGCGCTGAACGGTCCTCAGAACGGCTGTCTTGAGGCCAGAGAAGGAGAAATCGTACTCGCCAGCGAGCTTGGCGATGGGCAGGTGAAAGGCGTGGGGATCACCAAACTCAGCGGCTTTGGCGATGGCAGGGCCGCCAGGGTAGGGCAGACCAATGATTTTAGCAACCTTGTCGAACGCCTCGCCGACGGCGTCGTCTTGAGTTTGGCCGATGAGTTGGTAGTCGCCGTGATTCTGGAAAAGGACGAGCTGCGAATGTCCGCCAGAGACGATGAGGGCGAGGAGGGGGAAGGTGGGTTGATAATGCGGTAAAGACAGCGCCAAATTGCTAGAATTAACAACGGCTTCCGCACGCCGAGATGCTTTCTCGTCAGATTCTTTGGCGACTGCATTGAGGACGTCGCCAACCTCAGCAATCATCTTTTCGGAGTACTCTTTACGGGTGGCTTCGCCGGCCCGTGGCGCTCGGCTGACGGGGCTTGACGCGCCCGTCACAGCCTCCTCAAAGACGACTGCTGAGGTTGGCTCTACGGTTCTTGATTTGTCAATAATATGGCGAGATCCTTGTTTCGTAATAAAATTAGCATACACATGCGCCTCGACATGATGTATTTTGTAAAGCGGCTTATCGTGAATGATGGCGAGGGTGCGGGCGGCGAGGGTGCCGATGAGCAGCGAGCCGATCAGGCCAGGCGCATAGGTGACGGCGACGGCGTCGATATCATCCCAGGTGCAATCAGCGTCAGACAGGGCTTTTTTGATGACCGGGTTGATAACTTCCAGGTGGCTGCGGGCGGCAATTTCCGGGATAACGCCGCCGTATTCAGCATGGATGTCAATTTGGGAATTGACCACATTAGAAAGCAAGCGTTCGCCGTCTTCAACGACCGCCGCCGCTGTTTCATCGCAGCTGGACTCGATTCCCAAAATCCTCATTTGCTTTTATTATAGCAAATATAAGTGGTAAAATAGGGATATGAAGAACAAGTTGGTAAAAATTGCGAGGAAAACATTACCGAAGGGGGCTTTGAAAAATACGGAGAATGCCTACAGGATTACTCGCACGAAGATGGTTAGTCTGCGGTATGGCAATCCGGCTCGCGGCTTGAGGATCATTGCGGTGACCGGGACGAACGGTAAAACGACGACTGCTTGTTATATTAATGAGATTTTGAAAGAGGCTGGCTTTAAGACAGCGTTGTTTACAACAGCGGTGATTGAAATTGCTGGCCAGGAAAAACTGAACGATTTGAATGCAACAGTGCCGACAGTGGCGAAGTTGTTTCGTTTTTTCCGGGCAGCGCGGCGTAAGGGTGCGGAATATGTGATTTTAGAGGCGACTAGCCACGCTTTATGCCAGCATAAGTTTGACGGCGTGCCAATTGAGGCGGCGGTGATGACGAATTTGACGCAAGACCATTTGGATTACCATAAAACGATGAAGCAATACGCGGTAGCGAAAGCGAAATTATTTGAGAAAAAGCCGAAATATATTGTACTGAACCGCGATGACGCGTGGTTTGATTATTTTAATCAGTTCACGGCGCGCGAGCAAAAAATGACCTACGGCATGAATCCAGAAGCCGAGGCGCACATCACGCACGTCAAATTATATAAGAAGGGGACGGAGGCGAGTCTGCTGATCGACCATCAAACTCATCTGGAGCTGGCGACAAATCTGCCAGGCGAGTTTAACGTGATGAATATGTCGGCGGCGGTGTCGCTGGCGTATCTGTTGGGGATTAAACTGGAGGATATTCAGGAAGGCGTAGCGAACTTGGAGGTGATTCCGGGACGGTTTGAACGGGTGGATAACAAACTCGGGATTGATATTATCGTGGACTATGCGCACACGCCGGACGCGCTGGAAAAATTGTTAAAAACTACGCAAAAGATTACTAAGGGGCGGCTAATTCTGGTGTTTGGGGCGTGCGGCGACCGCGATCAGTCGAAGCGGCCGGTTATGGGAGAATTAGCGGCTAACTTGGCAGACAGGATTTTCCTGACAGATGAGGAAAGTTATAATGAAGATCCGGATGAGATTCGGGCGATGGTTCGTCAGGGGATTGAAAAGACGAAAAAATCTCATAAAATGACGGAAGTGGCCGACCGGAAGCAGGCGATTAGCCAGGCTTTGCAGACGGCAGCGCGCGGCGATACGGTTTTAATTACCGGTATGGGACATGAGCAGTACCGAATTGTTAATGGCAAGCGGATTCCGTGGAATGATAAGGCGGTGGCGAGCGAGATTATTGGATAGAGGGTGGCGTGAGGTATGTGGCAGCTGTCTGTCGAGAAGCTGACGCAGATGGATATTGTTTCAACGATGGTTTGAGTAGGTGTGCGGCTGGTTTCTTGTTGCGCGCGAGGCGGTCTGGTACAATTTTGACATAAGCATAACGGAGGGGGCGCTTATGTGGAAATTTATTATTAGTGTTATTGGGGCTACGTTAGCGGCGTGCATCGCGCTGCCAGCGATGGTTGGAGCGGCTTCTGAGTATGATGATATCATCAACAAGGTTTCAACGAAAACATTGATCCACCACATCAATAATTATTCGGGTAAAACCTGCGGAAGTCCTGATGACGATTATGCGAAGAAGTGGCTGTTTGCTTTTAAGCAAAAGAGATATTATTCAGGCGACCCCAAAGACCACCAAGCGGCGGTAGAAAGTTTAGAGCGTGCTATGTCGTCGCCAAAGGGTGCGTACGCGGTTGTTTATGAGCAGAATAACAAGCATAACAATACGTCAAACCCGTATTTCATAAAAGTTTTTTGGACAGAAGATGGTAGAGATGATTATACGTATCGTTTTTATAAAAATCATCAAATAAGTGGAATTTATCTTACAAAAAAAGAAGGTGATCGGTCAAAGCTCTATGTCGCTACCGTTGCCAGCCCTAAGTTAATTTTAGGAGGTGATAATGGTAGTAATTGCGCCCCTGAATATCTATCGGGATATAAACATTCGCAGGCTTTTATATCTGACTTGAATATATCTGCAGGATCAAATAAAAAACTCTTTACGTCTACTTTTTCTGTTGACTATCCAAGTGGCTACGCAGGTCCCAAGTTTCCGGACAATCGCTCAGCGATCGGATGGTGGCCAAGCTCATCTCAATACGATGATTTTACTGATAAGATAACAGTAAAGAAGTTGGTAAATTATATAAACTATCACAAGAGCTTTTGTGCACCAACAGATTATTCTAATGGGTGGTTTACAGCGTTTAAGTATCCCAATATTCCTGGCGACCATAAGTATCATAAAAGTTATATGGCGAGCCTTGAGCGGGCTATGGCGACAGGAGCGTATGCCATTGCCTATGAGCAAACTACGGTTAATGGTAAAACAGTAAACCCCTATTTCATAACGGTATTTTGGTCAGAAAATAGAGATGACTTTCATATTAAGTTTTACGGTGATGCTCCGTACAGAATTGCTACCATTACACATAACTGGGGCAGCGGTGCAAAGTTGTACGGTATGATCGCAGGTAGTACTGGACCGCTCCGGGGACGTGGTGGTTGTGAAGTTGAGTTTTTACAGGGAAATTATCTAAATAGCTACGTGCCTACTGCTCGGTTCAACGAGTCGTATATGCCATGGTACGGCGGCAATAATATGAAAATCTTCACCTCAACCTTTGACGTCGAATATCCAGACGGGTACAAGGGTAAGCCGATTCCTGGCGATCGACGCAATGTTACGTATCTCGCCCTTGGCGATTCCTTCTCCAGCGGCGAGGGTGACACTGATAAAAATCCGGCGACTGACCGGAAGTATTATCGCCAGTGGACGGATGTGAATGAAGATAAGGCGAAGGGTGCGCCAAGGGAAAAGTGCCATGTCAGCACGCGTTCGTATCCGTACAAGCTGGCGAATTGGATGGGGCTGGGTAGCGGCCCGTCGGCGGCGTGGGCGTCGGTTGCGTGTAGTGGGGCGACGGTGTACGACATGAATTGGGATAATTCGGGCGGCTATGAAGGGCAGGACAGCCCGCTCGGGCGGCTGCACGGTTATGATAATAAAGGAACGTTGCAGAAGATGGCGCTCAACGAGATGATCCCGGGGCGCGTCAAGCAAATCGAGTTTGTAAAGAAATACCAACCAAAGGTGATCACGCTGACGGCGGGCGGGAATGATGTGGGGTTTGGTAAAAAGATTCAATCTTGCATTGACCCGCGAGTTAGTATACTGACATGCGATTGGGCAAAAAATGAGATGGATACCCTGGGGTCACAAATTAAGGGTCAATTTGATCGCCTTGTCGGACTATATAAAGAGTTAAAAGCGGCGAGTCCTGGTTCAAAGATATACGCGATCGGATATCCACAGTTTATAACTGATTCGGAACCAGCCGCATGTGGACTGAATGCCGGAGCCATAGATTTAGATGAGCGACGAATGGTCGTCCGCGCCACTCAGTATATGAATGAAGTAATAGAAGCAGCAGCGCGCAAAGCTGGTGTAAAATATGTAGATATTTCACAAGCACTGAACGGTGGCAAGATGTGTGAGAGGCATCAGATCTATATGACAGGCATAGTGGGCTTGTTGGGTGAGCAAGAAAGTTACCATCCAAACAAGTTTGGCCACACTATGATATTTGCAGAAATAGCGAAACAACTGAATCACGAAAACCTGTTGACTTACAGCAAATATCCTACTACTGGCGATGAGTCAGTGAACGCACCTTCATCGATCTATTTTGACAAAGGTGCACCTTCGTCTGTGAATGCTACAATGCTAGCAAACACCAAACCTTCAAAAGGCAGTAAGCAGAAAGTTGCGCTGGCAAAGAACTCGCTGCAACCTGGTAGTTCGGCTCGTGTCGAGATTCGATCTAAGCCAGCGGACCTAGGCAGCTATACTGTGTTGAATGATGGATCTATAAAGGAAACGATAACTATCCCAGAGAACATTCCTGCCGGCTATCACACTCTATTTATCTATGGAAAATCCGCAAGCGGCGAGGATATCAAGATTACTCAGACACTGCTAGTAACGGGCAAAGATAAGGAAGATCTTGACGATGATGGAGTAAAAGACGCTAATCAACCTTGTGGTGCATTTATCCAAGCCGCCAACAAAGACGAAGACCTTGACGGCATCGACGACGCCTGCGACCCTGAAATTACCGACCCAATTCTCTACACTGCTCGCAACGGCAAGTCATCGCTTGGCGAAGATGAGGATCGGATTTATCTCTTTCGCAATACGCGAGCAGCTAACCTGACTGGCGTCACAAACGATTACGTTGACAAGTCAAAAAACCAGAATAACACTAACGCGCTGGTTGGACATACTTTGAGTGAAGAGACTCGCGGATTGGCGTTTGATAAACTGGTCATTATGAAAGAAGCTGACGGTGACATCAAAAAAGGAACACCAATTATTCTCGCCAAAGACATAAACGAGAAGTGCTACGCCCTAAAACCGGAAGACTACCTATCGCCAGCACTCAAACCTGGAGCAAAAGAATATAAGCTACGAGGATTAATAAAACTAAATACACTACCGAAGGGGGTTGGTTGTGAGGGATAAGAAAAATATTATCAGGAAAATATTTCAATATAGTACAAGCATAGCTATTGTATTGTGGTTGGGTTGTTTTCTTCTCGGTTACTCTACTAGACAAACAGAAGCTGTCTTTAGATTTGGTCTGATCGCTATTGTGTTTTTATCTTTTTCCACTGTATTTGCTACTCAGAGATGGTGGCAGAGGGTTATGTGGACTGTTGTCTTCCTAATACTCTTGATAACCTTGGTTTTCTGGATAGGGTGGGATCGGGCACAATTTCAATTTTGATAATGCTCACTATTTCATCGACAAAAAACCTGTGGGCTAGTGTTTTAGTGTTTGAGAAATTGCCTATTATGAAAGAGAATGCCAAAGAAAATGGTGTTTCAAAGGATATATCGATAGTTATCGCCAAAGATATAAACGAGAAGTGCTATGCCCTAAAACCTGGATCAAAAGATTATAAGCTACGAGGATTAATAAAGTTAAATACACTACCGAAGGGGGTTGGTTGTGAAGAATAAAGAAAGAATTAATAATAACATGTCTAGTATGTTATCAAAGAAAAAAGCTATCAGTAAAAAAAGACGGGTGGCTGGTCTGTATACTCAAACTTTTGCCGGACTTCTGGTCGTATTCTGGTTATATAGCTGGATGGTACGAATCTAATAAGCGACCAAACCTCTATGCTCTATAAAATTATAGCAGGAGTAGTAATTTTGTGCTCGCTTGTAAATGTCTTCCTACTTAAAAAATGGTGGCAACGACTTATCTGGGTGTTTATTGTTCTTATTTTTGTCGCAATCTTAACTTATTGGATTGGTTGGGACTTATATAGCGATATACGTTTTTAGCGGTGGGAAAAAGAGGAGAATATATGGCTATGGTCTCAAAATCCCAGGATATCGACGAAAATGATACACTAGATAAAAGTCAACCCTGCGGAGCCTTTTTGAAAGCTTCGGGGAAAGACGAGGATCTTGACGGCATCGACGATGCCTGCGACCCTGAAATCACCGACCCAATTCTCTATACAGCTCGCAATGGTAAATCAGAGTTTAATGAAGACGAAGGTAAAGTCTATGTCTTTCGCAATACTAGAGCAGCGAAATTAACAGGTGTAGACAATGACTATGTTGACAAATCAAGCAACAAAGATAATACCGAAGCACTCATTGCTAGCAGCCTAACAGAAGATACTAAAAACCTCTCCTTTAATAAACTTATCATCACGAAAGAAGATGATAAAGGTAATAATATTTCAAAAGGCACGCCTATAGTTTTGGTAAAAGACATAAACGAGAAGTGCTACGCCTTAAAGCCTGAAGACTATTTATCGCCCGCATTGAGGCCAGGATCAAACGGTTACAAACCACGAGGATTAATAAAGTTAAATACACTACCGAAGGGGGTTGGTTGTGAAAAAGAATAAGAAAAATATCAGTAAGTTTGTTCAGTGTGTAACCATCGCTGTTATTATATTTTGGGCGTATAGTTTCTTCATCGCTTATCTCGTAACAGAACATACTTCAAATTTTTACAAATGTGTAGAAGGTCTAATAGTATTGTTTGCATTTGTTAATGCGACGATAGTTAAATGATGGTGGCAGCGTGCTATCTGGATAATTATTGCTCTATTATTTGTAGCAAGTTTAATCTATTGGATTGGTTGGGATATGAACAGCAACATAAGATTCTAATTATTATAGTTTTATTACCTACTCTAAGCTTATGCAATAAGAGTTATCTAAAAAACTAGGTAGTCATGAAGAATAAAAAGACATTAGACATCATTAAGATTGTCATCCAGTGTATATCTGTAGTGCTAATTATATTTTGGCTATATAGTTACCTTTGCGGATACTATATAAACTCTTCGACGTCATTTTTCTATACATGGATTATGGGCTTTATAATAATAACGTCATTTGCATCCGCTATTATGAGTCAGCGTTGGTGGTGGCGATTGACATGGTCAGTTGTTGCTTTATTCTTCGTAGTGTTTCTCGTGGCTTGGATTGGATGGGATATGAATAAGTTTCAATTTTAGTAAAATAATGAAATACTACCGAGGTAATGAGTTGTGAAGGATAGAAAGCTCAAAATATATTATGAGAGGTAGCATTACTGCATTACCTCCTCTTTTTGACGGTCACTTTCAAAAAATCGCCGTTTCTTTTCGAGCCACGCGTCTGATTGGCGGACGAGCTTTTGACTGTCGGCGGGGTTTTTGAGGAGCGGCTTGATGGCCTCCTCGAGGTAAATGCCGCCCTGCGAGCCTTTGAAAAGAATGGTTGCATTTTTAATATCGCTGTTTTTTAAGAATTCGCCAGCTTCTGGGGCTGATTGGAGCGATATGACTTTGCAGCCGTTTGCTTTGGCGGCTGGCGCTAGGTAGCTTTTTGACAGGCCGCCGATGGTGATAAGCAGATCTAATTGCTTAGGATTGCAAAGTTTGCCGATTTTCTTATGCTCTGTTTCGGATATGTCGCCAAGCTCGTTCATATCGCCTAAAACCGCGATTTTATGCTTAGCTTCCAGGGAATAGAGGGTTTTCAATGAATGTTCCATGGCGATAGGGCTGGCGTTATATGTGTCATCTAGCAATGTACAACCCTGTATGCCGTGCAAGATGTTCATTCTGCCAGAGACGGGTTGGATTTTTGCTAGGGCTGCCGCCACTTCTTCAATATCCATGCTGCAAGCCAGTCCTGCTGCCGCTGCGCCAGTGATGGAACGAATATTATGCTCACCCAGCATGGAAATGGTAATCGTGCGGGACGTTTTTCCGGAAAATTGCAAATTTGCTGCATAGCCGCTACCGGTAAACTTTTTGATTTTTAGGAAAACGTCGGCGGCTTGATCGCCATAGCTAATGCGATTTCCGGCGATGAGAGAATGATATTTTTTATCAATGTCGTGAAGGTTGAATATGGTTTTTTTAGCTGCCTGGCTGATAGACAGCTCTTCACGCGCTACCGTGTCCATTGTTTTGAAAAACTCCATATGCTCCGGCGCAACAGAGGTAATAATGGCAATATCAGGCTGCATATACTTGGTGAATATTGACATCTCGCCCGGGCGGTCGATACCGCATTCTTGAATAATAATGTCGGGAGCGTCTGGGGTATGAATGCTGGCGCGGGCGGCAGCGAAAACTTTTAGCCAAGCCAAGGGAGATTTGGCGTTTTTCGGTCCGTCGATGCCAAGGATTTCCAGAGGCGCACTTAAGGTGGTGTTCAAATTGCCGCGGCTATGGCGGACGGTGAACTTTTCTGCCAAAACAGTGGCGGTCGCTGACTTGACGCTAGTTTTACCAACACTACCGACAACAGCGATTAGCTTAACATTGGGGTGAGATTTAAGATATTTCTTAACGCAAGAACCGAGGATTTTTTCTAAGAGATGTTTGAATACGCGCATGAGGATATTATAGCAGAGTGGAAAGGGTAAATAGTGCCGTAGTGAACTAGGCTTGGTAATTTATTAAGGTGATTGTGTTTAGCTTTATAATGGGATTAGATGAGCAAATGTGATAGATTGGTTATTGCAGACAATGACTAATAGTAAAAAGAATCCGATAACCAAACTTGATGATTTAGGCGAGTTATTGATAAAAAGAATGACTGACAGCGAAAAGAAGCTGGTAGTAGAGCTATTGCCATTGTTTGAAGCTAATAATATAGCTGAGGCTGGTAAGCTCTTTACGGAAAATTATCCCCGTAATGGATATAGCGACAGTTTTGACAGATGGTACAGTGTACATATTTGGAAGAAGCATAGAGGGTCGGTCGAGCAAAAGTTAAGACAATATGATTTTATTGGTACAGAAAAGACACTATCGGAGCTTAACGTAAGTAAGTTACACTGGGCTTCGTTTTGGTTTGATCAAAGACTACAGCATTATAAAGAAGAATTACTTAATGAATGGAAACCGTCGATTGAGGGGCGGTTGCAGCTATATGATTTTGCTAGTGCAGAGAATATACTACTAAAGCTTGGTCTAACTGACATGAACTGGTCTAAAAAAAGACTTCAATACTACAAAGAAAAACAATTTAATAAGTTGAAGTCATCAATTGAGAAGAAATTGCAACGATATGATTTTGTTAGTGCGAGAAAGATATTTTCAGAATTTGGCGCTAAGGACTCGCATTGGTTTGAAGACAAATTGCATTACTACAGAGAAAAACATCTTACTGAGTTGAAATCATTGATTGAGAAGAAGCTTCGACAATACAATTTTACTGAAGCAGAGCGTATTTTATCAAGATCTGATTTGATCGACAAAACTTGGTTTGAACAAAGACTACAATACTATAAGGAAAAACAATTAAAAGTGTTGATTAAGGATAAATTATGTCAATATGATTTCATCGGTGCGGATAAAATATCTAATGCGCTAGATAGACAAAGTTATGAGACTATAAAAGCAAAATACGTAAAGCAATGGTTTGAGCAACACGTTTATGAAGATGGCAGGGCCTATGTGCTTGATGAACAACAAGTGCTTGCGGTGCTGAATGATAATAAAAATACTATCGTGACTGCTCGCGCTGGTTCAGGCAAGACGCGCACCTTGGTTGCCAAAGTCGTTTATTTGGCTGCAAAATATAATATTAAACCTGACGAGTTGCTGGTTTTCGTCTTTAACAAGAAAGCTAGCGACGAGATCAATGAGCGGTTAGAAAAAATTACAGTTGACGGCAAGCAAATTTTTTATAATCCAGAGATTGCGACGACATTTCATGCCTTTGCGCGCAGAATCGTCTATTCAATTTGCGGTGAAAATGAAAAATACGGTAAGATTTTAGCAGAAGAAAAAGCATACTTCATTCAGGCGGTTATTAAGAATATACCGAAGCGTAAAGTTTATCAGTTCTTTCGCAGTGAGTATTTTCAGATCAAGCGCGATAGATTTGCTAGCGAGCAAGAATATTTTGAGGCACTGCGCAATTCAAAGTACGAAACGCTTGACGGCAATGTTGTAAAGTCGGAAGCTGAAAAAATTATTAGCGACTACCTGTTTGAGCATGGTATTACATATTACTATGAGAATGAATATTATCTAAACAGCGCATATAGCATCTGTCAAGAGGCTAACCGAAAAAGATTATATGAATTGAAAAATAAATTCAAACAAGAGTCGATTAAGCCAGATTTTTACCTAAAAGATTATGATATTCCGTGGGAACATTGGGCGATAAACGGTGATGAATCCTTGAACAAAATTGCTGATATAAATAAATGCGGCATTATTGGCGACTACGATGAATATAAAGCAAAAATGATTTGGAAAAGGTGGTTTTATCAAAAATCCTGGATTGATAATGGTAAACCAGCAGGAAAATACGCCTTGCAGATAAAAAAGATGAGACCACTGATTGAGACAACGAGAAATTTTGAGAATCGAGAGGAATTTGAAGCAAAGATTGAAAAAATCCTGCAAGAGCACGGCATTAATAAACCAAAATTACCAGAAGAAGAACTGATTAAAAAAGTCTGGAATAGTCAAGTCAAGCGATTTTCCAAAATGATTATGCAATTTATTGATCGGGCGCAGCAGCAGTTTTTTGATGATACCTCAGAATTGAGGCAAAGAGTGGAGTGTTTTAATGGCGACGACAGGACAAAGGTGTTTTTGGAAATTGGTCTACGGTGTTATTTTGACTACCATAATTATTTAGCAGGAAAACTGCCGAAAGAAAAACTTATTACTAAAATTACCCGCAATAACAAAGAGGGGATTTTAGACTTTAGGCAATACGGTATAGATTTTAACTTACTGCTTAAAAGAGCTATTGATATTGTCAATGGAGGCGAGCATGAAGACGTGGAGAGCCTGCTTAGCCTAAAGAAATATATTTTAGTAGATGAGTATCAGGATTTTTCCAAACTATTTTTGAAGATGATTCTTTCAGTAAGGGATGTTTGCCCCGAGTCGAAGCTGTTTGTGGTTGGCGATGATTGGCAGGCGATTAACCGATTTGCAGGCTCGGATACAGAGTATTTTAAGAGATTTACCGATTATTTTTCGGAAGATAGCCGCAAGTTGGAAATTACAACGAACTATCGATGTGATAGAAGGATTGTTGAAAACGCCAGAACTTTTATGAGAAATAGTTTGGGTGAGAACGGTAATTTTAGTGCTAATAGCGGACATAATGGCGAAGTAGCGCTAATTGACCCAACTAAAACATATATTGATTATAAGGATGATAAGGACAATATCTATAAAAAAGCAATGATGGCGTCAGAAGGGCGTAATCCGTCAAAAGCGGCAGTGCAGTATATTAAAACAGTAGCGGAAATCATCAAGGGTAACAAAGATAAACAAAAAATTCTGCTTTTACACCGTAATAATGACACATCTTTTTGGTTTATAGATTTGCTAGCGTTTTATAATCGGCTTTGTTCAGCAGTGGTTGAAAAAAAGTTTATGCACGAAGACGAATTTAAGGAGAAGGTTGAAATTCTGACAATGCATCGGGCGAAGGGTCTGGAGGCGGATGTCGTGATAATTTTAGAGGCGGACGACGGTATAATTCCTACGTATCACCAGGATACTCATTTGTTTGAGATTTTTGGCGAGACTGAACAAATTGTTCTAGACGACCAGAAAAATTTGTTTTACGTGGCAATTACTAGAGCAAAGGAGAAATTGTATATACTACATAATAAGAATCCAAAAGGTAGAAATGGATTTATAGAGTTTGTGAATTATGGCGAGTGGCAGCAGGTGCTCTTATATGGAGCCTGCTTTTGGCTGTAAAGTTGGTGCAATGGTGCGGAGACAACAAGCATAACTAAATAGCGACAATATCTCAAACTAGCTTGAACTAGTAATTGACTAAGGTAGATGGACAAATACGGAGATTTAGCACTCACCCTTGACGAGTGCTAATTTGGTGCGGTACAATGGGTGTGTTGTTAACGAAATGGAGGATGATATGGATACACCTATCAAGCCTCTCGGCGACCGCGTGGTAGCGGTGCGCGAGGAGGCGAAGACGCAGACGGCTAGCGGGATTTATTTGCCGGACAATGCCAAGGAGAAGCCAGTGGTAGCTGAGGTCAAAGCAGTTGGCGGCGACGTCAAGCATGTAAACGTGGGTGATAAGATTGTTTATAAGGAATATTCGACCACGGATCTAAAGATTGACGGCACGGAATATTTGATCGTCCGCGAGGAAGACATTTTAGCAACGGTTGTTTGAGAAAAGGGGAGTTTTTATTATGGCAAAAAAAGTATTTTACGATGATGATGCGCGCGCTCGTGTGTTGTGTGGTGCTGAAGCGCTATATAACGCAGTTAAGGTGACGTATGGGCCAAAGGGCCGCAATGTGGTGATCGCCAAGGGCTTTGGTGGGCCAACGGTGACGCACGACGGCGTGACAGTGGCGGAAGGTATTGAGCTGCCAGAAAACGACGATGAGACGTTGGGTTACAAGGTTGGTGCTGATCTGATCAAGCAGGCGGCTAAGAATCTGAACAAGCAGGCTGGCGATGGCACCACGACCGTGACGGTGCTGACCTATTCGATTTTGAAGGAGGCCAACCGGCTGATCGCAGCGGGTCACAACCCGATGGAACTGCGAAAAGGCATCGAGCAGGCTGGCGCGGAAATTGTCAAAGAACTGAATAAATTAGCTGAGCCAATTGAGGGTAAATCTGAGCGCGTGGCGGAAGTGGCAACCATCTCGGCGGGCGACGCGGAAATTGGCAAATTGATCGCCAGTGTCATCGAAAAAGTTGGCAAAGACGGCGTGGTGACAGTCGAGGCCGGCCAGGGCCTAGAGCTAGAAGCCGAGGTTGTTGAAGGCTTTAGCTTGGATAAGGGCTGGGTCAGTCCGTTCTTCGTCACCGACACCGGTCGGCAAGAGGCGGTCTACGAAAAACCGGCAATTTTGATCACTGATAAGAAAATTTCTAGCGTGCAAGAATTCCTGCCAATGCTGGAGAAATTGGCGCAAAGCGGTAAAAAGGACGTCGTGCTGATCGCTGATGAAGTCGAAGGTGAGGCGCTGAGTATTTTGGTGCTGAACAAGCTGAAAGGTGTGTTTAACACCGTAGCGGTCAAGGCGCCAAGCTTTGGCGATCGCCGCAAGGAGATTTTGCGCGACATTGCGGTGCTGACCGGGGCAACGGTGATTTCTGAGGACCATGGTTTGACGTTTGAGAATGCTGGCCTGGAGGTCTTAGGTTCGGCACGCAAGGTGATTGTTGGTAAAGACGAAACCACTATCATTGAGGGTGCAGGCAAGCCATCTGGCGTTAAGGAGCGAATTGCTGAGATTAAATCGCTGTCTGACAACGCCTCCAGCGAATACGAAAAAGAACAGTTCGACAAGCGGGCTGCCGCATTGAGTGGCAAGGTGGCCGTCATCAAAGTCGGCGGCGCGACCGAGACCGAGATTGACGAAAAGAAATTCCGCGTGGACGATGCTGTGGCGGCTACCAAGGCAGCCTTGGCTGAGGGCATCGTCGCTGGTGGTGGCGTGACGCTGGTAAACTTGGCTGGCGGCCTGAAGGTAACTGGTGCAGATAGTATCGCGGCTGGTCGGCAGATTCTAAAGGACGCTTTAAAGCAGCCGTTCCTACAGATTATGCGTAATGCTGGCTTGAATGCCGACGCGCTACTGGCGCAAGTCGAAGCGGGCAAGGCTGGATTTGGTGTTAATGTGATGAAGCCTGAGAACGAATTGGTAGATGTCAAAAAAGCTGGCGTCATCGACCCAGCGCGCGTCACCAAGGAAGCGGTGCAGAACGCGGTGTCCATCGCCTCAACCGCAGCAACCATGGGCGCACTGATCGTCGACGTACCAGAGCCAGAAGCTCCAGCTGCACCTGGCGGCATGCCGGGTATGGGGATGATGTAACCTCTAGCGGCTGGTTAAGCGGGCGGGTTTGCAGATTTTGCCAAAGCCGCCCGCAGCTGATAAAAATACCCGCCGGGCAGCGGGTATTTTATTTAATAAACTAAACTTTTATTTGCTGGATTCAGAAAAGTAGTCAATTTCTTTAACGATATCCAACAGTGCTTGGGCGCGCCGAGATTCGTCGACGATGGCAACAGCAGCTTCATGCGCTGGCGCGATCAAATCCCTGTCATCAGTTGAGCGCAGCAGCAATAGATAGGTGTCGAACTTTTCTTCTGGCGATACGTTAAGCTTGTTAATAAGCGGACGCAGTTCGTATAGGGCGGTTTGTTTGATCTCGTCAAGCGTTGAATCAGATGTAGTTGACTGCTGCGGTGCTCCTGGCTGGACAGTTCGCCCTGAACCCGAAGACAAAGATGTTTTCGCTGCATCCTTCGCAGCAGATGTAGCGTTCTGTACTGGATCTGGATCGGCAGTTTGCACCGGATCAGCAGCAGGCGCTGGATCTGGCGAGATAGTAGCTGGATTTACAGTTGATGGCGCTGCGACACTGCCAGTTTCCTCGAACTGCATATTATTATCCGCCTCTTGAGAAACACCGGCCAACACCTTGGCTAGTTCTTGATCGTCGCTGATTGATTGATTAGTATGAGAACTCATATACCCACCTTTATATTAATTCTGTTTACGCTTATGTTATACTTTAACATGGACAAAGGGAGAAATGCAAGATGTTAGATGATTTGAATGTAATAAAACAACGCGATCCGTCTGATACGCTCGGTGGTATTTTAGATATTTCCAAGCAGGCAGTGTACGAAATAGAGGTAGTTCCTGGCGATAACCAGCGGCGCGAATTTAAGAATGTGGTTTTAGCTGGTATGGGCGGATCGGCTTTGGCGGCGGATATGATTAAAGTCTTAACGGACGGCTGGCTGCATATACCGCTTGCGGTGGTAAAAGGCTATGATCTACCGGGATTTGTCGGTGAGGAGACGCTGGTGATTACTATTAGCCACTCGGGCAATACTGAGGAAACCCTGAGTTGTTACCAGCAAGCATTGGAAAAACAGGCTTGTTTGGCGGCGTTATCAACGGGAGGATTGCTGATTGAGCGCGCCAAGTCTGACCACGCGGCGTACGTGGAAGTTCCATCAGGCGCGCAGCCTAGAATGTCAACAGTGTATCATTTGCGAGGTTTGTTGAAATTATTACAACATTTTTGGATTATTGACGGTGATCTATACCAGCAGGTCGCGGATAGCGCAGGCTGGCTGCGCAGCGAAGCGGCTGGCTGGGCGGCGGACGTCCCTGAGTCGCATAATTACGCGAAACAGATTGCTAAAATGGTAATCGGTAAAACGCCAGAGTTTTTTGCTGGGGAATTAACCTGGCCGCTGGCATATAAATGGAAAATCAGCTGGAACGAATCGGCGAAGAATTTGGCTTTTTCCAACCAGTATCCAGAGTTTAATCACAATGAGTTTATCGGCTGGTCGTCGCATCCGGTAGAAAAGCCGTTCGCTATTTTTGACCTTCGAAGCAGCTTAGAACGACCGAGAATTCGCGAGCGTATGGAATTAAGCGACCGCCTGCTGAGCGGCAAGCGTCCGAAAGCATATGTGGTGGAACTCGCCGGCGAGACGCTGATGAGGCAGCTGCTTTGGGGCTTGGTGCTGGCAGATGCTGCTAGTATTTATACCGCTATATTAAACGGCGTTAATCCTGGCCCGGTAGCGCTGGTTGAGCGGTTGAAGCAAGAATTGGGCTAGCGATTAGCTCAATTCTTAAACCAGTTGCTATACGAATGCGGCAGTTTAATCTGCTTCCACTTCGTTATTTGGAGAATTTGCTGCTCTGGACAGAGGATTTAATACCGAAGCGATTCAATCGGGTCGCGCTTGGTGGCGCGGAAGGCTGGATATAGGCCAGCGATGATGCCGATAAGCAGTGATAGGAAGATCGTTATTACAATAGTTTGCCAATAAATATATGGTGTAAACGATAAATAAGCGCCAACTATATAAGCGCCGCAAAGGCCTAAGACGTAACCGATAATGCCGCCCAGTAGACCGACGATTGCCGATTCAATGACGAACTGATTGATGATGTGCTGGCCGGTAGCGCCCACAGCGCGGCGAATTCCTACTTCGCGCCGGCGTTCAGCGACATTAACTAGCATGATATTCATAATACCGACACCGCCAACTATCAGTGATACGCTGCCGATAACAGCCATCACGAATGATAGTAAATTGACTAAGTTGCTTTTACTCTCGTTTATTTCGTTACCCGTAAGGATACGGTAATCATTATTGCCGTCGTGGTTTTTATGCAGGATTTTCTCGGCTTCAGAAAGGCCAGACTGTAGTTGTTCGCGAGAGTCTGCAGCGACGGCGATTTGCTGGATTTGAGCAGCATTCTGAGTGAATCTTTTTATGACAGACAGCGGCATGATGGCGGCATTATTAAAGTCTATATTAAGATGTTTGGCGGGATGGCTGACGTTCTTTAAGACGCCAGCGACTGTAACTGGCTGGCCGTGGATATTGATGACATTGCCGATAGATTTATCGGTACCAAATAGGTCGACGGATAATTGCTGTCCGACGACGATACCGTCAGCCTCGTCGATGAACTGACCTTCGCTAACTTCCAGGTTGGCGATTGACTTTAACGGGCCGGTGCTGCCGACTATTGCGGCTTTCTGGGTGTCAACTTTACCGTCGCGCGCTTTTAGCTCGCTGTGTAAAAAAGCGATGGGCGCTGTCTTAAGGTTGGGAATCTTCCCCAAATCGCTTACATCTTGCTCGGTTAGCGTATTGACTGTAGTTGATCCGTCTGCTTCAGTAAAAATGTTCGCGCCAGTTTTTTGTCCGCCAGATCGGATGATGGCGACCGGCTCATTAGTGTTGATATTCTGCTGTCCGCCAAACAGTTTGGTAACGCTGCTGGCTAACGATAATACCATGGTTATACTGGCGATACCGACAGTGATGCCGATAATCGTCAAAAATGTCCGGCCGCGGTTAGCTTTCAAAGCCTGAGCGGCGTTTTCAAAATGGTTCTTTAATAACATGCTCACGATTCTTTTTCCTTTTTCTTATCAGCTTTTTCAGGTTTCTCCGCTTTCTCTGACTTTTCGGTCTTCTCTGGCTTCTCTGTCTTTTTAGTCTCTGTTTTAGGGTGTTTGCTTTCTTTATTTGCTTTGTCGTCTTTGGCGGTCTTACTTACGGTTTTTTCGCCAGTTTCCTGCTTTTCTTTATGACTTTCGCTTTTATGTTTAGTGTCTTTATCTTTCTTTTCTTTGTCATCGTCTTCAATCAATTTTTTAGTAAATTTTTTCCTGCCCAGGTGTTCGTCGGTGTCGATTTTACCGTCCAGCATGGTGATAACGCGGCTGGCGTAACTGGTTAATTCCGGATTATGCGTCACCATAATAATAGTGTTGCCGCGGCGATGGATGTCCGCCAATTCTTCCATGATCAAGTGGCTAGCCTTGCTGTCCAAATTACCAGTCGGCTCGTCTGCCAGAATAATCGACGGGCTATTGACTAGCGCCCGGGCGATAGCGACGCGCTGCACTTGGCCGCCGGATAATTGATGCGGCATGTAATATTCGCGTTCGTTCAAATGAAACGTTTTCAATATTCGGCTAGCTTCCTGTAATCTTTTAATCTTACCGAGGCCTGTGTATGTCAGCGGCAGGGCAACATTGTCGATAACGGTTAGCCGCGGTACTAAATTAAAATTCTGAAAAATAAAACCAATTTGCTTAGAGCGAATCTGGGCGCGCTGGCGCGGCGTCAAAAAATCAACTGGCCGATTATCCAGGTAATATTCGCCGTCAGACGGCTGATCTAATAGTCCAATCATATTAAGAAGAGTCGTTTTGCCGCAGCCGCTTGGACCCATAATGGCGATAAATTCGCCCTTTTTGACAGTTAAATCAACGTTATCCAAGGCGCTAATCTCAGCGTCGCCGATACCAAAGCGCTTGGTAACATTATTAAGCTTAATACGTATTGAAGGATCGTTCATCATTGCCTTTTATTATAGACAAAAAGCAGGCGATGTTGCAACTAGGACGATTTATTAAAGATCAATATCGATAGTAATCGGCCGATGATCGGATGCGCCGCCTGTTGGATGAACTTGATAATTACGCCTTGATGTACCACGAACTAAAGCGTGGTTAACGCGAAACAGTGGTGCTACAGGAAAAAGCGCGGTGGGACGGTTATCGGTAGCCGTGTTAGAAAATCCAGCCGCGGATAAAATTGGCAAGACTTTGCGCTGTTCCAGACCTGACAAATGTTCGCCGTAGGGATGGCGAATAGCTGAAAAAGCTGCTGCCGCTAATTTGACGATGAGTGACCGGCAATGCTCGGTGATGCCTGTCTCATGGAGTGCTTGCTGGGTGTTTAGATCGCCGATGATAACTGTTGGTGTGTCGTCCTTGTCCAGATAACTTAGTAAAGCGCGCGCTTGATCAATTCGCATATCCTCTGAGTAATGGTTAAGATAAACTCCAGCGATACGCAGACCTTGAGCGCCGAGGTTGAGGGTTGTTGAAATACCCTGGCGATTACCGAGGTCGATAATTTCTTGAGCCGCAACGGGCGAGTTGGTAGCGAACGCAACGCCTAGATTGCATTGTCCCGGTTTGCGGCTAGTTAGCCAATCGTCGCCAAGCGGCGTAAAGGACGTGAAGCTGTATTCGGGCAGGCAGGCTGCTCGCACCGACGGATTGCCCCAGCCCTGCGCGTCGCTGATAACAATTGAATCTGCGCCCAGAGATTGTATGACGCGGGCAATGCGGTCTTGCTTGGGATTTTGCGGCGGTAGCTCGGTTGCGTAGTCGGTAAAGCCGCCTTTTTCAATATTCCATCCGCCAATTGTGTGAGTTGACATAGGAATAAATAATACATTATTTTTGTCATAAAAACTAATTAATGATTATTTTAGGTGATTAGGAAACGAAGTAACGGAGCTGTGCTGACACGCCTGGAAAGTATGCCGGACGTCTTGTATAATAAAGTTATTGCGGAAGGATGCAGGAGTGGTTGAACTGGCACGCCTGGAAAGTGTGTAGGCTCTTCACGGGGTCTCCGGGGTTCGAATCCCCGTCCTTCCGCCAAGAGATAAAGGCAGGGAAAACTGGACGCTAGCCCCTAGTGAGTTTAGTATAAAAGAAAATAGCCCACCGAACTGGCTCAAACCGGAATTGGGTGTATCTCAACCCAGGAAACGCGATTGCGTCTCAACCAGGTTGAGCCAATTCGGCAAGCGATTTTCGGTGGGCGGTTAGCCCTTGCTGCTGTTGTCCTCCTCTCTGGTGATGGTGATGTTGATTCGGGGCTTAGACTCGATCATGTCGAGTTTAGCGGAGTTAAACAGTGTCATAGCGAACGCATACGCTGCCAGCGTCATGCTAGGACCACTTCCGAAGTCGAAGGCGAGATTTGCTACCCCGAAAATGATCATCACAGCTGCAATAAGTTGTTTCGCAAAGATCTTGGCGCCGAAAAACATGGTTCTCTCCTTTCAGAGAAGCTCAGCTCAAAGCTAAAGGGCACTTCTTGCCCTTAAGACAAAGCCTTGGGCAAAAAGCTAATATATATATATCAATAACTGAACAAAAAGTCAATAGATTTAGGCAATTTTCTTGAATTTTATGCAAAAAATAGGTGGTTTCGGCTAAAATAAAGTGGTGATTTTCTATGCTATAATGATCTGCAGCATGCCAAAGCAGAACACGAGATTAGAATCAATTGCAAAAATCCTAATCATTGATGGTGACGGTAATGTTTTAACTTTGACTTTGAGCGAACACTTAAAATATCCGGAGAGATCATATCAGCCAGACTTGCCGGGTGGAATCGTGGATGCGGGTGAGCCGGAGAATTTGGGGGTAATCCGCGAGGTACAGGAAGAATGCGGAATAGACTTAGATCCGGCAAAAATACAATTAGCGTACGCCGAGACTGCATATGATGAGAAAGAGAATAAGTCGGTTACGAAGCTATTATACGTCACGCATTTGGATAATACGGCGGCGGTGAAGTTGAGCTGGGAGCATAGCGATTATAAATGGGTGTCTGTCGCTGAGTTGCAGAACATTAATATGCGTCCTTTTTTCAATCAAGCAATTCAGTACGTAATCGAACACAAGATAATTTAGTTATAGTAGCGGTTTAGCTTGCCGCGAATTCACTCACTAAATAAAACGACCCGGCAACAACGACGTACGTATCAAGCTGCCGGGCTTTTTTGATGGCTTTCGCGAGGGCCTTGTCTGTATTATATTCAATCTCGACTGCAGATTTCATGACATGGCGGATGGTTTCTGGCGGTACGTTGCGGTGGTTTTTGCCGTAATTGGCACTGAATGTGGTGGCGTAAGCCAGCTGCGCCAGGTTATCAATTATGGCAAGCGATTCTGCCAGCGACGAATGCTTATTTTGCCCGAATGCTACTACGAATATAGGCTTTTTATCCGGATATAATTTGCGCAATGAATCAACCAGGGCGCGGATTTTCTGCGGATTATGGGCAACATCAAATATGATGTTAACTCCATCAACATCGCGCTTCTCTAACCGTCCGGGAATAGCGATATGCACGGATTTTTCCAGGACCTCTTTTGGTAGGGACGGCTTTTTATCTAGTGCCAGCCGCTTTTCAACTGCGCGGTACGCCAATGTCCAATTCCGCTGCTGAAAATCCGGCAGTATTTTCAGAAAATCGTCAACAATTGGCGAAGCAATTGAAAACTGCGAGAACTGTAACTCTGCATGTTGCCGAACAACCATTTCAATCTCAGAAGCTTGTCGGTTCATCACGACTGAATCGCTTTGATGGACAATGCCAGCTTTTTCTTGGGCGATTTCTGTCAGAGTATTGCCTAATAATTCCGTATGGTCTAGTCCGATATCAGTGATGACGCGTACAGTTGGCGAACGGGAAATTACGTTGGTCGTGTCCAGCCGTCCGCCAATTCCAACCTCAATTATGATATAATCAATTCCCATTTCCTTAAATAGCCAAAAACTAAAAATCGTCAAAAATTCAAAATAGGATAGATGCAGGTTGTGTGCCGCGTAGAAGCTGGTAAACGCTTGAAAATAATGCAAATATTCTTGTTCAGGCAGCGGCTGCCCGTTGATTAGCGAGCGCTCGGCGACGCTGGCGATATGCGGCGACACTAACGTGCCGGTAGTGTCGCCAGCCCGGTTCAGTAAACTGGTAGCATAATAAGCAGTCGATCCCTTACCAGAGGTGCCGGCGATGTGGATGGCGGGAATCTGATTTTGCGGATTACCAAGAATCTCCAAAATATGCGCTACATACGCCAGCCGATTATGTTTTTTGGGCGGATGGGTGATTAGCTCGTCCAGAAAATAAATCACGTCGCGCATTGAGGCAAATTTCATACCGTATCTGATTATAGCAAAAATAGGTT
>CAUSPY010000010.1:0-33118 GCA_963533665.1 uncultured Candidatus Saccharibacteria bacterium
ACGGCACCAGCAATGTGCTCAACGGCATCAATTATCAATTTGAAAAAGGCAAGTTTTACGCCATCGTCGGTAGTTCTGGCGCCGGTAAGTCGACACTACTGGGGCTGCTGGCGGGGCTGGACACACCGACTGGCGGGCAGATTTTGTTCGACGACGAAGACATCGCTGAGCAGGGTTACTCGCATCATCGCAAGCACAATATCTCGCTGGTGTTTCAGAATTATAACCTGATCGATTATCTGACGCCACTGGAAAACTTGAAGTTAGTTAATGCCAAAGCTACCAACGAAACGTTGCACGCCATGGGCTTAGATGACGATCACATTCACCGTAACGTCATGAAACTTTCTGGCGGCCAGCAACAACGTGTGGCGATCGGGCGAGCGCTGGTATCCTCCGCACCGATCATCTTGGCGGACGAGCCGACCGGCAACCTGGACGAAACCACCGCTGCCGACATCATCACTATCCTGCGCCGGGCTGCCCACGACAACGACAAATGTGTCATCGTCGTCACCCACAGCAAGCAGCTAGCCAAAGAGGCGGATGTGGTGTTGAAATTGAAGGATAAGAAACTGAAAGCGTAAAAATAGCTTCCAAAAAATACACGTTTTTAATTTTAATATAGCTCGAAAGGGCTATATTTTATAGCCTCTAACCCAAAGCAGGGCTAGTAAGTGTATAATAATTAGCATATGAGAGTTAATTATTTACAATTATCGAATATCCTAAGCTTCAAATATGAGGAAGACATTAACAGCGCTTTTAAGATTGAATTTGACCCAGACCTTAACATTATTATTGGCGAAAACGGATCTGGCAAGTCAACGGTTTTAGAAGCTATGAATTTTATATTTACGAGAGCTTTATTTAAGCGCATAACAAATAGATACAGCAGTCATCGCTCATATTACACAGATAGAAAGAACATGCTTCAAATTGATGATAATTACTCCAATAGAAAATTAGGTCTTAGACTCCAACCTAATTGGAGTTCAGAAGAAGAACAGCAGAGAGTAAGAGTATCAATTAAGCTTGATAGTATTGATAGGGCTAATATCGCCCATATTGTAGCTAACTATAGTCACATAAAAAATACTCTTGACAGTTACTCAACTATAACAATTCCTGAATTTTTTGCCCTAGATAGAGATAATATAGAAGTAGATATTACATTTAGACAAGCCAAATACGACGAAGATAATACGTATGAGAGCCATTATGATGATTCGGTGCCGGATTATATAAAATTCTATTTAGAATATTACCACGCAATTAACGAGGCTATAGCAGTATATAATGAAGATAACACCGACCACATAGCACCTCTTGGAAATACTTTTTCTATGCTATCAGCTTTCCGTGACTACAGTAATTATAATTCTCAGATACACTTATATAATGGCGATGATACTTCGGGCGACACACTTCAGAGTGTAAAAAATCGTCTAGTCCCCCATAGCATTAACGAGCACTCCTCAGGCATGTCTGCTATCTTTGATTTCATAAAATTAAAACTCGGTGAAGACCACTTTATTCTAGTAAAAGAGGGTAAAAATATTAATGACGCCACAGCTATAATCAATGGCTCTTCAATAATCAAAAAGATAAACGAAAAGCTTAGAATATTAAATTTACAACTATCTGTAGAACCAGTAAATATACGAACATGGTCGTACGAATTTAGATTCCATGATATAAAAAATAACCGAGAGCTGGGTGACATAAACAGTCTTAGCGCTGGACAAAAATCGATTATACACTTAATCTTTGAGGCGTATGGTCGAGATGATGTAAAAGGTGGTCTTATTGTAATTGACGAGCCAGAGATTAATTTACACTATCAGTTCCAATCTAAATATCTAAAAATACTTGAAGATTTAGCAAAAGAACAAAAAATTCAGTGTATTCTTGTAACACACTCCGAGGGCTTCATAAGTGACAACACGATAAAATACATAAAACGATTTTCACTAAATGAAGAACGTAATTCTGTAATGTATGTACCTGAAATAACAGAAGACCATAAGGGCCTTACAAAAATACTAAATAATACCCAGGCGGCGCAAATACTATTCTTAAACAAGGTATTATTAGTTGAGGGTCAAGATGATGAATACTTCTTTAGAGATGTTATAAAAAGATTACAACCAGATCTCAGTCAAAATATCAATATAAAAAGAAGCATAGCCTTGGATAATGTACAAAAAATAGCAGATGCTTTGGAGATAGAACCATACTTACTATTTATTGAAAAACCAGAGAAAAAGAAAAGAGGGATGTTTAAAAATGAAAGGCTATGAATTACCAATAGAAACCGTTATTAAAAGACTTGGTTATAAAAATTCGAAAAACCTAATTTATTATAGTGAATTTAATGATTCTGACTATAATAATCATATATCTAAAATTGTTCATGAGATAAAACCGTACGCAATTTACTTTATAGACAGAAACCCATTCATTCTTTTTTTTGACAAGCTTTTTGATGAAGTTTCCTTTAAAACTATCAGTAAACAAGTTTGGAATGCTCAAATTCCTGTTGCTATGCTTTGCGATGATCAAACAGTTAAAATTTACAATGGATTGTCTTTGAACTTAACATCCTATTTTCTTGAGATGGCAACGGAAATCCCGTTAGACACATGTTCTGTTGCAACGGAATTTTCCTATTTAGAAATAACAAACCCTATTTTCTGGGAAAAGTTCTCAAAAGGATTTTCAAACAATAAATTAAATAATTATTTGTTAGCTAATATTACTTATTTGACGGAAGAGTTAAAAAACAACTATCATATAGAATTTGCTACAAAATTAGTGTTGAGACTCATTTTTATAAGGTTTTTGATAGATCGAGGGGTTAACCTTGCTTATGAAAATTTTTCTGGTGATATTGAGTACTCAAAGAAAGAACTTCTGAAATGCTTAAGGAACAAAAGTTCAATATACAATCTATTTAAATATCTAAAATCAAAATTTAATGGAAATCTTTTTGATTTAGGTAATGAAATTGAATGCCCTGAATTAACACAAGATGTATTTAATATGCTTGCAGATTTTTTATCTGGAACAATTTCAATGAATGATGGTCAATTGTCACTATTTGCACTGTATGATTTTAATATTATTCCGGTAGAGCTGATAAGTAATATTTATGAAATATTGCTTGGACGAGAAGTAAGAGCAAAAGATAATGCATTTTACACTCCAAATTATCTTGTAGAATACATTTTGGATAAAACTACTTTAGGTTTCTTAAAAAAACATAATGAATATACCATATTAGATCCTGCATGTGGTTCAGGAGTATTTTTAGTTGATAGTTACCGATGTATGGTAGAAGAAAACCTAAATGGAAAAATGTATTGTAACGATGATAATTTGCTTAAATCTCTTTTAACCGATAATATCTATGGAATAGATATTAATGAGGAAGCGATTGATGTTACAATATTCTCTCTTTATTTAACTGTTTTAGACTACAAAGATCCAAAATCATTATCAACTTTTACTTTACCGAATTTAAAAGAAAAAAATTTATTTGTTAGTGATTTTTTTGATGAAGAGAAACTTAGAAGGTTAAGTCACATCAACTTTGATTTTGTTATTGGTAATCCACCTTGGGGCAATGTAAAAACAGGTCTTCATTTAGAATACTGTAAAAAGAATGGATACTTTGATAAACAACAAAATAATGAGATTTGTAGAAGTTTTGTTTTCAGAGCTAAAGATTTTTGTAAAGAACATACTGTTTGTTGTTTTATTTTACATTCTAAATTATTGTATAACCAAAAGAAACCTTCAAAAAGATTCAGAAACTTTTTGTTAAATAAAACTAAAATTCATAGCATAATTGAAATGTCTTCAGTAAGAAAATTAGTTTTTGAAAATGCCGATGCACCAGCAGTAATAATTTCTTTTAGTTACTCAGAAGAAAATAACTTAGACAATATTATAAATTATACATCTATAAAACCAAATATTTTCTTCAAACTATTTAATGTTATTGTTATTGAAAAAAATGATATAAAGTATGTAGCACAGAATATGCTGATAAGATTTGATTGGGCTTGGAAAACTATTGTATACGGTTTTTCAGCTGATTTAACTTTGGTGATGAAACTTAAAAATTGTTTTTGTACAATTTCCGATGCAATCGAAAAACAAGAACCTCCTATTATTATGGGGGCAGGAGTAGAGTACCAAGATGGTGATAAGCAAGACGCTTCTCATTTACTAAACAAAAGGCTTCTTGATTCGAAAAAAGGAGTAGATCACTTTTTTGTGAATTCAAATAAAACTACTTTGTTTTCGAAAACGAAAGTACATCGTCCTAGAGAAAAAGTGTTGTTTTCCCCTCCTTATGTATTAACTCCAACTGGCGTGAACTGCAATAATTATAAATTACGAGCAGCTTTTAGTGATGAAACATTTATTTGTAAAAAGACCATGTATATTATTAAAGGAAGCGAGGAGCAAAGACCATTCTTTATGAACTTGGTAGGTTTGCTAAACTCCTCATTTTATGCTTATTTGAATCTAATGCTTGGAACTTCAATAGGAATAGAACGAGAGCAGAGATTTATGGGGGAAGTATTAGAATTTCCTTATATTTTTTCTGAAGATATTGCAAATAAAACAGAGTACATTCAGAGTGAAAAAAAGAAAGATGATTTTCTTTGTTTGTCAGACTTAGATTCTGAAATCGAAAACCTAGATAATTTAGTATTGCAGGAGTTTGGATTGAAAGATAATAAATTTATTGACTATGCAATAAAAATCCAGATACCGGAGCTAACGAATATAGACATTGAGAGTATTTACAGAAAGGTATCTTCTGAGGAATTAGTTGACTATAGTGAATGTTTTAAAAAACAATTTGCTGCTATCTATAAACATGCAGAAAAGCATATTGCAATTAAATTGTATCCAAATGTATTAAATAGATTTTCTATATTTGAGCTGGCAGTTTTAGGTGGAGAATCTGATACCACGATTGATTTAGTTGAAAGTATTGATGATGATAAAGTACTATTATCAAGATTTTGTGTATTTTCTCACAACGATAAGTTTCATCAAATTAGAGATGTCATTCACTTTTCTGATAACTCATTTTTTATTATAAAGCCTAATTTTTATAAATGCTGGCATCCTGCAATTGCAGAACTTGATCTTTCCGATGTTATGGAGCAAATAATGGAATCGGGAGGTGATGAATGATGGGAGGTTTTAAGCAAAAATCAATAAATGAAGATTTTCAAAATGGTTTTTATTATTATATTATTGAGACCATTGAAAAATGTTGTAGCTCAATGAAGCGAAATTGTATTTCTTTAGGATATAAAATTAAGAATAATGAGGTAAATATACAGAACCATCTATTTTCTCTTTATTTAGACAATACTTCTACTTTAACTAAACTAGGTTGTGAAAAGTTTCCGATATCATTCCAAATAGAAGTGCCAGAAACATTTGATGAAAATACAGACACCTTTATAGGAAGGTGCGATATTAAAGTGACATCAAATAATTATTGGGTAAATAAAAACAAAAAAGACTACTATATAATTGAGTGCAAACGAATTGATGGAAGTTCGAGTTTAAATAAAAAATATATTAATGAAGGAGTTAGTCGTTTTGTAGAGGAACCGCCGAAATATCCATCTCACCACAATAAAAATATCATGTTCGGATTTGTTGTGAAAAATATTGATATTCCTAATAATTCGATTAAAATTTCTGGAATGAATAAAGATAAGTTTGGAGCAATAAGTCAAGGAAATTTGATTTTAGTAAAAACAGATGTAAATGAAGGGTTGTATGAATATATAAGCAACTATACTTTATCAAGTAGTTCATTACAATTGCTTCATATCTTTTTTGACTTTTCTTCTATAATAAAGTAGTCTTGGTTAAAGATTAAATATGTGAATTAATATAATTAATAAATAAATTGAGTAAATTTGTTTTATATAAATACAAATAAGATACTGAAGAGCGGATAGGTTTGTCTGCTCTTTTTCATGTTATAGCAAAAATGTATCCAATACTTTACACAAGGGTGAGTTTATTATAATAGGGTGAGCTTGCGTATTGCTTGCGTATTGATATTGCAGACCATCACAGCAGATTTAACCTACTCAGCAAACTTCTTTTCTCCATAAGCAATGAACTGATCAATCGGTTTAGCGAATTCCTTTGCCCAACTATCGTTGTCGTTCTTTCCTTCAGCGATAAACAAGCGTTCTCCTACGTATTCGTGTAAGTCCATAACTAGTGCATCTGCACCGTTGTCGTCTGAATGTCTAATACTTAAATCAAGCGCTATGAGCGACAACTGATATGCTCGCCGTAAAACAGCTAGATTATTTAAGTTCTCATCGGTTAACGCTTTAATCTCCTTGAACAGCTTCCAGTCAATCGCGTCATATATTTCAAAATCTTTTTCTGTCCATTCTGGCATAATAAATCCTCTAGGGTAAGTGAGCAGTTTTATATTATACTCAGGATAAGACATTTTTCAGGTCATGTCCAGGACGATGGGGTCAGTGACCGGGGACGGTGTACTGGCCGCGCGAGGTACCGTTGTCGTTCGATCCGTTGCCGGATCCGTAGTGGTCGTGGTTGCTACTCCTGAGGAACGAGTAGTGCATCGCACCGTCGGCGAGACCGCCGCCGACGCCCATACCACCGCTGCGGTCGCCATCTCCGATGAGGGTGTGTCCCTCCTTCGGACCGCTACCGAACGACACGGTGATGGGGTTGCCCTCGGAGTCGCAACCGCCCATCGGCTCACTCCACCAGTTCTTTCCCATACTGTACTCCTTCTGGAGTCGGGCGGAGAAAAGCTATTCTCCGCGAAGTGGGGCGTCTCAAGCCCGATTGACTCGGGCGAAACGCCGACCTCTGCGGTTGCAAAGGCTGATAAATGTATCCATAATAGAGCCCACTGTCAAGCGATTTTACGGAAATTGCAGCAGAACATGGCGATAGTCTACATAGCGACGCCAAGTAGCGTATACTTAACAATATAATCATCCCCATAAAGTCAAAGGAGGCTGGATGACATTAGCAAAACAAACCATCGGCGTTATCGGTTCGCTAGGCGATTTGGGTTCGCAATTGGTACGGCGCGCTAAGAAGTACGGCTTTCTAGTCCGCGAATTTGACATAGCCGACCGCCACACCAACACAAAAGAATTATCCGATTGTGAAATTATTCACGTGTGTGCGCCCCTGGAAAATTTTACCGTACCGCTCGTAAGGGGGCTGATAATTTTACACGATAGCGTCATGGACACCAGCCGCCGATTTAACGATCAGCTTGACCAGAAAGCTGCCGTTGTCCACTTGCTAATGAATAGCGCTCAGCGAGCGGTTGTCGCCAGCGACCAGCCAAACGCCGAAGCGGCAGCCAGCCATTTGCAGCAATTAGGATTTAACCCAATTTCTATGCCGGTCGATGAACACGACCGAATCATTGCCCGGTCGCAAGCGCCGCTGGCACTGCTTTGCGACGCGCTGCTGCCTGAATTATTCCAATTGGATAAAGAAGGCTTGCTGACGCCATCGGGCGAAACGCTGGCAGAAACTTTACGTTCCCGCACGCTCATTTGGACGCCAGCCACTCGCCGGGCAATCTTGCGCAATCCTCAACTGCGCGAACTTATTAGCGAACTGTCAAAGATCCTAGACCAAGCGCAGCCGCCAGATAAGTAATCCTCCAATCCAAACCATATACTTCCTGTCAAATGCTATACTAAATAGCATGAACCAAGAACCTCCATATTATAATCTACAGCGTAGACACCGTCCGCGCTGGATTGGTATTTTATTAGCATTTTTACTGGGTATCCCCATGATAATTGGCCTATGGCTGCTGCTGTGGCGGTGGAACTACGTATCGTATCTAACTGGACCCATCGGCGCGGGCATTATCTGCCTAGTATACGGTTTTATAACCCAGGAAGAAAAACCGCCGCTCCTTGATGTCATTTTATTAATCGCAGCCTCTGTACTTGGCACGGTAATCGGTTTCGCTGTTTGTCTGGCTGAATCGCTGCATATTTATACTAAAATCGGGTTCTTAGCAATGGTAGAATTTATCATTTCGCCGCCAACATGGACAATATTATGGAAAGCAAATCCGATGGCTATCCTGTCGCTCTTATTTTCAATCGGTTTATCTATTTACATCATTTTATGGGTTTGGCGCATATCCAAGCGAGCTGTTTTGTAGAATGTTTGCGGATTTTAGCCGTTGGCGCTATAATCACCTCATGACCATAAAACTGCAATTCATCAGTATCGCCTGGCAAAGCACGCGTTTTCGCCGCGGCTTGTTGAATTGTTCGTAGACTTCTTCTGAAAATACTAACCGTGAATAGAGGCCGCGCGCGGCCTTTTTTTATATAACCAAAGGAGGAATTATGAAGCAAAGAATAATTATCATCGGCGGCATGGGACCGCAGGCAAGCCTGGAGCTACACCGGCGGATGATTCAGCAGGCGCTGGCAAACGGCGCGAAGGATGGCACGGATTTTCCGCATATAGTTCATTTGTCGCTGCCGGTTCCTGATTTTATCGCCAATGAATCGCGGCGCAACGAAGCCTTGGAAATTATCATAAACGAACTGAAAAACATTGACGCGTCAATGGACGACGTTATCATAATTGCTTGCAATACCGCGCATTTGTTGCAGCCCGCTATTGAACGGCAGCTGAATATTCGCATAACTTCCATGGTGGATGCCGCAATTGATTACGTTAGCCGCCATCATAAAACAATTCAATTGCTAGCGTCGCCGACAACCATCCGCACTGGACTATATGACAAGCCGTTGAAAGCCGCCGGAGTAACCGTATTAACGCCGGATAAGGACGAAGAACAAGTGCTGGAAGTAATAATTCGCGCAGTAATTTCTGGTCAGGCAATACCGCAGTCAGCGCTGGATAAAATACCAATAATAACCCAATCCGAGCAGGCAAACGCAGTAAACTATATCAATAATTACCCCAGCAGTCCGCCGGTATTATTAGGCTGCACCGAGCTATCTTGCGCCTTCGCCGAAAAACCAAACACCATTGACCCAATGAACATTTTATTACGTTACTTAACAACCAAAGGAGTGTTATAATGAATACAATGAAACCATCCAAGCCCGTCATCCTCACCGGCGTGCGCGCCAACAACGATATTCACATTGGCAATTATTTCGGTGCCATTTTGCCGATTGTTGATATGGCGAAGCGCCGCTCGGCCGATTTTGATATCAATCTGTTCATCCCGGATCTACACAGCTTCACCACGCCGATTGACCACAGTAAATTGTATGACAGCATTCTCAATAACGCCCGGATTTATACGGCTGCCGGACTGCCGCTGGACAACCAGGCGATTCATCTGTACCGTCAAAGCCGCGTCCCAGCCCACAGCGAGCTGGCGTGGATCTTGGATTGCTTTACCGGGTTTGGCGAGATGAGCCGGATGACGCAGTTTAAGGATAAGGGTGGTAAGGTAGATACTCGCAGTGTCGCCGAGAGAATCAAAAAAGCTCTTGATGCGCAAAAAAACGATGATAACATTTCGGGAAGAACGGAACTTATGCAGCTATACAACGAGCTGGCTTTTGAAAAAGAAGTTTCCGTCGGCCTCTTCAACTACCCAGTCCTGATGGCCGCCGACATCTTGCTCTACGGCGCCACCTACGTGCCAGTCGGCGACGACCAGACGCAGCACCTGGAATTTACCCGCGACATCGCCGAGCGCATGAACCGCAAATTCGGCGAATTATTCACCGTGCCCAAACCAGTGGCTGAGCAACACCAATTCTTCGGCAAAGACCAGGGTCTGCGCATCAAGGACTTGGCGAACCCGACCAAAAAAATGAGCAAGTCCGACGACACTGGCAAGGGCGTGATTTTCCTAGGCGACGAGCCGCAGGCAGCGCACAAAAAAATCATGAGTGCCACCACCGACTCACTGGGCAAGGTGCAATATGACCGTGACAACCAGCCGGGCATTTCTAATCTGCTGGAGATTTTGACACTAGTGCGCCAGGACGCCGGACGAGACGTCACACTAGAGCAGACAATTAGTGAGTTCACTGGCATGGAGCGCTACGGTGATTTCAAGCGAATCGTGGCTGATGAAGTGGCCGAATTCTTGGCGAATTTCCAAGCGCGCCTGGCGGCAGTTGACGAGCAGGCCATCGAACGCAAGCTAGAGTCTAGCGAGCGCGATATGAACGTCGTCGCTAACGAAACCTTGCACCGCGTCCAAACGGCCGTGGGGCTGCGGAGATAGTATGGTGATGGCAAGTTGTCTCACTGAGCCAGGAACGCCGCCACATCAAGCGCCGCACATTTCTAGCCGTTCAAGCGCCCGAGGACGTGCCACGTCGTGAAAATCTCGCCGCGCACCGTCCTCAAAATCGCCAGGCTATATCACCTGGCGGACGACAATACGCCCATCAAAGCCTTGCGCCATCTGAAGGTTCAGACGGACGAATCGCACATCGTGGCGGAATTTATCTTGAACAAGCAGCATTTCGCCGTACTCTACGGCTCAATTGTTGACGAAGAATCAATTGACGAATTGTGGCCCGATAAGCCCGCCAACGCTGAGATTTTGCCAAATCCGCTTGACCCGAGCTTCACAGAGACGCCGTTTCAGGGCAAGTTTGTCATGATGTTTCGAATTGTACCGACCAAGCAGCGCCTGGACGTCCACCTGTCCACGGCATTTGACCCGTCAATTTCACGCAGCCTTTGGCAAAAATACATCAAAGCCGGCTATGTTTCGGTTAATCATCAAGTGGTGATGACGCCAAAGTTTGAAGTTGACGAGACCGACGAGATCGCCGTCAAACTGCCGGAGCAGGGGCAGGCGAATGCCGATTTGCCGATTTTATACGAAGACGATGACGTGATGGTGGTGAATAAACCGAGCGGGCTCCTGACTCACGCCAAAGGTGGACTGTCAACTGAGTCGACGGTGGCGGAAATTATTCGCCCCAAAACGTCGTTTGCCTCGGACACCGACCGGCCAGGCATCGTCCACCGGCTTGACCGCGACACTTCAGGCGTACTGATTATCGCTAAAAATCCTGACGCTGCTGCCCACCTGCAACGGCAATTCGCCCAGCGCACCACCAAAAAAACCTATCTCGCGGTAACCGACGGCGTACCGAAACTAGCCGCCGCAAAAATCGACCTGCCGATTGGCCGCAACCCAGCCGCACCCAGCACCTTCCGCGTTGACCCGAACGGTAAGCCCGCCCAGACAAACTATCAGGTTTTGGCAGTGGCTGATTCCAAAACATTAATTGAACTCAAACCCACCACCGGTCGCACCCATCAACTCCGCGTCCACATGGCGTACCTGAACACACCAATCCTCGGCGACCGCGTCTACAGCAAACCAAACGCCAGCCGTCTGATGCTCCACGCCCACAAATTAGAAATCACGCTGCCATCAGGTGAACGAAAAACCTTTGAAGCGACCATCCCAGAGGAATTTTTTATCTATTTCCCTGAGACATTACCTAAGGGAAAACTATGAAAGCACCGATACTGTCCATCAAAGATCGCTCTACAATCAGCGAATTTGCGAGCAACCTGCCGCACGCGCTGCTTATCGCGGCAGAGCAGGGACTAGACGGACTCGGTGCGGCTGATGAGTTGGCGAATTCAGAAGACAGCGATGTATTTTACATCAAACCTGCAGAAAAAAAACAAACCATCGCCGTTGAGCAAGTGCGCAGCCTAATAGCAAGTCTAAGAACGTACGCCGATAAGCGCCGCGTGATCATCATTAACGATGCCAATCTGATGAGCGAAGCCGCCCAAAACGCGCTATTAAAAGCGCTGGAAGAACCGAATAAAAATACCCATTTTATCCTGGTCGCAGAAAACCCGAAACTGCTACTAGACACCGTCAAATCCCGCTGTCAGCTACTCCAGCTTCATAAAACTTCCCCTAGCCAAGACGCCAAACTGCTATCTCAGCATAACCTGGACGCCAGCACCAAGCAGCAAATCCTCTTCCTGGCTGCCGGCCGGCCGCTGCTAATCAACCAATTAGCAAACAGTCCGGGAAAATTTGCCGAATATAAAGAAATCGCTGTCGACGCCAAGCAATTATTGGCTGCTAAAAATAATTATCAAACCTTAAAACCGCTCGCTAAATACTTTACCGACCGCCAAAAAGCATTGCTGCTCACCGACATCATTGTCAATATGATACGTTTTCAAATACATTCCCGTGGCATTGACGCTGCCGTATCAAGCAAGCTCGCCGCCGCCGAGACAACCGCCAAATCGCTGAAAGCCAACGGTAATGTACGCCTAGCTTTACTGCAACTTGTGATATACTAATAGCGGTATGTTTGGACTACTACTCATTCTAATTTTAATGATTTGGGCGGTTTTTTATCATCCGTCAATCAAGGAAACTGGCGATTTGCCGACAAAAATTACCAATAAACTTGATCAATTATGGAATATTGCCCAGGATTCGATTCGCGAGAACAAATATTTGCGCGCTGAAAAAGCGCTGCTGACTATCTTGCGCGTCGATGAAAAAAACGCCACGGCGTATAACCGCCTGGGAATTTTATACGCCAAGCAGCGCGCCTACAAAGATGCCATCGAATGCTTCGAGATCGCCCAAAGTCTGGAACCAAGCGCCTCAAGCCTGCACAACGTCGGCCTTATTTATTACGAAACAGAAAATTACGAAAAGGCAGCGCTAGCGTTTGAACAAGCCCTGGAGATAGAAGGCGATTTGGCGGCGCGATACATCGCCTATGCTAAAGTTCAGGAAAAGCTGGGGCGCAGCAAGAAGATGATTAGCGCCTTAGAAAAGGCGGTTGAATTAGAGCCAATTCCGCAGACCTTGATGATTTTATCAGAAGCATACGATAACGCCGGCCAGGAAGAACTAGCCATCCAACTGCGTAAAAAAGCCACCAGAATGCTGACACCGAATGAACCGGCAAAAAATCCTAGTCCCAGCGCGCCGCGGCCGCGCCAGCAGCGCCAAATTCATCAGCCGCGAAAAGTAGTTATGTAATAGGTTCAGTAGCAGCGGTTTCATCAAACAAGGCTCATTTCCTCTTTTTTAGGGCGGGATAGTTTGCTATAATAAAGACGCTGCCGAGCGAAGGGGCGTAGTACAACGGCTAGTATAGCGGTCTCCAAAACCGCCGGTCTAGGTTCGATTCCTAGCGCCCCTGCCAAGCTTCGTCCGATTCCCTGAAAGCAAGGGAATCTTTTTTATTAGTCAAAACTCTGCTATAATTTTTTCATATGAGACCGCTACTACCATCATCGCCGCACATTATCGCCATGGTCGGCGCGCCAGGTTCTGGGAAAACTCAGTTTGTTTCCGAATTTGCTAAGATATTCAACGCGCCAGTTATCGATGCCAGCCAGTTTGAGGCCTTGACGGATGATACTAAATTGATCTCCGACATCACATTGTCAATCTTAGACGAATTCTTAAAAACCAAGCACACCGTCATTTTGGATGGCGCAACTGACCAGCGAACAACCCGGATAAAAATTAACCGGATGGCACGCGAGCGCGGCTATAAAGTCCTATTAGTTTGGGTGCAGACAGATTTGGCAACGGCGAAAAACCGCTGGATGAAGCAATCAGGCGGCGACGAGCTGCTGTTTGAAAGAAGACTTAAACAATTTTCACCGCCGCATGACAGCGAGTCTTACGCAGTGATCAGCGGGCGGCATACTTTCAGCACGCAGGCGCGCGCCGTACTGAAGCATCTGAGCATTAGCGCGCCGAGGCCGGAAGTCCACAGGGAGCTTCGCGTAAACAGCCGTATTGATATAGGATAGATTATGCCCACAATCACCGATTCGGAATTCGGGGAAATTGTCGTAAAAAAACAAGGATTAGCGAAAAATATTAGCCTGCGAATCGCGCCGGACGGTCGGTTACGCGTTACTATGCCGTCATACGCGCCGCTGTTAGCTGCCAAAACTGTAATAAAAACATCGCGCTTACAAATCCGCAAATTATTAGACCAGCATCAATCGCAATTTTCTTACACAAAAGACCAGCAAATCGGTAAAAGCCACAGTTTGATTATTCGCTTGACCGCCGGAGCGACAACCGTAAAAACCGCCGGTACGCGCATAATTGCCAGCATAAATGAAAACGAAGATATAGCGGCTGCCGCTAATCAGCAGCTTATCCGCCAAAAAATCGCGGCGGCACTGCGCAAGGAAGCCAAAAGTTATTTACCCCGGCGATTGTCATTCCTGGCCGAAGAACACGGTTTTTCCTTTAAGCGGACAAAAATCACTCACGCCTCCAGCCGCTGGGGCAGCTGCTCATCGGCCGGCACGATTAGCCTGAACATTGGACTAATGAACTTGCCGTTTGAGCTGATTGATTACGTAATTATTCATGAACTTTGCCACACCCGCCACATGAATCACTCGGCAAGTTTTTGGCGCGAGGTCGCTCAATTTGACCCCGGCTATAAAATCCACCGCGCCGAGCTAAAAAGATATTCGCCGCACATATAGCTAATATAGCCGTAAAACGCCATGCGTGATGTTTGCGCTTATGCTATACTATTGACATGTTAAAGGGTGTCTTAAAAAAAGAAAAACGCACATCCATCGCCTTAAAAAGCGGCATTTTAGTTGCTTCAATCTCCTTAATGTTTCACGGTTTATTGATTCAATTTGGCATTATGCCAATATCAGAAACCGCCATCGGCTTGCCGCCAGATTTGGCGATCGTCTTATCTATGAGCTGGCTGGTAATCGGCGTTACGGCATTTTTATCGCGGATTATTGACGGCGGCATATCATCGGTGCTTATTCTTCTTGTGTATTATGTATTATCGCTGGCGCAATCGCTGTTCATAACCGGCTTCATTTCTCCGTTCACCGCCTACTGGATTTTATTGATGATTATTACTTTCGCTATGCTGGGCAAGAACGGCTTGCTAGCCGGTATGGTGGCATTTATCATAGCTATCACCGTCAGCGCCGTCTTAAACGTGGAATCTCACCCCGAATACGCTATCATGGCAATCCTCTCCGGCACAGCAGTCATCGTCTGCAGCCTGGTCGCCTCGTCGATTTATTTCACTCAGAAAGTCGTTAACAGTAAATTGAATGAAAGCCGCGAGCGCGAAAATGTCGAAAAGGGCAAAGTTCTAACCTTAATAAATAACATCACCGACGCCATTATCAGCACTGACGAACACGGCATTATTACCATGTATAATTCTGCAGCGTTAAATCTTATTGATACTAATAATAAAATTAGCGGCAAACCAATTGACGAGATTTTACGCCTAGAGACCACTAATAAGGCGCCGCTAGACACGTTTAAGGAACTATCCAAGTCAATCGCTATCCGCCAGCGCGACGACATCATAATGCAAGTGGATAACGACGAAGCGCTGCGCCTGGAAGTGACATTTGCGCCCGTACAAGGCGGCGATAAAATGTCGCCGGACGGCTATGTCCTGATTCTCCGCGATATCACCAAGGCGAAAAGCCTGGAAGAAGAACGCGACGAGTTTATTAGCGTAGTAAGCCACGAGCTGCGCACGCCGATTACCATTGCCGAAGGGTCGCTCAGCAACGCTAAGCTGCTCATTGAAAAGGGCGCCGCCGACAAAGTTCCTCAGGCAATTGACGAGTCGCACAAACAAATTCTGTTCCTTGCCAGGATGGCTAACGATCTAAGCACGCTATCCCGCGCCGAACGCGGCGTCGACGACAAGCCGGAAATCATCAACGTGGCAGAATTTGCAGCGCAATTAAACGACGAGTACGCACCGCAAGCCGCCGAAAAAGGTTTGGCATTCAACTTGGATATCGGCAGCAGCTTAGGCGAGGTCAAGGCTTCCAGCTTGTATTTACAGGAACTATTGCAGAATTTTATTACCAACGCCATCAGGTATACTCCGAAAGGCTCAGTGACAATATCTATCAAAAAGCAAAAGGACGGACAAATCAAATTCAAAGTTAAAGACACCGGAATTGGCATCGGTAAAGCTGACTTGGGTAAAATATTCGATAAATTTTACCGCGCCGAAGATTACCGCACCCGCGAAACCAGCGGCTCAGGTTTAGGGCTATACGTCGCCGCCAAATTAGCGCGGAAACTTAATTGTAAGATTGAAGTACAAAGCCGGCTCAACCACGGATCGGCGTTCAGTTTCAGCCTCAAACCTTTCAAGAAGTGATTTGCTAATTTCTGGCAAATGAGCTATACTGGACTTGACAGTCTGTGAAAAACAGACTTTTTAAATTGGGAGAAACTATGGCACAGAAAGGCAAGTCAAGCACCAGCAAAACCACGGTTCATCGCATTAAAGCTACCGGCGATGCGCCAAAAAAAGCCAATAAATCAGCTAAAACCAAAGATATAAATACTAAAGAAACCATAAAAACTACAGAAACTAAGATAAGTAAAAAACCAAAAACCGTAAAAACAGCCAAAAAATCGCCAAAAAACGCTTTAAGTGCAGTTGGCGGTTATTTCAAGGGCGCTTGGCACGAGCTAAAGTTAGTGCGCTGGCCAACCCGCTCGGCAACATGGGCAATGACCGTCGCCGTGCTAGCCTTTACTTTTATATTTGTTATTGTAATATTGCTGCTTGACGCTGGATTTAACTGGGCGTTTGAGCAGATTTTGAAATAAGGGAGGATTGTTATGAGTTCAAAACGATACGATGATAGCCGCCAGTGGTATGCCATTCACACTTATTCCGGCTACGAAGAAAAAGTCGCTGAGTCTATTCGCCAGCGCATCAACGGCGTCGATATGGCCGACAAGATCTTTGACGTTATGGTGCCGAAGGAAAAACAAATCCAAATTAAGAACGGCAAGCGTAAGATCATTGATGTCAAAATTTTCCAAGGCTACGTGCTGGTAGAGATGAAATTGACCGATGAGACATGGTATATCATCCGCAACACGCCGGGCGTAACCGGATTTGTCGGCGCCGACACCACGCCAACGCCAGTTTCTGAAAAAGAAATTAATAAGATTAAAAAACGCATGGGCGTCGAGGAACCAAAGCATCAAATTGACTTTTCAGAAGGCGAAGTTGTTTCAATTATTGACGGGCCGTTCAAGGGCTTTGACGGCGCAGTTAGCGAAATTGACGCCTCTAAGGGTACGCTGAAAGTTATGGTCAGCATGTTCGGCCGCGACACGCCAGTCGAGCTGGACGCATTGCAGGTGAAAAAGGTTTAGCTCGCACAAACCCTAAAAATATCCAATCCGGCTTCTATTTTACCAAACGTCCGCTGCTTTTACTGTCTTGCTGAATCTGGCAAGGCAGTGCTGTACTGCGAAAATAACTAGCGCCGCGATAATTGCCGCCAGTAATACTACCGTTATCAGCCACTGGCGCGGATCGTATAATGATATCGCCAGGGCTAATACTGCGCCAACTAAGGAGACTAGTACCTTGCCAAACAGCAGCAAATTCAACGTTACAGATTTGCCGCACAACTTTATAGCCCGCCGCAGCACAGCCGAGCTGAAGCGCCCCAGCCAGTACGGCAGCACGATTACCGCGCACAGCACCGCTATCGTAACTATCGAAGTCAACACTACATCCAGCGCCTTAATTGCAAGCGGCAAACTTGGCGGTGCAGCCTCAGGCGGCGAGGACGGTAAAATCGGGACGCAAATTATCTCTGGACGTATGCCAATTATCTCCAGCGCGCCGCTCCAGGCTAGCTGCAGCAAACCTACGCCGATAGCGATAGCGCACGCCGGGATTAATAAGTTATAACCAATTGCGCCGAAAATATTAACAACGCGCCGAATCGGCAAAATAGTTCGCATGCTCATGCTTGAATTGTAGCATAATTTCCGTTATAATAACACGCGTTACGCACTACAAAATAGTAAGGAAAGAGTTATGGCAAAGAAAATTATCGGTAACTTAAAGTTACGCATTCCGGCCGGCCGCGCGACTGCCGGACCTCCAGTCGGTTCGACGCTCGGCCAGTGGGGTTTGAATATGATGGACTTCATCAATCCATTCAATGAAGCTACCAAAGGCATGATGGGCAAGGATGTGATCGTACATCTTCAAGTTTACGAAGACCGCACCTTCACCTGGAACTGTCTGGGACAGCCGGTGGACGACTTAATCCGCGAAAAAGCCGGTATCCAAAAGGGCAGCGGCAAACCGCACGTAGACAAAGTCGGTAAAATTACACGGGCGCAACTGCAGGAAATTGCCGAGGTTAAAAAAGACCAGCTAAACGCGATTGACATTGAAGGTGCTATGAAAGTTGTCGCTGGTACAGCCCGGTCAATGGGCGTAGAAATCGCCGACTAACTGGCGAAAATTTAATAGCCCCGATACCCGTCGGGGTTATTTTATGCCAAGCAACTTGAAATCTTTAGACTTATTTTTATATGATAGTGAACAATATTTTGGATAGATCCGTTAAGGAAGCGCTGGCGAATGACAGGCTTATCGTCGCAAAAACCGACACAATTTACGGCGTTTTAGCGCGGGCAGATTCAGTCGAATCCATGAAAAAATTATACGAAGCCAAACAACGCAGCCTAGAACAATCGTCGATAATCTTAGTCGCGGACGTAAGCAGCATTCCCGGGCTAACCAGCGAGCAGCGTAAAATCTATCAAGAATTATCCAACCATCGGCCGACCACGATCGCCATCCGCGTCAGCGACAGCTTTTTGCCGCACTTGCCGCGCAGTAACGGGACGCTAGCGTTTCGCGCCGTACTGAATTTGCCGCTGTCCAGTTTGATAAAATCCACCGGCTGCCTGCTGGCGCCCAGCGCTAACCCTAAGAACTTGCCGCCAGCCAGGAACATCACAGAAGCAATTGAATATTTTGGCGAAACAGTAGCAGTTTATGTCGACAGCGGGGAAGTATCAGGCGCGAAGCCATCGCAAATCGTCGCTTTTGGCGATGAAAATCAGATGATATATATTAGGAAATAAACTTAGCCCGCGCCAGAAACCCCCGCGCGGGCAAAAACGAAATATGAGAAGCCAGCCCTTCAAACGACAGCCAGCTCAGCCTGTCTTAGAACGGATGAAAAATACTCAAATCCGGATATTTTTCAGCGATTCGCAATAGCTCGTTATACTTGGCAATTCGCTCCGAACGCGACATCGAGCCGGTTTTTATCTGGCCAGTGCCCAAGCCAACCGCCAAATGCGCAATCGTCACATCCTCGGTTTCGCCAGAGCGGTGGCTCATCACCGTATTCCAGCCGGCATCTTTCGCCATTTGTACTGCCTGAATGGTCTCGGTAAGCGTACCTATCTGATTCGGTTTGATTAAAATCGCATTGGCGGCTTTTAGTTCAATACCGCGCTTCAGCCGCTGGACATTAGTTACCAGCAAATCATCGCCGACCAGCTGAGCAAAGTTTCCTAATTCAGCAGTCAATTTTTGCCAATCCACCCACGCTTCCTCGTCCAAGCCGTCCTCAATCGACAGAACCGGCACTTTCGCCAGCAGCGCCTTATACGTGCGAATCATCTCCTCAGCGTTCAGCACGCGCTTTTCTGTCGCCAAATGGTATTTGCCGTCCTTATACAATTCGCTTGCCGCCACATCCAGCGCAAAACCGAAATCTGTACCCAATTTATAGCCAGCCTGTTCAATCGCCCGCGACAACAGCTGCATCGGCTCCATATTACCGCCGCGAACCTTTGGCGCGTAGCCGCCCTCGTCGCCGACAGTTGTCGGATAGTCCTCGGACTTCAGAATCTTCGCCAACGTGTGAAACACTTCCGCGCTCATCTGCATCGCATCGGCAAACGTCGCCGCGCTAATTGGAATAATCATATATTCCTGAAAATCAGTCGCGCCGAGCGCATGCTGGCCGCCGTTCATCACGTTAATCATCGGCATCGGCAAAGACATCCTCGGCGAACCCGCCAAACTATTGACGTATTCAAACAACTCCATCTGCCGCGATTTAGCAGCTGCCTTCGCTACTGCCAGCGACACCGCTAGGATAGCATTCGCACCCAAGCGACCTTTATTCGGCGTGCCGTCCAGCTCGCGCATTTTTTGGTCAATTTTAATCTGATCAAACGGATCATCGCCCTTCAAAGCCTCGGCAATCTCTCCATTGACATGCTTGACTGCCTGCAAAACACCTTTGCCGCCGTACGCCAGCTCATCGCTGTCGCGCAGCTCCACCGCCTCAAATGAACCAGTACTGGCGCCTGACGGCACTGCCGCCCGCCCGAACGAACCGTCGCTCAATACAACGTCCGCTTCCACTGTCGGATTACCGCGCGAATCAAGAATCTGCCGCGCATGAATGTCTGTGATTGTGATATTCGTATTTTCTTCCATAATTACTAGTGTAGCAAAAAATGGAAAAATATGTAATAATGCGCGTCTAAAATGTTTTTACCGATCTTGGTTGTTGCCAGCAGAGCCGCTGGGTTTTGCGTGCCGCTTGACAAAATCATACAAAAACTCTTCTGCTGTTCGAGCTCTCCCTCTGTAAATAATAACAGGCTCCTCTATAGTAACTTCTCCCAAAGTGGTGTCCGATTCAGGACTGTCGCACACTACCGCCTTAACTTCAGCGTTAGTCCTATCACTTATACCAAAAGTAAGCACAGGACCAATACACTTTCTCGTTAGGATATGAACAGTCTCTTGAACGCTGCCAACTATTTCATCAAACGCCTCCAAGCTCTCGCCAATAACGCGGCGATCGTCAGTGGCTCGTGAGAGTTCATCTGATGAGTAACCTTCAAGACTCGCTTCTGCAACACTATACAGTTCAGATGCAAGTCTCGATAATTTTTCTACTTCAGAAACTAGAAGCGGACAGTCTTCGCAAGATTTCGGCACATGTATCTTGGGGGGGGTGAATCCATCACCAAGACCAGCTTCTTGCATCATTTCCTCAAATTTACTATCATCCCCACCTGCAGTACTACTATTTCTTTCCATAGGTTATTAACACTATCACACTCTACTAAATTTTGCAAATATATTATGCTATATAAACTAACCGCCCGCCAATACCACTAAGACTCATCGTCATCAGTATCACGGATTTCTTCTATCAAACCTTGACTAGTAACAGAATAATCTTCCTCGCCGCCATCAACAGGCTGCAAAGCACCTCTTAATCCGGAAATATACTGCTCCCGCGCTTCCTCTGGGTCATGCGTATCACCACAGACAGGCTTGTCGATACGCTCGTCGCCATACAGAGTAGGACTATCGCACATTGTAAGTGTAAGTTCAGCGATAGGACCAATACCAATACCTGGTACTGGTGCCGGTATTTTAGTTGTTAGAGGACCAGTACACCCTTTAGTAACTTTATCAATTTCACTCTGAGCTTCGAGGACACCGCTTGCTTTATTATTATTTCTATTTACCTCTTCACTAAAGATTGAATTTAATCCTTCCAGCACTTCATCAGCAGTTGAGCCTAATCTTCCCGTAAATTCATTTGTACACCCAGAACTCTCTAACGCATTTCTTGCAAATTCAAGCGCGCCTCTGCCCGGTGTTTTATCTTTGATGCTTTCAGTAGAACTGTCTTTAATATAATTTGCATAAGGGCAGCCCTGACACCGCTTCGGAATAACCACCCCAGACGAATCAGTCCCGTCACCAAGGCTCGCATCGGATTCTTTATTATCGCCATTTCCACCTGTGGGTTTATAAAATTCTTTCATTCTCCAATTCTACAACATTATATTATTTCTTGCAATATTATTGTTTGCGTACGCTTCTTAATGAAATACAGCTGCCCGAACAAACTTATGCTTGCTCTGGCAGCGGCAGTGTTATATAACTAATCTTCATGGAACGCCGCCAGCCAGAAACCGCACGAATAGATTTACTCTACAAGTTGAAAAAATCAGACTTTTGGAAAAATGTTGAAATTATAAACCGAGAATTAGCCGCCTATAGCAGTGAAGAGCCAGGCGATATACCGCCGAAAAATCATCCTGACACGTTGGCGCTGGGACTATCATCACGTCATTTTAACCCTCAATATCTGGGCGAGACAGCCACCGCGACAATCGCTCATGAATCGCCAAACGGCAAATTAAGCATTGAGCAAATAACCGGCGAACTGGGTTTATTTACTTACACGACCATCACGTCCGAAGAATGTACTGGTGGCGTTAACATCACGGCCGACCAGCGCGTGGCAGCACTTCAAATCGGCGAAACAGCCGTTCCTTTGTCGCCAGAAACATTGCTGCAGCTTGATATAGAAAAGCCAACGCCAGATGAAGACCCGAACGATACATTCTCCTATATCATGAACCAAGTCCGCGAAATCGGCGCCCTGCGGACGAAACCAAGCTACCAGGCAGCCTCGCCAAGCGAGCAGACCACGCTTGAAATAAAAGCCGTCGAAGATATCAATCAATGTCTTGACGCTATTGCTAACGATAATACTGTATCAATTGTAACGCTACACCCCGAACTGAAATACGATGATGACACAGCACGCGGCAGCATCCGCGCCCAAAATATTTCCGTAGAAATAAGGGATAATTATCCTCATTTTCTAATAATCGATACAGACAGCTTCGTTCATGCCATTCCGTACGGCGGCGTTATTGATATAGAGATAACTGACGAGCCGGTTGATATTGACATTAACGTTATTGATTTTTTTAATGATGAAACGATACGGAACAGGATAGATTATATCGAAAGCACAACGTATTGCTCCGAGGACGATTTAGCCGAGCTGATAAAGGATCTGGAGAAAACTATCGGCGATAATTTCTGCCAGGACGGCATATTTTCTGGAGCGGGTATGCTGTATCGGAAAGAATCCTCGGGAGATATTAAAGGCGAAGACGCAAAGTTTACGCTATTATCCAGAGGCCTTGACGTGTTAGAAATAGACGGGGAGAGAAAACTGGTTATTGCTTTGGAAGATTCTAACAATCCGGCTGGTGATCCGCTCTATATTATCCCCGATACAACGCACCTAAGCAAATGTATTCGCAAAAACGCGCCGCGCGCCATGGAGTTTGAACCCGACTGCGATTTGATAGAATGCTTACGCAGCGCCGCAAGTGCTGCAGAAAAACTGATTAAAAGCGATGATTTTATAAACGCTGACGATATTGAGGAGCAGCAAAGAATGTTTGACGAGGAAGAAGCTATTGATAAGGCGATATCAAAGCTAATCTACACCTTCGACAATTTATGTCAAGGATACCAAATACGCTGCACGACCAAAAAATGCTGGGCTATCCCTGTTGACGTTTACGAATCATACTCTCTCGAAGACATTGCCAGCCTGCCAACTGCAACACTTGAGCCGGGCAAAGAGATGTTTGAGATTAACGGCGATGCTGTTGAGTTTTTTGTACCGGAAATGATTGATCGGAAGGAAAAAATAACTTCACTGGCAGATTTCCCGCTCAGCCATGGACAGCCAATGCTGCGAATTACAGATGCAAGCAGCGGCGAACCTACATATTATCTCGTGCCAATTGACGACTTTTTGAGCATCGCGCCAGTTGTATAAGACAAGGAAGCGGCGGGCTAGTACAGGAGGCTAGCCGCCGACGCCCCATTATGCTATAATTATCCCATCATCAAATCAATGCTGGGAGGCAGATTCGCCCGAGAAGTCGTGAGTCGCCGCTTGTACCACAGAAAGGATTAGTATGGCCAAGAAAGCCGAGCTGCTAGAAAAAGCAGCAGAACTACAACTAGCAGTCAGCGACAAGAACACTATCGCTGAGATTGAGGCAGCAATTGCCGAGGCTGAATCAGGCACGCCTGAGGACAGCAAGCCGCACGATACCAAAGATAAAGACGTTATCGCCGAGCGCGAAGCTGTCGTCGCCAAGGCTGGCAAGCGCAGCCAAAAAGCCCTCGACGAAGCCGAAGCTAAGGCCGAAAAGGAAGCCCGCAAAGAAGCCGGCGACACCACGCCGCAGTCTGACGACGCCGAAGCTCATGTTAAGAAAGGCCCGAAGCCAATCACGCGTCCGCGCCTGGAGCGCCGCGGCAAGAAATACCAAGAGGCTGCGAAGAAGATTGAGAAAAATAAACTGTACAGTCTTGACGAAGCGCTAAAACTGGCGACTGAGACCAGCCCGGTCAAATTCGACGCCAGCGTTGAAATTCACGTTCGCCTGGGCGTCGATCCGCGCCAAGCCGACCAGAACGTCCGCTCGACCGTAGCGCTGCCGCACGGTACTGGTAAAGACGTTCGCGTGGCAGTGTTCGCGCCGGAGACCGAACATGCCGCTGCCAAGAAAGCCGGCGCTGACATCATCGGCGATGAGGAATTCCTGAAGCAGCTGGATAAGGAAGAATTGAACTTTGATATCCTGGTCGCAACGCCGCAATATATGCCGAAGCTTGGCAAGTACGCTCGGCTGCTCGGCCCGCGCGGTTTGATGCCAAATCCCAAGTCCGGCACCGTTGCCACCGACGTCGCTAAAGCCGTGTCCGAGGCCAAGGCCGGCAAGGTCGAGTACCGCGTCGACAAGCAGGCCATCGTCCACTTGGCGGTTGGTAAAGTGTCGTTTGGCGCCGAAAAACTGGTAGAAAACACTCGCGCCTTCCTCGCCAGTCTGAACGCCCAAAAGCCATCCAGCCTCAAGGGCATTTATGTCAAATCCATCGCCGTCGCCACCACTATGGGACCTGGCGTCAAGGTTGAGACTAGTTTGTAATATTGCTTCCGCGCACATAATGCACCCAAAATAAAGAATAGAATAACTCCGCCTAAGAAATCCGGCGGAGTTATTTTTTGCCGGCAATTACCGCGCAAAACCCGCCAACTCGTCAATCGTAAAACTGCGCTTTTGCCCAGAAATAACCTCATCGCTGAGATTAAATTTCTCCGAACTATCCCTGAAAGCAATCGCCGCGCCGCCAGACAGCGGATAATATTTGCCGTCATCTCCGTAAGAAGCAAACACCACAATCCGGTCGCCTCTTTTCAGAGTCGGCACGCCTTCAACCATGTAATTAGCGTCGCCCGCAGCACCGCCCATAAGCGTAATAACGACCGTCCTGACATCGGCATTTTTCTTAACGATCCTCGTTAGCTTAACCCTGTAGTCAGTGTGTACATTCGGCGGCACGTTTTCGTCAGCTGTATCGCGACTTGATCGCACTGTACCATCGTCTATAACCACTCCCTCTGCTACCAGCGAAGCGTCTTTCGTGTTGACCATTGACTCCACAGACCTGTAGACTAGATGCAGAGCGGACGCTTGCACTGTTTGCGCCGGCGGATTTTTTTGAATACCAGCGCGGTGAAATAGTGCCAAGTACAACATAACAGCAATAGCCGGCAACAATGCCGCTGCCGAAATAATTATTTCCTTCTTCTGCACAGAGCTGCGTTTGCGCTTTTTCTTGTTTATATTCTTATTCATATCCAGCGCTTTGAGACTATCATAGTACTTATAGTTTTTCAAGATTAACCCCAAGCTAAATCCCGCTCGATAATTCTGGCAGAAAACGTCTTGCATCCCGTTGTCATTTCTGCTACAATTCTAAGGAACATTACCAAAGACAGCGTGCGACCGAAGGGAACTGAGGTGTAAAAATGCCGCCGAGGGATGAAACAAAACTGTTTTAATCACGTCTTTGGTAGTGCGAGAATCAAAGACGTTTTTATTTGCCCGATTAAAACTTGGGTAAACAAGAACCAGATTCTCCATTACCGCACGTTAACAAATCGGTCGAATCACACAAATTAGCTCAATCAAAGAAAGGATTTTTATGGCAATTTCACGCGATAAAAAACAAACTTTGGTTGCTGAACTAACCGAGCTTCTAAAAGGCGCCAAAGGTACGGCATTTGCGCGGTACCAGGGTCTGAGCGTGGCTGAATTACAAGAGCTGCGCAAGGCTGCCCGCGAGGCAAACGTGGTCATCAAGGTGGTCAAAAACCGATTGGTGCGCGTGGCGCTGCAGGGCATTGATACCTACAAAGAAACCGGCACTGACTTGTTGGCCGGCCAATTGGTTTACGCCATCAGTGCCGACGACGAAGTTATGCCAGCGAAAGTCCTGGACACGTTTGCGAAAACGCATCCAGCACTGCAGTTGGCTGGTGGTTTCTCAGGTGAGGGCCTCGGCATCAACGAAGCTGACATCAAAGCGCTGGCTGGCTTGCCAAGCAAAGACCAGCTCATCGCCGAAGTGGTGGCGCAATTGCTCTCACCAGTCCACGACACCGTGGGCGCGCTGGGCGGCAACTTGCACGGCTTACTGGACGGCATCGAAGCCAAAGCTGCGGCTTAAGTTTAGCAATCAATCATCTCGAGTTATTTGATCTTCATAAGTCTCCGTGTAGCGATTGCAGCCCGAGCGCCCCTGAAGGCGCCCGGCGCGAAAAGAGGAGACGTTGAAGATTGGATAACTCGAGATGATCACTAATTAATAATCTAAGGAGAATACCATGGCTGATATTAAAAAATTGGCTGAAGAACTGACCAAATTGACAGTTCTGGAAGTTAACGAATTGAAAAATCACTTGAAAGAAGAATACGGCATCGAGCCAGCTGCAGCCGCAGTCGCGGTGGCTGGTCCAGCTGCTGGCGGTGACGACGGCGCTGCCGAGGAAAAAACAGAATTCACCGTCACCCTGAAAGAAGTCGGCGCACAGAAAGTTGCCGTCATTAAGGCTGTCAAGGAAATCACCGGCCTGGGTCTGGGCGAAGCTAAGGCTATCGTCGATGGCGCTCCAGCACCAGTCCTGGAAAAAGTTTCTAAAGACGAAGCTGAAGCAGCGAAGAAAAAGCTGGAAGAAGCTGGCGCAACCGTCGAGCTTGCGTAATTTGTTTGATTTTACAACCGATTTGTTTTCGTTTTACCGTCGCCTGCTTATTGCGGGCGGCGGTTTTTATTAGGCCAATTATTGAAATCCGCGCTCTAAGGTGCCATAATGTAACCATAATGAATAGCTTATCAACCCAAAGCTACAAAGGTTCGCGGGATTATTTTCCCGAGGATAAGCGCTTGCAAAATTACATCTTTAACATTTGGCGCAAAACAGTGGAAAGTTTTGGCTATGAGGAATACGGAGCGCCGCTGCTGGAGCCGCTGGATATTTATTTGGCAAAGTCAGGCCAAGAACTGGCGGGCGAGCAAACATACGCTTTCCAGGATCGCGGCGGACGAATGGTGGCGATCAGGCCGGAGATGACGCCGTCAATCTCGCGGATGGTAGCAGCGAGGCGGCAGGAAATGCCAATGCCGGCACGGCTGTATTCAATCGCCAATTTTATGCGCTACGAGCGGCCGCAGCGGGGCAGAGAACGCGAATTTTGGCAATTAAACGCCGATTTGTTCGGCGTGGACGGCGCCATAGCCGACGCAGAAATTATTGAGATGGGACATGCCAGCATCATCAATTTCGGCGCCAAACAAGACATGTTCACCGTCAGGGTCAATCACCGCCAGCTAATCAACCGGCTGATGGACGGATACCTAAGATTGGACATCGTCGGCGCCTCAATGATGACCAAGCTGCTTGACAGAAAAAATAAAATTTCCGCAGAGGAATTTAAGCAGCAAGCAGTTGAGATTTTCGGCAGCCAGGCAAACGAGGGCCTGCCAAAACTCGCAGAGATGATCGGCATAAAATCGGTGAACGACTTGCCGGAAGAATTATCTGACGATCCTAGCGTTAAGCAGATTCGCGAAGTCATGGATTTGCTGGTCAAAAAAGGTATAAAAAACGCTATATTTGACATAACGCTAATGCGCGGATTGGACTATTATACCGGCACCGTGTTCGAGTTCTTTGACAATTCGCCGGAAAATAACCGGGCGCTGTTCGGCGGCGGCAGATACGACGGCCTGGTCGGACTGTTTGGCGTTGAACCGATAGCCACAGTTGGCGTTGGTCTGGGCGCAACGACGATGCAGCAATTTCTGGAAGTCCACGGTTTGCTGCCGCAACTATCCTCGCACACCGACGTTTATCTTATTCCCGTAGACAAAGAATCGCTGCCCGGCGCTGATACGCTGGCGCAAAAACTGCGCGCCGAAGGCGTAAAGGCTGAGCTGGACATCACCGGCCGCAAGCTAGATAAACAGATTAAAACTGCCGCTAAAAAACAAATTCCATTCGCAGTATTCATCGGCGAAGATGAAATTAAAAACGGCATGTACACGGTAAAAAATCTGGCGGAGTCGAACGAACAAAAAGTTGACTTTGACAGAATGATCACAATTGTCAAAGATCGGCGCTATGACAGCGACGATGACGACTCGCTATTTGAGATATAACCGTATCTCTGTTATAATTAGTGTCTATGAAGACGACTGTAAAAAAATTATCAGACACCAAAGTCCAATTGTCGGTTTCTTTAGAACCGAGCGAATTGGCAGCTGCCGAGCAAGTTTCCCTGGCAAAATTGGCGCGCAATATTAAAGTTCCCGGATTTCGCAAAGGTAAAGTACCCGCCAGCGTTGCCGCCAAGCACGTTAGCCCAAGCGCTTTGCAGGAGCAGATTTTAGAAAACGCCATCTCTAAAGCCGTCGCCGAGGCCTTCATTAACGAAGACATCCAAGCACTAGAGCGCCCAAATGTTGAGGTTAAAAAGTTCGTACCTGGCGCGGAACTAGAATTTACAGCCGAAGCAGTAGTTGTACCGCCGGTCAAGCTGGGCGATTATAAAAACCTGAAAGCCAAAAAAGCCGCCGCTAAAGTCGAGGCCAGCGAAGTTAACGAAGTAATTGAGCGCATCCGCCAAAGTTACGTTAAGAAAACCGAAGCCAAGCGCGCCGCAAAAAACGACGACGAAGTAATCATCGACTTCACCGGTAAAAAGGACGGCACGGCGTTTGACGGCGGATCGGCTAAAGATTTCGCCCTAAAGCTAGGCAGCGGGCAATTCATTCCCGGCTTTGAAGAGGGAGTGGCCGGCCATAAAGCGGGCGACGAGTTTGATTTAGAATTGACATTTCCGAAGGATTATCACGCTAAAGAAATGGCTGGGCAAAAGGTCGTGTTTAGTGTCAAACTGCATAAAGTAAACGAGCTGGAGCTGCCGAAGCTTGACGATGAATTTGCCGCCAAATGCGGGCCATTCACCGAGATGAAAGAACTAAAAGCCGACATCAAGCGCGAACTAGCAGAGCAGAAAAAACGCGAAGCGGAAGAAAAATTGAAAGACGAGCTGGTTAGCGAACTGACAGAACTTAGCAAGGTTGCGCTGCCGGAACTGCTGATTGAAGACCAGCTGCGGTCGATAAAACAGGATTTGATGCAAAATCTGGCGTACCGCGGGCTGTCGTTTGATAGTTATTTAAGTTCGCAAAAGTTCAAAGACGAGGACGATTGGCAACAAAAAGAAGCTCGTCCAACAGCTAAAAAACGCGTAAAAGCCGGATTAGTTTTAGCTGAATTATCGAAAGTATTGAAAATTGAAGTGTCGCGCGAAGAATTATTGGAGCAAATCAACGTATTCAAACAGCAATACGGCAAGGACGCCAAAACCACCGCCCAGTTCGATAATCCGGAAGTTCACCGCGATATCGCCAACAGAATGATCACCGATAAAACCGTCGATAAGCTCGTGAAATTGAATTCGTAATTTCGGCGAATTTGGTTTACGGTAAATTATAAACAACTTGATAATATGTCAAGCGAATTAGCTCAGGGCCTTTTAGGCAAAACAGACAAAATATCCAGGCGATATCTCCTTGAGGCTATTGCTTTTGGCGGTGGGTTGGCGATTGGATATTCTTGGTTGTCTGGCGACAGCCCGCGCCACATGCCCACGCCCGGCGTATCCCAGGAAAGAAACCCGCAGTTTTATCCAGTTACCGTCGATCTGGGCGTCGTGACGGTTGCCGCCGACGGTATGGTCCGTTATGATGGCGACGATAAAATCAGAAGAGACGTAATCGAGCAAACTGCCCGAATTACCCATACAACCAGCGGCGCGTACCATTTTAATACCACATTATTCAGCAGCAACGCCAAACCTGACAGTTCGCGCCAAACTGAAGAGGGAACGACGGAAGCATATTATTCCAACAACCAGCTGGAAGAGATAGCAAATAAGTATCGCCCTAAATTAGGTAAAACTGCGATAGTAATGCTGGTCGTCGACTGCGCAGGTATAGAAAACCGCCATATTGGCGGCGAGGCTATTTATAAAGGCGAAGGGTTTGACCCTTGTATTCATATACCGACAGGAAATAAACCTGCCAGCGGCGCTTACCCGCATGAAATCGGCCACCTCCTAAGCCCCAGAGGTTTGGGCGAAGGCTTGGGGCATGAGCGAGTCATGAACTGCCGGCTGGAAGACGCAAACGGTCATCCAACACAGCTGTACGCAGTTGACACTATCCAAAATCTAATTCGCAGCGGCTGCGGGCTGATCAATAATTACGATGGCACAGTAGACCAATACGCCTCGCCGCGCTCCGTCATGGGAAACTCTGGTGCATACAAAGAAGAGACGCCAGAAGGCTTGCCGATTTATTCGCCGCCAAATATAGCCTTTCTGGATCCGCGGCGGCGAGTAATCCGCATTGAACCAGAGCCAGGAATGTATCCATTATCCTACGAACCTGGCAAGCTGTTCGGGGTGGAAATAATGCTGCCGAAAGATCATGCGTTGAAACAGGTACTGCCAGACGCCGACACGCTATTCTTCGGACCGATTGTCCAAAGCGTAAAAGATGAAAACACGCCGTTTGAGTCTGCTGATGCACAGAAAACGATCGGCGTATTTGCTACCTGGAACGACGGCAGAGAGACAGCGCTGCTGGATATTAGTCTATTTCGCGACATCATCCCCGGCGACAACTCGGAGAACGTGATCTACGCCGACGAGCAGCTGAATATCGTTGTTGTGTCGGGATACGGCGATGAAGGAGAATATATGAGGACTATAGGACTGGACACCCCTGAAGGACGAGCGGCGCTAGCAGAGGCCAAACAACGCACCAGCGAACGCAACCAATTATTATTAGACGCCAGAAGAATACCCAGAAAGGACAGCAGGGCAATCGACCGTAAACATTAGACAAATTATGGTATAATATATAATATGAACAAACCGACCAACTATCTCATCCCCACCGTCATCGAAAAGTCAGCCGACGGCGAGCGGGCGTTTGATATTTATTCGCGGCTGCTTAATGAGCGGATCATTTTCCTCGGCGAGGAGGTCAACGAACACACCGCCAACAGCGTGGTAGCACAGCTACTACACCTGGCGTACGTTGATCCAGAGGCGGATATCTCGCTCTACATCAATAGCCCGGGCGGCAGTGTCTATGACGGCATGGCGATTTATGACACCATGAATTTTATCAAGCCGGACGTGGCGACGTATGGCATCGGTTTGCAGGCCAGCATGGGTGCGTTTTTGCTCAGCTCTGGCGCCAAAGGCAAGCGGTTCTGCCTGCCGCACGCCAAGGTGATGATTCACCAGCCGTCTTCTGGCACGCGCGGCAAGGTGACCGACATGGAAATCGACCTGAAAGAAACGCTGGAAGTGAAGGAGATGCTAGCCAAAATCATGGCCAAAAACACCGGCCAGAAACTCTCTAAAGTCAAGGCCGACATGGAGCGCGACTACTGGATGAGTCCTCAGGAGGCGGTAAAATACGGGCTGGTGGATAAGGTGTTGAGCAAATTGTCATAGATTTGACGGCTTTTGTACCACTAATGTATTGCAATTGTATAGTATTTGCGCTATAATTGTATATATGAGTAGCACACAATTAACGATACGTACCGACGAAGCAACCAAAACCGCCATTGCCCAGTTTGCTAAAAAACTAGGGCTCAGTACTAGCGCTTTTGTCATGGCGGCTGCCCGCGAGGCGATGGAAAACGGGCGGGTGACGCTCAGCGCGCCGCTGGAGCCAACGCCGTACCTGAAGGGGATTATTGAGGAGACGGAGCAGGATATTGCAGAGGGTAATTATCATAAATTTAGCTCCGCCGAAGAATCACTAGCTTTTTTAGACAAGGCAATGCGCGATGATAGCTGATTATTCGCGTCAGTTTATCAAACAATTTCGCAAGCTAGACACAAAAACGCAGCTAAAAGTAAAGAAGCATATTGCGCTGTTCATGAAAAACCCGCACGCCGCCAAACTGCGCCGTCACGCCTTGACCGGTGAATACAGTGGACATTATTCCATTAGCGCTGGCGGCGATTTGCGGCTACATTTTCGCTATTTGTCAAGCGACACGGTTATCTTTACCGCTGTCGGCAGCCACGCGCAGCTGTATGCGTAGCACCCCTCACCGCGTTGTCAAAATCGCCGCCGATTCTGCTTGCGGTTTTAATGAAATATTGCCATAATTAAGGAAAGGCGAGGAGGGAAGTATGAGGCAATATTTAGACGTCCTACGGCATGTCCGTGATAATGGCGTGAAAAAAGGCGACCGCACCGGCACCGGTACGACGGAAGTGTTTGGCGTGCAGACGCGGTATGATTTGGCGGACGGCTTTCCGGCCGTGACTACAAAGAAATTATATTTCAACAGCGTGGCGCATGAGTTGTTGTGGTTTCTCAAAGGCACGGGTAACATTGAATATTTGGCGCAAAACGGCGTGCATATTTGGGACGAGTGGCCGTATAAGAATTATTTGGAGAAAACTGGCCAGGATATTCCAGAGATCAATGGTGAGGAGTGGCGCGCTGGTATGAAAGAATTTATCGGTAAAATCGCGACTGACCATGCGTTTGCCGAGGAGTGGGGTGATTTGGGGCCAGTTTACGGCGTGCAGTGGCGCAAATGGCCGGACGGCAAGGGCGGGACAATTGACCAAATCCAAAACGCCATCGACATGATAAAACATAATCCGACGTCGCGGCGCAACATCGTCAGCGCCTGGAACGTGGCGGAAATTGACGACATCGTACAGTCAGGCGGGCTGCCGCCGTGCCACACCATGTTCCAGTTTAATGTTTGCCCAGGTGAAAAAGGCGAGAAAGATAGGCTGGATCTGGCGCTGACGCAGCGTTCGGCGGACATGTTCCTCGGCGTGCCGTTCAACATCGCCAGCTACGCGCTGCTACTGTCGATGATCGCTCAGGTGACAGATAAACAGCCGGGTGAATTCGTCCATACCCTGAATAGTGCG
>CAUSPY010000011.1:0-30235 GCA_963533665.1 uncultured Candidatus Saccharibacteria bacterium
TTAGTTGCTATTCACTCCTAAGTTTACGGGATGTTCTGGTTTAGGTCGGTGGACCGATTAGTATTAGTATATTGCTAAAAAAATAAAGTATAAGTATAATGGTACCAAATGAATAAATGTTGGAAAACAAAAAGGCTGGAATTTGGATTGGCCATTAAGGCGTTGGCCGTGACAATAGGTGTGCTAGCAGCGTTTTCTGGTCCGATATTTTATCCGCCAAAAGCTGTCGCCGACGCCATCAATGACACAGATTTTGTGTTTACCGTGGACACGCGCAAATCTGGGTCGCCAGATACCCAGTTCGTCATTCCGATAAGAGGAGGCGGATATAATTATACTATCGATTGTAATAATGATGGCACGGTCGAAGCAACCGCTCAGACCGGATCTTATACTTGCAGCTACGCTACGCCTGGCGTATATACGATTCGTATCGGAGGTACGTTTCCAGAGTTTTATCTCAATAACGGCGGCGATAAGCTGAAGATGATTTCTATTGATCAGTGGGGGAAGAATAAATGGAGATCGTTGGTGGCTTCGTTTTACGGTGCTGCAAATATGGATGTAAAGGCGATTGATACTCCCGATTTGTCGCAGACTGACTCGATATACTCTGTCTTTAGAGGCAATACTTCTCTCAAGGGTGAGAATGCTAACTGGAGTTGGAACACCTCGACCATTACTAATATGGGTAGTGCGTTTAGTGATACTGAAAATTTCAATCAAAACATCGGGTCGTGGGATGTCTCTAACGTTGTTTTTGCTGGCGGTTTATTTAATAACGCGACAGCGTTTAATAATGGCGGCAGCGATTCAATTAAAAACTGGAACACTGGCAAGATGACTGCAATGAATGCAATGTTTCAAAACGCAGTTAAGTTTAATCAACCGATAGGGTCGTGGGATGTTTCGAAAGCCGAGTTGATGAGTGAAATGTTTAATGGTGCTCGCGCTTTTAATCAATCTTTGGCGGGCTGGCGGCTAGATTCGTTAGTTTCGACAACTGGTTTGCCAAATAGCCCTTGGTCTGGTGCCCCTAGGATGTTGGACAATAGTGGTTTATCTATGAAAAACTACGATGCTATTTTAATTTCATGGAACGCTCGGTCGATCAACTCTCCGCTTATACTAGGAGCTGCTGGATTAAAATATTGTGCTGCCGATGCGGCTAGGGCAAATCTAATCAAATCAACCGTTAATGGCGGGCATGGCTGGACTATCAATGGCGATGCAAAAGAATGTCCGAAGCATACGGTGGTTTTTGATATGCAGGGCGGAACGGCGATTGCCAACCAAGAAGTTGCTTATACTGATAAGATTGCTGCGCCAGCTGTGCCGACTCGCCAGGGTTACACCTTTGCTGGGTGGTATACGGATAACACTTTTGCGAGAGCCTGGAACTTTGCTGTCGATACCATGCCAGACAGTAATTTGACTTTATACGCAAAGTGGATCGAGAATCCTAAGTCTGTTGCAACAAGCAGTGGTGCTTCGGAAAACAATTCAAGCTCATCAACCAAGCTGGCTGAGACTGGCTCGGATGTGTCAATGCTTCTTTTTGCGACTGCTGGATTTATAGTGACTGGATTTATTCTAATTAAATTAATAAAACGAATTTAATTTGTTGGCTATAACATGAGGGTAGGTAGCATTTATGTTTAGTTAGAGATATGCTAATTTGGTAATTAGTTTATTGATGCTCTATTGACCTTTTTGCAATTTTCGTCTTGATGCGCGATCTGTTGTTTACTGAACGATCCGTAAAATCTATTGTCAAAAGGCTAAAGCATAAGTACAATAATAATCATCATCATGAATAAACATTTTAGAGTAACGAAAATACAGAAATTTAAGCTGCCATTAAGGTCGCTGATTTTAGTGTCTGGTGTCTTGTCGGTGCTTGTTGTGTCAACGCTATATTCGCCAAAGGCTGTTGCTGACTCAATTAACAACACAGATTTCGTATTCACTGTTGATACTAGAAAGCCAGGGTCGCCGGATACTCAATTTGTCATTCCGACAAGCGGTCCGGGATATAATTATACTGTTGATTGCAATAATGACGGTACGGTCGAGGCGTCTGGTCAGACGGCTGTTTATACTTGTAATTACACTACGCCGGGAATCTATACTATACGTATTGGCGGTGTTTTTCCGTGGTTTATTGTAAACGGCAGCGGTGATAAAATGAAGCTGCTTTCTGTTGATCAGTGGGGTACGAACAAGTGGAAAAATATGCGTTCTGCTTTTGCTGGTGCGGAGAATATGGATGTCAAGGCGACTGATACGCCGGATTTAAGCCAAGCCACTGATTTATCGTGGATGTTTGTTGGAAATAAATCGCTGAAAGGCGAGTCTGCTAATTGGAATTGGAATACATCAACTATTACCAAAATGTCGGGTGTCTTTCGAAATGCAAACCAATTTAATCAAAATATTGGTTCTTGGGATGTTTCAAAGGTGACCGATACCGCTGGTATGTTTAATGGCGCCAGCGCTTTTAATAACGGAGGTAGCGATTCTATTACGAATTGGGATACGTCGAACCTCGTGATTGCAAATGATATGTTCCGAAAGGCGGCGTCGTTCAACCAGCCGATCGGTTCTTGGGACATGAAGAAAGTACAGTTTCTTGTTCGTTTTTTGAGCGGCGCAACTTCATTCAATCAGTCGCTAGCTGCTTGGCGATTGGATTCGTTGGTTATTTTGCCAGGAAAGCCGTTGTCTGGTGCGGCGGCTGCACTTGATCACACGGCAATCTCTCGTCAGAATTATGACGCTATGTTAATTGCTTGGAATGCACAAAACCTAAAATCGCCAATGTCGCTTGGCGCGGCCGGTTTGAAATTTTGTGCAGCTGTTTCGGCGCGAGCTAACATCATAAAGCCTGTCGCTGACGGCGGACATGGCTGGACAATCACTAGCGACGGCAAGTCGTGCACGAAACATAAGGTAACATTTGATTCGCAATCTGGTTCTGCCGTTCCAAATAAGATGGTAGGCTATACGTATCCTTTCAGACCGCCGGTCGCCCCGACCCGCTCTGGCTACACTTTTGCTGGCTGGTATACGGACGCTACGTTTGCAACAAGCTGGAACTTTACAAACGACACCATGCCAGATCACGATTTGACGCTTTATGCGAAATGGAATAAGAACCCCGATTATATCGCAGCGAGCAGCGGCTCAAATAGAAATTCGCAATTAAAATTCAAGCTGGCTGATACTGGCGCTAACATTGCAGCTATTTTCTCTGTAGCTACTGTGCTTGTAATAATTGGTTGCGCCGCGATTAAGTATAGATAATTTTATTGGCAAAACAGACCGACTTTTGATTTTATTTATCTCGCTCTTTCTTTTACTAAAGAGGTGATATAATATATATCATGACTAAACAACACGCCTATATCACTACTGCTATTCCTTATGTCAACGGTTTGCCGCACATCGGGCACGCCATGGACTATATGCTAGCGGATGTCTGGACGCGGTATCAGCGGCAAAACGGCCGCGAAGTGCGTTTTCAGACGGGCGTGGATGAACATGGCAATAAAATTGCCGCCAAGGCTGCCAGCCAAAATCAGACGCCGCAAGCCTATGTCGACCAAATGCATGGCAATTTCCAAAACATGATTGCCGAGTTGAATATTTCAGCGACGGATTTTATCCGCACAACTGACCCGCATCACGTTAGTGCGGTGCAGTATATTTGGCAGAAGCTGGCTGCGGCTGGCTATATCTACAAAGGTGCGTACGAGGGTTGGTATTGCCAAGGTTGCGAGGCGTTCGTCACTGACAAAGAAGCAGCTGAAAATAATGGCATTTGTCCTGATCATCAAGCGCCGTACCAGCGGCTGAGCGAAGAAAATTATTATTTTAAGACCAGTGCTTTTTCGGACAAAATTCGCCAGGCAATTGAATCAAACAAGATGAAAATTGTGCCTGAATTTCGTAAAAAAGAGTTTTTGGAATTGATGAAAGACGGCTTGAAAGACGTGTCGGTTTCGCGTCCGCGCAAGAACCTCAGCTGGGGTGTGCCAGTACCAGGCGATGACACGCAGGTGATGTACGTTTGGCTGGATGCGCTGAGTAATTACATCACGGTCATCGGCTATCCTGATCGAGCTGATGAATGGCAGGCATTTTGGCCGGCGGATGTACAGGTGATCGGTAAGGATATTCTTCGTTTTCATGCCGGGATTTGGCCGGCGATGCTGATGGCACTGGATTTGCCGCTGCCAAAGGTGCTATTAGTTCATGGCTTTATCAACGTTGGAGGCACTAAAATGAGTAAGAGTCTCGGTAATGGTGTTGGTCCGGTTGATATCATCCCGCACTATGGTGTTGAGGCTTTCCGCTATTATTTTCTGCGCCACGTGCCAACTCAGGATGACGGTGACTTTACTTGGGAGAAGTTTGAAGCGGCTTATAACGGCGAGTTGGGTAATGATCTCGGTAATTTGGTACAGCGGGTGGCAAAGATGGTGCAGAGTTATCAAGCCGGCGTTATTGGCGATGCACCGCAGTCTGAACACGATATGGGGCCGTACCGTGCCGATATGGAGTCTTTGAATTTTAACCTAGCAATTGATGAAATTTGGCAGATTATCCGTTCATTGAATCAATACATCGAGCGCGTGCAACCATGGCAAGTTGCTAAAAAACGTGATAAAGACCCAGAGGCGGAAGCCCATTTGGGCGAGATTTTGGCGCATGCCTGCGGCACATTGCTGCAAGTCTCTGATATGCTTCGTCCATTCATGCCGCAAACTGCCGAGAAAATTCACGACATATTTGCCAGTGGTGTCGTGCCGTCAGAACTGACACCATTATTCCCGCGCAAATATCTACATACGCCCGATCCGCGCGCGCCAAAAGTAGAAAACCAGGGCAAATAATAATGAGTCTGACGGCGGAGAATAGTATGGCGGCAGACTTACGCTTGATTGATTCGCACTGTCATCTGCATGATACCGAGTTTTTCGCGGACAATCGCGAGGAGCTGTATCAGCAAACAATCGCGGCGGGTATCGGCATGATTTGTGTTGGCACTGACGAGCGCAGCAGTCGACAAGCAGTAGAGTTTGCTGCAAATCGCGACTATACTTGGGCGGCAGTTGGCGTTCATCCGCACGACAGCAAAGATGGCTGGAATAAGGTGGAGCAACTGCTTAAAAGCAGAGAGGATAATTCGCCGATTGTGGCGATTGGCGAGATTGGGCTTGATTATTATTACAATCATAGCCCGCGCGATGTGCAGATTCAGGCGCTGGAGGCGCAGCTGCAGCTGGCAATAGATTATGATTTGCCAGTTAGTTTTCACATTCGCGATGGCGCAGCTGGCCAGATATCAGTGTGGGATGACTTTTGGCCAATTTTTGATAATTTCCATGGCCTGCGCGGCGTGCTACACAGTTTTACTGATACTCGCCTAAATTTGGAGAAGGGGTTTGCTCGCGGATTGTACGTTGGTTTGAATGGAATTAGCACTTTTACTAAAGACCAAGCACAGCGGGAATTGTTCGCTTCTATTCCGTTGGAGCGATTATTATTAGAGACCGACGCACCATTCTTGACACCGAAGCCATTTCGTGGTAAGATGAATATGCCAAGATATGTAGAGCTGGTAGCAAAGTATTGGGCGGATAATCGAAACATACCTTTTGACGATTTGTCTGAGGCTACGGTTCAAAACACCAAGGATCTTTTTGGCATATAAGTGGAGAGAAATATGAATAAGGGAAGAGCAACTGGGCTAGATAGTTTAAATTTGAAAACACCGGAAAGAGATGGCAAGATGTCTCAGGGTGTGAGAGTACCGGAGCGTTCTTATAATAAAGCGAAAGATAAACTTCCTGTTAATGGGTTTGATAATTCTTATAGAACTGGCGGTATTGAAGGCGGCGCGGCGATCAAGTCAACACTAATTTATCCTGATGACGCTGAAAAGCAAAACCATATTGATTACAGAAGAACTTTGGAGGTTGCAGAAGATTCTGGAAAAAGGGCTATACGGGAAGTTCTGTCTATAGGCAATAACATTGGCGCATTACGCGCACAGAAAGCAAGAGGCTAATAAGTGCCGAGCATTCTTAAAAAAGCTCTGAAGTTAGTTTTTGCCGATGACGGCAGTACTGGTTTGGTTGCTGCTCTGAAAAAGAAAAACCGGCCGCTAAAAAAATTTACTGAGCGCGAGTTGATTCAATTAGAAAGCGAGATTGGCGCAACTATTTTTGGTGAGAAGCCAGCGCATGTGACGCGGCGGGAATTTTTTAATTTAGATAAAGACACGTGGATTTGGTACGAAGAAATTGTTGATAAAGATGGCAAAAAACAGGAGTTGACGACACGCTACGAAGTGCAGCCAAAGGGTATTTTGAAAGTTCAGCCGAATTATCGGTACAGCTATCTGGAGGGAGACGAGTTGCAAAATTTTGTACTGGCGGTTAAAGAATATTACGAACGAGTTTCCCGGGATCTGTATAAGCGCGATCCGCAGACTGGTTATCGTCTCTGATATAATAAAGAGGTGAAAGACAAATTTATATATCTTGATCACGCTGCTGCCACGCCGATGGATCCGTTGGTGATTGAGGCGATGCAGCCGTATTTTTCCGAGAAGTTTTTTAATCCGTCTAGTCCATATGCACCGGCGGTCACCGTCAAGCGTGACTACCGCGAGGCAAAGTCGCGTATTGCGCGGATGCTGGGCGTGGGTGCGGATGAATTAGTGATGACGGCTGGCGCCACAGAGTCAATCAATTTGGCGTTTACCGCGGTGGGTGGTGTGAGTTTAGTCTCGGCGATCGAGCATAGCTCGGTTATCAATTCTGCAAAAGCGCACTCGGACGTTCGGCTTATCCCACCGATGAAAAACGGACGCATCGATCCGCAGGCCGTTAAAAAACTACTGACGCCAGACGTTAGTTTTATGAGTATCGCGCTGGCGAATCATGAACTCGGATATATTCAGCCCATTGAAGAAATTGCCGAAGTTGTTAGGGCCGAGCGACTCAGACGCCAAGAAAATGGCGAATCCACGCCGCTTATATTTCATACTGACGCCTCGCAGACCGCAGCGCTGATGGATGTGAAAATTAAGCGGCTGGGTGTTGATTTGTTGACGCTATCGGCGGCAAAGGTTTATGGACCGAAGCAGGTTGGTTTGCTATGGGTGCGGCCGGGCGTCAAGCTGCAGCCGAACATTGTTGGCGGCGGGCAGGAGGCGGGGCTGCGCAGCGGCACGGAAAATGTGGCTGGCGTGGTCGGCTTTGCCGCGGCGCTGGAGTTAGCTGCCAGGCGTCGCAGCGGTGAAGTAAAACGTCTGCGAGGACTGCGTGATACGTTAGTAAAAAAGCTATTAGCGGCTTTCCCTGACATGATTATTTCTTCTGATCAGAAAAAATCGCTAGTTAATTTTCTCAATATTTCATTTCCTGGTGTTGACGCCGAACGATTAGTGTTTTTACTGGAAGCGCGCGGCGTGCTGGTGGCGACGGGTAGTGCTTGTGCGGCTAATTTGGGTACGCGATCACATGTTTTGGCGGCGACTGGGCTGAGTGATGCGGCGATTGATGGTAGTCTGCGGCTGACGTTGGGGCGGCTGAACTATGAGACTAATGTGTGTCAGGCGGCAGAGTTAATCATTGAGGCGGTGCGGCGCGAGAAGGCGAGGATGCAGTGATTCATCGGTTAATTGGTCTAGTGCTAATTGCGATTGCGGTTATTGTTGGTTTGAGCCATTATTTGTCGCCGGATGACTTGAAAGATTGTCCGCGCCCTGGCTCAGGGAAGTGTCAAAAAGCGGGCGCTATTATCGTTATTAGTGGCGGCGACACCGAAGCGCGCACGGCTGAGGCAGTCAAATTATATCAAGCTGGCTGGGCGCCGACTATTATCTTGTCTGGTGCTGCAGCCGATAAATCCGGCCCGTCTAACGCCGCCGCCATGAGAAAACAAGCCGAAGCGGCGGGTGTGCCAGCTGCGGCTTTGGTGATGGATGAGCGTTCAGAAACCACCAAACAGAATGCCCAAGAAGTGGCGAGTATCATAGCGCAGCGCGGCATCAAGCGTGTCATTCTGGTTACTAGCGGCTATCACATGCGGCGAGCGCTGGCTGAGTTTTCAGCGCAACTGCCGAATGTTGAGCTGCGGGCACGCCCGACGACGCACGACAAGCATTGGAGTACATGGTGGTGGCTGACACCGTGGGGTTGGTGGCTGGCGGTCGGCGAATTGCTGCGGATCGGTTTGTTTGCGCTGGGGGTGTCGCGCTGATGGCTCGGGTGTTTGTCGGTATGTCGGGCGGCGTTGATTCGTCGGTAGCGGCAGCGCTATTGGTTGAACAAGGCCACGAGGTAACTGGCGTGTATATGAAAAACTGGTCGGAAGATTTGCCGGGTATGCATTGTCCGTGGGCAGAAGATGTGGCTGATGCCAAGCGCGTGGCGGTGGGGCTGGGGATTGATTTTCAGGTGTTCGATTTTCAGAAAGAATACAAGCAAAATGTCGTTGACTATATGATCCGCGAATACCAAGCGGGTCGCACGCCGAATCCTGATGTTATGTGTAATCAAGAGGTGAAGTTTAAGTTGTTTTTAGAGGCAGCGTTGGCGGCGGGTGCTGAGTATATTGCGACGGGGCATTATGCGTGCACTTATTCTCCTGCAGGTCCTGTCGCTCGGTCCGCCCCTGAAAATTTTTCAGGTGAGCTGAAAACATTTTCGGGCGCTACCCCGCCTTGCGCCACCCGCAGAGCAGATTCTTGTTTGAGCGAGGGTCGGTTATTCCGTGCTCGCGATGATGACAAAGACCAAACTTATTTCCTGTACCGCGTGACGTCCGGGGCGTTGGCAAAAACTATGTTTCCGCTCGGCGATTTTACCAAGGCTGAGGTGCGTAAGATGGCTAAAGAGCGGGGTTTGTGGACCGCCAGTAAAAAGGAGTCGATGGGGATCTGCTTTGTCGGGCAAGTGGGGATTCGCGAGTTTTTGTCAGAATATGTCAAGACGAGCTCGGGTGATATTGTTGATCAGCAAACAGGCGCGGTTGTTGGCCGGCATGACGGGGCGATATTTTATACCCTGGGGCAGCGCCATGGTCTGAACGTTGGCGGCGGCTTGCCGTACTATGTCGTCGGCAAAGATATGGCGAAGAATGAAGTTTACGTGTCCCGCTCAATTGATGATGGTAATTTGTGGCACAAGGAGTTAACGCTGGCTGACGTTCACTGGATTAACCAGCCGCCAAAAGGCGATATCTGTCAAGTTCGGGTGCGGCATCGGGCGCCGCTCATTAATGCGGAAATTACGCGTGTGAATTATGATGATAGCGAGAAAGTGACGGTTGTCTTGTCCGAGCCGCAGCGCGCCGTCGCCCCAGGCCAGTCAGCCGTGATATATGACGGCGAGGAATGTTTGGGCGGCGGGATTATTTACTAATTTAGATACTACTGAGAAGCATACTTGAGAGCTATCTCTTCCAAAGCTTTAAGGTATTTCAATCCCGGTTTTCTTGGCATTCCCTTGAACCCTACATCGGTCTGACGACCATGAGCTGGATTTGGTCCATGGTAATCAGAGCCAGCGCTCACAGCAAGCCCAAACTCTTGAGCAAGTTCTGTCATTTGATCAATTGCTGTTACCATTGCTCCGCCTCTGGATTGATCATGATAGTAATAAAACGCTTCGAGTGCGTCGAAATTAGTATTGCTAATCACATCGCGGAGAGCTGTCATGTCCATATCTTCGTACAAACTGGCAATAGGATGGGCGAAGATTGCAACACCGTGCGCGTCGTGAATTGCTTGGATAGCTTCTGTCGGCGATAGTGTTTCACGTTCTAGGAAATACTTGCAACCTTCATTCATCATAGCCTCGATAAACATACCGCGGGTAGGAATCTGGCCAAACAATTGTTTTAGACGTTCAAAATTTTCTTCGTGTTCGACGATACTTTGAGAAATGTGAGCTTTAGTAACTGATCCTAACGAAAGTAAACTTTCTTTTGAAGCAATCGCCCAGCCGTCTTTTTCAAACATATCAACGACGCGGTTCATATACTCAATTCTAAAATTATGCTGCCTCTTTAAGACGTTATGGAGAGTGTCATTCTCATGATCAATAAAAAGTCCCAAAACATGAATACCGATAGATCGATACTTGGCCGAAATTTCAACTCCAGGAATGAGACGAATGTCACGTTTCTTAGCCTGTTCAAATGTTGATTCGTCCTCATATGCGCCTAACGTATCGTGGTCAGCGATCGACAGTACAGATACACCATTATCATGTGCTCGATCAATTAGCTCAATTGGCGTTAATACTCCGTCAGAGTGGACAGTATGGGTATGCAGGTCAATGATACGTCGTTTCATTTCCAAGAATTAATCCTTTTTCTAAGACATCGCGCAACACCGGGCGCTTCAAGTTGGCGTTTCTTTTGTACCGCTAGCTACATGACAGTTTATAGTCTCTGTAACATTCCAGATAGAAATTGCTAGATATTTTATACTCTATTGATTAGTGTAGTCTAATGTTATTACATAGGTCAATATTATTTTTGTTGAAAGGATGCGGGTAGTTTTGGGGTTAAGCCTATATCCAAAATATAACTTTTTGAACACCATAGACGCGTTGTATAAATTTAGCAAAATACCTAAGGCTGTACAGAATGATATTGACGTCGTTAACAACAAAACGTTATTCGGACCTCAATAATTAATATGTCGGATTATGGTATAAGTGTGTCAAATGTTATCATAAAATGTAAAGAAGGGGTTGTATTATGAAAGTTAACGATATTTTTCCGTTTGTTTTCTGGGGTAAAGACAAATCAACAAAGTCTCAATTTTATCCGTGTGAAACTATTCCTGACTTTTCGCTTGTGACATCGTGTATGGTTTGTGCAGTTCATGAAAATAAAATACTTCTGGCCAAGCCACCGCGTGGCTGGGGTTTGCCAGGTGGTCGTATGGAATTAAGAGAAACGCCAGAAGATTGTGCGCGACGCGAGGTGTATGAGGAAACATCCGTTGAACTAAATTCTCTAAAATTGATTGGTGCTTGGCATATTGAAAAGCTATTTCATTCTAAATATAACGATAGATACCCTGATAGGGCATATCAGCTGCTTTTTCTGGCTGATGTAAAACGAATAGATGATTTTGTAGCTTCGCACGAATCATCAGCCAGGGAGTTTGTAGAATTTGATAAAGTACAAGACTATCACCATGATTTTGCTAATTTTGCTGAGATTATGAAATATGCCATGAGTTGTGGGTTTATTGACGACCGCGCATAAATAGTGTACACTCTCTAGGAGTAAGACATTAATCAAAGAGTTGTAAGAAAAGGAAGAAATTACACATGTTAGCAATTCGTTTGCAACGGTTGGGTCGCAAAGGTTATCCAGTGTATCGCCTGGCGGTACAAGAGGCGCATCGTCACCCGTCGAGTGGTCGAGTGGTCGCGTATGTCGGTAGTTACAACCCGCATACTAAAGAAGCAAATATTCAGGTTGAATCGGCGCAGAAATATTTAGATAACGGCGCTCAGCCAACCCCGCGCGTCGTTAAACTATTGAAAGAAGCTGGTGTTAAATTACCGAAATGGGTTAAAGAGTCGGCTGCTGATAAGCATAAATCTATCCGCAACCCAGAGAAACTTCGCAAGAATCAGCCAAAGGAAGAACCGGCTGAAGAGTCTGCCGAGTAGATATTATAGAATAATTGCAAACCGCTCGTTAATCGGGCGGTTTTGTTTTATGCTATAATTACCTCTATGAACACACAAGAAATCCGCCAGAAATATCTCGAATTTTGCCAAAGGAACGGTCACGTTGTTATTGAGCGGGCGCCGTTGATACTACACAATGACCCGACGACGTTATTTACCGGTTCGGGCATGCAGCCGCTATTGCCGTATTTGCTGGGCCAGGATCATCCGCAGGGTACTAAATTAGCTGATAGCCAGACGTGTTTGCGGGCGCAGGATATTGAGGATGTTGGCGATAATCGACACACGACGTTCTTTGAGATGCTGGGCAATTGGAGTATGGGCGAATATTTCAAACGCCAGCAGATTGAGTGGTTTTTCGAATTTTTGACAGAAATAGTTGGGCTAGATCCGAACAAGATTTATGTCAGCTGTTTTATCGGCGATGAGAAAAACAACATTCCGCGCGACGACGAGGTGGCACAGATTTGGCAGGAAGTTTTCGCTAAAAAAGGTATCGATGCCAAAATTATTGAGCTGGATAGTGCTGAAAATGGCGATAAACTGGGCATGCAAGGCGGGCGGATTTTCTTCTACAACGACAAAGAGAACTGGTGGAGTCGCGGCGGCGGGATTGACAGCACGCCGATTGGCGATCCATGCGGGCCGGATAGCGAGGTGTTTTATGATTTTGGCGACCAGCATCATGATGCTAGTTTTGGGCAGGCGCATCCAGCTAGTGATAGCGGCAGATTTATGGAGATTGGCAACCAAGTTTTCATGCAGTACCGACGGTTGGATGACGGCAGTTTTGAACCGCTGAAGCGTAGGAATGTTGACTTTGGTGGTGGTTTGGAGCGGATTGCCGCGGCAGCAATTGACAGTCCTGATGTCTTTAAGATCAGCTTACTACAGCCAATTATTAAAAAGTTGGAAAGTCTAAGCGGCAAGGAATACGCTACGCATACCGCGTCAATGCGAGTGATCGCTGATCATCTCAGGGCAGCGGTATTTTTGGCGGTTGACGGATGCGTGCCGAGCAATAAGGAGCAGGGCTACGTGATGCGCCGCTTACTGCGCCGGGCGATTCGTTATAGTTTTGACCTGGGGATCGAGCAGAACTTTCTCGAGGAAGTTGTGCCGGTAATCGCTGATTTATATGAAGCAGATTTTCCAGAGGTTAAAGAGAATCGCGAGCAGATTATTGCTGTGTTGGTCAAAGAGGAAAAAGCTTTCCGCCAGACACTACGCAAAGGTCTCAGGCAAATGCAGCATTATATCGACGACGGTTTGACTGGCGAAGAGTTATTTACGCTGTATGATACCTTTGGCTTTCCGGTGGAGCTGAGTACCGAAGAGGCCTATAAACAAGGCATTAAACTCTCTGATAACTGGCGCGCCGAATTTGACGCTAAGATGGAAGAGCAGCGCCAACGCTCCAAGACAGCGCGCAAAGGGCAGTTTAGCGGCGGCCTGGAGGGCCACGATCCAATCCATCTGAAATATCATACGGCGACGCACTTGTTGGGCGCGGCACTGCGCAAAGTCCTCGATGCGCCGGATTTGCAGCAGCATGGCAGCAATATCACTGCTGAGCGCCTGCGTTTTGATTTCAATCATGATAAATTGACGCCAGAGGAAAAGCAGGCGGTGGAGGATCAGGTCAATGTATGGATTGATGCTGATTTGCCGGTTAGTTACCAGATCTATCCGACTGATGAGGCGCTAAAAATGGGTGCAATCGGCGCTTTTGGCGAACGCTACGGTGATGAGGTAAAAGTCTATTCCATCGGCGAAGGCGACAATATCATCAGCTTCGAAATCTGTGGCGGTCCGCACGTCGAGCACACGGGTGTTTTGTCCGAGGGCGGCAAACGCTTTAAAATCACCAAGGAAGAGTCCAGCTCGGCGGGAATTCGTCGGATTAAAGCGATTTTGAAATAAATAAAAAAGGAGGCAATTTATTAGTGAAAAAGTCAACAATTGCCTCAAAATCACAAGCGTTATATAATAAACCTGTATGGCATTGAGAGACATGTTAAAAAAAATCGATAAAGATACTCCGGAATTGTTAGTTGGTTTGGATATTGGTACAGAGGTCGTTAAGGCGCTGATTGCCGAAATAAAAGATGATAATTTGGAAATTATCGGTGTCGGGCGCAAACAGCAAGAGATGGGCGACATGCATTTAGGTGCGATTGCTGATATTGCTGGTGTGGTCGCAAATTGCGAAGCGGCGCTTACCGAGGCGGAAGATCAAGCTGGCATACAAGGCAAACGCGTGATTATTGGTATTGCTGGCGAACTAGTAAAGGGCGTTACTAATACGATTCGCTACCGTCGTCCGCAGCCGAATAAAACTTTAGACGTGGCAGAGATGGAGTTTATCATTGAGAAGGTGCAAGAGCGGGCGCAAAGCAAGGCGCAGGCGCAGATAGCACTGGAGACTGGCAATGAGGATGTTGAAGTGAAGCTAGTTAATTCGGCGCTGGTAAGTATTCATATTGATGGCTATAAAGTGTCTAATCCGATTGGTTTTCAGGGGCGGGATGTAGCAGTACAAATTTATACGGCATTTGCGCCGATGGTGCATATTGGAGCGTTGGAGAAAGTGGCTGACGAATTAGCATTAGAATTAGTGGCGGTAGCTGCCGAGCCGTTTGCAGTAAGCCGCAGTGTTTTAGGAACAGATACCGACAGTAATTTTACGGCAATTTTAGCGGACATCGGCGGCGGCACGACTGATATCGCAGTGGTTAATGACGGCGGGGTCGAGGGTACAAAGATGTTTGGCATCGGCGGTCGTAGTTTTACGCGGACGATTGCAGCCGATCTGGATTTGAGTTTTAAGGATGCTGAGAAGTTAAAACTAAACCTTAATGATGGTAACATTAAGCCGACAGTGAAAAGGCGAGTTGATGAAGCGATTGATAAGACGCTAGAGGTATGGCTGTCCGGTGTGGAATTAGCATTAAGCGAGTTTGATAACGTTGATTATTTACCGAACCGCATTTTGCTGTGCGGCGGCGGATCTAATTTGAAGAAAATTACTGAGGCGCTGGAAAAACACCAGTGGCATGAGGATTTGCCGTTTACGAAAAAACCAGTCGTGCAATATATTAAGCCTAGCGACGTGACTGGCATAATTGATACCACAGGTGATATAGCCGATCATACGTTTATCACGGTTATGGGTTTACTGCGGGTGGGGTATGATACAATAATTGGAAACCAGGAAAGTAATGGTTTGGTCGAAAAAGTAAACAGGTTATTAAAGATTTGAAATGAATAAAGACGTTATCCATATTGATACAGAAGACGATATTACGTCAATAATTGGCAAGATTAAATCGTCAAAAGAGCGGATTATTGCCTTGGTGCCGCCGCGGCGAATCGGCGTTTTGCAGAGTGCGGTTAACATTCGACTGTTGGCGCGAGCAGCTAAATCAGCGGACAAAAGAGTGGTAATAATTACCAGCGACAATGTATTGGCAGGATTGGCGGCGACAGCCGATATTCCAGTAGCAAAAACATTGCAAAGTAAGCCGGAAATTGCGGAAATTCCAGCGCTGAAAGTAGACGATAATGATGTGATTGATGGCGGACAGCTGCCAGTTGGCGATATGGCAGATTCGGCTCATAAAAAACCAAAAGACGATAAGGGAGTTAACGGGGCAAACACTCCAGATGCCGCCAATAAGAATAAATCTCCTGGCAATTCAGCGAAAAGCAATAAGAAAAAGCCAAAGATTCCAGATTTTAATGTTTTTCGTAAGAAGTTCGCCTTGATTGGCGGCGGCGTACTATTATTAATTATATTTTTAGTGTGGGCGACGTGGTTTGCACCGCACGCGACAGTAATTATTACTGCTAAAACAACGGGCGTAAAAGTCAGCGAAACGGTAAAATTGACGACGGACGACACAGTCAGCGCTAAAAATGACAGTATTAAGGTTCAGAAACGAGAATTACAAAAAGAAATCAGTGTTGAGTTTGCGGCAACTGGTAAAAAGAATGTTGGAGAAAAGGCGACTGGGTCGGTTAGGTTTAGTAATTCGTCAAAGAATAGCGTGACTATAGCTGCGGGGACGATTCTTAAGAACAATGATTTGTCTTATGTGCTATCTTCGTCGGTGACAGTTCCGGCGGCGACGTTGTCGTGGGATTGTTCTGATAGAACTTGCTCCGGAACGGCGACTGCTTCGGTACGGGCGGCTGAAGGCGGTTCGCAGTATAATGCAGCGTCGGGCAGTATGTCGATTTCGGTTGACGGTATAAAAGCTTCGTTAATGTCGCCAACCAGCGGTGGAACCGACAAAACAGCTACCGTAGTAACAGCGTCTGACGTTGCCAGCGCAAAGTCGAAATTAAACGAACAGAAGGATAATAGCCTAAAAAATCAGCTTGCTGGATCTTTCGGCAGCTCTGCGAAAGTCATCACCGATAGTTATTCTGAAAATCGATCAGATCCAACTCCTAGCGTGGCTGTTGATAATGAAGCCTCGGGTAGCGTGCTGCTAAAATCGACAATTACTGCCAGTATGCTGGCAGCAGATAAATCTGATATCAAATCCTTCATTGACGCTAAAATTAGAGAAGATGATATTGGCGATAAAAAGTCGCAAAAAATTTACGACAGCGGCGTAGATAAAGCGGAATTTTCTCAATTTACTGATAGAGGCGGTGTTCAGAGTCTTGTTGTGACCGCTAACGGCAAGATTGGTCCGGAAATTAATGAGGCTAAGGTGAAAGAGCAGGCAAAAGGCCGGACGTACGGTGACGTACAGTCGTCGATTGAGTCTATTGAAGGTGTTGAGGATGTCGATGTGAAATTCTCGCCGTTTTGGGTAAGATCTGTACCAAATGATATAAAAAAGATTAACGTTGAGTTTAAGCTGAAGGATGCCAAATAGGAATTTTTTGGCTCTGGATGTCGGTACGCGGCGGATCGGCGTAGCGATGGCTGATTCTCGGGTTAAGATTGCGGTGCCTTTTGGATGGCTGGAGAATGACGAGTCAACAATCCAAAAAATTGTCGAATTGGTTTTACGAAACGATATTAATACTATCGTCGTAGGCTATCCGCGCAATCAATCTGGCGAACCAACACAGCAGACGAAGTATGTAGAGAATTTTGTCGACCAATTGGCAGAGATTGATTTGGATACGAAAGTAGTTTTCCAGGACGAGTCGCTGACAAGCGTCCAGGCGGAGCAAAGACTGGGTAATAAAATTAAAGATAAAGGCGAAATTGATGCCGAGGCGGCTAGTATAATTTTGCAAGATTATTTGGAGGAGCATATATGAAAATTCGAAGAAGCCGCAGAAAATGGCTAATAGCTTTGTCGGTGCTGGTTGCTGTGGTCGGCGTGGCGTCGCTGAGTGCGGCGATGTGGTATCGACAGATGCTTATGCCAGCTGATGTTAGTAATAAAACAGCTGTGAGGGTTGATATTAAGGAAGGTATGAACTCTGGCGATATAGCTGATAGCTTGGAGCAGAAAAAACTTATTCGCAGTTCGCTGGCTTTTTCGGCTTATGTGCGCTTGCATAATACTAGCAGCAAGTTTCAATCTGGTGTATATTCAGTAAATCCGTCGCAAACAGTGCCGGAAATTGTAGCTCGCTTAACTAGCGGTAAATCAGATGAGGTTTCGATAACATTTTATCCAGGCGCAACGCTGCATACGAAAATCAAAAATTCAGACGGTAGAGAAGTAGAATCGGTGTTAAAAAAAGCGGAATTTTCGGATAAAAAAATAAAAGAGGCGTTTAATGCCAAATATACGAATCCAATTTTAACTAGCCGCCCGAACGGCGCTGACCTAGAAGGCTACGTCTATGGTGAAACATTTTATATTTCGCCTAATGAGTCGATTGAACAAGTAATTAAGCGTTCGCTTAGTCATTTTGAGGCTGTCGTGAAAAAATATAATCTAGTAGAGAAGTTTAAGGCTCGCGGTTTGACGCTGCATCAGGGGATTACATTGGCATCAATTATTCAAAAGGAGTCAATTGGCTGTGGTGCTGGGGCGGAAACCTGCGCTGATCAGCGAAAGATTGCGAGCGTATTCTACAATCGCTTGAAAGCGGATATGCCATTAGGGTCTGATGTAACGTATCAATACGCTGCTGATAAGACTGGCGCAGTACGGACGCCGGATTTAAATTCCCCGTATAACACTCGTAAACACAAGGGTTTGCCGCCAGGACCGATTGCTGTGCCGTCTCTGAGCGCGCTAAACGCAGCGGCTGATCCGGAAAATACTCCATATAAGTACTTTTTGAGCGGTGATGATGATGTTACGTATTTTGCGGTAACCAATGATGAGCATGAGAAGAATATCAAGCAACATTGCCAGAAAAAATGCCAGATTTCTTGACAAATTAGCATTTCATAAAATCTATTGACAATAATGTCAATGTCGTGTAAAATAAACAGTAGCTCGTTCGCGAGTTGAGTTGTTGGGGACTGGCACGACGAACGGCCTGCCAAGATTGTCGCTACGGATACGATAAACCAAATCATTTTAGAATATAAACTAATTATTAGGTCGACAAGGTATCCTGTTCTATTGCGAGAAGAAAGACAGTTTGGTAGCAGCACTGGCGGCAACGCTGATGCAAGGAGTACGGAGATTCGTAATCAAGTATCTACTCTTCGGAGTAAAAGAAGTAAGCTGCGTTCATTTGCGGTTTATGGCGGAATATTTATTTTAGTTATTTCGTTCCTAATATATGGATATAATAACGGCGAGTCGGCTGCTGCAGAAAATAAAACAGTTGCCTCATCTAATACGAGATCATCAAAATCGCATAATGAAAATACCGCAGCAAGTGCAGTATCTGTTGACCAGCTAGCAGCAGCTACTGTAGTGACGAATCTTGCTGAAACGACTGAATTACCATCGGCTGGCGATCTGCGTGAAACTACTACGTCTCTGGGGATTAAGAAGGATTTATCGCAAAATGACGCCGAGGTAATCACGAAACCGGAAATTGTCAAACCTGATACTTCAGCTGGTCGCGGAATTACGACATATGTGACGAAGAATGGCGACACTATGAATACTGTTGCTAAGAAGTTTAAAATCTCGGCGCAAACACTGCGTTGGGCTAATAATACGGATTCCGATGCAATTGAGCCAGGCAAGACCTTGACTGTGCCGTTGGTTGACGGTGTGGTTTATACGGTTAAGAGCGGCGACACTACTCAATCGCTAGCAGAAAAGTATAAGACTAGTGCTGAGCGAATTGTGCTATATAATGATATTGAGGAAAAAACAGGGCTTAATGTTGGCGCTCGCGTAGTTTTGCCTGGCGGGGAATTACCGGAGACTGAGCGTCCAGGCTATGTGGCTCCGCGGCCGCGTTACGGTAACCGATACGCCTCCTCTTATGGTAGTGCCTCTGGCGGTACGGCAACCAGAAGTTCAGCTATTGCCTCTGTCGGTAACCGATATGCTGCTGGTAACTGTACTTGGTATGCGTATGAGCGCCGTTTGCAGTTGGGGCGTCCAATCGGTAGCTTCTGGGGTAATGCCAATACGTGGGCAGCAAGCGCCAGGGCGGCTGGCCTTTTGGTTAATAGCACTCCAGCGCCAGGCGCGATTTTTCAGACGAGAACTGGTTATTACGGTCACGTTGGTATTGTCGAACGAGTTGAGAACGGTGTAGTTTACGTCAGCGACATGAATTTTGCTGGATATGGTATCGTTACTCATCGTGTTCTTGATAACCCAGGCGGTTACACTTATATCCACTAGGTAAACTAAGCATACTAGCGCCTCCGCTATCTCTCGGGGGCGCTTTTTGGTATACTGAAATTATGTTTGTAGATACAGCGAAAGTATTAGTGCGAGCTGGCAAGGGCGGCAATGGCGCAGTCAGTTTTCGGCATGAGAAATATGTTGATAAGGGTGGTCCTGATGGCGGCGACGGCGGACGCGGCGGCGATGTTGTGTTTTTGGCGACCAAAGACCTCAATACACTGCTGAATTTTCGGTACAAGCCAGAGCTAAAAGCAGAAAATGGCGGCGATGGCAGTAAGCGCAACAAGCGCGGCAAAAGCGGTTCGCCGATGGTTGTCAAAGTGCCAATAGGCACATTAGTCAAGCGTGACGGCAAGGTAGTGGCAGATTTGACAGCAGACCAGCAACAAGCAGTGGTCGCTCGTGGCGGCGATGGCGGCTTTGGTAACGCGCACTTTACGTCCAGTACGCGCCAAGCACCGAAGATGGCTGAACTTGGCGAGGCGGGTGAAGAATTTGAGGCGGAGCTGGAATTGAAATTATTAGCTGACGTTGGCTTGGTTGGCTTTCCCAATGCTGGTAAATCGACATTTTTAAGCGTGGTTTCTAATGCCCGACCAGAGATTGCTAATTACGAGTTTACGACATTGACGCCAAATTTGGGTGTGGCGGATGTGGACGACGGTTCAGTGCTGATCGCTGATATTCCGGGGTTGATTGAAGGTGCTTCGGAAGGTAAGGGGTTGGGTGACCAGTTCCTGCGTCACGTTGAGCGGACGGCCGTGTTACTGCACATGATTGATGCCTATAGCGATGACCCTGCGGAAATATACCAGACTATTCGCCGTGAGCTGGAGAAATATTCTGAAGAATTGGCGACGCGTCCAGAGATTATCGCTTTGACGAAATGTGAAGGATTGGATAATGAAATTATTGCCATGCAGTCAACGGCGCTACAAAACGTAGCGAACGATTCGCCGGTGGTGGCGATTTCCTCGCAGACGCACGCTGGCGTGACCGAACTCCTGCGTTTGCTGCGCCGTGAAGTTACCGAATATCGGGCGCGGGAAGCTGAGTTGATCGAAGAAGAAAGCGATGATTTGCCAGTCATTGCTTTGGATGCGCAAGCAGCGTCTGATGCCTGGACGGTAGAGCGGGTGGTTGGTGCGGAACCTGACAATGTAGACGATGAAGATGCGGTTAGCTTCATCATCCACGGGGCTAAAATTGAAAAGTTTGCTCGTCGTACTAACTTTGATCAATTTGAATCAGTCAATCGCTTGCGAGATATTATGCGAAAAATGGGCATCACTCACGAGCTAATCCGTCAGGGCGCAGTCGGTGAGACCGTAGTGCAGATTGGCGAATCGATGCCGTTTACGCTGGTTGAGCAATAGATTTGGGCGTCATCTCGTGGCTTTGCTATACTATAGTTATGGCGCAAACATTATTCTTCTACGACCTGGAAACCAGCGGATTAAATCCGCGGCAAGACCGAATCATGCAGTTTGCTGGGCAGCGAACAGATATGAGTCTCGAGCCAATTGGTGAGCCATATAACCTGCTGGTGACGCTAAATGATGATACTCTGCCGAGTCCTGATGCATTGATGGTGACGGGTATTACGCCGCAAAAAACAGTCGAGGAAGGCTACACCGAGGCACAGTTTGCACGGATGCTGGCTGAGGAGATTTTTACGCCGGATACCATCGCAGTTGGATTTAATAATATTCGGTTTGATGACGAGTTTATTCGCCATTTGTTGTGGCGTAATTTTCATGATCCGTACGAGTGGAGCTGGAAAGACGGTCGCTCGCGTTGGGATTTGCTGGATGTGGTGCGGTTGACCAGGGCACTGAGGCCGGAAGGAATCAATTGGCCGCTTGATGCTAAGGGTGAGCCAAGCAATCGCCTGGAACTCATCACCAGTGCCAATGGCATTGCGCACGAAAATGCTCATGATGCTCTGGCGGACGTGACGGCACTGATCGCTGTGACGAAATTGATCAAGCAAAAGCAGCCGCAGCTGTATGACTATTTACTGAAAATGCGTGACAAAAAAGTAGTCCAGCAGCTGGTCAATGTCGACGACAAAAAACCGTTTGTCTATGCCAGTGGGCGTTACGATAAAGAATTTGCCAAAACCACGGTGGCCTTTCCGCTGACGACCAGTCGAAACGGCGGTGTGGTCGTCTATGACCTGCGATATGATCCGACGCCGTTTGTTGGGCTGAGCGAGGAGAAATTAGCGGCGAAAATTTTTGCTTCGTGGGAAGAGCGGCAAGCTGAGAACTTCGTCAAATTGCCAGTCAAAGAATTGCAGTACAATCGCTGTCCGGCGGCGGCGCCACTAGGTGTACTGGAGCAGGGCGACGGCTGGCAGAAGATTTCGCTTGATCTGAAGACGGTGCAAAAGCACCAAAATATACTGCTGGACAACCCAGACTTTGCTGAAAAATTACGGACTATTTTTGAAAATAAGCCAGCTTTCAAAAAAATGCCTGACCCAGAAGCACAACTGTATGATGGCTTTTTGAACGACCGTGATCGCCTGCGAGTTGAGGCGGTGCGTAATGCCGATGAGCGTGAACTAGCTGATTTTCATCCAGACTTTCAGGACGAACGTTTGGTACCGCTACTATTACATTACAAAGCACGCAATTTTCCGCGCTCGCTCAGCGAAGATGATTTGGCGCAATGGGAAGTCTGGCGAACTCAGCACCTGCAGGCACAACTGCCAGGGTTTATGGCGTCTCTGCAGCGGTTAGCGCCGACAGCAACTGACGAACAGCAGTTTATCTTGCAAGAATTGCAGCTGTGGGCGGAGGCGGTATTGCCGAGTAGCGACTAACTCTTGAACTTTTTATTTAAGTCAATCATCTTTTGGCGGTAGCGGACGTTGTGCTGAGTTTTCAATAGCAATAAGTATATTCAGCGCTATAGCGCCATAAAATAGCAACATCAGCCAGTATGGAATTGACATATGTGTCCCAGGTATAGCGCCAGCTATTATAAAATTTATAATCCCATCATAAAGCCCAAAGTGTAGCAGCGTAATAATCAGTGTGCTAACAATGCATATCAGTAAAATACGCAACTTGAAACTAAGGCTTTTGAAAAATTCTACTATAACATTCATTTGACTACACTATAGCAAATGTAATATAGTATGTGCAACGATAAGCATAATGTGCTGCAGCCTAGTCTGATGTGATTAGACTTAATATTTGACAAACCATGTCTGCTTATTTTACGATATACGGCATGCGAGAAATCGTACATTGTCTTAATCAAGGTGAAGAAGAGAGCGGTCGTGAAATTTTAAAACAACTTCAGGAATGTCGTGAATATTACGAATCTGTAGATGTTTTAGAATTAACGCCCGAGCAGGTGAGAGAACTTGAGTTATTTGCCAGAGTGGAAATTCTTTGGGGCTATCTAGGTTATGAAAGAATTCAAGAAGAAGATCGGCGGAATATAAAACTTGGCAATAATATCTGTAGACTTAAGGAGAGTATTGAACAACCTAATCTTGCACTGGAGGACAAGAAGCAGCTGTTAGATGAACTAAATAACGAAGAGTATAGACTTCAAATAAATCTAGCCGGCAGACGTGGCGAACTATTGGAAAAAGTGCTACGCTTTGGTCTTCCAAGTTATGAAGAGAAAATAGACCCGACGGACCCATTGCAGGTTTCGCTATATCAAATTTCTAAAAAGTGTGCTGAAAAACTATTCCACTATATGGATATTTTATGCCAAGAGAGGCGTTTTGCGAATAGTATACCAGATATTTTACTTAGCGATGTATCCTGTCCTGCTTCATTTATCTTATCGCGGCTTAGCTATGAACAGCAGGATTTGTGTATTGAAAAAATTAGACAGTCTATTCAGGAAGTTTTTGGCAACTATGCTGGACACTGCAAGGTGGACATTGCTGGTGATGGCATGCCGTTTGTACGCCTAAGTGCTTGCCTTGATTGGCCAGAAGAATATCCAAATGTCTCCGCGGCAGAACTGACTAGCATACTTATACAACGGCGACGTATGGACAAAATATACGAACGACGATTTCCAGAACCTGATCATGAGGATTTTAAAGATGAACGAGTAGATCGATATACTACAGATTTCTTTAATGCTGCATATCATCTAGCAGCAAACTGCTTGCGCGACCTCTTCTTTATGTTAGTCGATATTGGTACTCCGGTAGCTGAGTGTAACCGATTTGTTTCGCTTGAAGATTTTGCTAAAGACGACAGTAAACATCGTTTGTATTTTGATCATTTCCCTATCCTTGACCATAGTAATCCCCATGAATCAATTAATCGGATAAATAATGAAATAACAGAATATTTTGGTAAATATTCATCGTATATAAGGATTTGCTGTCTGCCTGAATATAAAGGCGAGTCGATGCGCTTTTTTGCCCAGCTAAGATCATCTCCATCGTTTCCGTTTATCGAAGACAGTTCACTGACTGGAAAAAGTTGTGAAAAACAGGTATAATGTAGCGGTTATGGTAGAGTTTATTCGCGTCAAGGGCGCTCGTGAACACAATCTGAAAAATATCGACGTGGAAATTCCGCGCGATAAATTAGTGGTAATCACTGGCCTGAGCGGCAGCGGTAAATCGTCGCTGGCGTTTGATACGATTTACGCCGAAGGGCAGCGCCGTTATGTTGAAAGCTTGTCGAGCTATGCGCGGCAATTTTTAGGCATTATGGATAAGCCGGATGTTGATAGTATCGAGGGGCTGAGTCCAGCGATTTCAATTGACCAAAAATCAACCAGCCGTAATCCACGTTCAACTGTGGCGACGGTGACGGAGATTTACGACTATCTGCGCCTGCTGTTCGCGAGGATCGGTACGCCGCATTGTCCGGCGCTCAAGTCCGACGGTACGCGCTGTCTGAAGCCGGTGTCGCGTCGTACAGCTGAGGCGATTATCCAAGAGATTGCCAAGCAATATGATGGCAAGCGACTGCTCCTGTTAGCGCCAATTGTAAAAAATAAAAAGGGCGAGTTTGCTCACATTCCAGAGCAGTATCGACGGTTAGGTTACGCCCGGGTGCGTGTGGATGGCGTGGTGTATGCGCTGGATGAGTTTCCGCAGTTACAGAAAAGCTATAAGCACAGTATTGAGTTAGTGGTTGATCGCCTGGCAATGAATAGTGGCCTAACTAGCCGGTTGAGCCAGAGCGTCGAGCAGGCGCTGGAGCTTGGCCAGGGTGTGGTTGAAGTGCTGGATGCTGATATGGATGAATTAAAGACGTTTTCGCAGCGTTATGCCTGTGTTGATCATCCGGATGAGGAGATCCCAGAGCTTGAACCGCGTTTGTTTAGTTTTAACGCACCGCAAGGAGCGTGTCCGAGCTGCACTGGGCTTGGCAGCCGTCTGGAGGTTGATCCTAATTTAGTGCTGAATGAGAATCTGACAATTGCCGAAGGGGCAATTCGGCCATACAACCGGATTAATGTCGATAACTTTTACATGCGCAAGATTTCGGCGGTAGCTGAGGCGCATGGTTTCAGTATCCGGACGCCGGTTGGGCAGTTGTCTGATGAGGCGCGCCAGAAAGTACTCTACGGCACGGGCGATCAGAAATATCCAGTGCAGCTTGGCAATGGGCGGCATTACGATACAACCTATGAAGGAGTGATTCCCAATTTGGAGCGGCGCTGGAAAGAAACCGATAGCGAATTTATGCGCAAGGACATTGAGCGGTTTATGCGCCAGCGGGATTGTTATGTCTGCGGCGGCGCGCGGCTGAAGCCAGTTGTCCTAGCGGTAACCGTGCAGGGGTTGAATATCATGGATATTTGCGACCTCGGTGTTGATGATGCGCTCGATTTGTTCACTCACAAGTTAACATTGAACGAGCAGCAAGCAATGATCGCGCGGCTTATTTTGAAAGAGATTACCGCCCGCCTCGGCTTTATGAGTAATGTCGGGCTGAATTATTTGGAGTTAGGGCGCGCCGCAAATACACTGAGCGGCGGCGAGGCGCAGCGAATTCGGCTGGCGACACAAATTGGTAGCGGCTTGCAGGGTGTGCTGTATGTGCTGGATGAGCCATCAATTGGCCTGCATCAGCGAGATAACGACAGGCTGATTGCTACGCTGAAGCGTCTGCGCGACCTCGGCAATACGGTGCTGGTAGTCGAACACGACGAGGATACCATTCGCCAGAGCGACTTTTTGATCGATATGGGTCCAGGCGCTGGTGTGCATGGCGGCGCGGTGGTGGCGCTGGGTGCACCAGATGAGGTCGCCAAATGCACAGATAGTATCACTGGTCGGTATCTGTCGGGAGCAGAAAAAATTGCCGTGCCAAAACATCGCCGCCAGGTTGATGCGAGCCGTCAACTAATCGTCCGCGGGGCTCGTGAGAATAATTTGAAACAAATTGACGTGGCATTCCCCTTGGGTCTGATGACAGTGGTGTCGGGTGTATCAGGTAGCGGTAAGTCGACGCTAGTCAATGATATTATCGCCAAGGAATTAGCGGCACGGCTCAACCGGGCCAGCGATGTGTCAGGGGCACACGATAAAATTGAGGGTATCAAGCAGCTGGATAAAGCCATCGTCATCGACCAGTCGCCAATTGGCCGCACGCCACGCTCCAACCCAGCGACCTACACTGGTATTTTTACGCCAATTCGCGAACTGTTTGCCAGTACCCCTGAGGCTAATGTCCGCGGCTATAAAGCGGGGCGGTTCAGTTTTAACGTCAAGGGAGGCCGCTGCGAAAATTGTCAAGGCGACGGTATGATCAAGATCGAAATGCATTTCTTGCCGGATGTTTACGTCCAGTGTGATGAGTGCCATGGCCAGCGCTATAACCGTGAGGCATTAGAGATTAAGTATAAAGATAAGACTATTGCTGACGTGCTGGATATGACAGTCGAGCAGGCGGCAAGCTTTTTCGATAGCGTGCCTAATATCGCTCGGAAATTACAGACACTGGTCGAAGTCGGCCTTGGTTATATTAAGCTCGGTCAGCCAGCAACTACCTTTTCGGGCGGCGAGGCGCAGCGGATTAAACTAGCGACGGAACTCTCTAAGCGCTCGACGGGCAAGACAATGTATATTTTAGACGAGCCGACAACTGGACTGCATTCTGCTGATGTCAAGCGGCTGCTGGGGATTTTGCAACAACTGGTTGACGGTGGTAACAGTATGATTATTATTGAGCACAATTTGGATGTTATCAAATCGGCCGACTGGATCATCGATATGGGGCCTGAGGGTGGTCTCGGCGGCGGTACGGTGGTGGCGAGCGGCACGCCAGAAGAAGTCGCCAAAGTATCAGCCTCGTTTACCGGCAAGTATTTGAAGAATTTACTATAAAAAGACGATTGAGCGATCTCTAAATTAGTGCAACGATGTTTGGATTTTATTTCTTTCGGCGGCGGGTAGTTTTTGATAATAAAACCAAGATCTGTTTTTTTAGTGTTGCGCGGAACGAGGGCTTCTTTAGAGCGTGGATGATCATCGGTGAAACAGACAGGAATATAATAATAAGTGCGGCAACTTCAATGTTTATACCAGCCTTGGTCAGGAACTCTCCAGCGTAAAATCCTAGATAAATAAACAGCGATGACCACAAGAATCCGCCGATTAGATTAAAAATTAAAAAGGTTTTATAGTGCATTTTTCCAGCACCAGCAACGATTGGCGCAAATGTGCGGACGATTGGCACAAATCTAGCCAGGACAATTGTTACTGAGCCGTGTTTGTCATAAAATTTTTCGGTTTGTTCCAAATATTTTTTCTTGAAAAATCGAGAATTTTCTTTTTCAAACAGTTTACGCCCAACTTTATGTCCAAAACTGTAACCGACACTATCTCCGAGTACTGCTGCTATAAAAACTAAGATTGCGAAAATATGAATGTCAATATGTAGAATGTTCTGCTGAACCATGTATCCAGAAGTAAACAGTAGGCTATCTCCAGGAAGTATGAATCCTATAAGTAATCCTGACTCCGCGAATACTACTAATAAAATTGCTAACACGCCGAAGCTAGTAATTAGATGAATGAACGATTCCATAATTACACCATTATAACATACAGTAACTGCTTATGCATTTTGGTATAATAGAATAGTAATATAAATTTACCTCCGAACAGGTACCCGAAAGGAGAAGTATGGGAGAAAAAATTACATTAAACATTCAGCCTCGCCAGATTCATGGCAAGAAGGTAGCTAGGCTGCGACGCGAAGGGCTGGTGCCAGGAGTAGTTTACGGCGCTGGTGTAAAAGCCTACAATATTCAAGCAGCTGCTGGTGAAGTTTCTAAAGTTGTTGCGGCAGCAGGTAAGCATACTCCAGTACAGCTGACTGGCAAAAAACGGCAAATTGCCATGATAAAGAGTGTTGATATACATCCAGTAAAGCGTACTATTCGTCATGTTGCCTTTCACGCAGTCCGGGCTGATCAGCCGGTGATTGCCGAAGTGCCGATTCGTTTGAGCGGTACAGGAGAATCTGAAGCGGAGCGTGCCGGCTTGATAGTCCTACAAGCGCTTGAGAAGATTAAGGTCAAGGCCTTGCCGATGGATCTGCCAGAAGCATTGGAAGCGCCGACGAGCGGTCTTGTTAAAGAAGGCGACCGAGTGACCGTGGGCGATATTGTTTTGCCGGATGGTGTTGAGCTGGTCGAGAACGACGACGGCCGCGAAGGCACGGCTGATGACGATACTACAGTTAAAGATTTGGTTGTAGCAAACGTCTATGAGCCGAGCGCTCTAGCAGCTGCCAACGATGCGGCGGCCGGCGAAGCTGAGTCTGCAGACGCCGAGCAGGTCGAAGTCACGGGAGAAACTGAAAAGACTGAAGCGTCGGAATAGCCTGATCTTAGAATAGCGAAAAGCACCGTCATGATTTGGCGGTGTTTTTCTATTGTTGCTACAGTCGGAAATGTTAGAAATTACTCCTCGATGAATCCGCCTGATTGCCGTGCCCACAACTTAGCGTAAACGCCGCGTTTTTTGGCGAGCAATTGATCGTGCGAACCGTCTTCGACAATGCGTCCGTTTTCCAGGACGATGATACGATCGAGCTTAGCAATGGTTGATAAACGGTGGGCGATGACAATTGACGTTCGGTTTTTCATCAACGTTTCCAGCGACTTTTGGATTAGCGCTTCTGATTCTGAGTCTAATGCCGACGTTGCCTCGTCAAGGACTAAAATTGGCGCATCTTTCAAAATCGCTCTGGCAATGGCGATACGTTGCCGCTGTCCGCCCGAAAGTTTGACGCCGCGTTCGCCGACTAGCGTGTCAAAACCGTCTTGCAATTTGACGATGAAGTCGTAAGCGCCAGCCTTCTTGGCAGCTTTTTCAATTTCTGTATCAGTTGCATCAGGACGACTGTAAGCAATATTTTCACGCACCGAACGGTGAAATAGCAACGGTTCTTGCGGCACGTAAGCAATCTGCTCGCGCAAACTCGCCTGCGTAACTTCGGCAATATCTTGCGAGTCGATTGTGATCTTGCCCGAATCAATATCGGCAAACCGTAACAATAATTTGGTGAGGGTAGTTTTGCCAGACCCGCTTGATCCGACTAAGCCAATTTTTTCACCTGGCTGAATATTGAGCGAGAAATCATGAAATAAGGTATCGCCTTGACCCTCGTCGTGTGTAAAGGTTACCTTATTCATGGTGATGCCGCCGCGCTTAACTTTCAACTTTTTGTCGCTTTTATCGACCAATGTCGTCGGCGTTTCGAGGATTTCTACCATCTCGTGAGCATCGCCAATAATACGATTGTAACTGCGCATGATGCCATTCATGTTCCACAACTCGTGCGCCACGCTGCCTGTATACGTTATGATTAAGTAAACTGATGCTACTGATACTAAATTGTGCTGAGCAGCGTATACCGCAAAAGCAATTGCGCCAATTTTGATAATCGTGTTGATGGTCGAATAAACGGTACTAACTTTCAGGAAACCGCGCATCGTGCCCAAGCTAGCGCTGCGCCATGAACTGACCGTTTTTGAAAAGCGCTTTTGCTCTAGCGATTCAGCGCCAGACGATTTAACCGCCAGAATATTTGAAACCATGTCGGCTAATTGGCCGCTAACTTTATTGCTGGCTTTAGCCTCTTTTTCGCTCAATTTGGCCATTGGCCTAGAGCCAAAATAGACGGCAATACTAAAAATAATTGAAAAGACAAACAGGAATAAAGCATATTGCCAAATTAATGTCGATAAAATGATTATTGATCCAGCTAGGGAGATAACTAACGGCAAAATCGACCAAAAAATTGTATCCCAAAAACGTTCGACCGCACCGTTTAGTTTGTTGGTTTGGCTGACGAGCGAACCGCCAAATTTATTAGCATGGAAAAACATTGTTTGATTGGTCAATTTACTAAAGCAGCGCGAGTGTAAATCGCGTTGTAATGCAGTCTCGAATGTCCAGACGAGATACAATACTAAGCGCCAGCCAATCACCGTTGAACACAGTTCGCTAACACCATACAGAACAATTAGCGTCCATAAATTGTTAGCAGTTTGCAGCTGGTTGTGCTGGATAATATTAAGCAGCTCTGCGATAACAAGCGGGCCGACAAAAATAGAAATAACAATCGTAGTAATTGCAAAAAATATCGCTAGATTTCTGCGGCGCCTGTAGGGTACGGATACTTGCCAGAATAGGCGTAAAATTTCTTTGTCGTTAATTTTATTTTTCAAGATAGCTCCTTTCGTCGGTAAAATATTTTTTTGCTAATTTAACCATTCGCTCGCCGATTT
>CAUSPY010000012.1:0-25907 GCA_963533665.1 uncultured Candidatus Saccharibacteria bacterium
TGGGCCAGCCAGAAGCGCCGCTGAAAGCCGCTGGCAAAGCTGTTGGCGACGAGCAGCTGAAGTCGTTTGATTATACCTTTACCGGGCTGCTGGCGTTTAGCTTGATGAGCATGGGCATCTTCGGTTTGGCGAACCAAATGCCGGCTGAAAAGCAGCGCGGCTCGTACCGCCGTCTGCGTGCGGCGCCGTTTACCTCGGGCCAGTTGATCATCTCCATGGCGATTCACTATACGATTATTTCGCTGCTCAGTTTGACGATGATGATTGTTGTCGGCATGCTGCTGTTCCATTTCAATATGCGTGGCGATTGGCTACTGTTCTCATTGATGTCAGTGGTTTCGGCGATGATGATGGTGGGCTTAGGATTATTAATCGGCGGTTGGGCGAAGAACGAAAATCAATCAGCTCCTCTGTCTAATTTGATTTCTTTCCCGATGATGTTTCTGTCTGGAGCATTCTTTCCGGCATTCCTCTTTCCAGAATGGTTGCGCGGCGTAACGCAATTTATCCCAATGACGCCGGTTGTGGATGGCTTCCGTCTGATTATGACTGAGCAAGCTAGCCTCATTGAAGTCTTGCCGCAAATCGGCGCCGTCGCTGCCTGGACTCTCGTTATCTACATCGCCGCGATTAAGCTGTTTAGGTGGGAATAATATAATATCAATGAAAATAGCCCGCCGAACGAGCTCAAGCTGAATGTGGATCTTTCAATCCGAGAAACAAGTAACTGTCTCAATCAGATTGAACGCATTCGGCGAGCTATTTTCGGCGGGCAGTTAGCCCTCCTTGTCTTTGGTGATCTCGCTGAGGGCGTATGCCCTCAAGATGGACATAATAGTCTCGACTGCAAGTGCTGCAGCTATGGCCCAGATCATAGCCCCGACGTCATTTGACGTCAGGAGAAATATGATGAGCGCAATAAAGACAACGACGTCAGGCGCAAATGACTGCGCCATTTTCATGAACATGTCTCGTCTCTCCTTTCGAGAGAAGCTCAAAGCTAAAGGGCGACTTCTGCCCTTTATCGAAAACTTTGAGCAAAAGATAATATATATATCACTAATAGAACAAAATGTCAATGAATTTTAGGCAAAAATGTGGCATTATATGTTTTTACGGCGTTTAATTCGAAAGATAAATTAATTGCCTATGTTAAATACGTCCACCTCCGTCGTCAAGAGCACTGTAGTATAATGAAATTAGCTATAGTGTGAAGTTATGTCAGAAGGGGGAATTATGACATTTGAAGAAGCGCAAGAACTAGTGATGAATCATATTCGCGCGCGGAAGTGGGATAAGACGAATGATTCGCGCGGCTTGGCGATATCGTTGTCGCTGGAGGCTAATGAATTATTAGAATATTTCCAGTGGAGTGATAAACATATCGGCACCAAAGACGACATGGCAAGCGAACTGGCTGATATCATTATTTATGCTATCCAATTTGCCGCGCGCTTTGATATCAATATCCCCGAAGCGGTTGCTGCAAAAATTGCCAAGCAAGCCGAAAAATATCCGGTCGAGATTTTTGAGATCGAAGACAAGGCCGAGCAAAATCGCCGCTGGCTAGAAGCTAAGAAAAATTATAAGAAGGATACGACGTTATGAAAAAGAGGGCTGACATGAATAAAAAAACCATTGCGGTTGCTTCCGTGATAATCATCTTGTGCGGCGCTGCGGTTGGACTGTGGTATAATCGCCAGCATTCTGCCGAACAACCGAAAACTCCGTCTACTAACGTGTCCGATGCCGCCAAATTCAAGTCAGAATATCCGCGAGTGGCGGCGAACAATCGCTTCGTTTATGCCAGCGATAAAGAAGTCCTTAGTGTCTTTGATAGCGGCAGCGGTGTGGTTTTCTTGGGTTTTCCGCAATGTCCGTGGTGCCAGCATTTGAGCGAACACGTTGATCGGGCAGCTCGGGCTGAAGGTGTTGATAAAATATACTATTTGAATATTCGCGACGCTCGCGCCAATAACAGCGAAGTTTACCAAAAATTAGTCAAGAAACTAGAACCGTATTTGGATAAAGACGACAGCGGTAAACCGCGAATATTTGTACCAGACGTCTCGATTGTCAAGAACGGCAAGATTATCGGCCGCTACAAAGAAGAATCGACTGGTGACGATGATATCACGCCGGATAAATACTGGACAAGCGAAAGGATTGAACGGACATCGTCGCAGCTGCGCGGATTTATGCGGCAGCTGAAAGGTTAATTTTCTGGATTAGCATCGTCTTTTGGCTGTTGTTTATCGTTTTTGCGTTGGCGTTTCGGTTCGATGCCGACCAGATAACTCCCAATCGTCCAGCCTTTGGCAATCCTTGGTATGATAAACAACTGGATAATAATCCAGACTCCTAGCTCTGAAAGATAGAACCTACCAGGTTGTATGGTGTCTATGAAAAACGGATAAACTAGCGACCGGGTAACTACTGAGGCGAAGATAATAAGGGCTATATTGATGCAGCTAGCTAAGAATTTATTGCGTCGATTGGGCGCGGCGTAGTTTTCGTCGCTGAGTTTGACGCTGGGGACTTTATAGCCAATTAGCCATGTCAACATAAATCCGAGCAAGCAGCCAAAGGTATTGGTTATTAAATCATTAACATCAAACAGCCGATAACTACAAGGGTATAAACCGAACACGCCAGTTAGCTGCGTCACCTCTATTAGCATCGATAAAAGAAAGCCGCTTAGCAGCGCAAATTTCCAATGCTTGTGAAAATACGCTTTCATAAAAATGCCCAGCGGCACAAAGAAAACGATATTCATAATTAATTGCAGCGTGATATATAGAGTATCTTTGTTAGGCTGAACAACGTCGTTAACCCAGTTGAAGGGGATAAGCTGCGGCTGGATGTGATATGTTTGGCAAAAGGCAATCGGGTCTTTTGGTACTGGTGATAGCGTAAAAAAGATTAGCCCTGTGAAATAGAGAATTGAGCCGTAGGAAAAGAATACATACGACCACGTTACGCGCCGGCGCATGATCAGCCGTGAAATGATGAATGGTATGGTCAAGAGGATGCATAAAAAAGGCCAGAAACTCAAAGATCCGATCAGCGGCGCTGAAAATGAATTGAGAAATTTTAGCATTAATTAACGCCGCCAGCCTTCAAGATCGCCTTTAGTCCGCTCTCGCCGCCAGCGAAACCGCTGGTCTGGTAGTCGTTGATGACCATGTACGGCAAGCCGTTCACGCCAAGCGACAGGGCTTTTTGCGTGTTGTCGTTGATTTCTTGCTGGTGGGAGTCGCCTTTCATGCAGTCGGCGAACTTGGCGGTGTCCAGGCCGACATTCTTGGCGGATGTTTCGAAGTAGCTGAGCGGCAGCAGCGGGATTTCCTTTGGCATAGCGACGTTTTTGACGCCGATGCCTTTGTCGAAGTAGTCCGTTTTGATGCGCGGCACGATGTCATGAGTGTATTGCCAATATTTATCCTGGTCGGCGGCGCAGAAGGCGGCTTTAGCGCCTTGTTCGGTGTTTGGTACTTTATCCTTTAGCAAAGTGACGATTCGGTGTTCGTAGCGCAATTTGCCGGATTTGATATAGTCGTTTTTGAAAGAATCACTGCTGGTAGCGTCTTCAACCTGGGCGCAGAACGAGCAGAAATAATCGGTGTAATCGATAAATACGTTTTTCGCATCTGCCGAACCTTGCGACATATGTTCGTTCCATGGTTTACCGTTGCCGATATGCTGGTTCGGCGGCCGATTGACAATACCGTAGATAAATAAAGCGACGATGCCGATGACGATGATTGATAAAACAATCCAAATTGGGGCAATGCCGCGTTCTTGTTGATGACTCATGATTTTTCCTCCTGTTTGGCTAATTGTGCATAAACGAATGCGATTTGTCCAGATTTGTAAAGCGACGCTAGGCTAAGTACAAGTGCTAAGATTAGTACGATAGTACCAGCGACATTGGCGGCGGTAGCAGCCGCTGCGCCCGAGAAAAACAGAGTAACAATTGGCAAGATTAACGAGGTACCGCACGGTACGCAGCCGAGGCCGATAGCGGCAGCGATCGAGGCAATACCGCTGACGCTGAGTTGGCGGGCTACGTCTTGTTCGTTGCGCTTATTGCGTCGTGCTGTAAATATTACAACTGAAAGCGATAAGCCTTGCAGAATAGAGACGATCAGCAGCAGCGCGCCGTTTGGCGTGGTGAAACCTTGCTTGAATAGCTCGATAAGCATATTACCAGCAACAGCGAATTTATCGACAATTGACAGCCGCGACAAAAACAGCGGTCCATAAAAGTTGCCGTTAATCGCAAAGAAGATAACAATGGCGAACAACAAAGAAAACCCCGCCGCCAGCACGCTGTAGCGCGGCAATTTCAACAGCGCGCCGATACCAGCAGCGGCAGTTTTGACAGTTTCTTTTTGCTGTCGAATACGCTCCATATGATTCTTATTATACGCTAAAATTTGGAGAATTGGACTATCCTTGATTCTTTGTTCTTGGGGCAGGAGGTGGTATTCTGTATGTAAATTATGTTGTTAACTTTTGATACTTCCTTAGCTGTCAGATATACTAGCGCTTCGCAAAAGGTGCGTGTTTTGACCGAGGATTGGGTTGAGCGAATGATTTTTTGTCCGAATTGCGGCCAAGATCATCTCGTAAATTATGAAAACAATCGTCCGGTAGCAGATTTCTATTGCCAAAATTGCCAAGAAGATTTCGAGTTGAAAAGTAAGAACGGTAAAATTGGCAAGAAAATTGTTGATGGGGCATACGAAACAATGATTAAGCGTTTGCAATTGGACAATAATCCTAATTTCTTTTTGCTGGGTTATACGTCGGGCTATTCCGTCTGTAATTTTGTGGTTATCCCGAAGCAGTTTTTTACTCCGAGCATTATTGAGCGACGGAAACCCTTGGCCGATACAGCTCGCCGAGCTGGCTGGGTTGGTTGTAACATTCTGCTTAGCAATATTCCTGATTCTGGCAAAATATACTTGGTTCGTGATGGGGTGGTGATTCCGCGGAGTGAAGTCTTAACGAAATGGCGGAAAACACTATTTTTGCGCGAGGAAAATAAAATGTCAGTGCGGGGCTGGATGCTTGATATTATGCGGTGCATTGAGAGGGTTGATCGGGTTGATTTTACACTTGACGATATGTATGCTTTTGAGAGTGAACTGGCGGCTGTCCATCCAGAGAATAACCATATCAAAGATAAAATTAGACAACAGCTGCAGATATTACGCGATAAAGGCTACATTGATTTTGTTTCGCGCGGACATTATCGTTTGATTTGATTAATAAGATAATCAATTACACGGACATGCGATTTAAGTAATTTGCATGTAGAGTAGATATAAACTATACACCGAGTGTATAAAACTCTTGCAATAACTAAACACTGGGTGTATAGTAAGAGTATGAGCGTTCAATATACACTGTTAGGTTTTTTAGCGGAAGAGTCAAATTACGGCTATGAGTTGAAGAAAAAATATGACGGTTATTTTGGCAAAGATAAGCCAATTTTAACTGGTCAGATATATTCAACTTTGGCGCGGCTCAAACGCGATAACAAGGTCAAAGAAATTACTGATACTAGCGAATCGGGCGGACCCGACCGGGTTCGGTATGAAATTACCGATGAGGGCAAGCAGGATTTACAAGCATGGTTGGAATCACCAGAGGCGCCGTCGCCGCAGCTGCAAGCGACGATGTATATCAAGGCGGTATTGGCCATTCTGAAAGACGGCGATGCGTCACCGTATCTGGATAACCAACGGCAAGCGCACATCCAGCGGATGCGCGAGCTGACTGCCCAGCGGCGCGATAGCAGTTTGTCGGACATGCTGCTGATTGACCACGCACTGTATCATTTGGAGGCGGATTTGCGCTGGATTGAATTAACTATTTCGCGGTTAACGCGGCTAAAGGAGGAAATTTTGCATGAGCAAACCAATAATTAGCGCTAAAAATATTAAGAAGTCGTTTGGGCAAACGCACGCGCTGCGCGGCGTCAGCTTGGATGTCGAGGCGGGCGAAGTCCTGGCGATTATGGGTCCGTCGGGCTCTGGCAAGTCGACGCTGCTGCATAGTTTGGCGGCGATTACCAAGGTTGATAGCGGCGAGATTGATTTCGACGGACGGCGGATCGACAAACTGAGCGATGATCGGCGCAGTATTTTACGGCGCACCAGCTTTGGCTTTGTCTTTCAGTTTGGACAGTTGGTGCCAGAGCTGACAGCTCTGGATAATGTGGCGCTGCCGCTACTGCTTAACGGTGTCAAGCGTAAAGAAGCCTATCAGCAGGCGAAAACATGGCTGAATAAGGTTGAGCTGGCGAGTAAAGCTGACAGTATGCTCGGTGAATTATCGGGCGGACAAATGCAGCGGGTGGCGATTGCTCGGGCCATGGTGATTGAGCCAAAAGTGTTGTTTGCTGATGAGCCGACTGGTTCGCTGGACAGTCTGAATTCAGAGAGAGTTATGGAGCTATTCATCAAAACTGCCAAAGAGCATGGCACGACAGTCATCATGGTGACCCACGAGCCGACGATTGCCGCCTATGCTGATCGGGAAATTATTGTCCGCGACGGGCAGATTTCTGGTGTTGATACAGCGGTAAATACATCAAGCAAACCCGGTAAAACCAATGCGGGGACTGTCAAATGAGTGTCAGTTGGATGTTATTAAAAAAGTCTGGCCGCCAGTCGTTCGCGCGTCTGGGCTTGACTACGGCGGCGGTGGCGTTGGGAATCGTGCTGGTGTGCTACTTTACGGCTGGTGTCAATGGTCTAATGGGACGTGTTAACGGATTAGCAATTAATACGGCGGCGTATCAGGCAGCCCGCGGTGTAGCCGAACAAAAACCGATTGCTGGTGTCGAGCCGCTGAAAGTTGGCGGTACCCGGCGCGGTGATGCGTCGAAATGGCGCGGTCAATATATCCAGTATTACTCGATGTACGGTACGGCTAAATCACCGCAGTTTGCTAAACTGAAAACGCCGCGTCCTGGCGAATACTACTTATCAAAAGCGTTGGCTGATGCGGTTGCTGAATACCCAGAGGATAATATCTTGGCGCGTTTTGGTAAAAATACCAAATACCTGGGCGTAATTCCTAGCGAATATACCGCCAGTCCGGATGCGCTGATGATAGTGCGCGGTGCTAGCGCCGAGGAAGTGGCCGAGAGCGATGCTTTTACCAAATCTCAGGGGCAGCCATCATACTTTGCTGACGTTTATCGGACGGACGCTAACGGATTAAAATCGGATGCTAAAATAGACCCGGTTGCCGTCATCGTATTTAGTGTCGGCGGGACAATCTTACTGTTCCCGATTGTTATTTTCGTATCAGTAGCAACGCAGCTGGGCGCGGCGCAACGCGAGAAACGCTATGCTGCTTTGCGGCTGATCGGCGCGACTAAGCGGCAGGTGGGGCTGATATTGATGCTGGAGTCGCTACTGGCGTCGGTGGTTGGCGTGATCATCGGGCTGGGTGCGTTTTGGTTGCTGCAAGCGCCGCTGCAGGATTTCAAGATGGACGGTATGCGGTTTAATCCTGGCGATTTGGCGCTAACTGGCACGCAATACGCGTTGATTATCGGTTTGACACTGGGACTAACGATGTTTGTCAACTGGCGACGGATGCGCCGGGCGCAGATTTCGCCACTGGGTGTATCGCGTTCGGTTGAAAAGGTGAAGAAATTGCGCGCGTGGCGGGCGCTGGTACCAGCACTTGGTATCGCGTTCTTTGCTTGGCTGTCGTCGAAGCCAGGGAGGGATTGGCTGGCGGCTAATAAAGAATCATCTCTGCCGTCGGTACTATTGATGGCGGCGCTGCTGCTGGTGATGTTCGGGTTGATTCTGGCTGGCGGCTGGCTAACCAATAAGCTGTCGCTGTTGGCAGCGCGCTGGGCTAATAACGCTTCAATGTTGATTGCTGGCAAGCGTACGGCGGTGCATTCGCGGACAATTTTCCGCAGCGTCAGCGGCGTGGTATTGGCGCTGTTTGCGGGTAGCTTTTACTTGACGGCGACTAGCGGTATTGAAGGCTTAAACGCCCAAGCTGTCAAAGATAACGGCTTTTCGCAACTGAAGCGCGGCACGGCAGTTGTTATCGGTCAGTCGTTACCGGGTGATATGACAGAGCAGCTCAAACAGAAAACTTACATCACGTCGGTGGCAGCGATTTATCCGCGTGAGGACGGCGATGCAATTCGCTGCCAGGATTTGGCAACGTACACTGAACACGCTTGCCCGAATAATGCCCGACCAGACCAATTTGCGCTGTTGAATTTTGACGCGCCAGTGGTAAAAAATGTATCGTTGATTAACGACAAGGTTGATACGAACGGCGCTAAAGAATATTTGGTGACATTGAAATCAGACAATGATATCGAGAAATTGCGCACCTTGGTGACGGCGAAAGCCAATCAGTACGATTTGACCTATGCGGTGAGCGGCACTGACTCTAAAAAGCCGCACATCAATCCGACGATTCGCGAGTTTGCCGACTTGGCTTATGTTGGTATCGGCGTGACGCTGTTCGTGGCGGTGGCAAGCTTGATCGTCTCGACGATTGGCGGGCTGATGGAACGCCGTCGCTCGCTGTATACGCTGCGGCTGAGCGGTATGCGCCTCGCTCAATTGAAACGTTTGGTGATGGTTGAATCGGTGGCGCCGCTGCTCACCACCTCGATTCTGTCGTGCGGTTTTGGCGTGTGGACGGGAGCGGTGTTTACCAGCACGTTCTCGACGACGCTGAAGCCGGTGCTGACGCCAACCTACTTCGCCATCGTTGGTATCGGTCTGGCAGCGGCCATCATTGGTATTTACTTGATCCTGCCGATGGTTGATAAGCTGACGCGGGCGGAAGCTAATCAAACCGAGTAGTGTGCCTTCGGTCTGAAGGGCAGTCTCATAAAAAGCGTTCCAGCTGATGGCTGGAGCGCTTTTAGCTCAAAGTTTTATAATCAGAATTCTATCGCTGTTAAGAACTATAGTCTCTCCCGAGATATCTCTATGACAAGCAGTCAACCTTGCTTTACGATTGTGCTTACGATGAGCTTCAAATCATATCTATACGAGGTGGATTATCTTTTACATAAAGGGCGATTCTTTTTCAGGTTCAATGTTTCTCTGTAGTAAAACTATCAAGTTAGTGGCGGTAGAGCTCCAGATTATAGTCTACAAATAACACAACAAACACATTCTCTCTAAATATTCCTATCATTCTATGATCTTTACTTACGTACATTGAAAATACATGTTTTACATCAGGAGTGATAGTGTTTGGCAGGGGTACCTTCAACTGATCTACAGATATCTTCTCTGTCCCGCCAGTAGTATGTCGCCCCTTGTTCCGTAGCCCAATATAGTCAAACTGGCTGCATGTATCTATTGTATCTGCAATTCGTGATTTATACACCTTATTTTTAGTAGACGCTATCATATAGTTGCTGTGTACATCACCAAAGTAGAACATTATTTTTTTGAGATTCTGCTCCTTGAGGCTAGGTTTTTCTGGAGGAATAGTCCCACGAACTAACTTGAAAGCCTTTCGAGACATTTTACCCTATCTGTGAAGAAAAGTATGCTTTGAGCTTACTATTGGTGATCTCCTCTTGTAGTGGCGTACTCTTCCAAGGTTCTTCCTTGTGAGTCATTTCCATAAGCTTCCAGGCAGAAAACTGTCCAAGCTGCTCAAACACGGAGTCTAACAGATTTTTTGTTTCACCAACAAAACTAAACTCTGCAAGAGTGTATCCAAGCTTAGCCTCTAGCTCGTCAAGATCTACAGGATTACGTCCGAAATAGGATAGCGTTGAGTATAGATCGGGCACCACTGGTCCATACTGCCAAGCTTCCATACGATTAGAAAATAATGGTGTGCCGAAATATGCGAGATGATATCCCTGGGCGTAATATACTAATTTCTGAAGCTTAAGATTCGTGATGCCGTCCTCAATATCACGAGCATCATCAAGACGCACAAAATACGCCGCAACGTCGTATACTGTAACTGATTTTTGCTTAGTATCGTTCATAGTATATATCCCCGTAATACCTATGCTTGTTAATTATGTTCATTTTACTATTTTGATGTATTTTTTACAATCATAAACACCATCAAGTTCCTATATCTATACTAACATAAGCGATTTAGCTGGTACAATATGACCCGGTGTGGGAGCGGTGGTCTCCTGTATTGTCTAACAGCAGGTTAAGAGGTTCTTTATTAGTACTGAAATGTCACCCGGTCATTGGCGACGCTTGCTGTTACCTCCATTCCCTCATGAATTCGCCCGTCGATTAATTCCAGCGCTAATGGATCAAGCACTCGCTTTTGCACTAAGCGCTTGAGCGGACGGGCGCCAAAGGCCGGGTCATAGCCATCGCGCGCCAGCATGTCGCGGATACTATCATCAAACTCTAGCGTGATGTCGCGGCTGTCTTTGACTTGGCGAGCAACGCGTTTCAGTTGGACATCGACAATTGCCCGCATGGCCTCTGGTCGAATGCGGTCGAAGATAACGATATCGTCAATGCGGTTGAGGAACTCTGGACGGAAGTGCTGCCTGAGGACATCAAGCATCTGATTATCCAGTGCCGACAAATCGTCGCCAGCAAAGTCCATAATCGCCTGCGAGCCAACGTTGCTGGTCATGATGATGACCGTGTTGGAGAAATCGACTGTTCGCCCCTGGCCATCGGTCAGACGGCCATCGTCGAGCACCTGGAGGAGCACGTTGAAGACGTCGGCATGGGCCTTTTCGATTTCGTCAAATAGTACCACGCTATAGGGGCGGCGGCGGACCGCTTCGGTGAGTTGCCCACCTTGGTCGTAACCGACATAGCCCGGCGGCGAACCGATCAAGCGGGCTACGGCGTGTCGCTCCATATATTCGCTCATATCGATACGAATCATGGCATGTTCGTCGTCAAATAATTCGCGGCACAGGCTGCGGGCTACCTCTGTTTTACCCACCCCAGTCGGGCCGAGGAAGAGGAAGGAACCGATTGGCCGGTTGGTATCACTGAGGCCAGCGCGCGAACGGCGAATAGCACTGGCGACTGCGGCGATGGCTTTGTCTTGACCAATCACTTGGGTGCTAATATGCTCCTCTAATTTGGTTAGTTTGCTGGATTCGGTCTCCATCAGCCGCTCCACGGGAATGCCCGTCCAGTGCGCTACTACGCTGGCGATGTCGTCAGGGGTAACTTCTTCACGCAGCAGGCGGTCGGCTGGCGGAATGGCGGCCAGTTCTTGGCGGGCGGCAGCCAGCTTTTTCTCCAGCTCTGGCAAGTCGCCGTATTTGATGCGGCTGGCGGTGGCCAGATCAGCGTCGCGTTCGGCGATTTCCAATTGCGAGCGCAGACTATCCATTTTTTCAGTGGCGGTATTGACGGTCTGGAGAATGTCTTTTTCGTGCTGCCATTTATTGTCAATCACCTCGGCCTGAGCCCGAAGGTCGGCGATTTGCTGATTAATCTCCTCTTTGCGGGCCTTGGCGTGGTCAGATTTGTCTTTTTTCAGCGCGGCTTCTTCAATCTCCAGCTGCAAGCGGCGGTTATTCAGCCGGTCCAGGGCAATTGGCACGCTCTCCAGCTGCATCTTCAGAGCGCTGGTGGCTTCATCCAGGAGATCGACGGCCTTGTCAGGCAAAAAGCGGTCAGGCAGATAGCGGGTGGACAGCCGCGCCGCCGCCACGATGGCATCATCAGAGATTTTAACGCCGTGATGTACCTCGTATTTTTCTTTCAAGCCGCGCAAAATTGCCACAGCGTCATCAAAACTCGGCTCGCCGACATAGACTGGCTGAAAGCGCCGCTCTAGGGCTGCGTCTTTTTCAACATGCTGGCGATATTCCGCCAACGTCGTCGCACCAATCATGTGTAGTTTACCGCGGGCCAGGGCGGGTTTGAGCATATTGCCGGCATCCATGCTGCCTTCGGTTTTGCCAGCGCCGACCATGGTGTGAATTTCATCAACGAACAAAATAATTTCGCCGGCGGCTTCTTCAACTTCTTTCAAAATTGCTTTTAGGCGCTCTTCGAATTGGCCGCGAAAGCTCGCTCCGGCCAGTAAGCTGGAAATTTCCAAGGAGATCAGCCGCTTATCTTTTAGCGACGCCGGTACGTCGCCCTTGACGATACGCTGCGCTAGAGCCTCGACGATGGCGGTTTTACCGACGCCCGGCTCACCGATCAGTACGGGGTTGTTCTTGGTGCGCCGGCTGAGGATTTGCATGGTACGGCGAATTTCCTCGTCGCGCCCGATAACCGGGTCGAGCTTGCCCTCGCGTGCTAGTGCCGTGATATCAGTGCCGAATTTCTCCAACGGCTGCTCAAGCTCTTCTTGCATATTTGGTGGCATAGGTCCTCCTTTGATTTTTTGGGCTTTTCTAAGTCCGTATTTATGATGCGCCGCGGCAAGAGACAGAGCGGGGATAATTGATATGATTATCATAGCAAATTAGCACTCCCAGTGCAAAAGTGCTAGAAACATCATTTAATATTTAACGATGATCTTGCGCGTCCCCAGCGGCTTATGTCATTATTAACCATATGAAATCATTACGATTTTTTACAGTAATGTGGCCAGCTTTTTTATGCGGAATAGTCTGGCAAATATTGCAGTTTATGCCACAGGAATGGAGTTTCGCTAAACAGCTGACAGATCCGTTGACAACAACTTTTATTCTGATTGGCGCTTGGCGCTACAATCGGCTACACAGTGCTGAAGAGAAGATATTATTGGCGGATTTGGTGTTGTTTGTGATTGCTGGAGCAATTTTTGCGTTTTTGCCGTTTAGTTATTTTATCGCCGGCTTGGCAGTGTTTTTGCTGGCGCATGTGGTGCTTTGCATCATCAATTTTAATCGGCTGCGTGCAGCTTGGCGGTCAGGCTGCCGACCGCGTCTGTTCATGGTTATTTTAGCAGCAATCTGTTATACAGGATTAGTAGGATTTGTATTGCAAGCAGTATTACCGCAAGTTCGCGATGCCATGCTCGCCAATGCGATCGTCGCGTATACCGCAGTAATTACCATGATGGCAATTAGCGCGGCGGTAGCTGCGGCAGCACGCTATCAATCGCGCTGGCGGTGGGCGGCAATCGGCGGCGGCATGATGGCGGTATCTGATGCTTGTCTGGCGCTGCGCATGTTTGGCGGCGTATCTGAAGCATGGGTTGGTTATGTCATCATGCCGTTATATTGGGGCGGTATCATATGCTATGTTGCTTCTGCTGCGCCGGCACGCCAAGAAAATAAAGCTAGCTGATCTTATTGAGGGTTTATTCACAAGCCAGTTTTATGGAAATAGCAGTGATATAATGGTGTTATTAGGAATCATATCGAAAGGGGTACTTCATGAATATTCTCGTTACTGGCGGTGCTGGGTATATCGGTAGCCACACTATCATTGAACTGCTGGCGTCGGATCACGGCGTGGTGGTGGTTGATAATTTGTCAAATTCATCGGCTGAGAGTCTGCGGCGGGTTGAGGAAATTACCGGTCAAGCGGTGCCGTTTTATGAGTTTGATTTGTGTGATCGGGCGCGGCTGGCGGAGTTGTTTAAGTCTGAGACAATTGACGCAGCGATTCATTTTGCGGGCCTGAAAGCCGTCGGCGAGTCGGTGGAAAAGGCGCTGCTCTATTATCAGAACAATTTGGAGAGCACATTGACGCTGCTGGATGTCATGCAGGAATTTGACGTGAAAAAGCTGGTCTTTTCGAGCTCGGCAACGGTTTATGGCGACCCGGCGTGGCTGCCGATTACCGAGGATATGCCGTTGTCGGCGACTAATCCGTACGGCCAAACCAAGCTGATGATTGAACAAATTCTACGCGATGTGGCGGCGACCAAGCAGGGCTGGCAGTTTACCTCGCTGCGCTATTTTAATCCCGTTGGCGCTCATCCGAGCGGCCGCATTGGCGAAGATCCGTCGGGCATTCCGAATAACTTGCTGCCGTTTGTGTCGCAGGTGGCAGTCGGCAAGCGCGACCATTTGAGTGTGTTTGGCGATGATTATGACACGCCGGACGGCACGGGCGTGCGCGATTATATTCACGTGGTTGATCTGGCGCGGGCGCACGTGGCGGCGTTGGAACATTTGGGCGAGCCGGATGAGTATAAGGTGTATAACATCGGTACTGGTCGCGGTACGTCGGTGTTGGAGCTGGTGAAGGCATTTGAAACAGCGTCGGGCCGGGAAGTCCCATACCAAATCACGCCGCGCCGGTCGGGCGATATCGCCGCGTGTTATGCTGACCCAAGTTTGGCAGAAAAAGATCTGGGCTGGCGAGCGGAATTGACCATTGAAGACGCTTGCCGCGATGCCTGGAACTGGCAGAGCAATAATCCGAACGGTTTTAACTAGTTTGATTGCTAGTTTTGACGGCCGGATTTTGAAAAGATTTTTTTCTCGTAATAATTTGAGCGTTTTGACAGCTCGCTATTTAGCTGGTCGATTCCGCCGAGCTGTTCGGTCAACGTTTGTTTATTGGCAAATAAGTTAGTTCCCAAACCTAGCCGTTCGCCATCAATCTTTACGCCCAGCGCTGCCAAGGTTGACGGATACATGTCAAATGTCGTCATCAGGCGGTTATGGGTTTTTTCCGCGGCGGCTGCCGGGTTGATGAAGGCATTATAAATAGTTCGCTGATAGTTCGGTTCTGAGATTTTTTCGTCATAATATGAAGTTTGCATGCCTAAGTGGTCGCCTGACATGACAATTGTGGTGTTTTCATAAAACGGCTGAGACTGCACCCATTTGACGAATTCTGCTACTTGCTTGGACGAGCAGGCGTGGACGTTATCGTACTGATTGGCGAATGTTTTAGCGCACGTTTCATCCAAATAACCGTCAGTAAAATGCGTGTCGGCAGTCAGCAGCTGTAAATTGAAGGGCTTGTCTAACGAAGCCAAGCGCGAGGCCTCTTCGCGGGCAAATTGGAATAATTTTTTATCCTCATAACCCCACCAAACTTTGTAATCCTCAGTAATTTGGCCGTGCTGTTTGGCATAATTATAATCTTGGATATCGTAGCTGCCATGCTGTGTGAGCAGCTTATCGCGTCCGCCGAAACTCGCTTCCGAGCCCATAATAAACGTTTGGTTATAGCCTTGCTGTTTCAAAATATCGCCCAGAGTGTAGGCGCCCGGTAAAAAATTATTAAGCATGCCCATGCTGTTATGATCTTGTCCAAAAATATTTTCTTTCAACGGTACGCCGGCTGACTGTGCTGCCATGCCGCCGACGGTGAAGGCTGTACCGTTGGCTGACATCGCGCCGCCCAAACCGGAGGATTTATTGGAAAAGGAAGTGTTGTCTAAGGCTAGTTCTTCCAGCTCGGGAATGATAGATTTTTCAGATTGACCGCCGTTATTTTTCGATGCAATGGTATTTTCCATGGACTCCATGAATATGTAAATAAGATTGCGTTTTTTGGCAGGAAATGTTAATTTGGCGGTTTTTGGATTGACATAATATTCTTCGTATAGTTTGGTTGATTGCATGAGCGCGTAAGCATAAGCGGGTACGCCGAAGCTTTGCAGTAGCAGCGTAAATGATAAAACGAACGCCACTAGTGCGTAGGCAAATTTATAGCGCAGGCGAATAGCGCGCCGCGCCGGTTTTTCGGGTTTTTTCAATCTATTTCTAAGACGGTTAGTCAATCGATGCGAGTACGACCAAGCTTTATCGATCACCGGCAAAGACATAACAGTGAAGGCCAGCAGTGCCAGCGGAATATTCTTAAACACCGCTTCCCAAAGATTATCCGATTTGCCGCCAGCCAATCCGTTGGTAAAATAGAAAATAATTTCGTCGATTTGCGAATCTTTAAAATGAGTAGATTTATATTGGTTAGCAGTTAAAAAAACCGCCGCTAACATCAGCAGCATGGCAACAGCCAACCGCGCTAAACGACTTTTCGTTAGCTTGAACTCTCGCATTACTTTGTCTATTATACCATTTTTATTAACATTTGCGGAAAAATAGCGTATAATTGCAAGCATGAGCAAGAACAAGCGATTGGCAAATGCGGGCTGGTGGATTGGCCTGGCGCTGTTTGCCGGGATGATTTGCTTGATGCTGGGCGATATTTTGCAGCGCGACGGCGTGATTGGCTCGAAAACTGACGTGCTGGTGATGGGGACGAATGCCGGCTTTAAGCCGTTTGAGTATATTGATAATAATGAAATTGTTGGTTTCGATGTCGATTTGGCGCGGGAAATTGCCAAAAGCATGGGCAAGGAATTGAAAATTGAAGATATGTCGTTTGACGGGCTGCTGTCCGCGCTAGACAGCGGGCAGATTGATATGGTGGCGGCGGGTATGACAGTAACGCCGGAACGGGCGAAAAATGCGCTGTTTTCCGATCCGTATTATTCGGCGTCGCAGCGAATAATTGTTAAAAAAGGCAGTCCGATTCGCAATAGATACCAACTGTCGGGACGGAAAATCGGCGTACAGCTGGGTACGACTGGCGATACGCTGGCATCAAAAATTGCTGGCGCGGTGGTTACGCAATTCCAGACGGCGCCAAGCGTCTTACAGGAACTAAGCGCCGGGAAGATCGAAGCGGTCATTCTGGACGATGCTCCCGCCAAGCAATATACGGCTGGCTTTCCTGGTTTGGAAGTTTTGCCGGGCGCGCTTAGCGACGAAAGCTACGCCATTGCCATTAAAAAGGACAATACGGACTTATTAGAGAAGGTTAATAAAGAAATTGCCAAGATGAAAAAGGACGGCCGCTACGATAAATTAATCCGCAAACACTTTGGCGAGGAGGCAAAATCGTGAGTTTCTGGGAAGTGATTTTCGGCGGCAATCGCTGGTTATTCTTATGGCACGGGCTGGAAGTAACGCTGGTTTTGACAGTGCTGTCGCTTATCTTAGGCTCGATAATCGGCGTAATTATCGCCTTAATGCGCACCTCGAATTTTCGCCCGTTTGGCAGGATGAAGGCAGGGAAGCTTGCCAAATTTAATCCGTTAGCTAGCCTGGGAAAAATCTATGTTGATGTCATCCGCGGCACGCCGCTATTGGTGCAGCTGCTGATTATGTATTACGTGGTGTTTGGTTCGTACCAGTTTATGCCAAAGATTTTTGTGGCGGCGGTGGCGTTCGGTATTAACAGCGGCGCTTATATTGCCGAGATTATCCGCGGTGGCATTCAAAGCATTGACAAGGGGCAAATGGAGGCGGCGCGGTCGCTGGGGCTGAGTAATTGGCAAGCCATGCGCCTGGTGATTCTACCGCAGGCTATGAAGAATTCGCTGCCGGCATTAATTAGCGAATTTATTGCTTTACTAAAGGAGACGTCGGTGGTCGGCTGGATTGGCCTAAACGACATTATGCGCGGCGCTGACAACATTCGTTTTCAGACGGCCACTGCTTTCCAGTCGCTGTTTGCCGCAGCGGTGATGTATCTGGTTCTAACAGCGATTTTTACGCGGGTGATGGCGCGAGTAGAAAGGAAATTGAAGCATGACGATGATCAGCGTTAAAGATTTGAAAAAAACATTCGGTAAAAACCGCGTGCTGCGCGATATTGACGTGGAAATTGACGAGGGTGAAATAGTCGTGGTGGTTGGTTCCAGCGGATCCGGCAAATCGACGTTTTTACGCTGCTTGAACCTGCTGGAAGAGCCGACGTCCGGCGAAATTATCGTCGATGGTGTTAAAATTACCGATCCGCATGTCAATTTGAACGCTTTGCGCCAAACTATCGGTATGGTTTTTCAGCAATTTAATCTGTTCCCGAACCTGAGCGTGATTGAAAATATTAAATTAGCGCCTAAAAAACTCCGCAAATTATCGGATAAAAAGGCGACGCGCTTGGCGCGAGGTTTGCTGGACGATGTCGGGCTGTTGGATAAGGCGGACGCCTCGCCTGACAGTCTATCAGGCGGTCAAAAGCAGCGGGTGGCGATTGCCCGGGCACTGGCGATGGAGCCGAAAATTATGCTGTTTGACGAGCCGACATCGGCGCTGGATCCGGAAATGATCGGCGAAGTGCTGGATGTGATTCGCAAAGTTGCTGAAAAAGGCATGACGATGGTAATCGTGACGCACGAGATGAAATTTGCCCGCGAAGTCGGCACGCGGATGATTTTTCTGGACAAGGGCGAAATAATCGAAAACGGTACGCCAGCCCAGGTAATGGATCATCCGAAAACCGAGCGCGCTAAAAAATTCTTCGCCAAATAGCCCGAGTGACCTCGCTATAATTCGCTTAGAACTGGAACTTCTGTCAATTTATTAACCAGCTGGTCCAGGTCAACCTCTGTCAGATAACTCGGTAAAATTCGCGTCGTTTTCGGATCGACAAAGCCGCATTCCGCCACTTCCTCGACGCCGTGCGATGTTTGCTCCAGGTTGATGTGCTGGTAATCTTGCCAGTTGGTGATGAGGAAGAAAAATTCCAATTGTTCATTCGGGCCGTGCGCTGATTGTTCGCCGGATTCGGCGAATTGTTGTATAAATAACAACTTACCGATTTCTGGTTTGACACCTGTTTCTTCAATCATCTCTCGGCGTAAACCATCCAGCAAGCTTTCGCCACATTTCAAGCCGCCGCCCGGCGTACACCAAAAATTCCGACCGTCGCTATTCCTAGCGGTTAGTCTTTGGCAAAAAATTTCGCCCTTGTTGTTGATAATAATTCCGCGTACGTTAACTCGCCGCCGCATAAAACCTCCTTTAATTTTATAATTGCCAGAGGTTCTCGTCAGTGAACGTACGCTTCAAATAATTCCTATGGTCGGCTTCATATAATACTTGACGAGCCTACTAACCACAGTATAGATTATACAAGACTTTGTGCAACTATGATAATTTTACAAACAAGCTAGAAGTGTTAGCTAAACAAGCTAGAGAAAATGCGGATTATCATCAATAACTTTATAAAAACAGAAGGTCTAGAGATCATAATATTTATATAGCCGACTATTTTTTATTATTTTCTATTCGCACTCCCCATACATTGAATACTGCGGTGAACATAGGATGATTGCTTGGCTTATCGTCTTGAATATTTACTTTTCCAAACTTGATCTTGCCACTTTTACTAAGGGAGTAAGGTGATCTTGCGGCAATTATTTTACCCGACTTATCTAAGTAATACGCCAGTAGCGTCTCTTTCAAGTTTGATAGGGAGCTAATCTCTTTTCCGCTGCGAATAGTGGCCATACCTTTGTCAATGTCGTCATATCTCCAAGCGTCCACTGTTAAATAGAGTTTATCAATTTCATCTCTAGCAACTTGATTTGAGAAGTTTTCCCAAAATAAAATCTTGTCGGCACGGCTAGTTACTATAGGAAAAATAGCCCCCAAGCACCTTTTTTTACTGAATAATATTTCAATACAGGTAAAAGTTCTTTAAAGTGAACGCGATTTTGTTTAGCTAGTTCGAGGTTAACTTGAACCTGTTCATAGGGATTATCGCTATTTATGTCGTGCTTAAGTTTTATATCCCCAAATCGTTTTTTGTATTCTTCTATAACCTTTCGATTTCTCTTAACAGGTATTACCTTTTGACTGACGTTATAGCCACTATTTACCTGAAAGGTAATAGCAAAGTCTGATATATCTACCCAAGGTGCTGTTATTTTTGGTAATTCTTTTTGAATGACACCAGTCTTAATAAAGTTTTTAAAATCTTCATGAACTCTCCGTATGAAAAACGTACAGTAGGAAAGCGTATCAAAAACTTCTAGGTCGTCTTTTTTAGTGTAGTTGAAAATATACGAGCGATGTATATCTCCGCTGGCGTGTTTAAGTACTGGTCGTTTCTTGGCAAGTTCCATTATCTCTTTCTTTATCTCATCGGTAGTTGAGTATATATCCATCCTTCTCTCTGATAAAGTCTGAGAATAGTCCGTGTATAAGACTATTAATGCATGACTTTTCGCCGTATTGATGCCCTGCTTAACAATACTGTTTCTCATGTCAACAATAAATCGCATATATGGGTTTGCCCTCATCATCTCTTGCCAGGGCGTGTACCAATTATCAAAATTAGGTATATCATTTTTCTTTGATTGTAAGAAGAAAGTAAAGTTCCTAAGGGCTTGTATTAAAGCATCTGCATTGGCTATAAAGTTAGTTGGATTATGATATTCATTTTTCATATTATGAAATATAGAAATGAGCTTTTCCATATTAAAATCAACATCTTTTAGCATTTTATAGTTACTCATATACTAATTATATAATCAAACTCAATAAGTTTCATCAAGCTCAATCGATCCTATATCTGCCAGCATCGGCTCATCAAAGAAAAATATTGATAACTTACGCAATATACTGTCAAATCCACTATATAATTTGATGGTAGATTATGGGCGAAAATACTATGTGGTCGGGGTGATCCGATTTGAACGGACGACCTCACCGTCCCGAACGGTGCGCGCTACCAAGCTGCGCCACACCCCGACGCTAAAAATAGTATACGTCCAGCGGATACTTTTGTCCAATGAGGTTCTGCGACGGATGTCGCATATTATGGTAGAATAGAGACTGGATTTGAGGTACTAAAAGGACAATTATGAAGCATATTTTACGAATTTTTAGCGGCTACTGGCTGATGTTCATCATCTTGGTTGGCTTTACCTACGCCATGGTGATGGCGAATTTGTGGCTGCCTGACAAAATGTCGGAAATCGTCAATAACGGCATCATCAAGCAAGATATGCCAGCCATTTGGCATAACGGACTGGCGATGATTGTGGTGACGGCGGCGGGCGGATTGTGTTCGATCGTCATCGGATTTTTAGCCTCCCGGATTGCCACTGGTATGGCGCAAAAATTACGAATGGAACTATTCGAGCGAGTCGAAAGTTTCGCGCTGGCGGATTTCAATAAATTTTCGACCGCCTCGCTAATTACCCGATCGACCAATGATATTCAGCAAATTCAAATGACGTCAATCCTACTATTGCGCCTGGCATTGATGGCGCCGATCATGGCAATTGGTGGCCTGCAAAAAGCCATTCACAATGCTCCAAATTTGAGCTGGATCATTGCGCTGGCGGTGTCGGTGTTGCTGGTGGTCATTGCTGTGTTGTTTGTGATTGCCGTGCCGCGGTTCAAGAAATTGCAAACGCTGGTGGATAAGCTCAATTTGGTGACGCGCGAAAACCTGGTCGGCTTGAAAGTCATCCGCGCCTTTCACAATGAAAAGATTGAGCAGAAAAAGTTCCAGCAAGCCAACACCGAGCTAAACAAAATGAACTTATTTGTCAATCGGCTAATGATGCTGCTTGACCCGATCATGACGCTGGTGATGAACTTTTCTAGCGTAGCGATCGTCTGGTTCGGCGCGCATTTGATCAGCAGCGGCAATCTGCAAATTGGTAATATGATGGCGTTTTTGGAATACGCCATGCAGGTCATCATTTCTTTCTTGCTGCTGTCGATGGTGTTTATCATGGTGCCGCGAGCGGCTGTGTCGGTAAAGCGGGTGGGCGAGGTGTTGGACACGCTGCCGTCAATTGTTGATCCTCTATCGCCGCAGCAATTGCCGAGCGGCGCTACCGGCAAAATCGAATTCAAAGACGTGACGTTTACTTACCCAGACGCTGATCTGCCGGTGCTTTCCAGTATCAATTTCACGGCCGAGCCGGGGCAAACCACAGCGTTCATCGGTAGTACTGGGTCTGGTAAATCGACGTTGATCAATTTGATTCCGCGCTTTTACGATGTGTCGGCCGGGCAGATCTTGCTGGACGGCGTGGATATTCGCCAGCTCAAACTGGAAGATTTGTACGATCAAATCGGCTACGTACCGCAAAAGGGCGTGCTGTTTAGCGGGACGATTGCCAGTAATATCAAGTACGGCAACGCCAAAGCCAGCCAAAAATTGGTCGAAAAATCCGCTAAAATCGCTCAAGCCGCCGAGTTTATCAGCGAGCTAAAAAACGGTTACAAAAATGACATCGCTCAAGGCGGCAGCAATGTTTCCGGCGGTCAACGGCAGCGTTTGTCGATTGCCCGGGCGATTGCTGTCGAGCCGAATGTCTACATTTTTGACGATTCGTTTTCGGCGCTGGATTTTAAAACTGACGCCAAATTACGCTCGGCACTGGCTAAAGAAACCAAGCACAAAACCGTGCTCATCGTCGGTCAGCGCATCAATACCATCATGAACGCTGACAAAATCATTGTGCTGGACGAAGGTAAAATTGTTGGTCAGGGCACGCACCAGGAATTGATGAAAAATTGCGAAGTCTATCAAGAAATTGCCGCCTCGCAGCTCTCAGAAGACGACCTGCAGAAAATGTCGGCAACGACCGCGAAAGGAGCGGCGTAATGACTCAGCAAAGCATGAAAAAACGCCAGCCAATGAAGATGGGTGGTCCAATGGGCGGCGGTATGGGCGCCGGCGAAAAAGCCAAAGATTTCAAGGGTACGGTCAAGAAGTTAGCCAAATATTTGGCAGAGTTTCGCTGGCAAATGCTCATGGTGGCGATTTTTGCGGTCGGTAGTACGACGTTTGCGATTGTCAGTCCGAAGATTTTGGGCGGCGCCACCAACCAAATCGTCGAAGATTATGTCAGCATGAAGGCCTACGAAACCATCACTAGTAAGCTGCCAAACGGTGCTTCACTGCCAGCTGGCACGACCGGTGCTGATGTCCTGAAACGGCTTCCGAACCAGTCGGAAATTGAAAGCCAAATTCCGTCCAACCAACTTGATACCATTAAAAAGCTGGATCTTAGCCAGCGCCCAGAATTTCACTTTGAGGCAATTTGGCGAGTCGTTAGTTTGCTAATTGGTTTGTATGTGCTCAGCGCCATTTTCCGCTACATCCAAACCTGGCTGATGACCCAAGTGACGCAAACAGTCACCTTCAGAATGCGCCGGCAATTGTCCGAGAAAATCAACCGCCTGCCGCTGAGTTATTTTGACAAGCAAACCTACGGCGAAGTGCTCAGCCGCGTCACCAACGATGTTGATACCATCAGCCAGACGCTCAACCAAAGCTTGTCGCAAATCGTTTCCTCGACGGTGATGGTGCTGGGGATTTTGGTGATGATGTTTTCCATCAGCTGGCAAATGTCGCTGGTGGCGTTACTGGTGCTGCCGTTGGCTGGCGGCGTAATCACGCTGATCGCCAAAAGCTCGCAAAAGCAATTCCTCCGTCAGCAAACACAGTTGGGTGAATTGAACGGCCACATCGAAGAAATGTACGGCGGCCATCAGGTGATGCGCGTGTTCAACGGCCAGAAAAAGTCGCTGGCTAAGTTTTCGCGGATTAACAACCAGCTGCAGGAAAGCGCTTGGAAAGCTCAATTTTTGTCGGGGCTGATTTATCCGATCATGAATTTCATCGGCAACATCGGTTACGTCATCATGGCGATTTTGGGCGGCTGGCTGGCGATTAACGGCCGGCTGAAAATTGGCGACATTCAGGCGTTCATCCAATACATCGACCAGTTCAATCAGCCGCTGGTGCAAGTTGCCAACATCGCCAATGTCTTGCAATCGACCGCCGCCGCCGCCGAGCGCGTGTTTGAATTTTTGGATGAGCCAGAAGAAAAGGCGGAGGGTAAAGATTTGGTGAAATTGGCGCACGTCAAGGGCGAAGTTGAATTTGACAATGTCGTCTTTGGCTATCAGCCCGACCAAACCATCATCAAAGGCCTGTCGGCGCACATCAAGCCGGGCCAGCGCGTGGCGATTGTCGGTCCGACGGGCGCGGGCAAAACTACCTTGGTCAATTTACTGATGCGATTTTACGAAATTAACAGCGGCGCGATCAAAATTGACGGCGTCAACACAGCTGACATGAAGCGCAGCGATGTGCGGCAAATGTTTGGCATGGTGCTGCAGGACACCTGGTTGTTTAACGGCACGATTCGCCAGAATTTGCTCTACGGCAACCCAGCAGCTAGTGAAGAAGAGATGGTTGCCACCGCCAAGGAGGCGCACGTTGATCATTTTGTACGGTCGCTGCCGGGCGGTTATGACATGATGCTGGGCGAGGAAGCTACGAATATTTCACAGGGTGAGAAGCAGCTGCTGACGATCGCCCGAGCGATGCTAGCGCGCACGCCAATGCTGATTTTGGACGAAGCCACCAGCTCGGTTGATACCCGCACCGAAGTACTCATCCAAAAAGCCATGGACAAGTTGATGCAGGGCAAAACTAGCTTCGTCATCGCCCATCGGCTGAGCACTATCCGCGACGCTGATTTAATCTTGGTCGTCCGCGATGGCAGCATTATCGAGCAAGGTAGGCACGACAAACTGCTGCAGCAGGGCGGTTTTTATGCTGAGCTTTATAATAGTCAGTTTGCTGAGTGATTGGGCGAGTGTTGATTATAAAAATATAAATTCTATACTGTGATCATGAAAAGAATGATTACCGTTGCTGCGGTGCAAATGGAGATTGCGCCATTGGATATCAAGCGTAATTTGGCAAAAATAGAAAAGCTTGTTGGCGAGCTATGTAACCAACAGTCAGTCGACCTTGTGGTTTTGCCAGAAGACGTAATTACTGGGCCGATTCCGTATAATTTAGAATACGCCTTGAGCGAATCGTCTGGCGAAGTTACGCGTCTATGCCAAATAGCGCGTGAAAAGCAACTCTATCTGGTCGCCGGTTCGTTTATTTGTAAAGAGGGTGACGATTTCTATAATACAGCGCTATTGATTGATCCGTCGGGAGAGATACAGCTTCGGTATCAGAAAAATCATTTATGGATTCCTGAACGTCGATATTTAATGCCAGGGAATGGAGCCATGGTTGTTGATACGCCGATTGGTAAAATTGGTCTGGCAATCTGTTGGGATTTAGCTTTTCCAGAGTTATTCCGTTCAATGATTAAGCAGGGTGCGGAAGTTATTTGCATTCCATCGTATTGGTCAACTGGGGGCAATAAGCCAGCGCACGCTGAAATCAAGGCTTCAAAAATGATGATAGATACGCTTTGTCTGGCGCGAGCGTTGGAAAATGAATGTTTGATAATTTATGCCAATGGCGCGGGAAAAGCTAAATATTACGTACACGGTAAAATATATTCAGAAAACCAAGTCGGACATTCGCAGATTTGCGCGCCGTTTTATGGCACGGTTGCAAAAATCGGCAGCAATAAGGAAGGCTATATAGTTTACGCTTACGATCGCAATATCGCTGAACGCGCCGAAGTGGTCAACCAGCTTCGTGCTGATATTTCGCGGATGTAAGTCAGAGAGCTGTCTTTAGTCCAGCCGCAAAATATCCAGCACGCCAAACTTTCCAGTCAGCACGGCTTGGTCGATGATGTGCGGCGTGAGGGTGGCGATGAGTTCTTTGGGTTTGGTGTCGTCTGGTAAATCCAGTGTCGTGTCCAGTGCGTACACGTAAAATTGATAGCGGTGCGTGCCAAATGGCGGCTGCGGCCCGCCCCAGCCAGGAAGGCCCCAGCTCGTAACACCTTCGACGGCGCCCGCGGGTAGAGATTCGCCAGTGATTTCAGTGGTTTTGCTCGGTAAATTCCAAACCGTCCAATGGTAAAATCCATCGCGCCCAGGCGCGTCAGGGTCGTGACAGACGATTGCTAGGCTTTTGGCGTCTGCTGGTACGTCGCTGATCTCGAGTGGCGGGTGTTGGTTACCGCCGAGTTTGGAGTAAATTTTTGGTATTTTAGCGTTTTCGGCGAACGCAGGACTAGCAATTTTCATACTATAATTTTAGCATAGTGATATTTTTGTCGCTTCGGGTACGTGAAGGTCAAAATCAATATCGGTTTTCTGGACAATCTCGTAACAAGACGACACTGCTGGGTTGTCTGGTAATTCAATTATTTTTCCATCATTAAATAGTTGCCCTTGTCGATAGATATTGTGAATAAACGGTACATTTGGTTTTGTTTTTCTCAAGCGATATAACGCTGATTCATGCCGTGTTTCGCCATCTGTAACAACTTTGGGCTGC
>CAUSPY010000013.1:0-21010 GCA_963533665.1 uncultured Candidatus Saccharibacteria bacterium
GCACAAAATTCGAGCCAATGAATCCCGCGCCTCCCGTGACTAGCATCTTTGTCATGTATTTATTATAACAAACTACTGCGGAAATATTGCCTGGTGTACCAGGACTTGGTTAGCGTATAATAATGAACATGAAACTGACGAAAAAGCAGAAATTGATGCTGGATTTCATCGATGGGTTTATCAAGGGCAATGGCTATAGCCCGACGCTGCGGGAAATTATGCGGGCATTGGGGTATAAGTCGGTCTCAACGGTAGCAAAGCATGTCGATAATTTGGTGGCGGCCGGGATGTTAGATAAGCGCGACGGCGAGGTGCGGTCATTGGCGCTATGCCAGGCGGAAAAAGAGGCGTGGTGGCAAAACTTGGCGAAGGAGATTAATCAGCGGGAGACGGCGGATGATGAGAAATCGCGCTCGGAAGCGGAGGTTTTGAAAAAAGCCTTGGAAATCGTCCGCCGGTAACTTTACAACTGGTTGAAAACTCGCTATAATACGACACGTATTCCGGGGTAGCTCAGCGGTAGAGCGGTTGGCTGTTAACCAATAGGCCGCGGGTTCGAACCCCGCCCCCGGAGCCAAGAAACTGGCTGAAGACTGTCCCGTGCGGACAGTTTTATATAGCTTGTAAATTATATAATTATGCAAAAATCTTTCAAATATTACGATATTATTCTGGCGGTGTTCGCGGCGGTGCTGCTGATTTCTAATTTGGCAGGTACTAAGCTGATCGCTTTCGGTCCGATCACTACCGATGGCGGTGCGGTGCTGTTTCCGCTTGCTTATATTTTGGGCGACGTCTTGACGGAGATTTACGGCTATAAATACGCGCGGCGGGCGATTTGGACGGCATTTGGCATTATGCTGTTGGCAGTGGCAGCGTTTACGGTCGTGCGCTACATGCCGCCAGCCCCGGAATATACCGCCCAGGCGTCGTACGAAGCGGTTCTAGGATTTTTCCCTAGGATAGTCGCAGCCAGCTTGGCAGCGTTTTTGACCGGCTCGTTCCTGAACTCGTTTGTATTGGCGAAATTGAAGGTTAAAACGAAGGGCGAGAAGCTGTGGCTGCGGCTGATCGGCTCAACGTTTGTCGGCGAATTTTTCGACACTGTGGTGTTTGCCCTGGTGGCGTTCGGCGGTATCCTTCAGGGTACAGGCATGCTGGTATATATTCTGATCGGCTGGTTGTTTAAGACCGGAGTGGAAGTCGTATGTTTACCAATTACCTACCGGGTGATTGCCAAAATGAAACAGATTGAAAAGATTGACACTTATGACAATAAGACTGACTTTACGCCTTTTAGGGTTGATTTAGATTAAAGATTATGGAAATCCTATCCCAGTTCTTAGTCTATTAAGGTTGCGTATCTCGCGTTCTGTAAAAGCCTCGTTTCACGTAAGTTAGCTTATTCTTTATCATTGCTTTCAGCGGTTGGGTTGTTTTTCTCATACGTCATCTCAAACGCACCTATCTCAATAAGATACCTATCTCCGTTAATCTGACTCTCTACAATCATACAATCAGCCCCACCTGTCTGGTCGCCGCCCCACGGCGCATCAATAATAATCTCCTGGCCAGTAGGGTTCTTCATGCACTTCACTACATTTTTAGGCAAATACCTTCCGTCAGTAATCACGCCATTCTCATCCGTAAGCGGTTCATAGAGTTTGCCAAAATCCTCAGCACTCACAACATAACGTTCTCCTTTCTTGCCCGTAACAATTGCATCGCCAGGATTTGCTGTGTTAACTGTTTCGACTCGCCCTGTTACGTCTTCTTCTTTAATAGTAGTCTTTATCTCCTGAGTGGTATCTGAAAACTCAACCTCAACAGCCTTGCTAGGATCTTGGACTTTGCTGTAAGTTTCTCGTATATTTGAAAAATCTAATGTAGATAAATCCAGATGAACCGGTCCGCTCTCTTTGCCAAGTTCAGCCCAAGCAGCAACATCTGGATTTTCGCTACCATTAGTATGCTCATAATTTTGCGTCATGTTTGTTTCTTCCTTGTGTCTAGTAAAAAGTACATTGTAACCTTATTTTGCTTACTATAATCTATTATATAATCTTGGTAAGCACTATGATGAATTATTTATATGATGTAGTATTCTAAGAATAACTATGAAAACAGGAATTTTTCTCAGATATATAAACAGTAACAGGATAATCAGGCCGAATATAAAAGATAAGGTTTCAGAATTAATACCTCTATTGGAGAAGAACAATGATAATGTTATTTCTTTTCTTCAAAAACATATTAAACATACACCTGAGCCAGAGTGTAGTGTTGAGGCTAGTTCTACTTGGCATGCTGCTACGCTTGAACTTTATAAACAATATGAACGTTATAGCGAAACCCAAGTTGATGAGAATACCAAGCGAGCAATAATTAATCTCCTTAAGTTATTAACAGAGGGCGATGAGGATATTCGCTTTGATTGGAATACTGTAAGAAGTTACCTTATCGATAATATAGAATATCTTGTTCCTGTGTCAAATAGAGGGTATATCTCAGATGATCAGGAGATAAAGAGAGACGAGAACGGAGTATATTATTACGATGACGATAAAATGGGTAGGGTTGAAATTCATGGTATTAAAACACTCTCTGAGGAGATGCTTACTTACTATATCAATGAGACTCAACAGCAATACGGGAGATTGTATCGAATTTTAAGGTACATTGCCTTATTTGATATCGCATACGAATATATACACAAACCAAATGATTTTCCAGACAAGCTTTCCTGTGTACTGTTCGACAATTATGGTGAAACTAATTATTTAGATTGGCAGTGGCAAATGCCTACGCCATTTGATTTCATTCCAATACAGTGGTATCCACGTAGCCCATACAGTAACCCAGAATGGCTAGGGAGCGACTTAGTGTTGAATCTACCGTTTCCAGAAGTAAATGCAGGTAAGTCTATTACTACAACCAACCCAACAAATAAGGATCTTGAAAATTGGCGAGAGGCCTTTCGGGGATATAAATGGCAAATCGAAATTCCAATAACCCAGAACGTACTTATTGGAGATGAATCAGAGGAATATTTTGACTTCTTTGATAGAAAAGTTCGATGGATAAATGGCAATGCTTTTATGCAGTCGATGTTGATAGTGCCTGCAAATGATGATAATGGTGATGATGGAATTGAGCTTGCTCGCAAGTTTCTTAGTGTGATGAATTTAGAGAGGGATATTGGACTGTCTGAACGGTCTATTAGTTGGGGCAATCCCAGATTCCTGCCTTGGTTGCGGTCAATCAGTATGAGTGAGTTTCAAGGGTTTAGTAGGGATTGTATATTACCTTTTGATTATAGGAATTATCCTAATAATAAATGGCAAGCTCTTGCTTTTATGAGAGAGGCTGCCAGCTCAAACAGTATCTACTATGCCTTTTTGAACTACTTTAAGGTTGTTGAGTTGGCTAACACTGCAAACGATACGTCCAAAGCGAAGCGGTGGATTAATGATAATATTGAAAGGGTATGTAATGAAAATGATCTTGAGTGGTATCAGAAAGTGGTGTTGGATGGAGGAAAAACAAACCCAGGTTTTTATTTATCAAAGACTGAACGTACCGCTATTGCTCATGCAGAATATAACTACAGAGGAGCGAAGACACATAACCCCGATAATCCTGCAGATTGGAGACGCACTCAAGAAGATATAGTTGTTATGCGTGCTCTTGCGAGAGATATACTAAACACGTTCTAGTAATAAACTTAAATTGTGTAAAGATGAAGCTATGAGACGGTTTTAATCACCCCCTTAGTCAAATCGATATTTAGTGTAGGCGATTGTTTAGATTTTAGTTTTGAAGAAAATATATCTAACTGTAGACAGATTTTGTCAAGAGGTGCGTTTGTAATTGCATATAAGGTACTATCAAATAGTAATTTTGGCTGCTCGGCATTAAGGGTTCTTATGTTACACTGGATAGCCTTGTTGTTATGTATTAGCGTGGCATAAAAATCATTTTCATTATGATAGGACGCTGACGGGATAAATGGTGTATTGAAGTATTGATAGTTTGAAAGCATTGGTCTCTCTATGGGCTTTACCTCTTCGTCATAAAATGAAAAATGCACAGAATCGTTTTTAGTACTTACAATGATCTCTAAGTCGTCATTTTTTGCGGTCGAAGTAACCTGAATATTAAATGAGAACTTATTAGTGAGGTTTTCTTTGAAAATAATAAGCTTCTGTAGATATTCACGAAGTAACCGCAGTTTCTCGTCGCTACTTTTATCAGAATAAATAGAAATAGGCGCGTTAAAAAAGCTTGTTGTAGGCGGTGCATTCTTAATGGATTTAATTTCTTCGCGAACATCATTTATAATGTTTGTGTCTAGCCGATAATGGGTAATTTCAGTTATCTCGAACTGGAATTGTACATCATCCTCTATTTTAATACTTAGATATTTTTCCCTAATTTGCTGCAAGACAGTATCTAATAGACTACGTAGGCACTCTAGGTCTTTTATTTCACAGTATGCATCTAGATTATCATGACAATACTTTGCTATATCGCCTTTATCCTTTGCAGTAATATATTGATTTGAGAAGATAATATATTCACCATAATCTCCTTCTTTGTGCTTATTAAGGTCACTTATGAACTTTGTTTTATATTTCTTCTCTAAGCTTACGCAGGCTAACCCTTTTGATTTATCGCTAGTCGTATATTCGATATCTTTACCTCCATCATTGCCACCTTGTGGCGCAATAGGAGTTACGTGTTGATAGCCAAGGGAGTTTAGTATATCTGCACACATGCGCTCAAACTCATGTGCATTGTCAAATTCTTCCAGGGCTTTCTTTGTAAGTGATAACATGATAATTACTATTTTATACTATATCCAACTGTTGTCCTTGTCTTCATATATCAAATATACACGATAAGTGTTGAATATAAGTAAATATAATACGGATGATGTTTTGTCCAAACACTAGTCGGCACCACACAAAATTCCACACCAGACTGACGCTAGTGTCGGCTAATTTTGCCATGCTCAAACCAAAAGTGCTGGTTATTCCGAACAGTTGAATGAGTAGTCATATGGCGGTTGGTTGTAAAACCCACAGACCAGTGATAGTGATGCAAATAAACTGAACTATTGGCTGGTAGTCGGTTTTGAAGGTGAATCGCTTATTTAGGAGGTAGCTGCAGATTATCCCTGTGGTGGTTGAAATTATAGTAGCGGTACGGTGAGCCATATTAACAGAGTGTATAGTGTGATATTGACAGCAGTGTTGATAATGTCGATGGCGGCAAAGGTGGTGAGTTGTTTGTGAATATTCATATGGGTGAGTATAGCGGGTGGGGCTGTAAAAGAGCTGTAAAGGGGTTTATAATTAGAGTATTAATACTTAAGAGTAAACTAAAATATATAAATCTCCATGCAGTGTCAATTAAGTGAAAAAGAAATTAGATGTCCAATCCCTACAGCAGAAGATCGTCTTTTGGAGTGCTTTTATTTCTTAAGTCAAGTTGAAATGGCATACCATAACCCAAGAGAGTTTCGCTATAGCTTAAATGCACTTTTGAGTGCATTATCTGCAGTTAGTGTAATGGCGCAAAAGGAGAGATTGAGAAAAAGGGGGATATTGTTAAGTGGAATGAAATTCGAAAACCATACAAGGATGATCAGTGGTTGAACAGTATTAAACGAGCTCGAAATGTGACATTACATCAAAAGTCTATATTTAATGGAAGTAAAACTAGCATAGGTCTTTTTAGAGGAAGAAGACTAAAACTTGCATATAGGAAGGATATATCTGGCGATATAACTAGTGCTGAGATTTTAGAAGCCTGGACTAATAGCGAGCCTGGTCGCACGTTCTTGGATGATGAACATACAGCTATAGGTGAGCAATATGGAGTACAGCGTCAATATTGGATACGAGAAATAAGTAATAGCGAAGATGTTTTAATGTCTATTAGGCGTGCAATAATTAGGGCACATGATTTATTAATTGATGCACACAAAATGTATAATATGGACATAGAAGGGATCTCTGATGATTGTCTGAAACCAGAAGAACTTGCTAAAATAAATGTATTATTAGAAGGAGATCTTGACCCTACTTTATATAAGAAGTGGGGGTGGTAAGTATAATAGTATATAAGCAGATTGGGTATTTTCACTACAGTTAGTGCTTGACTTATGCAGCTTCTTGTACTTAGATTTACTGTTATCTTGATTGTTTAATTTGTAATAAAACGGAGATCTTACTGACTGGTTGCTGGTATTACTCTTTATGTCTAAACTGTATATTTGATATTGGAATAAGTCTCGATAGATATTTAAAGCAAAATTACAGACCTCCTCTATATAGTTGCCTGCATGACTATGAAAGCAGCAACCATACCCCAACCACTGGCTCGGCCGCGACACCTCGCCGCTACTGAGAGCCAGCCGTTGTTTCGGGCGATTGCCCGTCCGCTCATTGACATTGTCGTGCCGGTGTTAAATGAGGAAAAGATTCTTCAAAAAAGTGTCACGACACTTGATGAGTATATGGCGAAACACCTGCCGTATCGCTATCAAATCACCATCGCGGACAACGGCAGTCAGGACAAGACGCTGGAAATTGCCAAGAATTTAGCGGAAAAGCACCGGTCGGTGCGGGTGGTGAGCCTAGCGGAGCGCGGTCGCGGGCGGGCGCTCAAGCGGGTCTGGCAGAATAGTTCGGCGGATATTTTGGCGTATATGGACGTTGATCTGTCGACCAGCCTGGATGATTTTCTGCCGATGATTCAGCCGTTGGTGGCGGGCGAAGCTGGTGTAGCGATTGGTTCGCGGCTGATGAAAGATTCTAGAACTAGTCGTGGTGTGAAGCGGGAGTTCATCTCGCGTTGCTATAACAGAATTATAAAATGGACGTCAGGTACCAAGTTTAGTGACGCGCAGTGTGGTTTCAAAGCGATTCGCTGGGATGTTGCCGCAAAATTCTTACCGAAAATTAAAGACAACGAGTGGTTTTTTGACACTGAATTGTTGATTAAAACCGAGCGGGCGGGCGTGCCGATTCATGAGCAGCCGGTGACTTGGATTGAGGATACGGATAGCCGCGTGAAGATTGTAAAAACGGCTGTCGATGATTTAAAGGGGCTATACCGCGTCAACAAGGAGCTAGACAAACGGTCGTGGTTTGAGAGGTGGGCGCTACCAGTGCTACTGGCGCTGACCGGTGCGCTGTATTTGTTTGGCGCGCTTCATAACGGCATGGCGAATAGTTACTATGCGGCGGCGGTGCAGGCGGCTAGTCAAGATTGGACGGCGTGGTTGTTTGGCAGTCTGGACGCGGCCAATTATGTGTCGATTGACAAGCCGCCACTAGCGACGATGGTGATGGGACTGAGCGCTCGGTTGTTTGGTTTTTCAAGCTTCTCGATGTTGCTACCAAGCGTGCTGGTGGGAGTTGGTTCGGTGTGGCTGGTGTACGGGGCGGTAAAACGGCAGTTCGGTTTCACCAGTGCCGTGATTGCTGGAGCGACACTGATGCTAACACCGGTGGCGGCACTGATGTTTGGCTTTAACAATCCTGATGCTATTTTGACACTGATGTTGACGGCTAGTGGCTATGCGTTTTTACGCTCGCTGGAGGGTAAACGACCGCTGTTGTGGCTGGGTCTAGCAGGGCTATTCACGGGGCTAGCGTTTAACACCAAAATGCTCCAAGGGCTGATGGTACTACCAGCGATGGTAGTGGTCTATCTGGTGTTTGCCAGGCCGCCGATTGTAACGCGATTTTTACACGTGATGTTTGCCGGCGTCATCACCACAATGTCGACGCTGTGGTGGAGCGTGCTGGTCTGGTTGACGCCAGCTGGTAGCCGACCGTGGGTGGGTAGCACTAACGATAACAATATTTGGAGCTTGATTTTTGGCTATAACGGCTTTGGTCGATTGCTTGGCGGACGCGGTGGTGGTGGCCCGGGTGGTGGTGCGCCACCAAGTGGTGGAATAGGCGGTGCTACAACACTTCAAACTGCTGGTAGTACCACGCAGACTATGGCAGATGGCACCGGTATGATGCCGGGTGGTATGGGCGGTGGTCCTGGTGGCGGACATGGGCCGGGTGGTACAGGTTTTGGTGGGCAAACAGGAATTTTCAGGATCTTTAATAATGATTTTGGGCCAAATATTGCTTGACTGTTGGTTTTGGCCCTGGCAGGAGGCGGATTATTGCTATGGATTTTACGCAAAACGCCACGGACGAATCGTGGGCGGGCGGCAGTGATTTTCTGGATGCTGTGGCTGCTGATTCACGTCGTGATTTTCAGTATGACTAGCGGCGTGATTCACCCGTACTACGTGGTGGTGATGACGCCAGCGGTGGCGGCCCTCGTCGGTATCAGTCTGCCGTTCCTGTGGGGCGCGTATACCAGACGTAAACCATATGCGTGGTTACTGCCGGTGTTGGTCGGTGCGACGGCAATAATTGCGGTGATTATCCTCGGTTACGCTGGCACGATAACGTGGCTGATGTGGATAGTGGGCCTATTCGGCCTGGCGGGGACGATTGGATTATTAGTCAATCTTTACGCACCGCACCGGTGGCTGCAAAACTCGGCAATTGTCGCTGCCCTAGCCGCCTGCACGCTCACCCCGACGGTGTATACCCTAGCGACAGTCAACGTCGCGCACACTGGTAGCATTCCGACGGCCGGGCCGAGTTCGACGGCGATGCGGGGTAGTAATAATGAAACATCACAGGCGGACAGCCAATTGGTGCAATATCTTGTAGAGCGTCAACATGGCGCAACCTGGCTGGTGGCAGTAGCCAGCGCTAACGAGTCGGCAGCGATTCAGCTGACCAGCGGCCAGCCGGTCATGGCGGTTGGTGGATTTAACGGTAGCGATACGCCGCTGACACTGGAGCAATTTAAGCAATTAGTGAAGGCCGGCAAGGTCAACTATTACGCCATCAGCTCACATGGTCGTGGCGGCGGCCCAGGTGGCGGTAACAATGAAATCACGGCGTGGGTCAAACAAACTGGCGCCGTCGTTAATTATGGAGGTAGCGATGTAACACTGTACAAACTGTCCGCAACGTAAACTAACGAAAGGAGAAATTATGGCAATTTCACAAACCAAACAAGCACAACTCACCACGCCAGAAGCGGTCTATGATCAGCCACCCGCGCCACGTCCGAATGGCACGAATTCTGGCAAGAATGGGTTAAGTGCCGGGGCAATTACTGGCCTAGCGGTCGGCGGCGTCGTGGCCTGTGCACTCAGCTTTGTCGTCGGTATGCAGGTCGGCGGTTCGCAAAATGGTAGCATGAATAATCAGGCTGGCGGACCGCCAGGTATGAGTAGAAGTCAGAATGGCCAGTCAGGTGGGCCGGGTGGACAAACGGGTGGTACACCCGGTAGTGGCCAGAACCAGACTGGTCAAAATCCACAAACGCCAGCGGCGCGGAATAATAACGGTGCCGTGCAAAATAGCCAAACCGCGCCGTCGGGTCAAACCGACTCAGCACAGCCGTCAACCACCAACACTGCGCCGCAGACCAATTAGCTGGCGGCGAATAGTCATAAAGCAGCGCCTACCTCCTCGGGCGCTGCTTTTTCGTACGGCAATTTCCCTCGCGGATCAGCTGCGGCAGTCTTACAGCAAAATTACAGATTGCTTAGCTATCATATACTCATCACTAACAGAAAGGATAATCATGAACAAGGTGCAAGCAAACGAAATTAACTTAACCACTAACGAGGCGCTGGTATTGCAACAAGTCTACGAAGACGGCGGCGATGATGCGGCCATGTTGGCAGTACAAATGGGCATGCCACGTCGAACGGCGATGAATGTACTAGCGGACTTGCGGCATAAAGGACTGATGGCAATCGACCAAGCCTATGGCGACGCCTGGGTGCGACTAACGACGCGCGGTAAGCGGCTGGTACAGCGAATTTGGCCAGAGATGCAGGCAATAGTATACTAAAGAATATGAGATATATCCTGTTGCTTCGAGGTATCAATGTCGGCGGTAAAAATAAAGTCTCCATGAAAGATCTTACGGCAAGCCTCGAAGATCTGGGATATCAGCATGTCGTCACTTATATCAATAGTGGTAATGCCATATTTGATACTGATGATGACCTGACGACAGTCAAAGAAAATATTGCTGTCATGTTAGGGCGTTTTCCGTTTACTATCAAACACGTCATTTTGACGAAAGATGAGTATTTAAACGAAGTATCTAATCTGCCAGAGTGGTGGCACCAGCCCCTGGCGCGGAAAGATGTATTATTCTATACCGATGATGTTGACCCTGAGAATATGAAAGATAGGATTAGCCAAATGCCGCTTCATGATGAGATCGTTCATTTTGGCAAAAAGGCGGTCTTTTGGGGCAAGTATACGGAGAAAGAATTTTTGCGTACCTCATACCATAAGTTATTGATGAAAGAAAAGTTTTATCCACTAATCACTATCCGCAATGGGCGAACATTTGATACGTTAGGCGAGATGCTGGGGTAGGTTATACGAATTTTACAGATTGAGCAGTATGAGTAGAGATAACGCAAAGGCAGTAATTTTTGATGGTGACGGCACGCTTTGGCGGCCTACTGGCGCGGATAAAAATTCCCGGCCAGATAGTATCTATAAAGGTGATCAGGTTGAGAGACATAGCCATAACAACTTAAGCTTAGTCGATGGCGTGTATGATTTCCTGAAAAATCTTCGGGCTTGTGGATATAAAATATTTATTGTTTCAGCTCACCCCGTCCCAGGGCCAGAAGCACTTGAAGAGTTAAAAGCCAAAATTGTTAATCTTAATATCAAGAGGTTTGTTGATGGGTTTTTCTGTTCGGACGGTAGCGATAGGAATGGCAAAACGTATGTGATACGATATATTGTACGAGATTTTAATCTTGATGCTAGAAATGTATATATGGTCGGCGACAGCTACTATTATGATTACGAAGCTGGCATTAACGCTGGGGTAAACAGTTTTTTTATAAAAAACGACTATTGTAAGCAGCCTATACCATTACCAGACGATGTGCAGATTATTGATGTGATTACGGATTTGGCGGTGGAGTAGTATCGTCCCAAGCGATCTGGTACTAGCGAGATAGATTGACCGCTAATTGAGTCATTGGCACACCGCCTACTCCCCGATCAAGTCAATCTTTGCTATACTATTTCATATGGCGAAATTATTTTCACAACATCACCATCATCTCCACGTGTAAGCAGGAGGTGTTTTGTTGCTGTGTTATGCCTCCTGCGGGAGGTTTTTTGATTGATTAATTTTAGGAAAGGAAATGTATGATACCAGATAAATTAAAGCCAGGTGATGAAGTGAGAATAGTTGCGCCGGCGCGCTCAGCGAGCGATATTGACGAAAGAGTTTTAGATCGGGCGAAAGCGGCGTTAGAATCACTGGGGCTAAAGGTTACGTTTAGCAAAAATGCTTTTTCTCGAAATCAGCGAGGTTGTCCGATGGACGACGAGAAGGTTGAAGATTTACACGAAGCGTTTATGGACGAAAACGTGAAGTGTATTCTGGCGGCGATTGGCGGATTTAATTCCAACCAGTTGCTTGGTAAAATTGACTGGCAAATTATTAAAGACAATCCGAAGATCTTTGGTGGTTTTTCTGATATTACCGTTCTTAATCACGCGATTTTGGCAAAAACTGGGTTGGTGACCTATGCGATGCCGAATTTTTATTGTTTTGGTTTGCCGCCAGAAGCCGATTATTCGTTGGAGTATTTTCGGCGGTGTTTGTTTGCCAATCAGCCAACAGAACTTGTCGTTCAGCAATCGGAAATATTTTACGATCTTCCGTGGAATTATGATGAAGCTTCGCCGCGCCAAGCTTTGGAAAATAATGGACCGCGAGTCGTGCAGAGTGGATCGGCTGAAGGAGTAATGATTGGTGGTAATTTGTGTAGCCTAAATCTATTGAACGGTACGGAATATTTTCCGAAAATTGAAGGCGATATTATTTTGTGTATTGAAGACGATAGCTATGATTCAATCCCTGAAACGTTTGAGCGCCACGTGCAGGCGTTGATGCAACAGCCTTTCTTTCGTCAAGTAAAAGCAATTTTAGTTGGGCGTTTTCAGGGCGAATCTCGGGCGACTGACGATATGATTAGCGACATCATTCTTTCAAAGAATATCGATCCCACGATTCCAGTGGTGGTCAATCTCGATTTTGGCCACACTGACCCGAAGTTCACGTATCCGGTGGGTGGCAGGTGCAAGGTTATAGCGGGAGATGATATTAAAATTGTCATTCGTTGCGGTGATTAATTTCTTTTTGAGCGGGGAGCTTTCAGCAATTTTTCAGATCTATGTACTAAAGTCGAGAAAGAGGATAGTTAGCTAATGAGAATTTTACTAGTAGAAGATAACGTGGCGATTGCGCGGTCGCTGAAAGAGGGTCTGGAGGATGAAGCTTATGCGGTCGATGTGGCGCATGACGGCGACGAGGGCTACCGAACGGCGACGGCGGACGACTATGATGTAATTATTCTTGATGTGATGCTGCCGGAAATGAATGGCTATGAAGTGTGCCGGGCGCTGCGTCAAGACGGTAATCAGACGCCGATTTTGATGTTGACAGCGCGTGATACCGAGCGGGATATTGTCGAAGGCTTGGGCATGGGCGCTGATGATTATCTGGCGAAGCCGTTTAGTTTTGAGGTGTTGTTGGCACGTATTCGTGCTCTGCTGCGTCGTCCGAACGAAAAACTGGAAGAAATTTTGCGGGTTGGTGATTTGACGCTTGATCCGAGTTTGAAAAAAGTAATGCGGGCGAATCAGGAAATTAGCCTAACCGCCAAAGAATACGCTGTGTTGGAATATCTGATACGTAACGCCGGCAAGGTTCTGTCCAAGGAGCAAATCATCTCGCACGTGTGGGATTTTGATGCTGACGTCTTGCCGAATAACGTTGAACTATTCATCATGTTTTTGCGCCGCAAAATCGATAAGCCATTCGGCTCAAAATTGATCTACACCGTCCCGGGCTTTGGCTATAAACTGGAGGATAAATCATGAAACAGCAGCGCGTTAGACGCCTGGCACTGAGCTATCTGGCGGTGATCATGACGTTGTCGCTGGCCTTTAGTGTGATTATTTATGCCATCACTTCCGTGCAATTAAGTCGGCCGTTGCCGCCAGGCGAACACGCTCAGCAACTGCCAGAGCTTATCGAACGTCAGTTTAGTCGCCGCCTGGAGCGGCGCAACCGCGAGACGCGCGGGTCGGTGATCGTGTCGCTGGAGGCACTCAATAGCATGATGTTACTGGTTGGCTATTGGCTGAGTGTGCTGCTTGTCCCGAGCAGTTGGATGAGCAGCCATATGACGACTGGTTGTAAAATCCACAGGCCAGTGACGGTGATGCAGATGAACTGGACGATTGGCTGGCGGACTTGCGGCATAAGGGATTAATGGCAATCGACCAGGCCTATGGCGACGCCTGGGTGCGGCTAACCACACGTGGCAAACGACTGGTGCAGCGAATTTGGCCGGAGGCGCAGGCGATGGCTGTTTAAGGTTTACCTAACCTAAAGATTTTATTGTAGTTTGGTAGGTATGCCTAGCAGAAACACCTTTATAGGCTGTGATATAATTTTACTATGACACCGCTGCTGGCTAGGATTTAAGAAAAACTATAAAAAAGATATAACACTGTAGGAATTATGAAAATCTGGCACTCAGGACGAGAATCAAAATTACTCGACGATATTATCGCCGGGCGGAAGACGGTTGAAGGTCGATTGAATCGCGGAAAGTTTGCCGAGTACCGAGTCGGCGATAAGATTCACCTGCGCCGCGATATTCGCGATGCCGAAGGAATACTACACGACGGCGAACCAGATCAAGCACGCGTGGAGATTATCGCTATCCGCCACTACAATTCCTTTTTAGAAATGGTGCAGGCCGAGGGTTACCACCGTGTTATTCCGCGCGCCACCAGTGCCGAAGCTGCCGCTGCCGAATACAACAAATATTATTCTGCTGCTGACCAAAAACATTATGGCGTGCTAGCAGTGGAAGTTCGCTCATTGCTTTAATCTTTCAGTATGGCTATAATATACTGAAACCATAGCAAATAATGACTATGAAAAGGAGTCGTTATGAGTGATACCTCACCGCTGATGTTACACGGACTTACCAAGCGCTTTGGTCATAAATTGGCAGTCAACAATGTGTCGTTGGAGCTGCATGAAGGCGAGGTGTTTGGGTTTCTTGGACCCAATGGTGCGGGTAAAAGCACGACGATTCGGTCAGTGATGGATTTCTTAAGGCCGACGGATGGCTGGGTAGAGTTGCTGGGCGGACGGAATTCTAAGGAACGAACGGCGCTTCATGATCAGGTTGGGTATCTGGCGGGTGACATTGCGCTATATGAGACTATGACTGGTCGGAAATTGCTGAAGTTTTTGACGCGAATGGGTCGAAAGGTTGATTGGCGCTATGTTGATGAATTGGCTGGGCGTTTTGAGGCAGCGCTGGATCGACCAATTCGCCAGCTTTCCAAGGGTAATCGTCAGAAAATTGGTCTGATTCAAGCCTTTATGCACCGCCCGAAACTGCTGATTTTGGACGAGCCGACCAGTGGGCTGGATCCGCTGATGAAGCAGGTATTTTACGATTTGGTGCGCGAAGTTTCTAGACAAGGCTCGACGGTATTTGTCAGCAGTCACGACCTGGCTGAAGTGCAAAAAATTTGCCACCGCGCCGGCTTTATCCGCGATGGAAAATTGATCGCTATTGAATATATCGCGACCATGAAACACCTGTCAACACACCGTTACATTGTGGCATTTGCTAAAAAACCGTCCCTAGTGGCAGCTAGAAAACTGCCATCCATCACCGATGTTCAACGCCGCGGCGACGAATATGAATTCACTGTCAAAGGTGACGCAACGGAGTTTGTTTCGTTCATTGCCGAATACAAACCAAAACTATTGCGTGAATCAGAGTTAGAACTAGAAGAATTATTCATGCGGTATTATGAGGGCGAGGAGGCAAAGCGATGATATGGCAGACGGTGCGGCAAAATTACAAGTTACCGCTGTTTTTGGGTGTTGGCATTAGCGTTGTGGCGGTGTTGTTTTCAGCGTTGTTCAATAAATTTAGCGATCAATTAAGTCCATTCATCAATATGATGCCAGCCGGCATGAAAGCGGTAGTTGGCGATTTGGCGATTGGCACCACTCCAGAGGGCTGGCTGAGTATTGAGCTGTTTCCGCTGGTGGCGATGGTCGGGGTGGTGATTACGGCGATTATTTTGGGTGCTGGGGTAATTGGTCGGGAAGAAGATTCGGGAACGCTGGAGTTGTTGCTTGCTAGTCGGCGGACTCGCGTGACGATAGTGCTGCAAAAATATGTGGCGATGGCAGGATTGTTGGTGATTCCTCCAGTGATGCTGTGTATGACCATTGCACTCATCGGTCCGCTGTTCGACTTTCATCCAAACCTCACTCACGTTGCCGGGGCCTGTGTGAGCTTGTGGCTTTTGGGGCTTAGTTTTGGCAGCCTCACCTTTGTCACCCAGGCAGTGACAGGTAGGCGCGGGCTGGCCGTCGGCGTTGGTAGTCTAATTTTTCTAGCAATGTACGCCCTGTCGATTACCGCCAAGTTGATCGAAAGTTGGAAAGATTACGACATTTGGTCGCTGATCCATTACTACAACATTCCGGGCAGTTTGATGGATGGATTAGACCTAGGAAAATTGGTAGTCTTAATCTTTGTGAGCTTAGCGGCGCTTGGCGTGGCAGCGATTGGCTTTTATCGGCGAGATACGGGAGTGTAATTCAGGAAACTGACGTTATATGACTGACATAGATCTGTTTGATTATATGGCGCAATAGAACAGGTATATGGTAAATGTTATAATTTCCATATGGAAACCTTGCCTCGCCCTGATAAGTTGCTGACCGACAGATCATTGCAGTGTGCTGCAACGGAGCTCGGTGCCGATGTATCTGATTTACAAATTACCTCGGTGAGCGGCGGCTTTTCGCGCAATCGCCGCGCCTTGGTGTCGGCGGGCGATAAGACAATTTTTGTCAAAGAGGTTGATGTCGATTTACTGCCGGACGATGGCGAGCGGGAATTAGCTTGGCTGAAAAAAGATTATGAAGTGACAAGGTTATTGCAGAAACTTCACCCGCAATATGTTGCCTATTGGATAAAACTGGATGGCGACGGGTACGTGCTGATGACAACCAGTTATGCGTCAGCCGACGGCTGGCTATGGCAGCCGCCAGCGGAAAAATTTGTGGTGAAACGATATATTTCAGCGGTGGTAGCGGCAACTCGCGAGTTGGAAAAAACAGATTTGCCACATAAGGTGATTGAGGAATTGCAATTGCAGCCATTTACGACGGCGGAGCTTGGCTTGGATGACGGCATTGATCGAGTTATTGCCGAGGCTGATATTCGCCGTCAGCTGATTGATAACTACCAAACATTATTACCGGAGCAATCAGAAGCCAACCAGCGGCGCTGCCAGAAGATGATGGAATTATTGAGTAGGAGTGATGAATTAGCCGATATTTCGGTACGCGCTAAACAATTCGCCAAGCAGTCAGAAGATCGTTTTGATCACAGTGATGTTCGCAGTGATAATTTGGCGTTTCAGCCGCAAACTGGTGAGCTGAAATTGGTTGATTGGAACTGGGCTTCCTATGCACCGCGGGGTTCTGGTGCGACGGAGTTTTTAATCGACATGGCGCGGCACGGTCAGGACGTAACGCCGTGGTTGGATGAACTCAATGCGGAGATGTTGTCGGCATTTGTCGGTTTTTATCTCATCCGCAGCCTCAAGCCGCCGCTCCAGCCGGGCGATAATCTTCGCCAAATGCAGGCGCTGTCGGCAGCTACCGCTTATGATTTATTGGAGCGTACGTGACTGTCTCTCATCCGCTGATCATTCTCCGTGGTAATTCTGGCTGTGGTAAAACCAGCACGGCACGCTTGCTCCAGCGTCAACTAGGCTACGGCACGATGTTGGTGTCGCAGGATATGGTACGGCGGGAAATGCTTCGTGTGAAAGACAGTGAAAGCAACCCGGCAATTCAGCTGATGTATGATCTATGTATGTACGGCAACAAAGTTGGTTATACGGTGATTTTGGAAGGTATTTTGAGCAATAAAAAATACGGCGCGATGCTGCACCGGCTGCTGAATGATTTTCAGGGCGAAAAACTGATTTATTATTTTGACATATCGTTTGAGGAAACGGTGCGCCGCCACGCTACCAAGCCAAACGCTCATGAATTTGGCGAATCGGAGATGCGCCAGTGGTGGAAAGATCAGGACGTTTTGGACGTGCCAGGCGAGCAGCGAATTGGCGAGAAGCTGGCTCAGGCAGAAATTGTTGATATGATTCACTGCGATGTTTTGGCGTTATCAGAGGGGGCGAATACTTCCTCGTCTCGCATGTAAATAATACAATGTATTTTCGTTGACAAACGCTATATATCGCGTGTATATTCTATATTAAGCACTACATATGGTGTTTTAGAAAATAAATAACGTTTTTTGCAACACAAGCCCCTCGGGGAGGTTGGGGCTGGTTTGCTATTGCCATAATAAGGAGGGGTATGTACAAATCAATCAAAAAACGCGATGGTCGGACTGTTAAATTTGACCGTAAAAAAATTGAGAAAGCCATCGAGAAGGCGGGCCTGGAGACCGGCGAGTTTGACGCCAAGCAGACCGTCAAATTGACCGATAAGGTACTGGCGGTACTAGAAACCCGCAATCCAAAACGCTTGCCGGGTGTCGAGGATATCCAGGATGTCGTCGAGGATATCTTGATTGATTCCAAGTTTAAGAAAACCGCCAAAGCCTACATCATTTACCGCGACCAGCATAAAAAACTGCGTGAAATTACATCCAACGCGCACGTCGATTTGATTGATAAATATGTCAATAACTTGGACTGGAAAGTCAAAGAAAATTCCAACATGGGCTATAGTTTGCAGGGTCTGAATAACTACGTTTCGGCGGAAATTACCAAGACCTACTGGCTGGATAAAATCTATTCGCCAAAAATCGGCCAGGCGCATAAAGAGGGTGATTTGCATATTCACGACCTCAATTTGCTGAGCGTTTACTGTGTTGGCTGGGATCTGATGGACTTGCTGCGCCAAGGCTTCACTGGCGTTAAAAACAAAGTTGCTTCCAAGCCGGCTAAGCATTTCCGCTCGGCACTGGGTCAGGTAGTGAACTTCTTCTACACTTTGCAGGGCGAGGCAGCTGGCGCTCAGGCGTTCTCTGATTTTGATACGCTCTTGGCGCCGTTCATTCGCGCTGATAAGCTGAGCTATGACGAGGTCAAGCAAGCGCTGCAAGAATTTGTCTTTAATGTTAACGTGCCAACTAGGGTTGGTTTCCAGACGCCGTTTACCAACATCACGCTTGATCTGGAATGTCCGAAGCATATGGCTGGCAACCCGGTGATCATCGGCGGCGAGATGCAGGATACCAACTACGGCGATTATCAAGAAGAGATGAATATGCTTAATAAGGCGCTACTCGAGGTGCTGTCTGAGGGCGATGCCAACGGCCGAGTCTTTACCTTCCCGATTCCGACAGTCAATATCACCAAAGATTTCAACTGGGATAATCCGGTCATTGAAAATCTTTGGGAAGCTAGCGCCAAGTATGGCATCCCGTATTTCTCGAATTTCATCAATTCCGACATGGATCCAGAGGATGCACGCTCGATGTGCTGTCGTCTGCGGATCGATAATCGCCAGCTGGAGTATCGCGGCGGCGGTTTGTTTGGCAGTAATCCGATGACCGGCTCGATTGGCGTGGTGACGATCAACTTGCCGCGCTTGGCGCTGAAATCAAAGAACGAGAAAGAGTTTTTCAAGGGCTTGGGCGAGCTGATGGATATGGCGCGCGACAGTCTGGAGACCAAACGCAAGGTGCTGGAACAGCTGACCGATTCGGACATTAGTCTATATCCGTACACTAAGTTTTATCTGCGCGATATTAAAAAGCGCTTTAATGAATACTGGAAAAATCATTTCTCAACCATCGGCTTGATTGGTACCAACGAGGCAGCGTTGAATTTGCTGGGCGTTGATATTGGCACCGAAAAGGGTAAGGCGTTTGCCGAGAAAACGCTTGATTTTATGCGCGACCGCTTGGTGGAATATCAGAAAGAAACGGGCAATAATTACAACTTGGAGGCAACGCCAGCTGAGGGTACGACCTACCGCTTGGCGCGGATTGACAAGGCCAGCTTCCCTGATCGAGCGCACTTTGCTAATGGCCTCGGTGCGGCGGTTAAGCATCCGTTCTATACCAATTCCAGCCACTTGCCAGTCAACTACACTGATGATTTGTTTGAGCTGATGGATTTGCAGGATAATTTACAGACCAAATACACTGGCGGTACGGTGATTCACTTCTTCCTGGGCGAGCGCATGGATGATCCGCAGACGCTGAAAAAATTAGTTAAGACGATTTGCGAAAATTATAAATTGCCGTACTTTACCTTTACGCCAAGCTTCTCAATTTGTGCTAACCACGGCTATATCGTCGGCGAACACCCGGCTTGCCCGAATTGCGGCGAAAGCACTGAGGTTTACTCGCGGGTGGTTGGTTTCTTGCGCCCAGTTTCCCAGTGGAATAACGGTAAGCAGGCTGAATTTGACATGAGGGAGCATTATGACGATGCCGCCGAGCATGAGCGAGTCAACGCCGTCGCTGTCCCAGCTTAAGGTGGCGATCGGCGGGATTCAGAAGCTGTCGCTGGTGGACTATCCAGGGCATGTGGCGGCAGCGCTGTTTCTCTCTGGCTGTAACATGCGCTGCGGTTATTGCCATAATCCGGAGCTGGTACTACCCGAGCGGTTAGCGCCGAGTATCCCGGTCGAGGAGGCGATGATATTCCTAAAATCGCGTGTTGGCCGGCTAGACGGCGTGGTGATTTCTGGCGGCGAGCCGACGGTCAATGAGGATTTGCCGGTGCTGTGCCGGATGATTAAGCAGCTGGGTTTTGATGTCAAACTAGATACTAACGGCACGCATCCGGATATAGTGCGCGGTATGGTCGAGGAGGGAACGATTGACTTTATCGCCATGGATGTCAAGGGACCGCTGGAAAAATACGTGGAGATTGCGGCGCGGCCGATTGATCTGGAGGCGATCAAAGCTAATGTGCGGCTGATGATTGATTCGGGAATTGGTTATGAATTTCGGACGACGATCGTCCGCGAGCAGCTGGAGGTGGCGGATTTTGAAAAGATTGGCGAGTTGGTCAAAGGCGCTAAACGGTTTGCCTTGCAGCATTTTCGCACTGGCACGACGATCAGTCCGAAGTTTGCCAACTACCACACCTTTACCGACGAAGAATTTAGAGCTGCCAAAAAAATAATGGAAAGGTATGTCGAGGAATGCGTGATTCACTAACTGTCGAAATTGTGCGGGTGCGCCAGGAAAATCCTGAGGTGACGACACTGTATTTTGCGCGGCCGTTTGACTTTATGGCGGGGCAATATATCACGGTGTTTATTGAGGGCAGCCAGGTGCGCGAAGGCAAGGCCTATAGTATTTCTTCGCGCCCGCATGAGGAATTGATGTCGATTACCGTGAAAAATGTGGGCGGCGAATTTTCGAGCTATTTGTGTTCACGCCAGGTTGGTGACACGCTACACATTAGCCGGGCGTACGGCGATTTCAACCCGCAAACCGAGCGGCCATTGGTTGGCATCGCGGCGGGATGCGGACTCAGTCCGATTTGGAGTATTTTGGCGGACGCCAAGCAGCCGACTTTTCTCTATTTGAGTCAAAAATCACCGGAATATATGGTGTTCTCGGAGGAGTTGGCGGCCTCATCCATTCAAGTCAACAAGTTTAGCACTCGTCAGCAGGTTGAGGAACGAGACGGCTGGCATAACGCGCGGTTTGAGGTGGCGAAAATTGTTGGTGAAGTGCCAAATGATGCGCATTTTCTGGTCTGCGGCAGCTTGCCGTTTGTACGCGATGTTTGGCAAAAAC
>CAUSPY010000014.1:0-20773 GCA_963533665.1 uncultured Candidatus Saccharibacteria bacterium
TGCTCGTCGCCAACAGCTTTGCCAGCGGCTTTCAGCGGCGCTTCTGGCTGGCCCAAATGCTTATTTATTCCATTGGCAATCTGGTTCATCACCGCCGTTAGGGCGCTACCGGTTTGCTCGGAACCTTTGGCGTACAGTACGTTGATTGTACCAGTCGGGCGAGCATCCCTGCCCTCACCCTTCACTTCGCCAAAATCGCTTGGTAGTTCAATGATACCGTTCAGCTCCGAACGCTTCATCTTCTCACGAGCCTCGTTCATATCCTTGACGTCTTTGATTTTGAGAATCGAGTCTTTGGCATTGTCTTTGGCGCCTTTAACGAAACTTTTGGCAAATTCCGTCTGCGAATTATTGATAATCGCGATGTCAAAGCTGGTTGATTGATTGTTAAAAATTGAACCGAACACCAACAAAAAGATGAGCGGAAACAGGAAGGTAAAGAACAGCGACATTTTATCGCGGACGAAACGTTTTTGCTGGGCGCGTACTTGCCCGAATACACCAGTCCAATATTTTTTCATACTAATCCCGAATCGCCTTTCCTGTTAAATCAATAAATACGTCTTCCAAATTAGCCTGCTCGACAACTTGCTTCTTCTTGAAACCGCGCGCCAGTAGTTGCTTGATCAGATTATGCGGCGTATCAATGGTGATGATTTTACCATTGTCCATAATCGCCAAACGGTCGCACAGCAGTTCGGCCTCGTCCATATAATGCGTGGTCAGCACGATAGTAATACCTTCATCGCGAATCTCTTTGATCAAATCCCAGAGATTGCGGCGAGCCTGGGGATCCAACCCGGTGGTCGGCTCGTCAAGGAATAGTACCGTCGGGTTATTGACCAGCGTCGAAGCGATGGCGAAGCGCTGCTTTTGCCCGCCCGAGAGCTGCTCGACGTAGCTTTTGGCTTTATCGGTCAATTGCACCTTGGCCAGCAGTGCGTCGGCGTCAACCGTTTGTCCGTACAGGCTGGCAAACATTTTCAATTGTTCGCGCAAGGTTAGCTTGTCGTAAAACATTGTCGATTGCAGCTGGATACCGATAATATTCTTGATATGCCTCGGCGCGCTGGCAACATCAATCCCGTCGATAGTCGCCGTGCCGCCGTCAATCGGCCGGAGCGCCTCCAGCATCTCCAGCGTCGTCGTCTTACCGGCGCCATTCGGCCCGAGGATGCCAAAGATCTCGCCTTTCTTAACCTCAAACGACACGCTATCGACGACATTTTTGCCATCGTACGTCTTGACGAGTTGGTCAACTATTATGATTGGTTTGGGTTGAGCCATATAAATTCCTTTCTACTCCCTAACAGAGAAAAACCGCGTACGGTGATCGTTCGCTTTTGGGATTATTATAGCACAAGAAACCCTATTTCATCGGTGCGGTTTTGAATAACGCCCATGCTGCTAGCATAGAGTAATTAACAATCTGACCGTTAGAAATCATCTGCTCAAGTTTGTTAATTTCTAACCAACTACTGGAAATAAACTCTGTTTCATCCGGTTGGAGCGAATAATTATCTCGAAAAGCGCCGCGCGCACAGACAACGTACAGCTTGGCACTAGTACGGCGATTGTCGGCATAAAACCAGCCAATTTGCTGAAAATCTTCCGCCAAAATATTAGATTCTTCCGCCAATTCGCGCTGGGCAGCTTGCTCGGGAGTCTCGCCTTCTTCAATTTTACCGCCGGGAAATTGATATAATATATCATCAACCGGATACGAATATTCCCGCTGAATAAGCACTTTGCCGCCGTTTTGGCAAATAATAATCACGCCGCCTTTACCCTGGTATACTTGCCGCAAATATAACGACCTTTTACCATCTGGCAATTCTATCTCGTCTTCCGCTAATATCATCCGCGAATGCGTAAAAATTATTTGACTTGATATTTGAAAGGTATGTTTCACATCTTATCTATTGCTTAAACATAACATTTGCCTCAATTACATTTTAACAGCCAAACAGCTTTCGCGATATAATTATTATGTGAAGCAGCAGCAGGCGACGGCGCCCAAATTTTTCTCAAAGAAACGATGTATTATTTTAAGCGTAATTGCGCTGTTGCTTATCGTACCAATCACAGTCATTACCCAACCGAAAATTGCCGATAAATTATCGTCTCTCATTAATTCCGTACGCCTCGACAGATCGCCTGGCGAAGCGGCTTTTCCAGACATTGATACGGCAAATTTAAGCCCAACTCGCCAAAAAATTATCAGCTTAGCAAAGACTGAATTCAAAGCGCAATCCGCTGGCACCAAGTTCAGCCAAGGTGCCAAGGAGCCGTGGTGTGCCAATTTCGTGAGCTATATCATGAACCAAGCGGGCGCGCCGCTGAAAAATCCGCATACTGGCGGCTGGCGCATCCCGGGGACGTTTACCTTGCGTGAATACTACGAGGCGAATGGCCGGTTCAAGCCCGCTAATTCCGGCTATCAACCGCTTCCCGGCGACGTGGCAATTTACCGCAATTCGCCAGTGTTTGGCGACCACACTAACATTGTCTTGAAAAATGACAACGGCGTGCTAACTACTGTCGGCGGCAACGAGGCAAACCGCATCCGCGTGTTCATCAATCATGACAAACGCTACGATGGACTGCTGGGATATGGCTTGCCAAATTAGATTACAACCCCTCTAAGCCAACATTTGCCTTTAGCCAAGATATTTATCGCTTGCGCAAGAAAAATCCGCCCAGCGCGCAAGCCGCCACGATACTGACTACAGTAATTTTCCAAAACATCAGCGGATCATTAGCGCCAGGCACTGGCACGTTCATGCCGAACAGCCCGGCAATCATCGTTGGGATAGTCAGCGCCACGGTGATTACCGTCAGCAGGCGAATTGTCTCGTTCAGGCGGGTATCCATCACTGCCCGGTAGCTATCGCGTACATTAGTAATGGTTCGCAGCAAGCTCTTACAGCGGGCAATTACCTGCTCCAAATCGATCGACAAATCCTCGACATCTTCTTTGTCATCCGCCCGCAGGCGCAGGCCGCTAGTCGCCAGCAACTTCTCGACCGCCCAGTTCATCGGGATGAGCGCGTCCAGGTAGTCGTTCAGCTTGCGCTCGTATTCCGCCAGCGTAGCAATATCCTTGACTCGCAGCGTATGAATATTATCGGTAGCCGCTCGCATCTGGCGGTTAATGGCTGCCACCCGCCGCTGATATTGCCTAGATATTGCGTCAATCATATCAACCAGTAGTTCAACTGGACGGTCAGTGCGTGAACGCGCTTGGTCGATAAACGGCTGCCACAATCTGCCCAAGCTGTCGCGCGACAAGGTTACGGCATAGTCCTTATTCAAGCAAAACAAAATCGGCGTAGTAAAATCGTTAAAATCATCGTCGGTATCTGGCAGCCGGGCGATTAGATACGTCCAATCGTCGTCAATCTCCAGGCGCGGCACCTCATGCGGATCAAGCGCGTCGCTCAGCAAATCATTATCAAGCCCCAGCGACAACAACTCGGCCAACTCATCCTCGTTCGGACGTTCGCAGCGCACCCATGAACCTGCCCGCAAGCGTTCCAGCGGCTTGATTTGCTGATTTTTAGCACTTGAATGAAGATATTGCAGCATTCCCTTTTTATACTATAATTTACTGATATTTTCAATGATTTTGGCGTCCTGCGGGCAGAAAATCTACTATAGCACTTTTATGAAAGTCCTATAGCAAATTGCGAACTACCCAACCTTTCTCAAAAGTACCGTGTTGGTTTTCTAAAAGTAAGCTGTTGGTTTTGAAAAAGTACCGTGTTGGTTTTAGTAGCAGCCCAGCAACCCTAATATATTACAAATGCTATACTATACCTATGCCTGCTAAAAAATCACCAAGGAAACCACCAGCGAACAAAGCCGATAAGCCTAAATCGGCTGATAACAAAGCAGCCAAGCCTAAACATACCCGCCGCATAGCAAAAACAAAAACTAAACCTGCCAAATGGCGAAACGCGCTGATAGCGATATTGTTATTGACGGCAATGGCAACGGTTTTATCGGGGCTGGTTTACGCATATTTTAATCAGCTGTCGCCGCGCCGCCCGACTGCTTTATCTGACGAGCAATACTATTTCACCGATTCGCGCTACTCCGGCATTCGTTCTAAATTCGTAACGCGCCAGACTAACCGCGAGAAAGTTTCGATTGAATATCCGCTGACTAAAAACAATAAGATCAATAAAACCGTCGCCCAAGCAATTGACCGCGCTGACAGCGATTTCCGCTATGCCGCCACCAATATTCTGACGTTCGACCAGCCGCTGACTGAAACGATTAGCTACCAAGTGACGCATAATAATTCGGTAGCTTTATCGATTATTGTCAATATTAAGCAAGATATGCACGGCGCGCATCCGGTGTCGTTGACGCATTTTTGGACGTTTGATAAAAAATCTGGCGAAGTGATTAGCCTGAGCGATTTGACCGAGCAATCAGAGAAAGCGACCGGGGAAATCGTGGCAGCTGCCCGAAATAATATCAATGAGACTATCAAGCAGCGCCAGCAGGCAGAACTGGATCTTAATGAAACGATTACCCAAGAAACGCTATCAAATTTCGTTATTACCGATGGCGGCAATAGTTTAGCTTGGCCAATCGGACAGGCGTCGCTCTTGCCGTCAGCCTACGGCGAAATGACAATCAAAGTGCCGATCGCCGCCGTTGCCAAATATCTGCAAAATTCGACAGCCCGAAAACTAGCTAATATCCCCAAGCCGCCAGAACCAAAACCAAAGCCAGCGCCCGCCGCGCCGCCAGCCGCGAATTCTGGGGGTAAAGTGATTGCCTTAACATTTGACGACGGGCCGGGACCGTACACCGCGCAGCTGCTAGATATTTTGGATCAATATGGTGCTAAAGCGACGTTTTTCTTGATCGGCAGCAAAGTCTCCAGTCAAGCCAACGTCGTACGCAGCATACAGGCACGCGGCCACCAACTGGGCAATCATTCATGGTCGCACCCAGAACTGCCTAAATTGCCGATTGACCAAATTGCTGGCGAAATTGACCGTACTAACGATGCTATCAAACAAGCCACCGGCGTCAAGCCAACTGTTATGCGCCCGCCTTATGGCGCGGTCAACAGCGCTGTCTTGGAGCAGCTTCGCCTGCGTGGTATGTCGTCAATCTTATGGTCGGTCGACACCCGCGACTGGGCTGATCGCAATAGCCAAATCGTCTGTTCACGCGCCGTCGCTGGCGCCCACCCCGGAGCCATTATCTTGATGCACGACATTCACCAAACCTCAGTCGGTGCCGTGCCATGTATCCTTAGCGCGCTGAAACAGCAGGGCTATTCGTTTGTGACGGTGCAAGGATTGATCGGCAATATGGCGGCGGGAGTTGGGTATCCGTAAATTTGTGACAAGCACTAACCCTTTGCGATGATGTCAATGCGCGGCAATTATTCTGCCCTGTCCACCTCGAATACCTTATATTTCGAAGTTGCGCCGCGCACTAATTTTACCTTTGATGGCGCCACGCCAAAATGCTTCGCCAGCAACTTCACTGCCGCCAGATTAGCCCGACCTTCAATGGCTGGCGCCTTGGTGTAAATTGTCAGCACACCATCGTCACCAACCACTACTTCTTCGCGGTGGCGGGAGTTGGGTTTGAGGCGGGTAGAAATTTTCATGCTATTTGATTATTCCTAAAGCAAACATTCACCAACAATACTAGAAAGCTGTTTCAATATTTCTCCAAGATGCCCAGAATAGCGTCTGAAAGTTCGTCAAATTCTTGTTGAGCTTTGATAATATTTTCGCGAGAGCCAGGCTGTGTTGCCTCTGCCTTATTAGGATCAATGTTGAAAATCGCAACACCTGATTCGTGTGTAATTGCCGGCAATCGACCGTAATCCTGAATATCGTGCAGCGACGCGCGACTGCTGGACGCGACCAGCCCGTTCCGACAATGGCGTTCGCTTAAGAATTTTTGAACTCTTTCTGGAATTTGATCAATCCACTTGCGATGGTCTTTGATTGGTTTTTGGCCATACACATTGTACGAATTTAGGATATAACCAATAAACAACCCTTCGCCGCCCAATACGAATTGACTTTCAATACCGCTACTTAGTGCTTTACCGGTATTACGCCAGTTAATCTTCCATTTTTCAAACATGATACCAAGGTTTTCGATACCCTGCAAACTAAGCGCATCAGGCATTAGCGGTACGACAAAATAATCGCTGCCAAGTAAGATTACTCGATTTAACAACCCTAACGTCGGCGAGGTATCAATCACAAAGATATCAACTTGATCGCTCAAGCCTTTTTCACGCAAGAAACGGTCTATCGCGCTCGTCTGGAAATAGCCAAGCTGCTCGCCAGCCGCAGCCGAGTTGTAACCAGTCGATAGAACATTCTCATAATCGTTTAGCCGCATGTCGCCGCGCAGTAAATACAGGTTATCGGGCGCGCCCTTAGCTTGCTCGAATTGTGCTGCCAAATCAACATCCGACCCTCCCTCAATCACTCCGCGCAGCACATCATAAATCGTCTTGCTCATCTCTGAGAAAATCGTATTCTCGTAATATTCTTCGCCGAGTGCCAACCGCGTCAAATTGCACTGCGGATCGAGATCAACCAGCACCGTCTTATAGCCCTTGTTAGCAAACTGCACCGCAGTGTTATACGCCAGCGTTGTTTTACCAACGCCGCCCTTATTATTAAAGAAAACCAGTTTTTTAGAGCGAGGGAACTTCATGTAATAATTTTAGCATAGGGACGTATTTGTATTATCAATAACGTTTGATGTCTCAATTTTGTCTTTTTATCATTCTATAAAATTACAGAGATAGATCATGATATAATACATATACATGAAAATCGTTGTTGCGGCATTAATAGAAAAGGATGGAAAATACTTACTGGCCAAAAGAGGTTCAAATAAACCACTTGGTGATTTATGGGAATTTCCTGGTGGAAAAGTTGAAGTCGGTGAATCAGAACCAGAGGCTCTGAAGCGTGAGATTATTGAGGAATTTAATACTATCGTTAACGTCAATGAATTACTAGCTGAAGCTAAAATCAATAACAAAACTGCATTAAAACTATACGCCTGCAAGCATAACCTTGGCGGTTATCATACCAAAGAGCACTCAGAAATTGTATGGCTTGATAATATTAATGCAGCAAATGATTATGAATTAGCGCCAGCCGATGTTGAGTTACTCAAACAAATAATTAACAATAGCCGCACGCCACAACTTCACGAATTAATAGTTGGTAAATCCTACACCAACAATGATATCAGTCGTATATTTTCAGTTAGCACACAAGGTGGTATGCGCAGATCTAATGATACAAATAGTTTAGTTTTGATTGCTAAACATAACCAGAACAATCCGTATGAAGATAAGTGGGGAGCAGATGGTATTATGCACTATACTGGTATGGGGCCATCCGGTAATCAATCTATCAATTATGCACAAAATAAAACCTTAGCTGAATCACGAAGTAATGGTGTCAGAGTTTATTTATTCGAATCAAGTAAGTCAAATGAGTACATTTACAGTGGTCGGGTAGAACTTGCAAATGATCCGTATTACAAAACCGAAGAAGATGAAAATAGCCATGAAAGACAGGTTGTAAAATTTCCTTTACGTATTCGTAAATAAATCTTAGTTTTATTGGATCTATAATAAACTCGAGTCTAGAGAGTATTTTATTACCAGACAATAACTATTTGCATTAGAACGATATCACCCCCAACTCGCGCGGCAAAATCTCTTGCACCTCCACCGAACCTGCCACCAAATGATAGCCGTGCAAGTTTGACGGCAAATCGCGCTCGGCTGAACGCCACCTAACTGGGCGATTTTCATCGAAATAATCGAGCAGCTCTGCATTCAAAAAATGATCGCGCGGCAGATTCACCGAACCGTCCTGATTGACAACCAACGCTATCGACAAGCCCGACGTCACGCCGTCCTCGTTTTTGGCATACGCCGCCGTTACCAGATGAACCAGCGGCTCAAATTTCAGAACTGACTGGTCGCTCGCTTCCACCTGTGCCTGACCGCGACACGCTAACTGCTGATTGATTTTTGTTGTTAATTCGTCAACACTCGACTTACCGTCGCCGGCGCGGCAATAATCACAACCATCCGCCGCCTCGACATATTCCAATAGCAAATCTATATCGACGTCAGTGTCCTTAACGCCATGCTGTGACAATTGCTCCACCATTTCATGCAGCGCGCCCAGCAAACTATAATCATTGGCATTCCTGGCAGCATCACCAATGCGGATGATGGCGCGAGCGATGGTAATAGGATTTTTAGACTTACTCATATACCTATTGTACCCTGATCTATCATAAATTTATGTATCAATCCAGCAAACTCGCTCCGCCGCCAGCGTCATATACGGCGCGCTTCTGACTCCACTCATTACCATAGCGCTTGGCCTGCTCTAATACCATGTCAGTTGCCAACGCCTGCTGATCTGGCGGGTAGCCATATTTTGCCAACGTCTTTTTGACATTAACTTTCAGTTTTGCCTGAACATTTTTACGCTCCGCCCAGTCAATCGTAGCATCACGACGCACTTGCTCTAGCAACACTTTTGCGATATCACGCAGCTGCGCGTCACCCAGCACTTCGCGGGCACTACCATTCTCAACCAGCGCATCATAAAAGATAACTTCATCCTCGCTGAGGCCATCAACCGCACCGTTCTCAACAGTCTGGCGAATTTTCTGTCCAATGTTGATTAACTCCTCAATCACCTGCGCTGCCTCAATCGTCCCATTTCTATACCGCGTCAAGGCTTGATTGAGCAAGTCAGAGAACTTCGTATCCTTGGCATAATTTCTCGAAAATCGTAGCTTAATTTCATCAGTTAGAAGTTTTTGCAGGGCTTCCACCGCTAAATTCTTGCGCTCCATATGACGAATTTCCGCCAAAAACTCATCGCTTAAAATTGACAGTTCCGGCTTTTCTAATCCTGCCGCCTCAAACACATCAACCACACCAACTGGCGCAATTGCTTTATCAACAATTTGTTTCAGCGCACTTCGGTACTCAGCATCAGTCACCACTGCCGAACTCGACACCTTCTCCAGCCGAGCTTTCACCGCCTGAAACAGCGCCACTTCTTCGCAAATTTCTAGCGCCTCGGGCCTCGGCATAGCCAATGCAAATGCTTTACTCAGCTCCAAAACATGCTGCTTCAACCGTTTCTCGCCATCTTCTAACCCTAAAATATATTCCTCAGCATCCAAGATAATTTGTAGCTGTTGGTCGGTTGGTGCAGTAAAATATCGCTGATAATCAAAGTTACCAAACAAATCGCGCACTACCTCATAGCGCATCTGCATCTGTGCCACCGCCTCAGTAATATCAAGTTGCGGTGCGCCTTGCCCACCACTTTGCGTATAGTCAGAAATAGCATCGCGCAGCGCCCCCGCTACACCCAGATAGTCAACCACCAAACCGCCGGTTTTTCCAGGGAACACTCGATTTACCCTGGCAATTGCCTGCATCAAATTATGACCCTTCAGCGGTTTATCCAGATACATGGTGTGCATATTTGGTACATCAAACCCTGTCAGCCACATGTCGCACACAATCACCAATTCAAGTGGATCATTCGGATCCTTGATGCGCTTTTCGATCGCCTTTACTCGCTGCTTGTTACGAATGTGCGGCTGCAAATGGTCAGGGTCACTAGCACTACCGGTAATAATAACCTTTATCACGCCGCGTGCGTCATCGTCACTATGCCAATCCGGCCGATACGCCACAATTTTTTCATACAAATCCGCCGCAATACCGCGGCTCATCGTCACGATCATACCTTTACCACTCAGTACATCTTGCCGAGCCTCAAAGTGCTGAATAATGTCCAAAGCGATGGTATTCAGCCGCTCGCTATTACCGACGATAGCTTCTTTTTGTGCATACTCGGCCTTCAACGCATCCTGACGACTCAGTTCTTCGCCCTCCAGCAAATCATCAACTTCCTTATCCAGCCACTGCCGCGTTGCCTCATCCATATTCAAATCAACCAGCCGGCTCTCATAATAAATCGGCACTGTTGCGCCATCTTTCACCGCCTGCTCGACATCATAAATATCGATATAATCGCCAAACACCGCTGGTGTTGACTTATCATCCGTTTCAATCGGCGTACCCGTAAAGCCAATATAGCTCGCACCCGGCAAGGCATCGCGCATATACTTGGCATAACCATACACCAGCTGAGCATCACTGGCTCGGACATGCGCCTTCAAACCGTACTGGCTACGATGCGCCTCATCTGCCATCACGATGACATTGCGTCGATCAGTCAAAACTGGTAATTTATCCTCGTCATCCTCAGGCGAGAATTTTTGGATTGTTGTGAAGATAATCCCACCTGCTTCGCGCTGCAACAGCTTCCTGAGTTCACTCCGTGAATTAGCTTGCTTTGGGTCCTCTCCCAGGAGCTCGCGACAAGCGCTAAACGTACCAAACAGCTGACCGTCAAGATCATTACGATCTGTCACCACCACGATGGTCGGGTTATGCAAATCGCGCGACTTCATCAGCTTGCCAGTATAGAACACCATACTCAAACTCTTGCCCGACCCTTGCGTATGCCAGACTACGCCAGCCCGCTGGTCGCCGCGTTCGCCACTGGCTGCCAGCGTCCGATCAAGCGCCTTATTCACCACCCAGTATTGATGATAAGCAGCAACTTTCTTGATCAATTTGTCACCATCACTACGCTCAAACACGATAAAATTCTGCACCATATCTAGCAAGCGCTCAGGCGTGCACGCACCACGCAGCAGCACTTCCAGCATTGGCACATTGCCAACCTCCTTCTCGCCATCAATCGTCTTCCATGGCATCATTCGCTCCAGCGGACTAGTGATCGTACCCATCTCCGCCTCTAGTCCATCGCTCGTTACGCATAATTCATTAAAGCGGAACAGATCACTAATCTCGCGCTTGTACGTCTGGATTTGCTGATACGCTGCCGCCAAATCCGCCTTCGTATCGGCCGCATTTTTTAGTTCAATCACCACCAGCGGCAAGCCATTCACAAACAGCACAATGTCCGGCCGGCGATTATAGTCACCCTGCAGAACCGTCAGCTGATTGACTGCCGCAAAATCATTGTTTTTTGGCGAGGTAAAATCAACCACCCGCACGATATCGTGTTTCACTTCGCCGCTCGATGTGTGATATTGCACCGGCACGCCGGCTACCAGTAGTTGATGAAAATCGTGATTATTCTCGATTAAGCTCGGTTTACTAATCTGCGTTAAACGCCGCATCGCTTCATTTAAAGCTGGTTTTGGAATGTGCGGATTGAGCCGCACCAAAGCACTATATAGCCGCCCAGGCAATACCACCTGCCGCGGCTCACGCTCAGCCATAGCACCATCCGGACCAATATCTGGTCCGTGCAAAATCTGCCAATCGAGATTAGCCAGGATATCAAGCGCGTATTGTTCGATTTGGGATTCGGTCATATCGTCTTCTATTATACGCTACAGCGAGAATATCTCCGCAATATCCTTGTATTCTGCCCTAATGACCCTCTTCCACTTTGCTGTTTCATTTGGTGGACCAATGTCATTTTTTGAATAGGCAATTAATACTTGCACATGCCGCATCTCTTCATTAATAAAGAGCAGGCAGCGATTACCAGATTTTTTAGGAGAAATACGTGTACCAGCCACTGCAAAATCAAGCTTTACCAACTTATGATATCCCACCGAGTAAATCAAATCTGCGCGGTTGAAATCTAACATTCTGTCTATACGCTTGCACACTTCGTCAATATTATAACGCGTCTCTAGCCAGCTATTTTTATACTTTTTGGCAAAAGTTTTAGCATAGTGACGCTCGGCAAACGACATCCATTCATAACTATAGTTTGGCGACATCGGCAGTTCCATACACTTTCTCGGGATTCTCTTGCGTAATTAAACCGTATGGAATCACTTCTCCTTCGCGACAAATACTCCACGGTAATTGTTCGTGCGTAAAGTTGACAATCTCATGCGTCTGCTTACCTTGCCACGATTCACTAATTTTACGAATCATTTGACGCTCTTCTGGTGATAATTTACCGCTAGGTGCAGCACCGCTTTCTGTCATAGACAGCATGAACGCTCTGCCCTTTTCCTCCAGGCACAACACGCCACTTTCTACCAGCTCATCAATCGCCCGAAAATATGTTTCTGGCACAGGTCCTTGGGGTAAACGACGATAAGACATACCAGACATTGGCACTAAATGGTTATAATACCACGTAAAATCTGCTAAATACACCAGCTTAGCTAATTTTGTCTTGGTGATTTTTCCATCTTTATCAGCTCCAGCCTCAAGCGCATTAAGAATCATTTGTTTATATTTTTCCATTGACGCTTCAGTGTTAAAAACAGGAATACCCACACCACGCAGTTCATCAACACTAGTACGCAATAGCGCCGCCAGCGTTTCTGCCTGCGACAAGGTTACATCTCGCTTTCCAGACTCTATCAAAGCATATGTTGGCCTGGTTAAGCCAATAGCCTGAGCAACTTGATCTTGCGTCAGCCCCCTAGATGTTCGTGCGGATTTGAGATTATCTGCGAGATTATTCATAGTAATAGCTCCTTGCATTTTCCTTAAGTTATTTTATTGTATCATACTCATACCGCTTATGTCAAGTCTTTTGTAAAATATTTTTACATTTCGGTGATTACATATTGACACGATAGACTTTTACCTGCTATAGTAGAGATATCCGATTAATAAAACTCAAAAGTTAAGAAATCGGGAGTTCGGAGGGTAAATCCTGAACCGAAAAAGACACCGATGTGATAACCGGTGTCCGAGTACATAGTTTTTCCATCCCTATGTGCTCCTTATGTTATCACAAATAAATAACTTAAGCCATATAGGGCAGTTCATAAGGAGAAAAACCAATGAACAAAACGACTTTGGGCGATTCAGCCCTCAACCTACAAATACTAAAACAACACACGACCGTTGTCGTCGAGCCAACGTCGCAAATGGGCGGGACATATGACTCGGCTGAGATAACGACCGTCTTCACAGTCAACAACGATCAAGAGCGTGAAGTGGAGTTCATCCTACCCTACCCAACGGTCAAGTTCAGCGCATCAATTGCTGTTATCTCAGCTGGAGAACAAACTTACGGTGAGCGAATAGCACAAGTGAGTCGTATAAAAGGTAACCTATCTAGGATCAAGCCATACTTACAAAAGATTGGCCTATCCGAGGACCAATACGACACTGACAAAGAGCTAAAGTCTATAGCCAAGCAGTTTAGGGCCGGAAAACTGAGGTTGCCACAAGGTCAGGTAACTATCAAAATTCAGTTATCGGCTGTCATTGATGGAGTCACTGGTGAAGATGGGGTGAAGTACTATTCATTCAAAGCCTATTCTCCGCTACCGGCGTTTAGTATGGCTGGCGGTAGGGTGCCGCTGACGCTCACGGCCCTATTCAAGGGAGACGAGGTTATCAAGCCACAAGATATTACCTACAATATCACTAATCCCTTTGGCGATGGCACGAATCCAGTGACGGAGCTACCAAATCAACAACTCGGCGAAGATATTACTTTCTTCTGGAAGTGGCAAACTGACCCAGTGGTTGAATTTAGGTATCGCTATTAACTCACAGTTAGGCAATATTAAGGTCAAGCAAAACGTGTGCTTGACCTTAATTCTCTATCACTCTAACTCTCAGATGTACTCAGAATAAACCTAGTTCTTTTTTGTATAAAGCAATATATCTATTCATCTGGTATATAACGACTAATCACACTCTTCTGCTTTTCGCTAAGATTAGATGTATCACCAAACTTTATTCTTTTCTCGTCAATGCCTATAACTAGAGGTTTTATCCATTCGATATCCTCAAAAAGAAAACCATACCTGAGCAATAAAATTTCTTTTTCATCTACCGTTGCATACCGTATGAGCTTTCTCATCTTGTCGGCTCTTACATCTTGCGTTCTTTCATAATACAAATCAAAAACTGCATAAAATATATCAGATAGACAAAAACCCCATATTTTATCAATATAATCATACGTATCATACATAACTAAATCATAGCTCACCTCATGTGCTCTATATTTATCTATAGAAAACAATGGATACTCTTTTAGATCTTTATTTGGCAGACCACTTTTCGGCGCTGGTGTAGAGTACGCAGGATATATTTTATTACACTTTAGCCTATAGACACTATCAGGGAGATTCCTTCTAAGCATTCTTCTTTCACTAGTTTTTGCTATATATGCAAACCTTGAGCTGACTATAGACCTCAAACTGTGACCAGAGATTTGTTGCAGGAAAACTTCAACAGCAGTTCTTATTACGCTAAACTCAGCATCGGTAGGCTGCCTGCCTTTCAAATAAACAGCGTATAGTTTACTAAAGCTGTCTGTTACAATTTTCCTTTTCGCTAAGTCTTTATATTTTTTGGTATCAAAATTGCCGTCATCGTCAAGAATATTGTTTATAATATTTTCTACATACGCATCGTTATTAACTCTATTAAGACGTTCGACTTGTTGGTAAGTTAATCCATAACTATCGTTAAGTTGTCCGCTTCTAATAGCATCCTTAAACTCTTTGATATCAGCCTCGTCAGATTCGTCATCTATATCAATGTTAGAACTATTAGATATTTCAACGTCTATGTCGTAGATATTTCTAAGGTCACTCATTGCACCTTTGTTAACAATCACTCTACCGAAGTCAAACTCTGGCTTCTTAGTACTTCTACCAGCCCTTCCAACCAAATTTTTAATAAAAAGTGGATTATTCTTGAATCGCTTTATATATACAATATCAAACGGCATGTTAATACCTTGATATAATGTTGACGTAGCAAAACAAATTCTGCAGTGTCCATTACGAACAAACTCCTCTACCAGATACCTAACATTCAATGGAAGAGACCCATGATGGATTACGACACCCTTATAAAGTAATGCTAGTAAATCGGAATAGTGCTCGCTGTCTTTATTGGAACTTCCTCCGATCAGTTCTTCGATGTTTTTTATAATTTCAACCGCGTTATCATCAACATTGCATAATTCGCTAATATAATCGTCTAAATCATCAAATACTTCCCCGTTGTATATACTAGCTTTTGTAGTATAAACGAGAACTGACCCCTTATTTTTAATACACCTACGGATAGGGTCATAATCTATTAGGTTTTTATACTTTGATAACCTGGCTTTATCCAATGCAAAATCCCAGAATCTTCTCTCATTATCGACGCAAGTAAATAACTGTCCTACATTATTAAATTCATAATTCCTATTATTCTCATCCGAGAGGCTACCTAATGAATTACGCTCAATCTGGGCCTCTGGATTCTCAATGAAAGGATGGGCAAACAGCATTTTAGCATCAGGAAAATGTTTGCGCATTCTTCGAACAATTGAATCAAAATACATTCCTCTACGCTGATCATCATCAACCATCTGAGCTTCATCAAACAGTGCAAGACCTATGGTCAAATTATTTATCCTGAACAACTCTCGTGCTCTCTCTGGAGTTAAAATAAACACACTTCTCTGAGCAATATCAGTATTTATAATGTCCGCAAACGTTAGTACGTTAACAGTCTTATCAACCATTTCTCTAACATTAATAAAGTACTCATTTATTAATGCTCTCGACGGGACGATGATTGCTATGTTTTGATCATATTTCTGAATAATATCTCTGAACACATAAGATTTTCCAGTACTTGTTGCCGAAGAGAAACTGAATACTTGCTGATTCAATATACTTTCCCGCAAATTAGCCTGCATGGGTGTATATCGTTTTCCATACTCAAGTTCAATAGCATCACCCATCAATCCACAAACAAGTCCTCTTAAGTCATTTTTATCGCTTATACCCTCTTTAAAGAATAACCCCATGAGGTTGAGTACTGTTTTTTCGTATTTACTAAAAATTTCAGGTTGATACAATTTAATATAACTCAGAACCTCCATATCACTGCGACTGACTGGCCCCAACTCATATAGACGGGAAATAATCAACCGAATCTCAGATTCAATATCACCGCCCTCTTTTATATTCTGCAGTAAACTAACCATTTATATCAACCGCCACCAATACTAATTCCTTATGATTTTGAGAAACTAATTCTCTGAAATGAGCATTATTTTTGATGTTGTTGATTAATTTTTGCTCATTAAATCTTCTGTTCGCAGTCGAGAAAGCAGCTGAATAGCAAAACTTATCACGATCGCTCTGACAATTATTGACATTATTCAATACGGACTGGCTCAAAAACTTATCAATATCCGGAATATCCTTTAGGTGTTTCTTATCAGCTATAAAGTCAACTATCTGGCTAATAGCTTTATTATAGGCATTATTATTAGATTCATACTTAGCCTCTCCAAACACTATCATCAATTCGTCTTTTTCGTGATGAAAATCAAACCCAGGATTCCTTTTAACCTTTTGTTTGATTAATTCTGCTATCGGTAGGGCTTTATATTGTAGAATCCTCTCTATTGCCGATCGAGCACTTACACTAACAACAGTCTCGCCAATCGTTTCAATCGTTTTCTCGTCGCAAGAACCCAGATAATTAGTCAGCTCTTCAATCAGGACATCAATTGTTGGTTGAGCTCTTGCCATAAAAGATTCTTTGGAAATAGAAGTAAGGCCTTCTATCCATGATACATCCGCTATTATTTGCATAATTTCAGCTACTGTTTCTTGTAAATTATCTATAGAAATTCTAATAAACCAAACCTGTGTGTCGTTTAAAGTAAACTTCTGGAGGTTTGATATTGAGAAATTGGCTCCAGGATTTGATGGCTTCATATTTCAATCTCTCCAGAAATTAACTTCGGTAAAAGTGAGTCGCGAATGTTGGATAAATAATCTATTTGCTTCTTGTTTTTATGTATCATATCAAACAATGGTCGCACTCTCTGCTCGAAATCATTAAACTCGCATTCTGATAAATCAGTAATCTCCAAAAGCTCTATGTGCTTTGGATAAATATGCGGCTGACCAGAGCCAGTTTGCATATCGTATATCTCTTTTTGCTTGTTCTTGAGGAATAAATAGTAGGTATAGACATATTGGGTAATTGTTGAGTCAATGTACGAAGAGTCTGCCGACCAAACTGGTTCGCCCCAGACAGATACAAAACCAGCATTTGCTCCAGATGCACTTACCGTAATAACTGGCGCAACTGCGTTTGCTTTATTATGAAATCCAGCCGGCTTCAGACCACCACTAATAACCGGTATGTTACCATGAATCATATTTTTAGACTGTAAACTTTTGCCTCTTTTGGGACGAATCCTTTCCCCTAGAGGTAAAGTCTGGATATTGTTGCCTCGTTTAGTTTTATCAACAAAATAATGGCGAAAGAGAGCTTGACCGAGCTGCTCGAGGGTTTCGTTCATGCGGCGATTGAGCTCGATTTTTTCATCAAGGCTGCCGAGGATATTAGCAACCTTCTTCTGCTGGTCGAGTGGCGGTAAGCTAAGCTCCATCTTTGCCAAAACATCATTTTGCACACGCTGTCTACCAGATGTGCCAACCATAGACTTTATAGCATAGTCCCGAAATGCTGGGCTTATTGATAAATAATAAATATAGGCAGGATCGGTTAACCCTTCAATATTGCGCAAAATAACAAATTCAGTCGAACCCGCCGCAACCTCTAAGTCATCAAGAAAGTCTACGAAAGCAGTTTTGCCATTTTCTAGACAGGGTGTAATTCGAGCAAGTAGCGTGTCTCCGTTTGTAAATTTTGTACCAGAAGAGAACTTCCTTTTCTCATATCCATTAGGTACTTTTGTAAATGGGTCTAGCTTATCCATTGAGATAAATTTTACAGACTGCCCTTTATTAACTTTCGTCGAAGGGTTAATTTGAACTACATCACCCAATAGAACTTTAGTCATATCACATTCTCCCGTTCTGTGGCATCGCGTATTTGATAGAGTAATCTACTTAACACTTCGGTATCGTGAATGAATTTGTCTAAAAGCTCTTCTTTAATCTCAAAATATTTACCAGCTGCATCCTTTCTTCGGTGTAGAATTTGTGTTCCACTACTTCCAGTAATTGGATATGCATGAAAGATATCATTACGATGATTATTTAGTAGTTCAAATAGACCAGCTACATTATCAAGCACTTCGTGGATTGATCGTAATCTATTTTCAGCTTTAACTCTATTTGTAGTGACTTTGAATGTTTCCAAAATCTGACCAGAGGTTTTGTCTTGCAGGGATGTGTGATTATATTCTTCTGGATTAATAGTCGAAATTATTTCACAAAGAAAACTATTTACAGAAGCAAAACTATAAATTGCCACACCTAGTTTGTAGATATAAGCGCCATCCTCTGGCAAGGTTACACGAAATTGAGACCTTATTGGGTTGGTGTTTTTGTTCATCTCGTTTCCTCAATACTCTTTTACACAGATCTGGCGATTACAGTTTTGTGTGGCACCTTACCTAACTCACCAACAACACCTTTACCGTATGTGGCCACAAATTTATCAACATTATACACCCAATCAGCCGTACTCATCATTTAACTTCTTTCTCTATTTTGACAAGATTCTCTTTTATCTTTACCTCTAACTCACGACTCTTCGCAAACTGTCCCTCAAGCTCCGCCGTCAGTCTGGCAAATTTCTCGGTAAACGGCTCATCGTCTTCTTCAGCCTCTTCGACACCAACGTAACGACCGGGTGTCAGTACGTAATCATGCTGCTTGATCTCTTCTAGTTCAGCAACTTTGCAGAAACCCGGCTGGTCAGCATACTCCGCACTGGCGGTTTTATAATCATGATATGTCTTCGCCACCCGAGCAATGTCTTCTGCAGTCAGTTCACGGTTGCGGCGGGTTACCATTTTACCCAAATTACGCCCATCGATGAACAGCACTTTGCCGTGACGATTGGCACGATCACGCGACACAAACCACAAGCAGCATGGTATAGCGACGTTAAAAAACAACTGGCTCGGCAATGTGACGATAGCGTCAACCATATCATTGAGCACTAACTGCTTACGGATATCACCTTCGCCGCCAGTTTGACTGCTCATACTCCCGTTTGCCAACACAAAGCCTGCCGTACCGCGCGGGCTCAAATGGTGAATCATATGTTGAATCCACGCAAAGTTAGCGTTACCCTTTGGTGGCAGACCATACTTCCAGCGCGGGTCAGCCTGCAAGTGCTCTTGACCCCAGTCGCTAATGTTAAACGGCGGATTGGCCAAGATATAATCAGCTTTTAAGTCGGGAAGCTGATCGTCCATCAGAGTGTCGCCGCGTTTGATATTCGCGTCAATTCCCCGAATTGCCATGTTCATTTTAGCGAGTCGCCAAGTGGTTTCGTTCAATTCTTGACCATATACCGCGATATCGCTAACGCGGCCTGCATGCTCCTCGACAAATTTCTCGCTCCAGACGAACATACCGCCACTACCGCAACATGGGTCATACACACGCCCGCTGTACGGCTCAAGCATTTCTACCAGCAACTTCACGATGGAGCGCGGCGTGTAGAATTCACCGCCATGCTTGCCCTCACTGTCGGCAAACATACCCATAAAATATTCGTAGACTTGACCAAGCAAATCTTTGGAACTGGCAGTATCAAATTTGATATTTGTAAACAAATCGATAAGCTCGCCCAAGCGGCGTTTATCTAGAGCTTCGCGAGCATAATTTTTCGGCAAAACACCCTTCAAACTTGGGTTGTCGCGTTCAACTGCCTCCATAGCGCTATCAACTAACACGCCAATTTCTGGCTGCTTAGCACTTGCGACGAGGTGCTCCCAACGAGCCTCCTTGGGAATCCAAAAAACATTCTCCGCCAGATACCAATCCCGGTCTTCTGGATCATAATTGTCATCGACCGCCGCCTGATATCGTGCCGAGAACGCGTCTGAAACATATTTCAGAAAAATCAGCCCCAATACGACATATTTATAATCCGACGAGCTGATATTGCCCCGTAGTTTATCTGCCGCAGCCCACAACTGCCTTTCAAGTTCCCTCATGTTCATACGTGTAATTATATCAGACTCGGGAATTGTTTACTCTGAGTGCATCAGGCTCTTGTGACTAGTTTTCGTAACAATAATATGATCATTAAGCGTAATACCAAGCAGTTTCCCCGCTTCCATTAGCCTGCTAGTAACATCTTTATCAGCCTGGCTGGCCTCCAAGCTCCCGCTCGGATGATTATGCGCCACGATGATGCCGGCGGCGCGGTCGGCAATGACGTCGGCGAAGACCTCGCGCGGGTGTACCAGGCTGGCGGTCAACGTGCCAATGGTCACCACCCGCTTGGCAATCAAACGATTCGCACCGTCCAGCGTCAGGCAGACAAAATATTCCTGCTTTTTGTCGCGAATGTCGGCCAGTAGCTCGACGGCCTTTTCTGGGCTGTCGATGATTGGTTGGTCGCTATCCAGCAAGTACCGCCGCGCCAGTTCCAAACTCGCCAGAATCACCGGGATTTTCGCTTCGCCCAAACCAACCACGCTACGTAGATCATCATACGAAACATCACCGCCTTTTTGACGCAAAATTTTCAACACATCGCGCGCAATTTTACCAACATCGGCCCGAGCATTACCGCTGCCAACAATCGCCATCAGCAGCTCCAAATCGCTCAGCCGTGCCGCACCGTAACGCGCCAACTTCTCGCGGGGACGGTCGTTAGGATGGCGATCAGAGATTCTCATATAGACAGTATAGCAAGCACCCTAACTAAACTAAAGTTGTC
>CAUSPY010000015.1:0-19545 GCA_963533665.1 uncultured Candidatus Saccharibacteria bacterium
TGCGTGCTGATATTGACTTCCACTGCGCTCGCGCCCAGACACCAGCTGGTATCATCGGCGTGAAAGTGTGGATTTATAAGGGAGAAAGGAGTCGCTAAATGCTGTTACCGAAAAAGACTAAATATCGCAAAGTGCGTATCGGTAAAAACCGTGGTAATGCAACCCGTGGTAATTACATCGCGTTCGGCGACTTTGCACTGCAATCACAATCAAACGAGCGCATCAACTCTCGCCAAATCGAGTCTGCTCGTCAGGCAATGACCCGCTACATCAAGCGTGGCGGTAAGATTTGGATCCGGATTTTCCCACACACCCCAGTTACTCGCAAGCCACTTGGTTTGAAGATGGGTCAGGGTAAGGGTAATCCAGAGTTCTTTGTTGCTAAGGTCAAGGCCGGCACGGTGATGTTTGAAATGCAGGGCGTTTCAGAGGAAGTCGCTCGTGAGGCAATGCGCCTGGCTAGCCACAAACTACCAGTCAAATGTAAGTTCATCAAGCGGGAGGACGCATAATGGCTGAGACAAAGAAAACCGCAAAAGCAGCAGTTGTGAAGACGATTGACGATTTGAAGAAGGAAGTCGCCGAAAAGCGAAATGACCTGCTTCAAGCAAAACGTTCTCACGCTGCTGGCGAATTAGTTAATCCAAAAGCGTTGCGTTCACTCCGCAAGGATATCGCGCGCCTGCTGACACAAATTAACGAAAAGGAGAGCAAGTAATGGCCCGACGAACACTTATTGGCGTCGTAACGAGTGCCAAGCGCGACAAGACCATCACCGTGACGGTCACCAGCCGCGAAACGCATCCGCTCTACGGCAAACAGTACACCGTGACTCGCAAATACACTGCTCATGACAAGACCAATGAAGCAGGCGAAGGCGACAAGGTGCAAATCGAAGAGACTCGCCCAATTTCCAAGACCAAGAGCTTTACGCTGGTCAAGGTGATTGAAAAGTCTCGCGGTTCTATCAAACTAAAGGCTGAAGTTTCTGGCGAAACTGAGGAAGAGACCAAGGAGGATGACAAATGATCCAACAAGAATCTCGCCTCAAGGTAGCTGACAACTCGGGCGCCAAAGAAGTATTGTGCATCCGCGTCCTCGGTGGTACCCGCCGCCGCTACGCTCGCGTTGGTGACGTGATCGTCTGTTCAGTCAAAGACGCCAGCCCAACCGGCAACGTCAAAAAGAAATCTGTCGTTAAAGCTGTGGTGGTTCGCACCCGCGACCAAATCCACCGCAAAGACGGCTCAACCATTTGCTTTGATGACAACGCCGTGGTGATTATCAACGATGACAAGCAGCCAAAGGCTACCCGTGTCTTCGGCCCAGTACCGCGCGAACTACGCGACATGGGCTACATGAAGATCATCAGCCTGGCTCCGGAGGTACTCTAATGGCTCGTATTCACAAAGATGACACCGTAAAAATCATTGCTGGTAAAAACAAAGGTACGACTGGTAAAGTCCTGAAAGTCAACACCAAAGATCAAACTGTTTTGGTCGAAGGTGTTGGCGTCGGACATCGCCACGTCAAGCCAAGCCAGTACAATCCAAAAGGCGGCAAGAAAGATATCCACGTACCGATGGACATCAGTAAAGTCGCGCTGGTTGTCGACGAAAAGTCAGGCAAAACCAGCCGGGTTGGTTTAGTAAAGAACGCTGACGGCGGCAAAACTCGCGTCGCTCGCCAAGCAAAAAATAAGGAGATTAAATAATGGCAGAGAAGAAAACCGTCGTGCCAGCTCCTCGCTTGAAAGCCTTGTACCAGGAGAAATACCTGAAGGAACTGCAGGCCGAACTAGATCTAAAGAACGTGCACCAAGTGCCAGCTTTGGAAAAGATCATCGTGAGCGTTGGCACCGGCAAGAAGAAAGATGACAAGCGTCACTTTGAGATTGTCAAAAACACCGTTGAGAAAATCACCGGTCAGGCGCCAGTTGCCCGCCAGGCAAAGAAGTCAATCGCTGGCTTTAGCATCCGTAAAGGCATGGGTGCACCAATCGGTGTGAGCGTCACGCTGCGCGGCAGCAGGATGTACGAATTCATGGATCGCTTGATCAACGTGGCACTGCCGCGCGTGCGCGACTTCCACGGCGTCGGTCTGAAATTTGACAAAGGTGGTAACTATAACCTGGGCGTCATCGAGCAGTCAATTTTCCCAGAGTTGACCTTCGAGGAAACGCAGATTTTACACGGGTTGCAGGTAACATTTGTTATCAAGAACGGCAGTAAGGAAGCATCAAAAGCCTTGCTGGAGAAATTTGGCATGCCGTTTGAGAAGAAAGGAGGCGTCAGGTAATGGCTAAGAAATCAATGATCGCTCGCGATAAAAAGCGTCTGAAAATGATAGCTAAGTTTGCGGCCAAACGCGCTAAATTGAAAGAACTTGGCGACCTCGACGGTTTGCAGAAACTGCCTCGCAACTCAAGCCCAACCCGGCACAAGAACCGCGATAGCATTTCCGGCCGTCCACGCGGTTACATGCGCCAGTTCGGCCTGAGCCGCATCAATTTCCGCGAAAAAGCAGCTAAAGGTGAAATCCCAGGCATAACAAAGAGTAGTTGGTAAGAAGGAAAGGAGATTCGACAATGTCTATGCAAACTACAGACCCAATCGCCGACCTTCTGACGCGCATTCGCAATGCGAAACTGGTTGGCAAGACGGAAGTTCGTGTTCCGTCCAGCAAGATGAAAAAAGTCATCGCTGAACAATTAGTCAAAAACGGCTACCTCGCAGACGTTAAATTAGAAGACGCCAAGCCTCGCGGTGTGCTGGTCGTTACCATCAACGAAGAAGGTACCAACAGCACCATCAACGAGATCACCCGCGTCTCCAAGCCAGGCCGTCGTGTCTACGTCGGCGCTAGCGAGATTCCAAAGGTGAAAAGCGGCCGCGGTCTAGTACTCATCTCAACCTCAAAAGGCGTCATGACTGGCGCCGAGGCAGCCAAGGCTAAACTTGGCGGTGAGTTGCTACTGAAGGTGTATTAGAACATCGTAATAAATAAAATAAATGCCCTCTCTATGAAGGGCGTTTATTTTATAGCGAGAAAATTATAGAAATAGCACTTTACTAAATATGCTATAATGATCTTAACCGACTCCAGTGCTTATGATGCGCCTTATGGATTCTTTGGAGATAATATCATGCAAGGCAGTAAAGAGAATATTGTGAACATACTTTTACTTGCTGGAGCAAGTAAGAAGAATATTAGCTGGATAATGAAGCTACGAGATGAGCTATTAGAGATACAAAAATACTCGGTGTCAGTATTTAACTATACCCACTGGAAGGATGGCGGTGAAATAGACATTTCAGAAGAAGCAAAAAAACTATCTGAATATTTATCGACCAACGATGTGTCAGTAGTAATAGCAAAGTCAGCGGGTTCTCTCGTAACTGCCACGGCAAATATGTATACAGGTGCGAGCTTAAAGAAGGCTATTTTTATAGGATTTCCTCTTGAATATGCAAGGGAGAGGTGTATTGATTACGAAACACTTCTTCAAAAATTTCAAACACCAACGCTATATATACAAGCAGCCGGCGATCCCATGGGATCATATGATAGAGTACATTTAATGACAAAAAATCTGGAAAATACTATTGCGAAGCGTATAGAAAGCAACGACCATAATTATAAAAATATACCAGCTTTAATAGAACTGATACTGTCGTATATTAACGATAGTTCTCCTGTAAGTTACTAAGAACACTATCTGCTATTTGGTTAATACTAGACGACTTCATTGTCAAGTTCTTCTGAAATACGATGTACGCTGACTTTGCCTCTGGTATTTGCATTTTAAGCAGTTTCCTGCTACAGTACCAACACTTATAAATTAAAGAAAAGGAGTTTTACGTATTGTGAATGAAAGTTTAATGGGGGGGCATTCAGACGATAGGGCAGAGTCATGGCGCATGCTTACCAACCTGCAAAGTAGAAATGCCAAAGAAGGCGATTTCGCAGCGCTAGCAGAAGAAACTGAGGGTACGTTTGCTGACCCGAAAGTTGTAAAGAAAGCCGTGTTTGTTGGCTACCTCTTAGGAGTGAGAGCCCACAGAGAACTTGGCGATAGAGCTGCTGTCGTTGATTCAGAGACGGTTGCAGGAATGTTTAAAGATTTATTACTAGAAGCACAAGACACTGTTTTAGATGCACTTAATCAACTAAATGACAGCGACGTAAGACGAGGCGAACAGCCAGGCGAAGCTAACTTTTAGCGGTTGCCTCCCTACGATTCGGCTCTTTTGCAAATCCGCCTAGCGGGCGCTCCCAGCCAGTGTTTGACTTAGGCGGATTTTCATTTTATCGGCAATGCTATATAATATGATCCGTATGAGATCGCGTATTAAACTTCATCCGCTATTTTTCGTATCTTTCGCGCTGATGGGCGCGGGCGCGTTGCTGCAGGTGTTGGCGCCGAACAAGTACAAAACTATCTGCCTAGTCGCCAATATGACTGGCGTAATAACGTTTCTTATAGCCATGATCGTGCAGATAGTCGCCGGCGAAAACAAGAGACGGCACTAATTACTAGCTGTCTCTTCTAGCGCTTGAGGGCTAATATAAAACTCGCTGGCGGCTGGCTCAGAATATTTCTCTTGAGCTGCAGCTGGGCTTACCTGACCAGTACCGACAGTTGGCAAATCGCGGACAATGACATCATCGCCGTTATTATTCATTGGATCATTCTCCTTTGAGCCGGTCGAATCATCCATAGAAACCGGATAATTATCATATACATCCCAACCGGTAGATCCGTCAGGATGGTAAAGCATATCACCCGGTTGTACCTTATTCCACAACTCATCCTCGACGCCTACTTTCACCTCTCTACCGGGAGTGCCGGGACGGCAGCCTTCGCCTAATGTCATTGTTACTGTTTGCGACTCAGGAACTTCTATTGTTGTATATGTTTGACCTGCTGGAATAATAATTTCATGCTCCGGTGTCTGCTGTTTATCAGTAACTTCAGTGGTACAACTTGGTCTATTAAGTCCTTCTTGAACTGCTGCCGCTTGGTTTTTCATACTTTCATCTATTTCTGTAGCTATACCCACACCGAGTTCTATTCCCACGCAAGCTAGCACCGCCGAACCCACAACACCAAAAATAGCAGGTATTCTTTTTCTTTTTTCTCCACTCCTAAGGTTTTCTGGTATTGCTTTCCACTCTGACACTGATTTACGAAGGCTATCAATAATCCCATGTTTCATAATTTTATTCATCTCCTCTCATGAAAGATAATCATATCATGTGTAGGTGAAAAAGTAAATACCAACGTATTGTGCTTTGCTTAGACTTATTTGTAAAGTAGTGCAGCCAGATTAAACGCTACACCTCAATCTGCTTCAAGTCGCGCTTTATCCCTATAAATGTTACACTAAGTAATATGTTTGATCGCCTCATCCATCGCTGGCTGCGTATTCCGTATGTGCTCAATTTGCATTATTTTTCTCGTCCGAGCCGGCCGAAGGCGACCATTCTCTTAATCCACGGGCTGGGTACGTCGTGGCAAACTTGGAAGCCGCTGGAGCCGTACCTACCGAAGGATACGCGGGTAATCGCCATTGACATGCTGGGTTTTGGTAATTCGCCCAAGCCTGATTGGAAGTCTTATGATGTGCGCGACCAAGCCGCCAGCATTGCTGCCACCTTACGCCAAAAAGCAATTACTCGCCTCGACGTTGTCATCGGACATTCTATGGGCTCGCTGGCCGCAGTGGAGCTAGCCAAACAGCATCCGCATTTAAGCCGTTCGCTCATCTTGTGTAGTCCGCCAATGTATCGCCCGCAAATAGACGAGCGTTTTCACCATCCAGAAAAAGTTTTGCGCGCTTTTTATCGATTTATTCGCCGCCATCCGGACGGCTCAAAGCGCATTCTGCAATTTGCCGACCATCATAATATCTGGCCTGACGCTGGCTTTCAAGCCGACCAGGTCACTGCCGATTCTTTCCTGACTGCCTTGAATACTGCCATAATCAATCAAACAGCATTGGATGACGTTGCTCAATTGAAATTGCCAATTACTATTCTATCTGGCAAGCTTGATCCGCTGATCGTCGAAGGAAACTTGAAGAAATTAGCCAAAGAGCATAAAAACATCATCCGTCGGTCAATGACTATGCAAGGCCACGAAGTCACGGATGCCTATGCCAAACGTTTATCTGGACTTATCAAACAGCACCTGGCGGGCGAATATCCGCGTAAAAAGCCGCCGCGGCTTAAAACTGTTCCGACGAAACTTAAACGCGCAGCCCTGAAAGGGGCAGCCAAAGCGCCGAAAACTCTCCGCTCCGTCCCGAAAAAACTGCACCCATCCGGTAAAAAACGCCGCAACGCTCAGGGGTCATCCGCGGCGGGTCAGAGGCATGCTCAAAGAATAGGCAGGAAAACTTAATCTTTATAAGTTATTTGCTAAAATATCAATGAAAGTGTAGAATAATATTCATGAGTACAGATTATGAGAGCGTAGGAGATATTGGGTATAATTCATGGGTGTTGGAAGTTGCGGCGCCTATTGAGCAAGATCTGCGTTTGTTTGAATTTCCAGAAGACGTCGAAGCAGCATTACGAAATGCAGAAGAATTGCCTGCTCAGGCTGAAGATAGATCGGGAATAATAACAAATCCGATTATAGCAGCCAGAAAAGAACTTAGCGACCTTCCTGAGTTTGACATATTGTCCCGTACTAAGGGTGGTTTTTACGATTATTATAAAGCGGGAGACGCGTCTGTCGCTGATGTTATGCGGTATACTTTAGGAGCTGCTACTGCTAAACCTGAGGTCATGGAGTATGTAGGTTTTTATTGGTTGACAACATTTGGCACAGAAAAGCCTCTTTTTCCCTCCGATGCTGACAACGAAAGAAATGCAAACGTTTCGGCAGCAAGAGAGTGGTTTTCTAATAACCAAGAAACAATGGCCAATTTCCTAAAAGATCCGCTTTACGATTTGGCTAGTAAGTTCGTATCTAGCAATTCGAGGGCTTTAGGTGAATTCGATTTAATTTGCGCCTCCAGTGTTCGTCAGGCTTTAGATAACCTAAAAAGTTTGCCTTTCGATGAGAGTACTGTAAAACAAATGGAGACCTTCCTTACGTCAAGACTTCAAGATGAAAGTTCTGAATTATTGGCGCAGCGCGTACAGCCAGAAATAGACAGTGTTAAGGAAGAAATTGATAAATACAGGGGCGGCATTCTTCTTTCAAGTCCTCGCGACTATGGTTATGCGCTTGACGATTTGCAAAGACGCTTAAGCTATGACGCGGTACGTTCTCAAATAAATGAAGACGATGCCGCCGCCGCGATTGAAAGCTTAGAGAAATGGCGCGCGTTTGTTGCTGATGCGTTCGACGACATTGAGTACATGAACAGTTCAGATATACTTGGCGAAAAATCATTAAGAGCGAAGCCGCCGATATCTATTAAAGAAATAGATGAACGCATGTCTTCGGGAATAATGACAAAAGCGGAAAAAGATCGATATCTATCCCTAAGAGAAAAAATTGTCCAGTATGAAAATATCGTAAGAGAATATTCGCCGCTTGGGATGGATGATGGCGATGATTTTTCAGAATACCAACGGGCTATACTTGATGATGAGGATTTTAAGCGAAGATTTTCTCAAGAGATCAGGTTCGCGGTTGACCCAGTTAGACTCGCTAGAGAACTTGCCAACGGCGGCGACTTCGTTTTTGACGATGAATTAACATCTCGCGCCCTTCATGTTTTGGTGTCTGAGGATGAGAATTTTATACGAGAATTAAACTTAGCAAGTGAATCAAATAGAGTAAAAGAAATATTAAAGAAAGGGAGAAATTCCAGGAAATATGGAGATCTTGATATCATTGACTCTTTGCTTAAAAGTGAGTTTACGGAAGAGGAGCGAAAGTGTCTAATGCTTTTGGGGGCAAAGAGTGTTTACGAAAGTATAGTAAATCGCAAAATCTATGAAGATGAAATTGGCGATACAGTCAGTCTCGTGATGGATAGGCTCGATTTGGCTGGAGTGGAACATGAAATCAGCGAGGATGATTTCATTGAAGCTGCGATAAATACCTGCAAATAATAAATTGAAATAGACGGCTCATAGTTGCTATAATTATCCTAAAGGAGTAACTATGAATCACACAATTTTTGACGATATCGTATCAGGTAAAATGAAATCTTGGAAGGTCTGGGAGGACGAGAAGTTTTTAGCGTTTTTGACGCCGTTTCCAAATACACCGGGCTTTACCGTGGTGATACCAAAACAGAATCCAGGCGATTACGTATTTTCCTTGGATGATGAATTGTATACTGAGATGATGCTGGCGGTGAAAAAGGTTGCCAATATCTTAGAAAAAGCTTTCGATACGCCGCGAGTAGCGTTGATTTTTGAAGGTACGGGCGTGGCGCATGTTCATGCCAAGTTGGTGCCGCTGCATGGCGATTTAGCTAGCCAGACCGATGTGTGGAGCAAAGAAACTGAGTTTAGCGAGGTGTATCGTGGCTGGCTAACGACCGCAGAAGGTCCAAAAATGGACGACGCTCAACTGGACGAAATTCAGGCACGGATTTTGGCAGCGCAGGGTAAATAATTTGTTTATGTAAATTGGAGGTATAGATATGGCTGCAGCGCTAGGTGGTAAGAAGATAGTACTAATTGTAATATGCGTGATACTTGCGCTGATAACGGGATTCGCGGCTTGGGCATTTCTATGGCCTAGCCGCAGCGCTGACCTGCAGAAAGCTGATATTCAGCGGCGCGATTATAACCAGTCGGTGGCGGATATCCAAAAAGTCATTGCCGATGATACCGCTAATAGCGAGGTGCGGCCAGATTGCCGGCCGATTTTGAAGACTCACGGCAAGAAAACTGCTCGAGCAGTAATGATTCTTCACGGTGTTAGCGGTTGTCCGAACGGCCCAGCGGAGTTGGCGGAGCGTTTCTATCAAGCCGGGTACAATGTTTACGTGCCGCGGGCGCCGCACCACGGACTGAGCGATAAGAAATTACATAGCCAAGTACGCGCCGCCGAATTGGTGAAATTCATGAGCGACAGCGCCGGATTAGTCAGCGGTTTGGGCGACGAGCTGGGCGTTATCGGACACTCCGGCGGCGGTACGTTAGCGACATGGCTGGCGCAATATGGCGGCGGATTGTTCTCGCGGGTACTGCTGATAGCGCCGTACTACGAGCCGGACGCTTCTAAAGCGCCGAAGTGGCAAATGCCACTGCTGCGCAATGTTTACGGCAACCATCTGCTACCAGATCAGTTCTTCGACGATATCTTGTCGTACCGGGCGCTAGCAAATTATGTCATTATCAAGCAGAATTATCGCAACGACCTCAAAGCCGAAGGTCTGAAATATGTCGGCTTGATAATCGGCAGCGAAGACAATTTGATCGACAAAGACATGGCACTTTCCATCGCCGAAGGTATGGCTAAAGCCAGCGGCGCCAGATTCAGCTACGAGACGACGCCAGCCTACATGGGTGCCGGGCATGAATTACTATCGCCGGATGATAAAATTGTTAAAAAGTACAAAAAAGAGCTGTACGACATGTACGTGCGAGTGTATGAAAAGTGATTGGAAGCGCCAAAGCTTGCGCTGGAGAATTACTATAACTAAGTATAAGACGGGCGGTCTGGCGTTTTGATGGCGCGCAAAAATACTATTCTCCTCGTTGAAGACGAACCCGCCGTGCGTCAAGGCACCGAGCAATTCCTCCGCCAGCGCGGTTTTGCGGTACTCACGGCGACCAGCGGCGAGGAAGCGCTGGAGAGATTTACTGGGGCGGATGTGATTATTCTCGATATCATGTTACCGGGGATGAGCGGAATCGAGGTGTTGCATCAAATTCGCCAGACCAGCGATGTTCCGGTGTTGATGCTGACGGCGCTGCACGATGAGCCGACGCAGGTCGCTAGTTTTGACGAGCTGGCGGATGATTATATGAGTAAGCCATTTTCGCTGGTGATTTTGGAGAAGCGAATCAGGGCGCTGCTTCGTCGCCAACAGTCTGTCAAAAAAACCTTGTGGCGCCATGGTTTGGCTTCGGTGGATTTTGCTGCCTATCAGGGATTTTATGATGACAATGACGCACATCTCAAGCCCAAGGAAGTGCAGCTGCTCAAACTGCTCGTCGATAATCCAAACATGGTCTGGAGTCGGCAGGCTATCATTGACAAGTTGTGGCGTGATGACGAGGTACCGTTCGACCGAGTAATCGACGTCTACATCAAAAACTTACGCAAAAAATTGCACCTGGACTGCATCATCACGGTGAAGGGAGTGGGCTATCGCTATGAAGCGGCTTAAATTATTTCCCAAAACATTTTTGGTATCAATCGGCCTGTTTGCGGCGTTGATCATCCTGGTGCATGCGCTGGTCTACACCTTGATGCCGCAATTTTATCTGCAACAAAAAGAGCGCGAGGCGGCGGACAATCTCACGGCGCTCGTGGCTGAACTACGTGGCAAATCGACTGAGGAAATGCATCGTCTCAGCCAGGAGTTTGCTCAAGTGAAAAATGTTAATATCACACTGACGATTGACGGGCGTGACCAGTATTTTCAAGGGTTTCAGTCGATCAACATCGTGACCGATAGCGGTAAATCGGTCGATACTAGCGTGGTAAAAATTGCTGACGGCCAAACGGTCGATCCGCGTTCGGTGATTTTGCGGCAGGGTAGTGTGGCGAATAGCCAAGGCCAAACGATTACGGTCAAGCTGCTGACCGACGTGGCGCCCGTCACTCAGGCCAAGCTTGCCACTTTGCAGGTATTGCCCTATACCATGCTCGGCTCGCTATTGGTGGCGCTGATTTTCTCGTACATTTATAGCCGTTTTGTGACGCGTCCGATTCGCCAGATGGCGGCGGTGACGACGACCATGCAGCAGCTGGAAAAGGGTGCGCGTTATCCAGTGAATAGCCGTGATGAAATCGGCGTGCTGGGACGAAATATTAATGAGCTCTATCAAAATCTGTGGCAGACGATTCGTTCGCTGGAGCATGAAAATAAGCGGATCACCCAGCTGGAGAAAGAGAAAATCGCATTCCTGCGCGCAGCCTCGCATGAGCTAAAAACGCCATTGGCGGCGCTACGGATCATGCTTGAAAACATGCAGCTCAACATCGGCGAGTATAAAAATCGCGATCAGTACCTGGCGGAATCGGTGGCGCAGGTTGACCGCCTGGCGGCGATGGTGAATGATGTCTTGCGCTCTGGCAGTGTTGCCGAGCAGGCTTTGCGTCAAGAAAAGCGACTGAGGATCGATAAGCTATTTGCTGAAGTGGTTGACGATTATACGCTGCTGGCGAAAACGCGCGGCATGACTTTCGAGGTTAATGCAGAGCCAACGACCATTCGTGCTAACCGCGACATGATGCGCCACGTCATCTCGAACCTGGTGTCAAACGCGGTGCGTCACGGCGACGCGGGAAGCGTGATAACAATTACCTGCGACCAGCATGAGCTGGCTATCGAAAATGCCTGCAAACCACTCACCAAACAACAACTCCAGCACGTCTTTGACCCGTTTTATCGTAGCTCTGACTCCACGAAACAGCACGCCGACAGCAGTGGCATCGGCCTCTACACCGTGAAAATGCTGCTCGACGCCAAAGGCCTGGACTATGAGTTCGTGCCGCATGGGCGGGGCATGCGGTTTGTGGTGAGGTTATAATTTTACTTGTTTATCGTAACTTATAATCTCCACGCCCTGCCGCATCAAAAGCCCTCGTGCCTCATCATCCAACCTGCAATTCATAAAGCGCGATCGTACTGCTAATTCGCTGCTACCATAAACAAATTGCGTTTTCTCATCGTATTTCATACCGCGAAAGTCACAGCCTTCCGCCTCAATAATAGCTTTGATGCCGCGAAAATCCACATTCCGAACCGACGAATTGGTAAAATAAATCGGCTGCCCGTAAATATGCTTTGCACCGTCCAGATTACAGTTCTCAAACATAAAAAATCCCATGACAAACTGATCAAAATCAACACCAGAAAAATTTTCATCAACAAACTGAACAATCTCGCCGTCTGGGATGACGGGGTAACGCTCGCGCTGGTAGGCTGGCAAATCATTGGCGCGAATGGCAGCGGCGATTCGACGAGTAATAGGGTTCATAAATAAAGAATAAATTAGTTTGCCATGCTGCGCAACGGCCTAGTAATGCTAGCCTTCGACGGCCTATATTCAGTCGAGCCCTTTGCTCAGCCCAATCATCTCATCCAGCTTGCCAGATTTTTCTATCTCGGCCAAACTCATCGCTTCTATCTCTGTCGCTAAGTCCCATGTCTCATACAGCGGGCGGTCGTCTTCGGTAATATCATAATGCGCCATTAGGTTAACAATTTTATATGCTATCTCATGGGCCGGACACATCTTCATATAATCGTCCGACAAAAGCACTTTAATATATTTGACAATATTTGACCTAGACGTTAGATTTATGTCTATTTTGTTAATTTCTTTGTCATACCCAACCTTTTTCGCCAGCTGCTGCCAAAGTTTTAGGCGCACACTCGTGTCTTGCTCGTCATAAATTAACTTCGCCAGAGCAATTATTTCAGAAACCAGTAGCTGTGCTTCCGTAATATCTACGTGCTGAAGCTGTAAGATAGCCTCAGCAATTGACGTATCATAATCAATGCCAAGTAACGGCAGATACTCGCACACAAACAACCGCACATCGGCCGCGCTACGAATTAAACCTAGCCTATTTGACCAGAACATGTCAATGTCGTTGCGAATGAGATTATTGAGCGGCGGTGTGTCCATACAAAACAGTTTAGACTATTTCAGGTAAGATGGACAGTTTTATGACTTGTCCAGGTCTGGGGGCTAGAGCTGAGTCGAGTCGTAGTTCAGGCTACCGTCAGGGAAGAAAGTGATGTGGTCGCGATCCTGACCCTTCTCCCTGCTGGCGGCGGCCTCCTGCGACAAGGACTCGTCCTTGTAGAAGTGCAGGTACTCGGTACCTCCGTCGTCCCGCTGCTTTTCCAGGACCTTCTCGTCCTCGTTCTCAGCGTAGAGCTGCCAGCCCATTTTGTGCTCCTCTTTGGAGTCAGGCGAGATAATTATCTCGCGAAGTGGGGCGTCTCAAACCCAATGGCTTTGGGCGAAACGCCGACCTCTGTGGCCGCAAAGGCTGATAATATATCAATACTGGAATCCTTTGTCAAGCGATTTTACGAAAATTGCAGTAAAATGTATTATTAGTCCATGGACTTAATTTATGCGACGACTAATAAACACAAGCTTGCCGGTGCTAGGCAGGCACTGGCAGGAACGAATATTAACCTAATCACGCCAGATGGAGTTTTACCTGACGTGCCAGAAATCCAGTCTGACGATCAAGCGGCTGTCTCAGTTGATAAGGCTCTGAAATACTACGAATTATTAAAGCGTCCGGTAGTAGTGATGGATTCAGGTCTGTTCATCGACGAACTGAACGGCTTTCCCGGCGTTTACACCAAATACGCGCTTGACACTATCGGTATTGACAGGATAATTCAGCTGCTCGGCGGCGCCGCTCGGGCGTGCACGCAGCGCACGATTACTTACTTTGACGGCGGTGAACCGCGGACATTCACCCTGAAAATCCACGGCACACTGTTGAAAAATCCGCGCGGCAATAACGGACGCAATTACGATAAATATTTCTTGCCAGACGATAAAAATAAAACGCTCGCCGAAATGACTGATGAAGAGAAAGTGGAATTAACAGCAGCAGTTTGGCGAGAGTTGGCGGAGTGGCTGCAAAAATAAAACTTCTCTTTATGAGCAGGTGTATAATTAGTACATATAGATTAGACGGCAAGGATAAAGGTGTTATATCTATCAGGAAAATAGAGACGGAATAAATAATGAACAGAGCAAGCAAAACATTAGCTGAGGAAATTACATCCCTCATCAATAAAAAGCAAGAGGGTGGGTACTGGGACTTTAAATTGGAGTGGCATGACAATAAAGCCGAGCTACTACATGATATTATTTGTTTGGCAAATAATATGGAAAATCGTGACGCTTATCTAGTTTTCGGGATAAAGGACAAAACGTGCGAGATAATTGGAATTAACGAAGATAATAAGAGGAACAGGCTAGATACTGTAAGGGTTGTAAATTTCCTTCGCGACAAAAAGTTTGTTGGTGGCATAAGACCGATGGCTCGGGTGGAGACAATAGACATTGAAGGAAAAGAGCTAGATATTTTAATAATCGAAAACAGTCGCTATACACCATTTCGATTAAGCCAAGATTTTAAAGATAAATCTAAGAAGAGCAATGATAAAGATACAGGAAAAACAGTAAAAGCTAACAATGTATATACGAGGATCCAAGATACTAATACACCAATAGATAAGACTGCAGATCCAGACAAGGAAGAAAAACTTTGGCGAAAAAGATTTCACATAGATGAATCAGCATACAATAAGGCGATGTACTATCTGGAAAGCCCAGAGGATTGGGAAAAGTCTGTTTCAGATTTAAGCGATAGCTATATCGCGGCTGACGAACTAAGATATCCCGACCTGAAATTACATCGTCCATTCTGGGATAATAGTTATTACTACAGGTATGCACCTGAATATTCAATTAATTTTACTTCAGATTGTTCTGCCGTCTCTGATAAGCATTTCTTATGTTTACTGTTTCCTAATTCAAGAGGCACTGTAATGGATGTTATAGTGAAAGCAAGCAACCAGACCGTCTATAAATATTTTTATGTCAATCTCGATGGGGCAAGAGCAAAACTTATCTGTCCTCGTAGTGATGTTATAGATTTTAGTGGTAATCCATTTGATCGGGTATTTATTATGAGTTATGTAGTTAAAGGATCATTTGACTATATGGTTAATAAGTTCCTTATAGAAAAACAAAAACCTGGCGATATATACCATTATATAGAAACATGGAAAGACTGTGTCATTCAGTTTGAATCAGAATATGAGAAATCTGAATTTGAGAAATACATAGTGAGTAAATATGATAAGGCAATGTACAATCAAGAAATTCAGAGTACTAATGATATTTTGTTGTCGGAGAGTATACCCTCTATATCCTCGAATTCGTTAAAAGATTATAATAGAGTATATAAAGATGCACAAGTTTTAATGAGGGAGTATAAAAACTGGAAGAATAGTCTATAGGGCCGCATCTCAACAGTAGCTTTTTCTGCCCGGGTGGGAATATCATTAAAATTATATTTGTATTTAGAGGGTAGCATGTATTCAAGCGCGAGAAAATAGCGAATACGACTGGGCATTTGTGCTAAAATCAAATCATGAATGAATTCATCCTAGTAGCAATAAAATTGCTGATTGGCTTTTTCGCACTGACGATAATCATCAACGTTTCCGGAAAAGGTAATTTGTCGCCGTCATCTGCCAGCGACCAAGTACAGAACTATGTGCTGGGTGGCATCATTGGCGGTGTTATTTATAATAACAGCATTCAGATTTTGGATTACATCGGCATTTTGTGCATATGGTGCGCGCTGGTGCTGACATTGAAATGGATAAAGCAGTATAACGTGAAAGCAAAGCAGCTGATCGACGGCAGGGCGTTGATAATCATTGATAATGGAAAAATCAATATTGAAAATTGCAAGAAAGTTGGTCTAAGCGCTCATGATGTATCATTCAAGCTGCGAACTCACCATATCTATTCAACGAGAAAAGTAAAAAGAGCCGTGGTGGAACAAGACGGCGAATTGATTATCACTCACGAAGGGGAGGAGAATCCAAAATTCCCATTGATAACAGATGGACAACTGCAACTGATATTTTGCAGGTAATTGGCAAGAATGAGAAATGGCTGCTGAAAGAAATGAAAAAGCAGGGGCTGAAGGCGTATAGCGATGTATTTTTGGGAGAGTATGTGGACGGTAAGTTAAACTTGACGGCTTATTGATAATAATATTTACGCTATCAATTGCTGAGTGGGAGTATGCCACGGCATAGTAGACACAATCCCCATCCCGCCTATTCGTGCTACAATTAAATCATGAAGATTGTTGATGACTCGACCCAACAGTGCGCCAGCAAATTATCGATATCATCGCCGGAGTCGTCCGTGAGTGAACATGTCTTTGATCGGCAAAAGTGGCAGAGCTTAACGATATTCGAGCAAATGGGCAACATCGGATCGGAGGTCGGGCGAGCGTTTGCCGCCCGGCGCCGCGGCGATACGGCTGCGATGACTGGCGCCTGGCAGCGCGGCTTGGACTTATTGGACGCCACCGCCGAGCAACTCGCCCGCCAAAAATCGCCAAAACTCCGCGAAGTCCTGCGCGCCCGCGAACTATTCGCCGGCATGGAAGACGAATCGTTGGAGGATTACTTTATGTGGTTTGCTATAGCGGCGCGGAAGGGGCGATAATAAAAGCACCGCGCCAATACCCAGCCCTATGACGAATCAAGATAATATGAGCTGCACAACTTTATCATCAGCTTGTAACCTAAGTTAAGTAACTTTATAATAAAACGTATGAAAATTATCACCAAAAAATCTTACCCCGATTTATTCGAAAAAGTCCTAGCGGGCGAGAAGACGTTTGATATGAGAATAGCTGATTTTGACATCCAACCCGGCGACATTCTGGAACAGATTGAGGTAAATTATGACGGAACACCAACTGGCCGCAAAGTCCGTCACGTAGTCGGCGAAGTTTTACGCACGAAAGAAATCGATTTTTGGAAACAAGAAGACATTGATCAATACGGCTATCAGGTGATGTCGCTTGCCGAGCGGGTTGATTAGTACAATTTTAGAAAGTTACTGCGATAAGGAGCAAAGATGACCAAATCCATCATCTGCAAGGACGTCTTCGGCAATCAATACACCGTTCCCGTTGACGAACTAAATATTCGCGTCGGCGTGTACGCGGTGATTATTGAGGATAATAAGATTCTTTTGGCTAGGCAATGGGACGGTTATAGCTTGATTGGCGGCGGCGTCGAGAAAGGCGAAACGATTGAGGAATCAATTGTCCGCGAAGTCAAGGAAGAGACTGGACTGACCATCATGCCAGATAAAATCATTCACCAAGCGACCACCTTTTTTAAGCGCAACGCTGAAGCGAAAGCCAACCAGTCAATCCAGCTGTACTTTACCCATAGCCAACTGCATGGGCAAGTCAATAACGACAACATAACCGACAGCGAAAAAACCTACACCAACGGCACGCCGGAGTGGGTTGATCTGGATAAGATTGACAGTATAAACTTCCGGCATAGCGTGAGTTTGAGGACGATTTTAGGGGCGTATGATGAGGGTAAATAAGTAAAACAGGAGACTGCATAAATAGTGTCGAATGACGTATACTTATATCATGACGAGTCAGCCCCACCCAATTTACTTCATCACCTCCAACCAGCGCAAGTTCGCCAGCCTCCAGAAACTCCTCCAGCCGCTCGGTATTGACCTACAGCAACTTGACTATGATTTTGACGAGGGGCGGGGGCTGGATATTCAAACGATTGCCAAAAGTAAACTATCTCAAGCCAAGAAAACTTTTCCAAACAAGCACCTGATCGTTGATGATCGCGGCTTTTTCATCTCGGCGCTGAAAGGATTTCCGGGGCCGTTTGTTAAATTGCTACTGGATAGTTTTAGCTATCCCGGCATCATCAAGCTAATGCAAGATGAAACTGATCGTAGGGCTATATTTTCTTTCGCGGTGGGCTACTTTGACGGCAAAAAAGACCACATTTTCGTAGCCGATGAAGAGGGTTTTATCATTGACGAGCCGCGCGGCGATAACTTACATGGCTGGACGGAATTGTTATATATTTATGGACACCCGAGCTTTCCTGGCCGCAGCTTGGCAGAATTGAATGATGAGGAGTGGAAGGAGTACTTGGCGGCAATTGAGACGGTTGATGGATTTGTGATGTTGAGGGATTATCTAGTAAAAATATAAGACACCCCAAAACCAAAACCGGGAGCATAAGCCACCTGAAAGCAATGGGTAGTTTTTGAGGCGCGAGGCGAGGTGTCTCGCGCCTTTTCTGTTAGCTACAAAATAACGTGGTCTAGCATTGATGACTTATACAAAGAATGATAGAATACTCCATATGGATAAGCTTAGAAAGACCGTAGGAACAAACTCTCTAAGAAGTAAAATCAAAAAGCAGGCAGCGATAGCTCGCCAAAATAAAATGAAAAAAATCCTAGAGGATCCGAAGAAAATTCGTTCCGCCGCTCAAGGCGCGGTTAGGCGGCAGCAGAAATTGGCTGGGGTTAAGTAAGAAAAGTTTAGCTAAAGTCAACCTACTAGCCGCATACCACAGCAAGGTATATAATTAACCCTAACAATAAATCATAAACAAAGGAATATATGAATATCAAACCTCTAGACATAGTATCTATGATAGGTATTATTATCGTAGTATCAAGTAGCGCTATCTCTATGCATATTGCCGTAAAAGCAAGCAAGAAGCAAAAAGCTCAGCAAGAAAAAGACACTAAAACTAAAAAGACAGAACCAAACAATCCCACAGCAAGCACCAGCGAACTCCGCGCCGAACTGGATGATTTGAAGAAACGAGTTGCAGCGCTTGAGAAGAAATAACCAGATAATCTCTACCCATTTCACATTCCCTTCACACGAGCCTGCTACAATGACATAGAACCAAGAAAGGAGATCTATGTCATTTATACAACGTGCCTGGTTGTATATCACCAGGAAAAAACTCAAAACGCTGATTTTGCTGGCGATTTTGCTGTGTATGTCGACGATCATGCTGAGTGGATTCGCCATCAAGCATTCGACCGACGCGGCGGCACAGTCGCTAGACAAAACGCTCAAGGCCGGCTTCACGCTGGGCAATAATCCGCGCACCAATCCAGGAACGGCTCGCGGCTCGGGAACGGTGTCGAATAAAGACATCGACGCGGTGAAGAATCTGGAGGGCGTGACGGATTATGTCAAGCGTCAGAACGCCACGGTCGATTTTATCAATACCAAACTGGTGCCATTACCGAGTGGCGGCAGCGGCTATGACGCCCAAAAAGACAAGCAATTTGGCAATGCTGCGACTATCATCGGTGTCAATAAATCTGAGTCCGAGAAAAAGTTCCGGGCTGAGTCGCTCAAGCTCATCGCTGGCCGGCACATCACCGAGAACGATTCACACAAGATCTTGGTGCACGAAGATTTCGCCAAGGCCAACAACCTGAAACTGGGCAGCAAAATTAAGCTGAAGGCCAATCAATACGACACCGACAACGAGCATCCATCCAAGGACGAGGTGGAAGTGGAAATCGTCGGTATATTTAACGGCAAAAACCCAAAGCAGGCAACGTACCAGGTGGAGCTGTTCGAGAATTTGTTCTTGACTGACCTCACGACAACTCGCCAGTTAAATGCCTATACCGAGCAAAATGAGATTTACCAGGACGCTACGTTCTTCACCAAAGGCACCAAACAACTGGACGAGGTGATGGCGCGGGCGAATAAATTGCCGGTCAATTGGCAGAAGTATCAATTGAATAAGAACAGTCAGGAACTGGCTGGCGTGACTGGTGCGGTGA
>CAUSPY010000016.1:0-19014 GCA_963533665.1 uncultured Candidatus Saccharibacteria bacterium
CCAGCCCAATAGCATTCCTGCGGTTTACTATGGCTTACGGGTTAGTTGGGTGAACCATACTAATCAAGATAGCACACAACATTGCCATGACGTTTTGGAGCTTATTTAGTAGATTTTATCTCTGCTAGCACTGCGAATCTTCCCCCTGTATCACCAGCTGAATGTGAGAAATAATTTGGATCATCCGCTGTATCAATTGGCGAAATGACAATATTATTAGCCGGAACGCCTGCCTGGACGGCCAACGAACGATTAAATCCTTGCATGTCCAGATAAATTCCGTCAGCCGTTTGACGGCAGAAATTGTGCCAATTCGTATCATTTGTATGATTAAAATAATCCATACGATAATTTTTCTGCGTGATGCTTGGCGACATCCAAATTTGTAAATCTTTTGCCTGGCTGCCCCGCTCGACAAAATGCTGAACTGCCCGAGACATTAACTGCGCAACCGTCGAATGCCGACCCAAATGCGCCAGCATGAGGGCGCGGCGTTTTGGATCATAGATGACGGTGGCGATACAGTCCGCCACTGGCAGGAACAATCCTACACCAGCCATTTCGGTATATAGCGCGTCAGCAAAAATCCCCTCGTTGTTATATTTAACCGTGTCAGTTTCAGCGACTTCGGCAATAGTATCAAACGTTTGTACTTGATTATATGAAATCACGTGATAAACAACGTCGTCATAGGTAACACCAATTTGATCGCAAAACCGCCGCCGATTCTCCAGTATCTCAGCTACGTGGCGACCGCGAATACGATTGAGCATAGTGCCGTCGTCTTTCGACGAGACCGCAATGAGCAGTTCAGGCGGAAAGCAGACGGGCTGATCTGCCGCAATCATCGCGCCCGCCATTCTTTGAGCAGCCGCTGCCAATCGTCAATCGCCAAATCCTCAGCACGGACATCAGGCGAAATGTTAGCCTTTTTCAGCAACTGTTCGGCGCTAGCTTTACTGACGCCCAGTCCGCCGCTCAAGCTGGAACGCAGTTTTTTACGCTTGGCCGAAAAACCGGCTTTGATAACACGGAAAAAGTCTTTTTGGTCTTCAGAATCGACTAGTGGTTCGGTGCGAGTTCTCAATACCACCACTTGCGAATCAACTTTTGGCGGCGGCGTGAAAAACTGCCGTGGCACTTCAATGTCTAGTTCTACCTGGGCAAATAGCTGCGCGCTAACCGCTAAAATGCTCATTTCGCCAGGCTCCGCCGCGATCCGCTGGGCAACTTCTTTTTGTACCAGCAGTACCGCCAAGCTCGGCTTATTCTCCGCCGTCATCAACTTCTCGACAATTTTACTAGTGATATAGTACGGCACGTTGGCGACTACCTTGTAGCCAGTTGGCAGCTGATTCAAATCAAATTGTAAAATATCTTCATTGATCACTTCCAGGTTTTTACCAGGAAACTGCCCCGGCAATTTGCGCGCCAAATCCCCGTCAAATTCCACCGCCACCACCCGCCCGGCTCGCGCCAATAACCGGCTGGTCAAGGTGCCAAGCCCTGGCCCAATTTCCAAGACCACATCGCCCCTACCAAGTTCCGCCGCCTCGGCAATCTCCGCCAAGATTTCTGGGTCGCGCAGCCAATGCTGGCCTAATTCTTTTTTCGGCCCGCGAGTTGACGCCATCTAGCGACCATCTCCGTTAGTCCAGTCAGTCGCCAGGTCAAACCCATGCGGATGCCGGGCCGCAAAACCGCCAGTATCGTATACTTTGCCAGGACCCATGCTGGTCTCCACCACCGAACAGCGCGGATAATTACCATAATTTGCCGCTACCAAAATATAACCATCCTTATCCACCTTGGCACCGTCCGCCCGCACCGTGTAGCCACCGCCGCCGCAGGCGTTAGCAACAATATTCATCGGTAAATCATAATAAGTCTCGCGGTGTGCTACGCCTTTAGAATCGGTGAATATTTGCGCACCCTTGCCTTTGGTTAGCGGATTTTTCGGCTTGGTGCCGATCACTTCGATTTGCTTTTTAGGCTGCTTAATGATTTCATGAGAAACCTCTCTGCGGCTAACCTCAATCCCGTTATTAGCCTCAACTTTATACGTTACTTTTTTAATTCCTTTTTCGCCCAGCTGTTTAATCTGCTTAAAGTCAATCGGCTGTGTATCGTCTTTCGTTTGCTCAACCGGAAAAGCAATCTCCACGTCCTCGGTTATCGTCCGCCGCTTGGCTCGTTCAACTTTCATCGCCAGGCTGGCGCCGCTAACCAGCAAATTTTCTGGATTAGAAAAATCAATCTTATCCTCACGATACAGTATAATACCCGCTTTTTTAGCAATTCTGATCGGCGACTGCTCGGCGGTAATTACTTGACGGCTTTTCGTGCCGTCGATAACCGTCACCATCCGAGCACGATGAATATTTACCTGAAATTTCGTGCCAGTTAGTTCCATATCGATATTCGGCTCAATCACATCTCGCTTTTCATCAACTGTAATGCCCGCCACCTGTAAAGCCTGGCGAACTGTCAGCGCATTCGTAACAATCGTTTTTTCCGAATCTCTATCATGAATACTCACTAGACGCGTAGAAGACCCGGCTTTCTCTGCACTTTCAGCTTTTACTATACGATTAAATAAAAATCCGCCAGATATAACAACTCCGATTGCTACAATCGCGCCGAAAAAATAATTACAACGTCTTTTTATTGCCATATTATCGACAACTCCACGACTTATTATTATAATGTAAGTACTCTTAAAAATCCAACTATTCATAAAAAACCAAAAGCCGAACCGCCTGAAATATAGCTTGAGCTTACTTTGGTCCGACATTTTGATTGACCAGCCTGCGAGAATTTTTTGAAGTAAATTCTCTAAGCAAGTCGACTTGGTGGTTTTTATCGCAAGCCCCCACAAAAGATAATAAATTAGCAATACCAGCCTCCCTTAATCTATTTTTAACTGCACACTCGGGCATTTTCTCAACATCAACCCAACACATATATACTCGCCGCGGATTATGCGCACCATGTTCCTTCCAGCTCATGATTCGAAACGGATATTTATCAGAGTCCCTTTCAAATAATCCCTCTAGTCGAACGTCGTTCCGGCTTGAAGACGTAGCGATACTATTAGCTACCATCATCAATTTTTCCTGAATAAATGATAAAAGCCCATCTCTACTTGCTTCTGTTTCATAGCCCGCCATTTTATACTCAACTTCTTTCGCTGCATCTGTGCGCATATCCAAAACAGCTGTACCGCCGCCGCATCCATTTTTGGTTCCAAGAACTGGAACATCCGTTTCATCATCTGCCAGCCAAGGGAACAATTCTTTCGTAACCGCAACCGTATCACCCTTAGCAAGCTGTACTTGCCGAGCTGACTTCTCTGTCGAAGAACCGACACAGCTAGAGGCACAATTTCGACGTCCTCGCTTCTTCCTTTTACTTCGCTTTTTCTTAGCAGCTCCTGTTAGCCCAGACTGCGCTACAGGTTCTGCGCATTGATACGTTCGCAGCTCCTCCGCCAACAAAGATAACGAATTTTGCAGAGCCTCGGTAAACCGGTCTTCTAGCTGTCTTTTTATATGCTGACGAATATTGCCGGCATTAGCTTTTATAATTGCATCAATCTCAGTTTTACGCCAGGCAGCTTCCCCTAAGTCTAAGAATTTTTCAATATCGCGAATTAAAGGAAGATAACTTTCTAAAAAATCTGCCATCATCTTACGGCTAACACCTCTTATTATTTGATCAACTTTTTCAGGTGGAAAATCTCTTTCAATGCCGTCCAGCCTCTCCAATATTCGCTTCATGAAACCGCCATCAACTCCAACCTCCCTCAACGGAACCATCTCAAAACGCCTGTCAATACCGTCACCCGTAAACGCCTCAGCGGTTCGTTCTTTTGCTTTCTGTGCTTCGCTAGCGTAAGCTCTGTCAGCTTCTTCTCTATCGCGAATCCCAGAATTCCTTTGCCACCGATTAACTTTTGGAATTTTTACCTGACAATCCTCTGGAACATTAACTTCAGCCAATCCTTTCGGAAAGATTCTATCCAACTGACGTAGAAACTCAGCATATTCATCGCGAACAGTACTATCAAAAGCTTCATTCAAAGCGATATTAATTAGATTTGTATTCTCAGGACCACAAAATTCTTCATACTTTTTTCGGCAAGTATCTAAAAGATATTCTACTCTACCAAGTATTGCTTCTACGCCGTCTTTTAAGTCCGCCGAATCTGGATCTACAGGCTGATCATTACCTAGCGGCATATATTCTAATTTCCCAGAACGGCCAGCCCGACGAGCATCGGGTCTATATCTAACATAAGAACTGTCAGCAAAAAAGCTGCTGCCGCCGTCATCTCTTTGGTTGCTATCTCCCAGATCGCCTCTTGGGTAAAAATCCATAGGCTGTTATTATAACTAAATATAGATAATAAGTCAACTAAATTGTGCTAAATAGACCAAAAAGCGCCCATCTAAATCACCCGGTTCACTTCTTCCAGCGTCGTTTCGCCGCGCAGCGCTGTTAACACCCCTGCCTGCAGCAACGTCACCATGCCGTTCTTCTTCGCTTCCGCCTCAATAGCTTCAGTATGAATATCAACCACGTCGCCGCGTAAAAAGCTTTGAATGTTTTCTGTTACCACCAGCTGCTCCATTACTGGAATACGTCCCTTATAGCCAAAAGGCACGTCGGGAGTTGGTACTGGTCTCCATAACTTGAATGTATCCAGATCCGGACAGTCAACATTCTCCGGCAAATCTGCCAAAACCTTTTTTACCCATTTACGCGTAGCTTCATCTGGCTCGTACTCTTCCTTACTCTCGTCCCAAAGTTTACGCACCAACCGCTGGGCAATTAATAATCGTACCGCCGAACTAAAAATAGGGTTTTGCCCAATCATGTCAATGATACGGCTGAACGCCGCCGCAGTTGAATTGGCGTGGAAGCTGGAAAGCACCAAGTGTCCGGTAATCGACGCTTGAATAGCTGTCCGCGCGGTTTCTTGGTCGCGAATCTCACCGACCATCACCACATCCGGGTCGAGGCGCAAGACACTGCGCAAACCATCAGCAAACCGCTGACCGGCAGTCGTATCAATCGGAATCTGCGTAATTCCCGGAATTGTATTTTCCACCGGATCTTCCAGCGTAATAATCTTCCGATCTGAAGTATTCAGGGCATTCAAAATACTATACAGCGTCGTTGACTTTCCAGAGCCGGTCGGACCAACCATCAGCAGCATACCGCGCGGATGCGAAATAATTTCATCAATTTGCTCGCGCTCTTCCTTGGAAATACTTAAAAGATCCAAATTTAGCATTGATGTATCAAAGTTAAACAAACGCAGCACCAAGTCCATTCCGTAAATCGTCGGCACTGCCTCAACGCGCAAATTTAATAAATGAGACGCGCCGTCGCGGTGAATTACTTGCTGCATGTGACCAGACTGAGGCTCGGTGGCTGCCGTGGAAATATTAGCGTGAGACGCCAGCGTTGCCATAATCACCCGGTAACGGTCGCGGCTTAATTCTGCCACAGTGTGCAAAGCGCCATCAACGCGCATTCGCACCCGAATTGATTCGCGCTGATTCTCAATATGAATATCGGACGCGCCTAGTTTATCAGCCTGGTCAATCAAATAATTGAAGACATCGTTCGTACCGACTGTCGCTAAAATCTGCGTCACCTGAGCTAACGTGTCGCTGTCGCCTTCTTTGGCTATCTCGATATCATCGTAAATTATCTTTTTCGGCGGGTCAAACCGCAGCATGATCGACCGGAAGGCCGAGCCGGAAATTAAAGAGAAAAAAATCCGCCGGCCTTCGTCGGTATATTCCCTGGTCATCTGCGCCATTAAAGATTGCGGCGTTTGCGATGTTACCGCAAACCGGTACGACTGATCCTCCTCATTGAATGACAATGGCACGATGCGGCCTTCGTACATTTCGTCAATTGTCAGGATATCCCGCAATAGCGGCATAGTATCCTCAAACTCGCGGCCATCCAAATAAGGCAACCCTAAAATCGACGCCCGATGGCGTGTTGCGTCCTCGTCTTGGTCGCGGCGGCGCGCTTGGATCTTTTCCTCGTCCATGAGAAAAATTATAGCAAAAAGCTTACGTTTTGGCGAATGATATAATGAGAGCATGAAACCGGAGATAACGCTGCTGCTACACAATATCCGATCAACCCATAATGTCGGAGCAATCTTCCGTACTGCCGAAGGCTTTGGTGTGAAGAAGATTATTCTCAGCGGCTATACGCCATATCCAGACTTGAGCTTAAGCCGCGAGGCGCCGAGTTGCGCGTACATAGAAGGCGAAATATGCCGAAATGATCCGCGCTTACCGCACATCCGCCAGAAAATTACCCGGCAAATCCATAAAACCGCACTGGGAGCGGAAAGTTTGGTGCCGTTTGAGTATCACGAAGCACCGCCGCTAGATGAACTGCGGCAACTGGGCTACCGCATCGCCGCTCTGGAACAAGCCGCCAATAGCACCAATCTGCGCGATTATTCGGCGCCAGACCGCGTCGCGTTGCTGCTAGGCGAAGAAGTCGACGGTATCGCGCCCGAATGGCTAGCTTTGGCTGACGATATTATTGAGATTCCGATGTTCGGACAAAAAGAGTCGTTCAACGTGTCGGTAGCGGCCGGAATCGCGCTGTACGAGCTGGTAGCGAGCGGCAAAACCGCCAAAAATGCCTAAAATTTGCAAATTTTACGAAATAATTGCGAAAAGTATTGACTTCGCAGTCCATATGTGATATATATATATTAGCTTTTCGCTCAAGTTTAGGAAAATAAAGGGCGTGAAGTTGCCCTTTTACTTGAGCGTGACCCTTTAGGAGGAGTCATGAAGCGTTTCATTATCCGTCTCGTTCTTGAGTTCGTGGTCATCGCGGCCACGGCCATCGCGGCCGCCCTGCTCGTCAAGAACGAGCACCCCGTCATGGGGTTGTGGATTCTGTCCGCATATGGGATGTTCAATCTCTGGAGACTCGGTATTGAGAAAATCAACACCGAGTACACGACTAACATGGCCGCCGCGCGCCAGCGGCGTCTCGAGACAGCGCTCGCCGCTGCAGCAACAGAAGCTCTGTGGGTTAGCGACGTTGTCCAGACGTCTAATCTCACAACTTACATCATTGATGTGCCTGGTCACGGACGTTTTCTGGTAGACTTCCCTACAAAGAAGAATACCACCACGACCGACAGCATTGCTCAAGTGTCTGACAAGGACTAAGGGCGCCCACCGAAAATCGCTTGCCGAATTGGCTCAACCTGGTTGAGACGCATGACGCGTTTCCTGGGTTGAGATACACCCAATTCCGGTTTGAGCCAGTTCGGTGGGCTATTTTCTTTGGAAATCAATATTCTCTACTTACTGCACCTTGACGCATTCTTTACCCAGCAGCTGCTCTAGTTTCTTAATAAGCGCATCATCCGCTTCAACCTTGAAAGGCAGGCGCATGGCTGACTTTTTTTCTTCGCCCAGCACCAGCACTACATCAGTCATGCCGGCATAATCGCCGCAAACTGACTTCATTTTTATCAGCGCATCGTGATTATTCGGATCTTTAACATGTACAAATAATTTTACTGCTGGCATTTCCGCAGTAGCAATTGACACTGCAGGATGTTTAGCAGCCGGCTGAACTGTAGCAATCGCCTGCTTCAATCCATCCGATCCACCAGCAGAACTGCGGCGCTGATTTTTATAAGCTGCCCGCCGCTCTTTCTTTACTGCGGCGCTGATTTTTGGCGCTTCCATTTTACGGCCGGTCGACTCGTAATTATCGACGTCGTCATCAGTAATCATAATAATATCGTCGGCAATCAGCTTGCTCTCGCCGCCTAAATTACCGTCGCGATCCCGCGCTGAATTCTTACCAGTCACCCGAATAACCGCGTCTTGCTGCAGCTTGGCGCCAACTTTTTCATACAGATTTGGAAAAACTATTACTTCGCCTTCGCCAAACTTATCCTCAATTCCCACGAAAGCCATCTTTGAACCGCTTTTGGTTACAATTGTCCGCACCGAATTGATAATTCCCCCGACGGTCATCGTCCGGCTATCGTATTCCGGAATTAACTGCGTTAACGGCTGGGCTTGCTCGCTTAGATACGTCTCATACTTATCAAGCGGATGGGCGCTAATATACAAGCCCAACAGTTCCCGCTCCCACGCCAGGCGCTCTTTGTCCGTATGTTGGACTGGCGCTTTTTGCAAGTTTAACATTGACTGCACGCCCGATCCTTCGCCGCCAAGCATACCAAACAAATCCGTCTGACCGCTGGCAGCTTCTTTTTGAAGTTTAGAGGCAAAGGAGGTGATAGAATCCAGATTAAACAATAAGTCCGACCGATCGCCTATGTCATCAAAGGCGCCGGATTTAATCAGCGACTCCCAAGCTTTACGATTAAATTTACTGGTCGAGACACGCTTGGCAAAATCTTCCACCGAGGAAAACGCGCCTTCTTCGCGCGCACGCAACACTTCCTCCACTGCGCCAACACCGACACCTTTCACCGCTGACATACCGAAGCGAATTTTATGTTCGTTCGGCACCACTGCAAACTCGATGAACGACTCATTAACATCCGGGCTTAATACGTCAATGCCCATATGTTTACACTCAGTCATTTCAATCGCCAAACGATCCGTGTCGTCGTGGTCGCTGGTCATTAGCGCCGCCATGAAAGCGTCCGGATAATGCGCCTTCAAATATGCCGTCCAATAAGCAATTAATCCGTAACAAGCGGCATGCGACTTGTTGAAGCAGTAATTAGCGAATTCCTCCAGCTGCGTCCAGAAGGTTTCCGCCATCTCGCGCGTGGCGCCGCCAACTTTGACCGCGCCCTCGACGAACTCCGGCTTAACCTTTTTCATTAGGTCGATTTTTTTCTTACCGACGGCTTTGCGCAGCGTATCAGCCTGGCCGCCAGTAAAGCCGCACCATTCCTTAGAAATTTGCATAAATTGTTCTTGGTAGACCAAAATTCCGTAGGTGTTTTCCAGCGAATTGCGCATACCTTCGTGCAAGTAGGTAATCGGCTCTTCGCCATGCTTGCGGCGAATAAAGCTATCAATAAATTGCATCGGCCCCGGACGATACAGCGCCACCATAGCGATGATGTCTTCAAAATGCGTCGGTTTGAGCGCCCGCAGGTAGCGTTTCATGCCCGCCGATTCCAGCTGAAACACGCCGGTGGTGTCACCGCGCTGAAACAGCTCGTATGTCGGCTTGTCATCAAGCGGCAAATGCGCCAGATCGATTTCTTCTTTATAAACCTTTTTGATAATACGCATGGCATTATTGATAATCGTCAAGTTTGAAAGGCCTAAAAAGTCCATCTTCAGCAAGCCCAGCTCCTCAACCTCGCCCATCGGGAACTGCGTGGCCACCACGCCCTTTTGTGCCATTTCTAGCGGAATATAATTGACCAGCGTATCCGGCGCAATCACCACGCCGCAGGCATGAACGCCGTGGCTACGAATTGTTCCTTCAAGCTGTATAGCATAATCTAGCACTTCTTTAGCGGTAGGGTTATTCTCGTATTCCTTACGCAGATCGGCGTCTTCTTTGACGCTAACCGACAACGGAATATGCCGGCCCTGGTTTGGCGGCGGCACCAACTTAGCCAAGCGGTCGCTCTCGGCGTACGGCACTTCCAGCACCCTGGCGACATCGCGCACCGCCATGCGGCCGAACATCTTACCGAAGGTAGCGATATTGCTGACGTGGTCTTCGCCGTATTTTTTAGCGCAATATTCAATCACTTCGTCGCGTCGGGTGTCTTGGATATCGACGTCAATATCCGGCATGGAAATACGATCTGGATTAAGAAAACGCTCAAACAGCAGACCATACTTCAGCGGATCAAGGTCGGTAATATTCAGTGCGTAGGCGATAATCGATCCGGCGGCGCTACCACGGCCCGGACCAAAAACAATCCCTTGAGATTTACCCCAGTTAATAAAATCCTGAACAATCAAGAAATAGCCCTCATAACCCATGTTACCCATCACGCCCAGTTCCATCTCGGCGCGCTGGCGAACTTCGTCAGACAATTGCGGGATGATATCGTCAGGGTCTAGCTTCTCAGCTTCCTCTTTCGAGGTGCCATTATAACGCTGTAGCAAACCCTGATAAGTCAGCCTCAATAGATACGAGTGCTCGTTCTCGCCTTCAGGTAGCGGATATTTAGGAATAAGAATGCGGCCCAGCTCAATTTCAACGTTACAGCGGTCAGCCACCTTTTTAGTGTTACGAATTACCTCGGGATATTCCTCTCCCCAATGAGCGATGATATCGCGCGGGTCGGTCAAATGCAGCTCAAAATCCTTCAGACTCATCCGCTTTTCATCGCTCAAGTACGAACCAGTACCGACACACAGCAAAATTTCGTGCGCGTCTTGATGATCATGCGTCAAATAGTGGCCATCGCAAGTCACCACCATCTCGATGTCTAGCTCCTTCGATAGTTTAATCAAGCCCTCGTTGATTTTTGCCTGGACGTCCCAGTGCGTGTTTGATTTTGGATGGCCGTGGTCTTGTAATTCCAGATAGTAGCGGTCGCCCAGGATCGATTTATACCATTTGGCAATATCACGGGCGCGATCGTAGTCATCTTCTTTGAGTGCTACGCCAATTTCACCGCTAGCACAACCGCTCATCACAATCAAACCTTCATTCAACTCCTCTAGTAAGTCGTGATCAATCCGCGGTTTGTAATACATTCCCTCCAGATTGGCCTGCGTCGATAGCTTCATCAAATTATGAAAGCCGGTGTTATTCATCGCTAGCACCGTCAAGTGAAAGCGCTGCTTATCCTTGGCCGGATCGCGATCAAAGCGCGAACGCGCCGCCACGTACGTCTCGATACCGAGAATCGGCTTGATACCAGCCTTTTTGGCAGTTTTATAATAGTCAAGGATACCGCTCATCGTACCGTGGTCGGTTACTGCCGCCGCCTCCATGCCGAACTCCTTAACTTTATCAACCAAATCATTGATTTTAGTCAAGCCGTCTAGCACCGAATGAAAGGTGTGATTATGCAGGTGCACGAAATCTGACGGCTTCAAAGCTGCCGGCGATGATTGTCCGCTATTTCCCCCAGTCATTGCTAATATTATAGCATGTTATTGACGGTGCCGCATCGTCTCTATTAGGTGGTTGATAAAATCAGCCAGCGGCGGGAAAATATCAGCGAACTGGCCTAATAGCCAAGCCAGCAAAGTAATCAACAGCGTCGCTCCCAGCGCACTACCAATACCAAAGAAGATACCGCGAATAAAATTCATCCAATAGACTTGACGGCGCGAACGATGAAAATCAAAAAACAAATCTTCTAAAATCGCCTGCCGCGCGCCGTTTTCATTGTCGCTTATAATTTTCCGCGCCAATTTATTTGGTTGTTTTTTGGTTGGTTTTTCTGCCATTTCCCGCCTTCTTTTTAGTAAAATACTTCGCTAAAAATCCATGATTTGAAGTCAATTTTTTCGCTAGTTCTGCGCCAATTGAAACAGCACTGACAATTCCGCTAAATCCAGAAATTCGCTGAGTCATCGCCTCTACTTTTTGCTGAGTTTGATGAATCTGCCGCGTCAGCTTGATAATAGAAATTGTCATGACGATCAACATGACAACAAATATCGCCATCAGCGCTACTAGTACTATCAACAAACCATTCATGCTTTTTACTATACACTATTTCAAGCGGCTTGTCAGATGAGCGCGCAAATCCTCGCCGAAATTCGGGTCGCGCAGGCCAAAGTCAATCACCGTCTTCAAATATTCCAATTTATCGCCGGTATCATAATACGTACCGTTGGTAATTTCCACGCCGTAAAAATCAAATCCATCATCGATCATCTCTTGCATAATCGGCTGGATGGTGAATTCGCCATGGCTATCGAATTTTTCCTTAGCCTTCTCCAAGTAGCCAAAAATCTCGCCCGGTAGCAAATAACTACTGACACTCGCCAGATCGGATGGCGCATTGGTTTTGCCAGGCTTTTCGACAATATTGGTCATTTTAATGACGCCGTCTTTGACCTGCTGGCCATTGATGACACCGTAACGATCAAATTCTGAATCGTCGGTAATTTTCTTACAGGACAGAATTGCCCCGTCGAGCTGCTGCGATGCCTCAATCATTTGCCGGAAACGGCTTGGGCTAGCGGCAATGAAATCGTCCGCAAAGGTATAAATCACTGGTTCATCGTGGCGAATTAAATGCGAAGCGCAAGCTAGCGGCGTGGCATTGCCGTACGGACCTTTCTGGCGGATATAGACAAAGTTGGCCATCTCGGACAGGCGCCGAACGATGTCGATTAGCGGCTGCTTTTTGGCGCCGCCAGCACGCAAGTTAGCTAGCAGTTCTTCGTTTGGCGTATCAAAGTGGTCCTCAATCGCCCGCTTGTTAGCACTACCGATGATAATGATGTCACGGATGCCAGCCTCCACCAATTCCTCGACGACATACTGGATGATCGGCTTGTCGATCAGCGGCAGCATTTCTTTGGGCATGGCTTTAGTCTGCGGCAAAAACCGGGTGCCGAAACCAGCAGCAGCGATGATAGCTTTGGTTGGTTTTTTCATAATCTAACTCCTATTCTCTCCTATTTCTGAAGTGTCGAACCTTATAATTTTTCGCGGATTAATTTCTGCGCCAGACTTGGATTGGCTTGGCCCTTAGAACGCTTCATGACTTGACCGACTAGATAGCCGATGGCCTTATCCTTACCAGCTTTAATATCAGCGATGGACGCCGCCGAGGCCGGGTCGCTCAACACTTCGTCAACGATGGCGGCGATGGCTGATTCGTCGGATACCTGCAACAAGTTCTTTTCCTTGGCGATATCCTCTGGCATGACGCCAGTGTACTTTTCATTGAATAAATCGAGAAAGATTTCCTTGGCACTGTTCGAACTAATCGTCCCTTTTTCAGCCAGCAGAGCCAAGTGCGTCAAGCGGCGCGGACCAACTAATCCAGACTCAACTTTTTGATAGTCTAATTGCTCGTCTGGTGTAGAGGCAAATAAGTTAAAAATCCGTTTAGCTAGCCGGTCGTAAGTCTGGCGATCAACATTCAAATCCTCCAGTACTGATTGTTCGTTGCTGTCAGTCAGGGAGTAAATGGCATCCAGAGTTTTAGCAGCTTCCTGATGAGCTAGCACCGTATCAATTACCGAGTGATCCAGTTCCAAATCTACCCAGCGTTCTCGGTACTCGTTCGGCAGCATGGGCACTTCAGCTTGGATTCGAGCAATTTCCTCATCGCTCAGCACCACTGGCGGAATGTCAGCATCAGGCATGTAGCGGTAATCCTGGGCGTCCTCTTTCGAACGCTGCGAAGTGGTAATCTGCTGGTCGTCACTCCAACCGCGAGTTTCCTGGACCACCTGTTCACCACGCTCCAGCAGGTCAACTTGGCGTTTGAACTCGTATTCAGCGGCACGCTCGACGCTGCGGAATGAATTAAGATTCTTCACTTCCGCGCGCTTACCCAGCTCTGTTGCGCCTTTCTTAGCCACCGAGATATTGACATCAAACCGCATATTGCCATGATACAAATCACCGTGCGTAACACCTGCATAGACCATCAATTTATGCAACTCCGAAGCGTAGGCTTTAGCCTCCTCGGCAGAATGCATGTCCGGCTCAGAAACGATTTCGATCAGCGGCGTGCCAGCGCGGTTGAGGTCAACCAGTGAGTAGCCGTCGTGGTGCGTCAACTTACCAGCGTCTTCCTCCATGTGTGCGTGGTGAATTCGCACTCGTTTGAGCGAGCCGTCTTCCAGAGGCGCATCAACATAGCCAGCCAAGATAATCGGCTGATACATCTGCGAGGTCTGGTAGCCCTTTGGCAGGTCAGGATAGAAATAGTGCTTGCGATCAAACCGGCTAACGCGAGCAATCGGCGCGTTCAACGCCTTACCGGCGCGCACCGCCAGCTCGACGGCGTGCTTGTTGAGTACTGGCAACATTCCCGGCAGACCAAAGTCAATCTCGTGCGTTTTACTATTCGGCTCAGCGTCGCGAGCATCATTATCAGCCGGGCTGAATAGCTTGGTTTTGGTCGCCAGCTGGACGTGGCACTCGATGCCGATAGTCATTTCATATTCATCATATACACTCATCATAACGCTCCCAAATCTTTTAGTGCTTGCTCAAAGCTTGTCATAGCTCGCCGAAAACTTTGAGCGGTTAATTTCACTTTAGTTTCGTGGGCAATTTGATTGCGCAATTTATGCGCCGCCCACAAACCATTTTCATCCGTCCAATCACCCTTGCGGGCTTTCAATCTGTCGCCCATTGTCGCACCTGCCACGCCGCAGTCGCGCATGGCTTTGTCGAGTAGTTTATCGGCTTTGACGATTGCCATTTGCAGGCTGTCCGAACTGCCTGCCTTAGCGCCGCGCTGAATTGCCCGCCAAACTTTTTGGTACATTTCTCTGTCAAGCTGTTTGTGTCCGCGCGATGTCAATTGGATAAAAACGATCAACAAACCGCCAATCAACAACGCCGCAACTACCAGCGCAATCAACAAACCGTCCATCAGGCAGCCTCCACTTCCGCCGCTAACTTCAGCAAGTTACCGTCTGACTGATAATCACCAATCAACTGCACACCGATTGGCAAACCTTCGTCGTTACTTCCAGCCGGCACGGAAATCGCCGGTAGTCCAGCCAGGCTGGCTGGCACCGTCATGATATCCGCCAAGTACATTTTGATCGGATCATTGGTATTTTCACCAAGTTTGAACGCTGGTGTCGGCGCAGTCGGCATTAATAGCGCGTCATATTCAGTGAACAACTTTTTGAACTCGTTGATGAGTAATGTGCGCGCTTTTTGCGCCTGCATGTAATAAGCGTCAAAAAAGCCGCTCGACAACACGAAACTACCGATCATAATCCGCCGCTTATTCTCCATCATAAAACCTTCGTTGCGACTACGGCCGTACAATTCCGCCAATGTTTTTACCTCAGCTGCTCGGTGACCATAACGCACACCGTCATAGCGCGCCAGATTTGACGACAGTTCCGCCGGCACAATGATATAGTACATCGCCAGCGAATATTGCATCATGTCCAGATCTACTTCTTCAATTTCATAACCAAGTTGTTTCAATTTCTCAGCATAATCAAGTGTTTTCTGGCGCACCGCCGCGTCCACATCGTCAGTCATACATTGCTTAACCAAACCAATCTTTTTCTTTCTAAAGCCTGGCTGGTTCCGCCAAAAGTCAGGCAGCGTCGTCATATCCTTGTCGTCGCGGCCCGCCATAATTTCCATCACCAAATTGGCGTCATCAGCGTTTGTCGCAAAACAACCGATGGTGTCCGTGCTTGATGCCATGGCTGCCACGCCGTAGCGGCTGACCGCACCGTAGGTTGGCTTGACACCGACCACGCCGTTAAAACTGGCTGGCTGACGAATTGAACCGCCAGTATCTGTTCCCAGCGCAAATGGCACCACGTCAAGCGCTGTCACTACCGCCGAACCGCCCGACGAGCCGCCGGCTACGCGCGCTTTATCTACAGCGTTTTTGGTCGGACCAAAGGCTGAATTTTCCGTCGAACCGCCGTGAGCAAAGGCGTCCAAGTTCGCCTTGCCGATGCAAATCGCACCTTCGACCTCTAATTTTTCAACCGCTGTGGCTTGCAGTGGCGCCTCAAAATTCTCGAGCATTTTTGAGGCAGCAGTCGTCGGTGCACCAAAGGCCAAGAAATTGTCTTTTACGACAAACGGCACGCCAGCTAGCCTGCCAGAAATTTCGCCCTGATCAACCTTAGCAGCCCGTTCTAAGGCTCGCTCTTCTGTCAAACTCAGCAATGCATGGTATTCTTCAACTTCGCGCGCTCGCCGTAATGCTTCCTTGACATTTTCGACTGCGCTTTTCCCGGTAAAATCACTAATCTGACTCATTACAATACCTGCGGCACTTTCACTTGATTATTCTGTTTCTCAGGCGCCATCTCAAGCAGCTTTTCTGCAGGAATACCCGGCTGAACCTCATCTTCGCGCCAGACGTTTTCCAGACCCGTCACTTGGTAAGTTGGCTCCACGCCCGCCGTATCAAGCTTGCCGAGCTGCTTAATGTAGCCAATTATATTTTCCAAATCTTGGCGCAGTCCATCAACTTCATCATCGGCTAATGCCAGACTACTCAAACTCGCCAGGTGCTGAATATCACTGGTAGAAATAGTTGTCATGTAGATTATTATATCACTTTGGAAGCCAACTTAGTACTGAATAAAGCGAGGGTTATATAGCGAGACCATCTGCGGTAATCCATAAAAGCTTAAAGCACCTCCAGGCAGAGGTAATCCACCATAACGCCAATCGACACTTGCAGCCGTCTGAGGCGACGTCATACCGCTTATCGCATCAGGGCGATTAACCACGCTAATCCACGGCGCGCCGCGATCAGCAACGTACATTCTGCCGTCGGGACCACGCAACACCTGACCGCCACCATCGACTGCAGCCGAAGAGCTACCTGAAGCAACCTGGCATGATCCTCCGCCAATTCCAGTACCCGGATGCTGCATACAATTGGTTTTACCGATAAACCTTTCACTATTTTTAATAGTCGTGTTATTACCGCTACTCAGATCATACCGAAATAACCTTCCAGGATATATTGACGACGTATACACATATCGGCTTGACGGCGAAAAGTCCGCAGCATAGCCAGTGCCTCGGGCTTCAGCTGCTTTATTAACACTCCAATAGTTCAATTGTCGCATATCATTATCGCCAGCGCTCAAGTCAAAGACATGAACCGAACCTGCACGACGATCTTCAGGACAAAAAAAGCTACCGCCCATTATCAGAACCAGCTTGGTGTAATTATCATTAAAGTTTATACTACCAAAGCTAGTCGCCTTAAAAGCATCAGCACTGCTTCCGCACATAGCAGACCGACCATTTGCCGAAGTAAATTCCTTATAAGCAAACTGTATCGGCTTTGTATTGCCGCTCATGTTCGGATGTTGTCCGCTAATAATGTTAGACCCGTTATTAAGCGTCCATATACCAAAAGCATATAACGCATTTGGCGCATTCGGTCTGTACGTGTAAATAATCCCGCCGTTGCCAACAGCATTCGGCCGGGCATTCAGCGCCTCTGAAGCATATTCTTTCATACCGCCAGGCGCAACAGCTGCGTTTTTAAGAGTAATTACTCCATCAGGATACCCTGGCCTGGAAAAATCTATTAAACTCCAATATAGTGTTCCATATTTCCTAACTTCGTTAGTATTGGCTGTATTACTAACAATGACAAACTTGGTTTCTTCCCTGTCAATAGGAAACGATGCTACTGCCTGCGTACCAGTACGCGAACCGCATAATCCCTGCCCAAGCGGACTGAACGGGAATGGCGTACCAGTAGGATAATCGCAATTTGAATTAAAATTGGCAGCGCCAGACCGCGTCGGCATGACATTGCCGTTTTTATCCCATATATTCAATCCGTCGGATATAAATTTCAAATTACCGTCCCGTCCAGAGACAGTTGTTATACCTTCTGCTGATATCGGACGGCTTGGCGTCGCCAAAGAAGGGGATACAGTAGTCCCACCAGTACCAAAATCAACTCTGGCATTATTCCCAAAATACCACCATCGTTTACTAGCGCGACTACCAGAAGGATCAACCTCCTGACTTACCTGCTGGCGTGATACGTATGAATAAGTTTTATATATAGAACCATCTTTACGGCGCAAGTTAATCATACCAACAGACTCAGTAACCCTAGCTAAGCCGGATGATACATATTTCGCTTCAAAAGTTGTCGTGTAATTAGGGCCTTTTAATATATGATCAGGTGCTGCTATTACCCCCCCCAGGCAATTGGTATTCGGACGGACAGTTTTTGTCGTATCAAAGTAATCTCTGCGAATACAGTGGGCCAACCTAGCAGCGCCAGCCTCGGCCGCCTCTCTAGCTAACTGGCTGTAATACTGCTCTTTTAGAGCATTAGAAGCGCTGGTAGATAATAAGAGCGCCGAAGACAACAAACCTAAAAGCACTAGGCTGGCAATTAATACCGTTGGTAAAGTAAACCCCTCAAAGCGCTCTTTATTAATCATACCGTCCACCCCTTTTCAAATTTTAGTCGCTTACGTAACTTTCAAAGTTCTTCTGTAGCCGCAGCCTATTAGAGTTGCCAGAGTCTACACTGTTTCTTGAACTTGTCCCGCCGTGCAGCTTTACAGCCATAGTAATAGCACCAGCCAACAGAACAACAGCTGAAGCTGCAACCAATACTAACGTCAAGGTCTTAGAGGTATTCTTACCTTGGACAATTTTATGGACGAAAAACGCCGAAGCTGACACAACTGCCAACGCCAGTAAGTACGGTAAAAACTCGCCAAGATACAAACTCTTATAAATTTCACCAGCACCGCTAACACCAATGAACAAAAGCGAGTTAACAAGGATGCTGGCCAACTTCGCAACCAGCCCAACAGCTGGCAGCAGCAACGCGCCAAGACCACCATAAGTTATTAATTTATAAGCCGTACGATCAGTGTAACCCTCACGCTCTGGCACGGTCCTGGAGACTCGCGAAAACAACACAAACGATAAAACTGAAAATAGCAGTGCTAATACAGCCGCCGCCACGATCCCTGTGCCTGGCGTTACCATATCTGGAGATAGATGTCCACGCACAAATGAAGTGGTTACTGACGAAGTGCCAGCCCAAAGGCCGAATACACTTACCATTGTGTCAATGAGCAAAAAAGCAGCCGCTACAGCCGAACCCATCGCAAAAGCGTATTCAAATGTCAATAACTTTGACTTGCCCTTATTTGGATCAACATACGCTGCATATTGCGGATATGCCTGATAGCTTGCCGCTGGCGGTACAGGTACAGCTGCTTCCGGCTGCGCGACATTATTTTCTGGCTGCGGTTGTTCTTTGGTTGCCATTTTTACCTCCTAATCTAATGGTTACCTCTATTCTACATGGTCTGGCGAATTTCTGCAATCAAATCGCGCAGTTCTGCGGCT
>CAUSPY010000017.1:0-18305 GCA_963533665.1 uncultured Candidatus Saccharibacteria bacterium
TAAATAGCCACGATGACTAAAATTACTATCATTATTTCCATAAATACCTCCTATTTATATAATGATATTCTAGCACCAAAGCGGTATAATAACCATATGAACAATGATCAGCAAAACGCGAATCCGCAGTCGCCAGTTTCACAGACAACACCAACGATGCAGCCAATCCCCAACCAACCGTCGCAAACGACAAACCAACAATCGCAAGCCAATCAGACCTATAATCAGCACGATGATGCGGTAGAGCGGGACTTAGTCTATACTAACGAGCATGACCTTAATGTTCATATAGCGAGAAGTTTTGCCATTATGATTCTTGGGCTGTTTCTGCTCATTGTTATAGGAAGCGCAACTGGATTACTTAGTAAGCATTATGGAGTTTTCGTGCTTGTTAATATATACATACCATTTTCTGGCATTGTATTATTCGCGATGAAAAGCACGCGGATTGGTCGTGTGAAATTAATGCGCGATGTGAGTCTCTCGATGTTCTTTGGTGATGTAGTTGTGTTTATCAGAGCGATATTTGTAGGGAGTGTCGTACGCTCTAATCCCGGGTCCACAGGACCTTTGTATTACTTGTTGCATCCGCCGTTGCGAACTTTGCCTGTTAATGAAGTAATAGAAGCCTCTTTTGTTTATTTGCTAATAATAGCTATTTTTGGAGTAACCTATCTCGTCGCTAGAGCTATGTATAAGAAAGAACGGGTACAAAATCGCAGCTAGTTGGAAGAGTAAGGGCACACTGGAAATTTCATCAAACATTAGCTAGCCTTTAATATTCCTATCGTAAAGTCTGTTAATACTGGAGTGTGCGGTATAATAACCATATGAACAATGACCAGCAAAACACGAATCAGCAGCCGCCAGCGATGCAGTCAACGCCGACGGCTCAGCCGCTGCCTAGCCAGCCGCCAGAAACTGCAAATCAACAATCAGCAGCACCCAATCAACCTTTGCCGCCGCTAACCAGCCCGACGCAGATACCGCCGAACCCCGCGCCACCAATAGCTAACAATAATCGGTCGAATCCCGCTGTTCAGCCGCCCGTGGCTTTGCCGCCGAATTCTGAAGCGCTTGGTTATTCTGGACAGGATAATTCTGCTGAGAATCCTGTACCGCTTCATCAAGGCTACCCTGGCTTAACCTTTCATTCTGGCAGAACAGCTGCCATGTCGGGTATTGGCTTGATAGTTGCTATTATTATAGCGGTCATCACCAACCTAGATCGCAAACCGTACGGCGCTGTCGTTATTGGCAATATTTTGATAGTACTGGTATTGTACTTTAGCGTTAGTAGCGATGTGCGATCTACGCGTATGAAATGGATTCGCGATATAAGTGGTATTATGTGTGTTACTAATATAATTCTGCTCATTATGCATACAACAATCGGGTTTATCGGTACTTCTAGTCCTGGGGATATAGGTCCTCTATACGAGGTGACTCGCCCTTCGCTCTTTGGTTTGCCGCTTGCCGACATGCTAATTATCATTGGAATTTATATGCTGTTTATCATTCCGCTGGGTATCGCATATCTCGTCGCCAGGGTGATGTATAAGAGGGAAATAGGACAAAATCGCTAGCCAGGCGCAAGGTCTAGCTAATCTTACGCGTAACATTTCCAAATCTTACGCCTATGATTTTCAAATCTTCCACGTATGATTTCTGAATCTTCCGCGTGAGATTTTCCCGCCTGGCGCGTATAATAGAAACATGGGACGAATACCACTAGCGGAGCAGATGCGGCCGCAAACCCTGGATGAGGTGATTGGACAAAGCCACCTGCTGGGCGAAGGCGAGTTACTTCGCCAAATTGTTAAGCGTGGTGAGCCAGTCAGCTTGATTTTGTGGGGGCCGCCGGGCACGGGCAAAACGACGCTGGCGCGGATTATCGCCCGCGAAGTCAATGCCGAGTTCATTGAATTGTCAGCGGTGGCCAGCGGCAAGAAGGATGTTGAGCGGGTGATTGAACATGCCAGGCAGAACTGGAATTTGGGGTTACGGACAATTTTATTTGTTGACGAAATCCATCGCTTCAACAAGGCGCAGCAGGACGCCTTTTTGCCGCACGTCGAGAGCGGGCTGATTACTTTGATTGGGGCGACCACTGAGAACCCGAGCTTTGAGGTGATTACGCCGCTGCTCAGCCGGACGCGGGTACTGGTGCTGCAGCAACTCACCAAAGATGAAATTATATTGGTGCTGAAGCGAACGCTGAAAGTTTTGAAACAGACCAAGCGGGTGTCGCCTAAAGCTTTGGATTATCTGGCAGAATTGGCGGACGGTGACGCGCGGGTAGCATTAGGCAATTTGGAATTGGCGCTGAGCTTTGGCGAAAAAGTCACGCCGGAGGTCGTCAAGGCAGCGGCCCAGCGGAGACTGCCGGGCTATGACAAAAAAGGCGACACGCATTATGACGTCATCTCGGCGTTTATCAAATCACTGCGGGGCAGTGACGCGGTGGCTGCGGCGTATTATTTGGCACGCATGATTGATGCTGGTGAAGATCCGAAGTTTATTGCTCGGCGGATGGTGGTCTTTGCGTCGGAGGATATCGGATTAGCAGGCAACGGCGCGCTGAGCTTGGCGGTCGCCACTTTTGAGGCGGTTGAGCGCGTTGGGCTACCTGAAGCCAAATATAATTTATTCCACTGCGCCATCGCTCTGGCTCGCAGCCAGAAATCGCGCGAAATTACTGATTTGATGAATGATGCTTTTTCTCTGGCACACAAATATCCGAATTCACCAGTGCCGCTGCACCTTCGTAACGCCCCGGCCAAGCTGATGAAAGATCTAGGCTACGGTAAAGATTACAAATGGCAAGCTGGCTTCCAGCACGAAAAAGGATTCTTGCCGGAAGAAGTCAGGGAAGAATCTTCTAACCGTTGATAGACTTTTTATTGAATCTTCGCCATACAATCCACACAAAAACAAACGACAAAGTTTGCGCTAAGAATATTCGTACGATTTGCAGGCTATCATTGCCCTGGCTTGAGGTGATGTGGACGATATTAATTATCGTGTTATTAAAAAAGTGATCCGCCGCGCCGAGCCACAAACTTCCCGTCATTTTATATAACCAACTCATTTTTAATCCAAACATGAAAGCGAACAAAATATAGCCAACGCTAAAAATTGCCGTCTGAACCAGCGAAAACTCGCCGTCAAGGAACGATCGAATCGGCATTGCTACATGCCAAAGTCCGAACAGCAGGGCGCTTATGAAAATCGTTGCCGCAAATTTATATTTTTGGTGCAGTAATTTCTCGAACAATCCGCGAAACAGGCCTTCTTCCATCCAGACATTGAATATATTAAATATAATAATTGACCCAATTTCCACGCCGACGAATTGTTCGGTGCTAGCGAGTGAAAAACCGCCAGCCTTCATTAAAATGTTAGGTTTAGCGCTGGAAAAATACAGAAATCCGAATTCGATCAGCAGCGTAACTGTATAAAAGCAAAGCCCCAAGGCAAGTCCCAGGCCGATATTTTTCAGCCAATTTTTGCGTGTAAATCCAATGTCGCGCCAACGAGCGTGCAAATATTTCAGGCAAACGAAAATTATTACTATACCGAAAATCTTATGCACTATATTCTCACTGAGTGCTGATTGATCGGTACGCAAAGCTAAAAATTCCCACATTCGCACAGCGAAACATGTAAAATACAATAATAGACAAAGTGACAACGGATTTTTAGTGCGCTCTGTGAACATAGGTTTATTCTAGCACGTTAGGAATTTTACTGAAAAGCGAATGAAAATATCGCCTTTGCCGTCATAACCATAAATAATATGGTACATTAAGTGTATGGGTAGCAAGAACGCAAAGAAATCCGAGCAGCGCAAATCTAACCAGCAGCAAGATAGCGCTCGGCCAAGCCAAAGTAAACAACACGATCAGCCTCCGGTTCAAGGCGAACAGCCTCAGCCGCCGCAGACACAAAATCAGCCGTTGCAGACACAGGCTGAACCGTCGCAGAAACAAGTCCAGCCGCCGGCGCCGCAAAATGAACCGCCGCGAGCGCAACCCGAACAGCAGACTCGCCGCCAGCAGCCCGTGCCGCCGCAAACTTTTCAGAATCAAACTGCTCAGTATGTTGTTTTTAATTATTCGAAAAAGGGAACAGTCATTGGACAGTCTGTTGCTTATGGAATCGGCTTATTCTTCTCAGTGGGTTTTGCTGCTCAACTTTTAAGTATGAATACTTCCATAGAAAAATTTACTGACGTATCGAGCTATTTTTTCATCCAATCAGTAAAGGTGTTTATGTCAGTTGTGTTGGGGATATTGATAATAGGGTCCATTGGTCTGTGGATAACTTATTTGTCAAATAGGGATAAGAATATAGCCAAGGTTGCCGCAATTTGCACGCTTTTTATATCGATAGCTTCTTTTGTTACGTTATGGCTTTACTTGAATTTCTATGCTGTCGTCGGTTTCGGCGATGTAGCATTCTTTATTTCGCCTATACCTTTTAGTGTAATGATTTTAGGAATTGTTTGGTGTACTAGTGTCTTTAAGTATCAGAATGAAAAGTCAGCGCATTATGCAGTTCCTTCGGGTGGTCTACCGATAGATAATCAGCCGCAGTCTCAATATTCGCAGCAGGCTCAGTCGGCAGCAGCTGTGCCGCCGCAAGGTCAAGCGCTTTATTCGTCCGTATCGCAGCAGTATCCGCAGAATACCGTCTCGTATCCTGACGGCTATGGTAATTACAGGGTTCCTCAACAAGCGTCCCGAGCTAGTATGATGCCTATGGCGCTGGCAATCTTTGCTGGTATTATGTTGGGCATACTCTCTGTGGTAGGGTTCAGCCAAGAAATTGTTGGAACTGCCATAACAGTGGCATATTCAATCGCAGCACTCACAGCGTTTGCCTCGTTGGCGGTTTTGCTTATTACCTACTTTAGCGCAGCCAGCGTGTTGAAGCCGCGAGTCAGAAAAATAATCCGCATAGCTGTTGGCGCGCTGCTACTGATTTTAATGGTACTTGCTACGATAAACTCTGCGCTATCGTATGGAATGTCACATGCAGAGGGTTTCGGTGTGGCTGATACTGTTGCGTTTGGTCTTGTTGTCGGGGTTCCTGTAGTTTTGCTGTCTATCAACTTATTTATTAGTTCAGGAAAAGAATAGCAGGCGTGCTTAATCGTGTGCTACAATAACAAATATAATAATTATAACCGTTACGGAGAATCAAATATTATGGCAACTAAGAAAAACGCTAATTCCAGTTCTAAAGACAACAATGCTTCCAATGCCGCTCAGTCAGTGCCGCAGCCCGAGGCTACTCAGTCGGTGCAAGCGCCGCAGCCAGAAGCAGTTCAGCCTGCTGTTCAGCAGCCAATGCAGGGCGCGCCAGTGCCGCCAGTAATGCCGCAACAGTCTCAGCCGTATAATCAGTACGCTCAACCGCAGCAGCCATATATGCAGCAGCCGCAACCAATGATGCAAGCGCCGATGCAGCCGCAGCCTCAAATGCAGCCGCAGATGGCTCCGCAGCCAATGCCGGGGCAGTATGCTCAGCCGCAGCAGCCGATGCAGTATGTGATGATGCAGCAATCGCTGAAGGGTGTTGGCGGCTGGCTAATGTTTTTCATCATTTGGTTCGGAATTGTTGCTTTAAGTGATATAGCGTTGTTCTTTGTTGCAATGATGAACTTGTCGTTGCCGTCAAACGTTGTTTCTATGATATTTACGCCTATACTAGCTGGCGGATATATCGCCTCTCTTGTATTATTATCAATGGAGAAGAGAATTGCCAAGATATTATCGTGGATCACGATCGGCGTTTCGGCTGTGTATTCAATTGTGAATATGATAGTTCTGTTCGCTGCTGGCGGAGTTGACAGTACAGGAGAGAGAGTAACGGTGTTTACATTGTTGAGCTTTATCACTCTCTCTGTCGCGGTTCATAGTTTGATGGCTTTATATTTCGTTTTGTCGAAGCGCGTCAAAGAGACCCTGGTCAAATAGAGGTATTAAACTATAAAAAAAGACCGCCTTTCACCCGGGGCGGTCTTTTCGTTTATTTAGCTAATATCCGGTGTTTGCTGCACTCAACCAATACGCCTTCATACGGCCGCAGCTCAACCGAGCCGTCTTCGCTAATATCTGGATAGTCAATCGGGTGCGTGGCGCATAAAATGCTACCGGCATGGGGCAGGGTAACGCGGTGCTTAGAGTTGTTAAAATTCAGTGCTATAAAGACATGCTGCTCCTTATCAATCCACCGTGCATACGCAAAAATATTCTTGCCCAAGTCGCTAAGCGGCTCATATTCGCCAGTACGCAGGATTTCGTAGCGGCTACGTAACATTAGCAGGCGGCGGTATAGTGATAAAAATGAGTCCGGCTCGTTTAGTTCTAGCTCGACATTAACATTCTGGCAATTCGGATTTACCGGCAGCCATGGTTTGGTCGTACTAAACCCGGCGTTTCGGCCAGCCGTCCACTGCATCGGCGTGCGCTCTGGATCGCGTCCGACAGATTCGTCGTTGCCGTGGCTAAAGACCGACTTATCCTGGATCTCTTCAAAGCGAATCGGTCCATTGCTCATGCCAATCTCATCGCCGTAATATACCACCGGCAGCCCTGGCAGTGTCAGCTGCATCAGCGCAATCAAGCGAGCCTGCTCCTCGCCGCCAAAACGCGTAATAATGCGCGATTGGTCGTGATTACTAAAACAATAGACTGGCGTGTGTACATCAGGATTGATCATGCCTTGGAATTCGTTGACAATTGTGCTTATCGACTTGGCATTGAGCTTAGCATTTAAGCCTTCGAAGTTGAATGGCATTGATACCTTTGGATTGACGCCATAAAAACCCAAATACTGTTCGCTAGTGCTATAGTTTTCATCCGGATAATCTTCAAAAACCATGATTCGATTCGGATATGAGGCGACTATATCTGTTAGTTCCCGCAAATATGGGAAAAGGTTGTCCCAGAAGCGGCTATATTTGTGCTGCAAATCGTCGAACTGTGTAGGCGGTTTCTTGCCGCGATAACGCTCGGCAACTGGGTCGTCGCGCAGCTCTGGGTCTTTACTGATCCAACGTACCGCGTCCGCCCGAAAACCATCGACGCCCAAATCAAGCCAAAAACGCAGCACCTTTTTCATTTCGAAACGTACTGCCGGATTGTCCCAATTTAGATCCGGTTGCTCTTTCAAAAACGTATGCAGATAATATTGCTGGCGTCCCTCGTGCCACTGCCAAGCGCTGCCGCCGAAAGTACTCAGCCAATTATTCGGTTCTGAGCCATCAGGTTTAGCGTCGCGCCAAACATAAAAATCATTCTTATCGTTGTCCTTGGAGTTTTGCGATTCTAAAAACCACGGATGCTGGTTGCTGGTATGATTAGGTACGAAGTCAACCATTACTTTAACATCGCGAGCGTGCGCTTTCTCAACCAACTCTTTGAAGTCATCAAGAGAACCGAAAATCGGATCAATATCACAATAGTCCGCCACATCGTAGCCCATATCAGCTTGCGGCGACGGATAAAACGGCGAAAACCAAATCGCATCAATACCAAGCGAATTGTCGCCGCCCTTAATATAATCAAGCTTATCGATCACGCCGCGCAAGTCGCCGACGCCATCGCCATTAGAATCCTTAAACGATCGCGGATAGATTTGATAAAATCCGTTAACGTCGCGCCATCTCTTTGCCATAATTACCCCTCCTATTTATATTTTATATTAAATATTAAAAAATTTACTTTTTGTTAGCGCGCTTTCGCTCATTAGTGTCAAGGTAGCGTTTACGCAGACGCAAAGATTTTGGCGTGACTTCCAGCAGCTCGTCGTCCTCGATGAAATCGATGCACTGTTCCAGGCTAAACTGCGTGAATGGTGTCAATTGTACCGTGCCATCGGATGATTTGGAGCGCATGTTGGTCAGGTGCTTGGCTTTACATACGTTAATTTCAATGTCTTCTTGGCGGTTATAAATACCGACGATCATCCCGGCGTATACTTCCGTGCCCGGTCCGACCAAGAGTTCGCCGCGCGCCTCGGCCGCCTGTAGCGCATACGGCGTTGTCGTGCCAGCCTCAAAGGCGATGAGCACGCCGCCGCGGGTCTTTGGCAATTTGCTGCCTAGCGGTTGATAGCCATGCGGCAGGGAATTCATAATTACCGTGCCTTTGGTGGCGGTCAACAGTACGTTTCGCAGGCCGATCAACGCTCTCGTCGGCAGCACGTAGGTGATGCGGGTAGCGCCGCTAGCGGTGGTTTCTTGCGATTTCATCTCAGCGTGGCGCGCACCCAATTCTTGGCTGATTGCGCCGATGAATTCGCTGCTAATCTCGATTTGTAGTTCTTCAATCGGCTCTTTTTCGACGCCGTCCTCGGTGATGGTGACCACTTGCGGACGGCCGACTTCGAACTCAAAGCCTTCGCGCCGCATGGTCTCGATCAAGACGCTCAGGTGCAGCTCGCCGCGGCCAGATACCGTAAAGCCGATACCGTTTTCCTCGACGCGCAGCGCCACATTGGTTTCCAATTCTCGCCGCAATCGGTCGCCAATTTGCCGCGAGGTGGTAAATTCGCCCTCGCGTCCTTTCATCGGGCTGGTATTCGGGCCAAGATACATGCTCAGCGTCGGCGCTTCAATGGCGATCGCTGGCAAGGCTTCAGGCTGTTCTTTGTCAGCAATCGTATCGCCAATGTGCGCTTCACTGACGCCAACCAGCGCCACGATGTCACCAGCAAACGCCTCGTCAAGCTCTTCGCGGTTTAGTCCGCGGTAACCAAAAACTTTCTCGATTCGCGCTGAACCTGACACTTCGCCGTGCTTCAGCAAGCTAACTGCCAGGCCGCGCTTGACCGACCCGCGAGCAATCCGCCCGATGGCATATTTGCCCTGGAAGGTGTCATACTGCAGGCTGGTCACCAGCATCTGGAAACCGCCATCAGCCGTGACGCTTGGTGCTGGGATATCGTTGATAATTGCTTCAAAAATCGGTGTGAGATCAGCGTCTTCGCTCGGGTCAGTAGGGATCTCCCGCCACGCCTTGCCATCACGCCCAACGGCATAATAAATCGGATAGTGCAGCTGACTATCATCAGTCGCTAACTCCAAAAATAGATCGCTCAGCTCGTCCTCAACCTCGGCAATTCGCCTGGCTGGCTTATCGATTTTATTAATCACCACCACTGGCTTCAAGCCCAGCTCTAGCGCCTTACTCAGCACAAACTTAGTCTGCGGCATCGGCCCTTCCTGCGCATCAACGATCAGCAAGACACCGTCCGCCATCTGCAGTGTTCGCTCGACTTCGCCCGAAAAGTCCGCGTGTCCCGGCGTGTCGATGATGTTAATTTTATAATCACCGTAAAAAATTGAAGTCTGTTTGGCGGTGATGGTGATGCCGCGTTCGTGCTCCTGATCGCCCGAATCCATGATCAATTCTTGGCTCATCTCGGCCTGGTTGTCGCGGAATGTGCGCGACTGTTTGAGCAGCCCATCAACCATGGTCGTCTTGCCGTGATCGACGTGGGCAATAATGGCAATATTTCGAATCTTGCTAGCGTCCTTCATAAAAATATGGTCTGATGTTAACGCAGACCTTCCTTTGGTGATTAATTGTAGCACAGATGAGCGGGGATGAGAAGGTTAGCGGCTATTAAAAATTTCAGCGCAGTTTATTAAAATAATACTAAGTACTGCGTAAAACCCTCGGGCGATTCTCCCAAAACCATCCGAGGGTTTTCTAAAACTATAGAACAGTTTGAGACTATAATTAGGAATGTTTAGCGATGTATAACAATATCCGGATCGCGTATAAGAAGTTCGTCGGAGATAGCTATTCTATGCATAGTGTTTCTGTCTGGCAACTCTTCATCTAGTTTGTAATGTAATACAGCTGCCAGCGCTAGTACTGCTACTGATCTTATTGCTTCATAGTGCTCCCGCTTCTCTGATGTAAGATTTGGGTTTTCGCCCAGTGAAACAGGGAAGACATGAGTAGTACGTCTGCGCGTATATAAGCTCATCTCATTAAAGCCAGCAACGTCTGCTCCATCAGACGAATGAAGCGGCTCGGCTTCAGGCGGTAAAGGGCAATCTTTTAGAAAATTTAGCTTGGTTTCACTAGATTGATCTGACGGCGCAGGTTTAGGAACAAAAAGACCATTCTTGCGAACGAAAGTGTTGTGCAACTGGCGTTCAAAACCCTCCGGTGCTGTAGCAAGATAGATAGTATCTTCCTCTGGATCGCAATATCCCACACCAACAGGATTGACGCACGTGCCGCAGCCTGTCTCTTCTATGTCGAATGAGCCGGCATATATTGTATAAGGTTTCTGTTCCGTTGGTTTTGTCGTAATTCTTTCCATAATGAAACACAGTCTAGCACGATAGCTAGTGTTATGGCAACAGAAGGCGGTGAGGTCTATGGCGATTGGCTTGTCTGCAGTGACGGTCCGTGCTCAGGGCTACTCTGAAATTAAAGCACGCTCTGATTGATGTGTTCGCATTACTTTCAGCGCCATTCGGGCAATCGGGCCAGCAACCAGTATTTGCCACCAAAACGCCGCGCAGAAATTCATCGGCCATGCTGAGGCAAAGCGTAGCGGCAGCTCAGCCAGCGGCGTACCTGCCAAGACCAACCCGATCAAGCTCATCGCCAGCGACATACCCGTCACCATACACACCGTTCGCGCCAGTGCATGAGCCTCTATACTGTCCTTCGCGCGGACAAAACGCTTCATGGCTTTTTGTGCCAGATTCGACACAACTAAACCTTCAACTACCATGACAATAGCAAAAATCACCGGCTGCAGTATTAGCGCTCTTCCTAGCGACTGCATCGACACGCCAGCGTGCAAAAACGTATTCAGCAAATTCATAAAAATTGACATCGTAAACGCCATCACGACGCCATAAAATACTCCTTCTCGCTTAGTGCGGGGCATATTTCCTCCTTTGATTAATGATTTTTTGGCAACAAAAAAGTTGCGCGTTATCGGTGCAACTAGGGTGTGTTATTTTTACAACATTACGCTCCCGCTCAGGGCAAAAGCAACGTATTGACCTCTGAAAATCTTAGCAGGGCGGCGGGTTTTTGTCAAGGATTCGTTTGGTGAACCTAGAAATAGATAATCATCTAGACAGCTTTCCTGAGATTTATGAGTTTGGCGAAGTTGCCGTACCGTTTTTGGCAATTTACTTTGCTGCAAAGATTATCGATGGAAGTCCGAAACCAAATGATGACGTAGCGGAAATCGGCTATTTTACACGCGATGAGCTGCAAAAATTAGATATTACTTATCCTGCGCTGCGTGAATTATTGCTTGCAAAAATGCCTTAAATTTATTTTAGTACTATTGCTCCGGAGTCGCGTTATGACAAGGGAGTTAGCTATGCTATCCAACGCTAAAGATAAACAGACTTAACAAGCTGAGCAAACTTTTTAGTAGGGACGCTCTCAATATAGACGCTGGAATGATCTAATGTCTCTGATTGTTTAATATGATCATTTGTTAGCGTCAGGTTATCTGGCAGTTTATTGGTGATTTGCATTGCTTGCATCAGTTCGCACAATGCATAACATCCAACAAGCAGTGTCTTCGGCGTTATGCGCCGCGCGTCAGGCCGTATTCGCTCCTTAACGCTGCCTCTATCGTACCAAGCGCGGACGACGGAGTTGAATTTGCCGCAGCTCCAGCCTTTAGTGATAATATTTGTTACTGGCGTTTCGTCGGCTCGGCAAGTCCGTTTGCCTTCCTGAGTCAGTAGCAAATCCTCATGATTACCGCCTTGCTGCAGGGTTAGTTAGTATTTTATGGCGCCATCAGCGATAGAAATAAGACTAATTGCTCCAAGTGTTGCTGCGCGCTCGATAGCATGTTTAACAGGTTTAATTTGACGCGCTTCAATAGTTACTGGAAGCTGTCTCCTACGAATTAAATCCCTCTCTATCATTAGAGGGGTCTCGTATGTTTTTCTATCAATTATTTCAAGTTCCTCGATCAGTTCGGCCATAGCTTGGTGGAGATAGAGGGACTCAAACCCTCGGCCTCAGCAATGCGAATGCTGCGCTCTATCAGCTGAGCTATATCCCCGTGAATTGAGTCAAATGGTGGGAAATACAGGGCTCGAACCTGTGACCTCACGAATGTGAATCGTGCGCTCTAGCCAACTGAGCTAATTTCCCGCACCAGACGCGATTTTCCTCAATAAAAACCGCTCAGAGATATTTTATACCAAAACGGCGAAAAAAGAAAATTATACTGCGCTGATTTGTGTTATAAAAGTGTGAAAAGTTTTTTAATCAAGCAAAGACCTAGTAGAGCGAAGCTGAAACTACCGCATACTAAAAGTGACGTCAACCTTTTTGACATTCGCACCAAGCACTTCTTCTAACTGCTCGGGATTGGTAACTTTGCCGATGCGAACGTACTTATATGGAGTGTCAATTGATTTATAAAACAAGACAATAGTTCGTACACCGTAGAGCATAATGTCGCCTGTCTCGACTCGTTTGGGTTTCGTGTGATTTGCTGGCAAATCTTCCGGCGAGGCGGCGAATTTTTCATTTGCCAAATGGTCTTCCATCTTCAATGTGAAAGGAAGCTGGGTGAAGAGAGCTCGCGTCGTTTCATTATCCGCCAATTTCACGTCAAATTTCTTATCGCCAACCGTCATAACGATATCCGGGCTAAAAGGCTTATTGTGCTTAGGCTTGATAGCGGTTTGCTCTGGCGGCTCGCTGAACTTGTCACGATAAAAATAATAAGCCGCTCCTCCGGCAGAAACGACCAAAACAACCAAAACGACAGCCGCAATCGATATTTTATTCATATGCATTACAGTAATATTAGTTCTTTTTTATGATGGATTTGTGCAAACATAAAAATTTTTCAACAATCCATATTCTGGTGCGGATGAAAGGACTTGAACCTTCACGCCGTGAGGCACATGCTCCTAAGGCATGCGTGTCTACCAATTCCACCACATCCGCGTATTGATTGTGTGAAATAATCTAGAACCTATTGTAGCAGAATATATTAATGAATGCTATAGTTCATGTGGTAAAGTTTAGATTTTATTGACCAGGGTTGCTTAGTTTAACCGTGCTATTTTGCAGCCATTTGTTTAACCGTTTCGGCAATTACTGCAACTAGTTGAGATGTGAGCACAGGGGCTTCCTCCTTGCTCTTAAGTAAGTTTCGACCTCTCCGTACAACAGGTTCTTCCTTGGAAAATATCCTGTCCGCAACCGTTTTTATGATTTCATTCTTAAGCTTCCTGTCGTTTTCGATTGCAAGGAGATATGGCTTTAATGCTTTAAGCTGATGTGCTGTTCGCTGGTTAGAGCGCTGAGCTTTGCGATGCTCACTCGACTGCGTAGCAGTGTAGCCTGCGATACCTCCTGCGAATAACGCAACAAATGCTCGTGCAACTAACGATTGCCACGATGGGGTATTTTGGGTTACATCTACCACCATGCAGACTGAGAAGCCAAGAGCAACAAGTAGTAATAAAACTGTGATTATTCGCCAATTATTTGCACTATCCATATCCTCTTTTGCAGAGCTGGCGTATTCATGAATGAGAGTTTTATCCCCAGCGATATTAAGGAGGTTGTCTATTTCTTTCAGGCTCGTCTCTGCATCCTGAGCTACGAGCGTGAGCTTCGTCTTTGCATCTGTCGTTAACTTATCGATAGCATCTTCTTTTTTCTTGAAGGTATCAGCTATCTCAACCGTTTTTGTCTTAACGAACTGTGTGATCGTATTATTTCGCTCATTTTCAGCTTTTTGAAATGCAAGCTGTTGCTCCGTTGATAATTTGCTTGAAGAATCTTTAATCTCTTTTAGTTCATCGTCAAGCTCAACAGTCTTAGTGTCAAGAGCCTCAAACTCGGTTTTTGCTTTGGCGACCTTCTCGTCAATCGCTTCTTCAGAAGCCGTGCCTTTTGCAGTTATTTCGTCCATCTCTCTTGTAACTACCCGTTTGTACTGTCCAACAGATCGATTAAGACCAGCGACCGCTTTTCTAGCCCCATCAACGTCAACGGCAGGCGTCAGGTCAGGTATTTGCTTAAGGATGTTATCAATGTAAGTGTCCATGTATGAAGAGGCAAGATACGTGTCGTTTCCTGAGCTTATCCACGAATCGAAATTAGAAGACGCATTTGCGATATGACTGCCGATAGATTCAAGGGTTGACCAGATAACGAGCCGACTATCGGTATTATCTAACCTATCTACGAGAAGTTCTAGCACCAGTTTGGCGCGATTAGCATAATCAATAGCATCTACAGATGCTTCGCTCATATCGTGGCTTTCAAGTTCATTCAAAAAATCCTTAGCCTTGGTGTAGGCTATGCTATTTTTTACTTTTTCTTCCCATTTATCCATGAGCGACACTCCTCCTCGTTGAAGCTGTTATTACCACCAATGTACTGATTACACTTATTATACCATCTTATCCGTCGCCAAAACGATAGCAACCGACCGGACACCTAACACCTATTCTGACTCCTAAAATGCCTCCAACGGGGTCAAAGTCCAACGAGTGGAATCAAGGGGTCTAAAGCGGTAATTCATGCCTCAAATTTGCCGTTTTTTCGGGTATTTGTGCCATTTTAACGGGGGTAGATGGTGCATTGACGATATTTGCAAATTATTGCTTAATTTTTTGCCTTAGGAGCATATGCCTCACGGCGTGAAGGTTCAAGTCCTTTCATCCGCACCAAGTATATAAGAGTTACGGATCCCTAAAGACTCTCTTTATTTTATGTTGAATTGCAATAATTATTGCGACACCTCTCTTAACAAATTTAATTCGTGCATAAAACGTTCAAATGGCGTATCAAACTCTAGGCATTTTCTCGGTCTGGAGTTTAATTCATTTTTTACTTTTTCATAACAAGTAAATTCCTTACCTCTATCTTATTTCTATCGTTTAAGGTAAGATAACTATGACTCATATTAACCTCCGTGTGTTTTTGTTGTTACTAACATTTTACACGAAGTTAGTATGAGTTTTTTACTTGCTAGAGGTGTCGCATTTAATTTTACAATCTATCATATACTTTGAGTACTTTGAGGCGCATTGCGCTTCGGCACTTACGGCCTTATTACCACTCAAGGCTGATGACCTCCAGATGCTATGCGAGCAAATAGTGGCGCCGGCTGTGCCAGTTAGCTCGGCGTAACTGATTTCTTACTGAGTCCATGTGCTAGTGCGCCAAAGAACGCTATGTGCAGGTTTTCTACGCTAGTAAATAGCCACGGATGAAGTTCATAATCGTGATATCGTTTGGATGTTTTTTGAGTCAGACATTTTTCGGTTATTTTATCCACGGATGTTTTGCTACTACCCCAAGCGCCATATAGCCCGACCGTGAATGACTCAGAGTTTGGTACTTTAACGAGCGCTTCAGCTAGACCTTTAGCAAAATCAGTGCGACCAACCTATCTTCTTTGACTGTCGCTACTGGCTCATCGGGGTTTTATCAGACCTTGTCATCTTGTTCTGTCTCATTGCGAGTAATCAAATCATAGGCCAAACTAGAAAGCGATATGTAGTGAATAGCCAGATTACGCTCAAGAGCTGTTGCCAGTGTGTGCGCTTTTTCATTGCGTAAGAATTGTATGGTCAGGTTCAGGTAGCCAACACCGCGGAAGAAGTCTTTTTCGGCATGGGTTGTGCCGTCCGATTTGCCAAACAGTTGCATGTAGTATCTTCTGTTCTCGGCATTCATACTGAACACTTCGGTGGCTTTTTCGTTGCCAGTTATCTCTTGCAGTTTGCTGCGTACCAATTTGTATGCTTCGTCCACCGCGTGGAAGTAGTCCTCGTTGATTAAGTACTGTTTGATGTGGTCGTAAACATTTTTGTTGATCTGTAGCGATATAAAGTCGTTGTCTATAATTGCGAGCGGCGTTTCATCTATCTGTGTGGCGGGCGTGATATTTCTAGCACCCAGTATGTCGCGGCCTGATACTTTTGACTTGGCATATAACTCTACGCCATCAAGTGCCAAGTTTTTGTTGATGGTCGCCAAGACTCTTTTGGTGTTCCAATTTATATCTCTAACTTCCGGATGGAAGAACTCGGCCAGGAATTTCAGGAACTTGGCGTCTTCTGTTTCCAGCAGGTCAAACTTATCAATGTACCAGTTGTCATCCCAATCATTGTTATTCACGCGGTGCTGCCACAGGTCGCCTTTCATGTCAGGGTAACGGCTGTCGGTAGATGGTAGTTTTTCTAGGTTGAATATGCGCTCCCAGAACTCTACTTCGTTTAACCTGCCATAAAAGTCGGTGGCCATGTAAGTGTTCAGAACTTCTAGGATGGCATACCTGGTTATCTTCGTGATTTTATTAGCCATCTGTACATCCTCCGTGGCGCATCATGACTTTATCTCATATACATCAAACAACATGACGTGAATTTCAACTTGTCGACCGTTATCGTCAGGTTTGGTCATAACAAAGCGCCACTCACCATCGCGTTGCTTGATTGTGCGCACATAGTCGCTTCGTTCAGTAAATATAGCCTCGACTTTACTTTGTATATCAGAGAAGTTAGCGTTGTCTTTGTTGAATATAACGAGTGCGGTTTTGGCGTCACGCCAAGTCAAATAACCTAAGAGCTGGTCTATGCCCTTGTCTATATATTTCTGACCTTTCCATAGCTTACATTCAGCAACAAAAGTCGCTTTACTGTCGAAGGGTATTGAGATGTCTGTTTTGCCGCTCTTATGGAATAGCTCGCCGCCGACCACGCCACTCTTTATGCTCGCAGACAAGCCGACCAGCAGCATATCCCGGAGCGCTTCTTCGTCCTTTGATTCTGACGCTCGGTTGGTTTCCATAGATGCACCCATGCTTCGTATGGTTTCAAGTATCGTTTCGTAATCTTCGCTTGATATTGTTCCACCAGGTTCATCTTTTTTGGTTGAGAGTGGAGTCAGCTTTTGCACTGAAATCCTAACTTGATTTAATGGGCTAGGATTGTCTGATTTTTCAAGTGGTATACTCAGCGCAGTCTTTATCGAGTCGAGTTTGTTTATTTGCTCAAAACGTTTGGCGACTGCTTCGACTACCACGCCTTTAACACGCTCTTCAAACCCAGATAAGTCGTTGTTTATGTAATCTATGTTTTGTTGTATTGATGCTATCTTTCCGTCTACTGCATCCTTTATCCGCTCCGCAGTGGTGTTTGATTCAGTAAACTCCAACGCAAAAGTTAATTCGTTGCCAGTAATCACGGCATCATCATACGTCATTCGCATTCTAGTAGGAATGACTTTGAATAGGTCTGCGGAACCAGTGAACGGTATCGTAATAACGACCTTATAGCCGGGCACGCTGATTGGACTATTGTCAAATGCTTGTACATACATATTATTGCCGGTGACATCTACCTTGGTCTCCACTATGTCCTGGGTTTTGTTGTCCGCCAACAGCACCAGCGGGGCTAAGCTATAGCCAGACACGATGTGATCAACTATTTGCTCCTGACTGTTTGCTTCAAAAACACTCTTTTCAATATTACTGGCTTTTTGACGAGCGTCGACAATAATACTCTCTGACCATTCGTGCCATCCGATTGCGTGAAATAGATAGTTCTTTGATCGACCATAATGCATATTACTTAAATTATACAATAAACCCAGCAAATCTGCGTGTTTATGTATACTCTTGAAAATATTTCACGATTAATGTACCTTGGGCTTTAGATAACTAATAACGACCATGAGTCTTCTGTAAATAACCCACCAAAAAGATGCATGGGGACCTGGTTTCAAATACGATGAAAATGGATTACTAAAATTTTGACGGTAAATTAGGGGAGTAATATGGCATCAAGCAAGGAATATTTAAATTTCATATTAGGGCAGTTGTCTGAATTGGAAGATATTACTTATCGTGCGATGATGGGTGAGTATATAATTTATTATCGTGGGAAGATTATTGGTGGAATTTATGATGATAGATTCTTGGTAAAGTCTGTGAAATCTGCGATAGAATATATGCCAAATGCAGAATATGAATTACCTTATGGGGGAGCAAAGGAAATGCTATTGGTAGATGATGTAGATAACAAAGAGTATTTAACAGGGTTATTCAATTCTATGTATAAAGAATTACCGGCAATAAAAACTAAAAAGAAAAAATGAACGGTAAATCAAAGCGGTATAATATTTTCTGTATAGGCAACAAGTTTAAGGAGGAAAGATTATGGATTATAAAGAAATAAAGCTTAATGTTTCAAATAATAAAATTAAAGAATATAAGCAATTTGAGGGCTTAAAAATATATTCTGATATTTT
>CAUSPY010000018.1:0-16031 GCA_963533665.1 uncultured Candidatus Saccharibacteria bacterium
ATTTGTTTTGGTAAAAAGGTTGTGATGATTTTGTGGTTGTTCATATTGAAAAGTTATACTTAGGATTATAAAGTTATAATAATCTAATGGTAATCATTTGTCGATAATTCATAGACTAACTATAATAAATAATATGAATAAAACCGACCAACTCCTCGCCAAATATTCCATCATTTCCGAGCAAGTTGATGCCAAAGAGCTCGGCGTCTTGCTGCGGGAGCTGGAAACGGTGCTGCGAAGCGGCGCGGCAGGAAACATCGTCGAGTTTGGCTGTTATGTCGGCACGACGAGTTTGTTTATTCGACGGCTGCTGGACGCCTATGATTTTACGGGCGAGTTTCATGTTTACGATTCGTTTATGGGCTTGCCAGAAAAAACCCAAGCCGACGCCAGCGCTGCGGGTGACCAGTTCAAAGCGGGCGAACTATTGGCATCACGCAAAACCTTCATCCAGAATTTCAAGAAAGCAGGACTAAAAATGCCGATCATCCACAAAGGCTGGTTTGCTGACTTCACCCCTGACGACGTACCGGAAAGTATCATCTTTGCGTTTTTTGACGGCGATTTTTATGAGTCAATTGCCGATTCATTCCGCGTGTGCGACGGCAAGTTTCAGAAAACGGCGACTATCATCGTTGATGACTATGCCAATGAAGCCTTGCCAGGCGCAGCGCGGGCGGTCGATAAGTGGCTGGCGAACAATCGTCAATATACGTCGAGAACGGAGTCTAGTCTGGCAATCATTTCCTCTTGTCCAAAAACATAAACGTGTTACAATAGAAGCATTAACAATATAAACAGGGGGGTCTGTGATGGATGAGCCAATTCACATCACGTCTGAAATAGGAAAACTTAAAACCGTTTTATTGCATCGGCCAGGTAAGGAGCTAGAAAATTTAACTCCAGATTATCTGACCGATCTTTTATTTGACGATATTCCATATTTGGAAGTTGCGCAGAAGGAACACGACGCGTTTGCTCAAACCTTGCGCGATCATGGCGTCGAAGTTCTGTATCTGGACGAGTTGGTTGCCGAAGCTTTGAGCTCCGACCAGCTCCGCGAGCAATTTGTCGACGAAATGCTGGCGGCTTCCAAGCAGGGTTCGCGCCGAATCACGCAGGTTTTGCGCCAATTCTTATTGGATTTGCCGACTCACGCTATGGTTCGTAAGATTATGGCCGGCGTGCGCAAGGACGAAATTACGCTGCCGCCGGAACATCATCGGCAGCTGCATAATATGATTGAGAAGAATCATTATCCGTTCTATCTCGACCCAATGCCAAACCTGTACTTTACGCGCGACCCGGCTGCAGCCATTGGTAACGGCCTGACGATCAATAAGATGCATTGGCCGGCGCGCCGCCGCGAATCGCTGTTTATGCGCTATATTATTGATCATCATCCGCGGTTTGCTGGCAAGAATGTGCCGGTGTGGTATGACCGCCACGAAAAGTTCTCGATGGAGGGCGGCGATGAACTAGTATTAAACGGCAAAGTAATGGCGATTGGCATATCAGAGCGTACCACGGCTGAGGCGATTGAAAAGATGGCAACCAAGCTGTTTGCCGGCTCTAACTTTAAGAAAGTCGTTGCCATGGAAATTCCGAAGTCGCACGCTTTCATGCACCTGGACACGGTGTTTACCATGATTGATCGGAACAAGTTTACTATTCATCCGGAAATTCGCGATCGCGGCGGTAAGATGAACTGCTTCGTGCTGGACAAAGTTGAGGGCCAGCCGTTCCCGCGTATTACGCATGAGACGGATCTTGAGCATGTCTTGCGAGTAGCACTGGAGGTGCCAAATGTCACGCTGATTGAGTGCGGCGGCGGCGATCCAATTGCAGCAGCCCGCGAGCAGTGGAATGACGGTTCCAATACCTTAGCGATTGCGCCGGGCGTGGTGGTAACGTATGACCGCAACTACGTCACCAACCAAAAACTGCGCGAGCATGGCGTTGAAGTTATTGAAGTCAGCGGTGCTGAGCTTGGCCGCGGCCGCGGCGGCCCGCGCTGTATGAGTATGCCGCTAGTACGAGAGGATGTATTTTAATGGCGCAAAGTTTGAAAGGCCGGTCACTACTAACCTTAAGCGATTACACGGCGGAAGAAATTCGTTTACTACTGGATACGGCGCGTGAATATAAGCGGCTGAAATATGCTGGTGTGACGCACCGGATTCATGAAGGTAAAAATGTGGCGTTGCTATTTGAAAAAACCTCGACCCGGACGCGCTGCGCCTTTACGGTGGCGGCTAACGACCTCGGTGTTGCGCCGGAATACCTCGGTAAAGACGACATCCAGCTTGGTAAGAAAGAGACAGTTGAAGATACCGCCAAGGTGCTCGGCCGAATGTTTGACGGTATTGAGTTTCGCGGCTTTGCGCACAAGACTGTGGAAGATTTGGCGAAGCATGCCGGCGTGCCGGTGTGGAACGGATTGACTGATCAATTCCATCCAACGCAGATTTTGGCTGACTTCATGACTATTGAGGAACATGTTGGCAGGCTGAAAGATACGAAACTAGTGTTCGTTGGCGACGGTCGTAATAACATGGCTAATAGTTTATTGATTGGTTCGGCAAAAATGGGCGTTGATTTTCGGATTTTAGCGCCGCGCGAACTTTTCCCGGACGACAGTTTGGTACATAAGGCTAATAATTTTGCCCGGCAAAGCCATGGTAAAGTCACGATCACTGACAATTTCGAAGAAGCTCTGCACGGCGCCGACGTGATTTACACTGACGTTTGGGTGTCGATGGGCGAGGAAGATAAGTTTGCTGAGCGCATCAATTTACTGCGCTATTTCCAGGTAAACCGCGACATGCTGAATCTGACAGGTAATCCGGAAGTTAAGTTTATGCACTGCCTGCCAGCCTTTCATGATGCCTTAACTTCTACTGGCAAGAGTGTTCAGGAAGAGTTTGGCTTGGATGCAATGGAGGTTTCGGACGAAGTGTTCCGTTCGCCAAATTCAGTGGTATTTGATCAAGCGGAAAATAGGATGCATACAATCAAAGCTGTTATGGCTTTGACGCTGTAGTTGTCGTAATAAGGGAGTTAAGGAGGCTCCGGGACAATGGTAGAAAAAATTAAAAAAACAAAGCAGAAGCTCCGGTCGCCATCGGCGTTTACGATTTTGTTTGTCGTGATTGCTATCATGGCAGCGCTCACATGGGTTATTCCATCGGGATTATATAAGACAGATAAAGAGGGTAATCGCATCGCGGGGTCGTATCAGGTAGTCAATAAAGATCGCACTGTCAAGGAAAAGAAGGATGGTAAAGAGACTGAAGTTGATAAGCATGATCGACAAGGTCTGTGGGATATCTTCACTGCGCCGACTAAAGGGATGTCCGGCAAGCTTGATGTGATTGTTTTCGTCATGGTGCTTGGTGGATTCTTGGGTGTTACTATGAAGACCGGTGCTCTTGATGCTTCTCTTGGTGCGCTACTTCGCAAGCTTAAGGGCAAAGAAAAATGGCTCATTCCAATTTTGATGACGCTGTTTGCTATCGGCGGTACAACTTACGGCATGCAGGAAGAAACTGTGGCGTTTTATGCACTAGTCATACCGATGATGATTGCTGCTGGCTACAATGCAATGACTGGCGTGATGGTAATCGTGCTCGGTGCTGGTACGGGCGTGCTTGGCTCGACAATTAACCCATTCTCCACTGGTACTGCTGCTGCGACAGCAGACGTAAAGCTGGGTAGTGTAATTCCAATTATGTCTATCATCTTGGTACTGTGTCTGATCGCGGCGATCATCTTTACTATGCGTTACGCTGCAAAAGTAAAAGCAGGCAAATACAAGGAAGATGTTCGTTATAAGCCAGCTACAGCCGCTCTAGATATGGAAAATATACCAAAGCTTACCACTCCGCGAAAAGTTGTTATGGGAGTGTTCGCTATTACATTCGTGTTAATGATTCTTTCATTGATTCCGTGGGGAAGTTGGGAGATTACTTTCTTTGACGACATGTTTAAGCAAGCTTCAACTTTGCCAGTTATCGGTGCAGTACTCGGCGTGGTTCATAGTGCTGCCTTTGGCGAATGGCTGTTTGGTGAAATCACTACGCTGTTCTTGATGTCAACTATTGTCATAACTGCAATTTACTATAAAGAGTTCAAAAAAGAAGGCGTTTTCCCAGTTGACACATTCATTGATGGCGTGAAGGATATCTTGCCAGTTGCTTTGATCATCGCAGTGGCAACAGGTGTCTCTGTCGTGATGGCCAATGGTGAAATTCAAGACACTATCATTAGCTGGGGTGAAGCATTACTGAAAGATGCTGGCGGTGGTGTTGTCGGTGTTCTGGCATATCTGTTCTACTTGCCAATGTCATTCATTGTGCCATCATCGTCAGGTTTGGCAGCAGCAACTATGCCAGTTATTGCACCAATTGCTGATCTGGTTGGCTCAAGTAAAGAGGTTATGGTGGCCGCCTTTGCTACGGCGTCAGGTTTAATTAACATGATGGCGCCAACCATCGCTTCCCTTATGGGTGGTTTAGCATTAGCTGGCGTGTCGTACCGCGACTGGCTGAAACGTTCAGCACCAATCATGGCAGTATTCGCGATTATTAGCGTTGCGGTTATTGCAGCGTTTGGAGCGTTATAGTTTTATGGATAATAAACGTACAATAGTAGTCGCACTCGGAGGCAATGCCCTGCAAAAACAGGGCGAAGCCTCATCCGCGCAGCAGCAGCGGGTGGCTGACGAGACAGTTCGCCAGCTTTTACCGCTTATCCAGGCAGGTCATAATGTGGCAATTGTTCATGGCAATGGACCGCAAGTCGGCAATATCGTCTTGCACGAAGAAGCGATTAACACGGCTGATGTGCCGAGCTTGCCGCTGGAGGATTGTGGCGCAATGAGTCAGGGCTTGATCGGTTTCTGGCTGCAGCAGGCGCTGCACGATGCGTTCGCGTCTAATGGTATTGACCGCAGCGCAGTTAGCATGATTACGCAGACCATTGTCGATTCAAGCGACCCGGCCTTTCAGAATCCGACCAAACCAATCGGGCCGTTTTATTCCGAGGAGGAGGCTAAAACTGTCGCCAGCGAGCGCGGCTACACGGTGAAAGAAGATGCTGGCCGCGGCTGGCGGCGCGTCGTACCTTCGCCGAAACCGCAAACCATTGTCGAGGCGGATGTTATAAAATCGCTGGTTTCTACTGGCGTGACAGTAGTTTCGACTGGCGGTGGCGGTATTCCTGTTTTGCAGGACGAAGCCGGACAATTGAAGGGCGTGGCAGCAGTGATTGATAAAGATTTTGGCGCTGCCAAATTGGCGGATCTTCTGGACGCCGATACGCTGTTGATTTTGACATCAGTTGATGCTGCTAAGATTAATTTTGGCAAGCCGGACGAACAATCGCTTGAAGAAGTCTCGGCGGCAGAATTACAAAAGCACATTGACGACGGGCAATTCGCAGCCGGCTCTATGCTGCCAAAAACCCAAGCAGCTCTAAGCTTCTTGGCTGGCGGTACCGGACGTACAGCAATTATTACTTCGCTGGAAAAGACCGCCGAAGCGATTACCGGTACGGCAGGTACGCGGATTAAATCGTAGCTTGTAGATTTATCTAAAATAAAGTCTCCTCGTTTTTTCGCGAAGCGGGGAGATTTTAGTACGGCAAACTATAATCAAGATTGCCAAAGCATAACAGTTTATCGTATAATTTTCTCATGGTGGTGGGCTACTTTGAACGGCGATCGCTGTCTGAAAATTTGATGCAAACCAATATCATGCACGCAAATTGCTGGGTGCATGTTAATGGCAAGCTTGCTGATACGGATATAAGTGATCTGGCAGACGGTTTTTCGCTGAATCCTAATATCATTCGCGATGCTGCCGACGTCCACGAACTGCCGAGAGTTGAACTTTCCGGCGGCGTTGAATATATTTTCGCCCGCGTACCGCTCGGCGCGGTTGATTCCGGCAAGACCGTACCGTTCCTGATGATTATCCATAAGAATCACTACATTACGATTGCGCCGCAAGCGAAGTTTTCGCCGCTTGATGTCAGAGATTTTTTGGCAGCAACTACTGAACGTCCAGCTGGCATTTTTAGCGCAAATCTGGCGTATATTATTTCGCAGTACGAACAGCGCGTCCATTCGCTGACCGAGAAAATTAGCGGCGCCAGGCAGCGGCTGAGCCGGTATGAGGTGCAAAATGCCGACTTTATTCAATTTGTGGCCATAGAAGGCAGTCTTAACGGTTATCGCAGCAGCCTGGAAGGTATTTCCAGCGTGATAACCCAATTGAGGGATAATCGCCACGGTTTATTTAATACGCGCGATTTGGAAGACCTTGAGGATATCGACTTGCATATTCGCCAAATCTTGGTGGCTATTAGCTCCAGCGTGCACACGATCTCCAGTATCCAAAGTGCCTACTCGACAATTGCCAATAATGTCTTAAACCAGCGCATGAAAGTTTTGACCGCCATTACGATTTTACTGGCGATTCCGAATGTTTTTTACGGTATGTACGGTATGAATATCGGGCTGCCGTTTCAGCACGAGCCTTGGGCGTATGTGGGGATTGTCGGTTTTACTATAGTATTAATCTTGTTCGTGTCGGTTTTTGCCAGGCGAATCCGCCTGTTTTAGCTCAAAATATATGGCACATTCCGCTTGACGCGCCTAAAATCGTTTGGTAATATTGGTGACGTGTCTCGCGCCGAAGCATTCAATTGCTTAAAGATGGGTAATAAAGGTCGAAGCGCGTGAGGCTGCGCATAAGTACGAGGAGTACAAAACACATGCCAATAGCAATCAATTTTGTGTCTTCCAGGCGCAAAAAGATAGCCGTTGATGTGGTGCCTGCCGAATGGCAAACATACATAGCACAATAAACAATGTGCAGTCGCTCTTGATTAAAGTAAAAGGGGGACGACTATAAATAAATCCCGCTCCAAAGGCACCGGAGCGGGACTTTGGTATTGATGAGAAATTAATCTTTAATTTCGACGCCAGCGCTTTTTAGAGCGTCTTTGATAGCTGATTCAATTGAGCCAGTATTGTCCATCTGTACGTTCTTGCCGTTAACATAAAAGGTCGGTGTAGCCTTAACGCCGTGCTGTCGTCCGACTGCCAGATCGAAGTCAATTTTATTCTTTACCTTGGCGCTAGCGATGTCTGATTTGTATTGGCTAATATTAAGCTTCAACTGTTCGGCGTACGACTGGAAAATATTGCTGCGTTCGCTGGTGTTGGCGTTATTCCAGGCGTTTTGGTTGGCATAAAGGAGTCCATTCATTTCCCAGAATTTACCCTGCAATCCAGCCGCTTCAGCTACCGCCGCCGCTGCTCGCGCGTTCGGATGAGAGCTGGCGATTGGGAAATTACGGAAAATCAGCAGCGTATTATCTTTATACTTTTTAACAACGCTTTTCGCTTTTGGCGCGGCAGCGCTGCATCCTGGACATTGGTAGTCGGCGTACTCAATGACGGTTACCTTGGCATTTTTATTGCCGTACGTATGGTCGGCGATGTTGCTATTGCGTTTTTCAGCGCCGATTATTTTATTCATACTTTCTTCGGTAATATTGCTAACATCCAGCCGGTCTTGGGTTGACATATAAATCATCCCGGCAATTATCATCCCGACAATTATCATAAAAACTATCCAACTTTTTTTATTCATAGTTCCTCCAAATTACTCTAGTCAGTATAGCATAAGATAGGGTACAATTAAACCATGATGGTTGTGCTGCCAGTTGTCTATATTGTCGTTTTTTTATGCCTTTTGGTGGTGTTGGGAATTCATCCGCAATTGTCGTCGCATAGCCGGTTTGAGCTGCAGCGGCGGGTACACGCTGGCGATAGCGAAGCAGAGCTGTTATTAAAGCGCCATATGCTGCTGCGCGATATTTTTTCTTTGCAGCGCGTTATCTCGGCAATTTTATTGGTGGTGCTAAGTGTTATCGGCGTGGAATTATTCCATTGGGCGGTCGGCTTTTTCATATCGATTTTAATCGCGCTGGAAGCCGGTGCTTTGGCGCGGGTGAGTTTGTGGCAAAAGTATTCGCAAAAATTGTATGAAAAATACGAAGCTAAAATTTTGGCAGTAATTGAAAAATATCCGGCAATATTCAAAACAATTCGTTCAGTTGCGCCGATTCCTAATGACCATTACGATATTGAGTCGAAAGACGAGCTGTTGTCGATGGTTAAGCAATCCGGCGACGTATTGACGAAAGATGAAAAGCGGCTGGTTATCAACGGCTTGAGCTTTAATGAAATTTCTATCGACACAGTGATGACGCCGCGCAGTATGATTGAGTCAGTCAAATCAGACGAGCTGCTTGGGCCGCTGGTATTGGATGATTTGCATAAAAAAGGCTATAGCCGGTTTCCAGTGGTTAAGGATGACATTGATCATGTGGTCGGTATTTTGTACGTGCAAGATTTACTAATGATTGATCCGAAATCCAAGTCGCGCCGCGCGGATGCGGTTATGGATAAGAACGTGTATTATATTCGCAATGATCGCTCGCTGAAATATGCGCTGGCAGCATTCTTAAAAGTGCAGCGGCATCTGTTTGTGGTAGTGAACGAGTTTCGAGAAACGGTTGGACTGCTTAGCCTGGAAGACGTTATTGAAGCGCTATTGGGGCGGAAAATTGTTGACGAGTTTGATGTCTATGAAGATTTGCGCAAGGCTGCCGGGGCGAATCCGCAAAAGAACAACCTATCGACTAAAAAACGCCGCGACGTTTAATGCCAGTTAGCGCTGGCAAGCGCGTCTATATAGCTAAGATAAAGGCATTAGGAGACGAACTTTCGTTTCTGTTTTTGGCGGCTGAGTGTTTGCCGCGGCGGTTGCGGTATTTTGACTGGTGTTGTCTCGGCTTTGGCGGTGCTAATGCCGCTACTGTCAGGGAAAGGTATCGGACGAGATGAGGTTTTCTCGGCCGACTGTATTAGGCGGAGCAATCTTTGCCCGTCGATAAGCATGATGTTGCTAGTATGCTTTGGGTTTTTAGCAAATCGCTTGGCATCCTCTGAAAAACTATTTATCGTTATTATAAAGACGAAACCTCCGTTAAGACGGCTAGCAATTGGTTCGTAAAAATCTTTGACAGTGCTGGCCTCAACTGTACTAATGTTGTGTTTTTTACATTGTACATAACTTTGCAGATTATTTTTGCGCATGATGATATCGATACCGTTATCGCGGTTATAAGGCGTAACCTTGGTCTGGTATCCGAATGATTTGAATATTTCTGCTATGTACTTTTTGAAAGAATAAGCGTCGAGAGTGCGAATTTTATCTAATAATTCTTGGTCTGCTGTTTTTAGGCTATTTTCTGGTGCTGGCTGATCTACGGCGGCTGGCGTCGGCGCGGCAGATAAAGGCTCGTTTTCTGGGCGGCTGCTCGGCTGTTCTTTAATATAGCTATCTGCGGGCCTTCGTTTTGCCTCTTTTAATTCAAGCTTCTTAATCCTCTTAGATAAGGATAAATACAGATAGGCGAGAAAAACCCACAAGCAGATGCTTACAGATAGGAGAATAAACCCACCGCTATTCATAAAATCATTATAACAGCTAATGTGCTATAATAACAGATATGAAAAATAGAATTTTGGCGGTAAAGGCCTCTGATGAAGTTGGGAAAAATATTACAGTAGCTGGCTGGGTGCACTCCCGGCGCGATCACGGCGGACTGATTTTTATTGACCTACGCGATCATACCGGGTTGGTGCAGTTGGTGATTAATCCTGAGCAGGCGGAGGCGTTTCGTTTGGCGGAAAGCCTGCGCGACGAGTTTGTGATTCGTGCCAGCGGCGTAGTGATGGAGCGCCGCGAAGGTTTGAAGAATCCAAATATCGCCAGTGGTAATGTAGAAATTGTGGTAAAAAACCTGGAAATTTTGAACCGTGCTGAAACTCTGCCAATCCAGCCGTTTGCTGAGGAAAACCAGGCGGGTGAGGACTTGCGTTTCAAATATCGTTACCTTGACCTGCGCCGCCCAACAATGCAACAGATGCTGAAAAAACGTGCTGAGATGTATAGGCGAATGCATCAGTATATGGATGACCGCAACTTTATTGAAATTCAGACGCCGATTTTGGCAAATTCTAGCCCTGAAGGTGCGCGCGATTTCCTGATCCCCAGTCGTCTGCAAGAGGGCAAGTTTTATGCTCTGCCACAAGCACCGCAGCAGTTCAAGCAGCTGTTGATGGTTGGCGGCGTGCCGCGGTATTACCAGCTGGCGGCGTGTTTTCGCGATGAAGATCCGCGGGCTGATCGACTGTACGGCGAGTTTTATCAGCTGGATCTCGAGATGAGTTTTGTTGAAAGCGGCGAGGAAGTTCGCCGGGAAGTTGAGCCGTTGATGTGTCAGCTCGCGACCGATTTCGCGGGCAAGAAGTTGCTGGATTTGAGTGGTCTCGTGGTCGGTGACGGCAGTCCAATTCCGCGCATTTCCTACCGCGACGCCATGGAGATGTACGGTTCGGATAAGCCGGACTTACGTTTTGGCATGGAGCTGATTGAGCTTACTAATGTCTTTGCCGACACCGAATTTGGCGTGTTCAAGAACGCTGAGTGTATCAAGGCGATTTGCGTCAAAAATGGCGCCAGTCTCAGCCGTAAGCAAATCGACAAATTTACAAAGATCGCACAGTCCGAGGGAGCTGGTGGACTACCGTATCTAAAATTTAGTGAAAACGGTTCATATACAGCAGGTGTTAAGATTAATCTAAATAGTGACGATGGGGTAAAAGCAGATTTTATAGAGGCTTTATCCTCTCCTATTGCTAAATTTCTATCACGTGATGCAATAATTGCGATTGGTGTAAGATTTCACCCTCAACCTGGCGACGTGATCTTCTTCGGCGCCGACACTCGCCCAGTCGTCAACGCCGTACTTGGTCGTCTGCGAAACGAATTTGCTGCCCACTTCGACCTGAAAAAATCGGATGAGGTAGCCTTGGCTTGGATTATCGACTTTCCATTCTACGAGTGGGATGACCGCGGCAAGAAGCTTGACTTTGGCCACAATCCATTTAGTATGCCAAAGGGCGGCTTAGAGGCGCTGGAATCGGCGACGACCGATACTGAAAAACTGGCTATCGTGGCTGACCAGTTCGACATGGTGATGAATGGCTACGAAATTTGCTCCGGTGGCGTGCGCAACCACAACCCAGCGGTGCTATACAAAGTATTCGATTTGCTCGGCTTTAGCGAAAGCTACGTTGAGGAAAAATTCGGTGCCATGCTAAACGCCTTCAAATACGGCGCACCGCCACACGCTGGCTGTGCCTTTGGTGTCGACCGCATCCTTATGGAACTCATCGATGAAACGAACGTCCGCGAGACCCTGGCCTTTCCAAAGAACGGCTCGGGTGTTGATGTGATGATGGATTCACCATCAATGGTTGACCCAGCGCAGCTACGAGAATTAGGGTTATAACATAAATCACGGCGGAACAAACTGCCGTGATTATTCTATCGTGACAGGGGTAAATTATTTTTGCCGCTTTTTCTGGCTGATAAATTGTGCAATAAGACCGATAATAACAACCAGAACCGCAGCGTAAAGCAGTCCATTAATCAACCAAGCAGCAAGGCGAAACACCATGCTCAATACCCAAGCGATAATGATTAGAACCGCAACACCGTAAATTAATTTAGGAAAAGACATACATCCATTATACCATCTACCGCGAGCTAAGCATACCGTCAAACCACCCCCTATGGTGGCAATCCCGAAAATTCCAAGCCCCGGGACTTTCGGTCTTGTAGCTCCAGTAAAATCAAGCATCGACGTTTGCTGGTACGGCAAGTTGCGATTGGCAGTGGGCGTATTCAGTATTCTTACTGGCAATGCCTGGCGGTAAAGTGGCGCTCCATTCGCCGATGATCAGCGGTTGCTGATGGGAGTAATCACGGTATTCACCAGACCGTTGGTCAAGCACCTGACGGTGATAAGTCAATGAGCCTGCTTGATTGTCTGTGTCAGAAAAGCATTGGTAATGATGTATGTCGAGCGTATTATTGCCAATTCGCCCCGACCACCAGGCTGGCTGGTAACAATCAGACGCCACGATGCGCACATAGGGCGGCAATTTACTGCGCAATGTTCGGCTCGTTTGCCGTGTCCACCACCACAATTGCCATCGTTCGCGTCGTGTCGTCACCAATGGTTCGTTGAGTAGCTCGATACCCCATAGCGCCGGATGCTCACCGTATTCGTTAGCGATGTCTAGTAATATTTGCGTGGTCTTTTGCTGATTGGCGCGTTGATACCACCCAACAGCGCTGGTATTACCGCTACCGCTGTGGTCGCTGGCGTTTTGAGCGCCAGGCGCAGCGTGGAGGTCGAGCAGCACCTGTAAATCATACTGCCGAGCCATGTCCATCAGCCAGTCAAGCCGCGGCTTTACTGATATATACGGCGGCTGGTCCTCGAGCGCCCAATAACCAATTGGCAGCCGTAGTAGTCGTATACCAGCGTGCGCTAACCATTTGAGGTCAGCTTCTTGGATGAAGGTTTGTCGATGTTGCTGGATGCGCGCTTGGCCATCCGCGGTCTTAGATAATTCATATTCATTGGTCGCGTCTGTTCCGGCAAATACACTTGGCGTCATCCATCGTTCGAGCACCAGCCAACCGCCCAGATTGACGCCGGGCGTAGCAGGGGAGGGAGAATGACTATTCATATCTCTACTGTAGCACGAATACATTGTCGAATTATAGCGAAACGGCTATACTGAAAGTAATGTATGATCGACACGAAGTTAGCGTAAAAGTAGCGCTGTATAGCAGCGACGGCAAGCGTGTGCTACTGATGTATTATCCGCACGATGATGGCTTTGGTCTGCCGGGCGGGCATATTGATGCCGGCGAAACGCCCGACGTGGCACTAGAGCGAGAGCTGCGCGAGGAGCTGGGTATCTCAATCGATGCGACGCCAGCTGATTTCTATATGCGCTATCCGCAGGGTGGTGCCGTCAAAGACCATAAAATTATTCTTGGCTACACAGCCATAGCTGATGGTAGTATTGAGATACCAAGTCGGGCCTGTGATGGCGGCGAGGAGCGCCCGATTTGGCTCGCTCGAGCGGAGATTGAAACTACTGACAAGCTCGCGCCGGGTTATCGGGATTTTGTGCTGAGATGGTGGCCGCAAGAAGCGTAATATTTTAGGAGGTACAAGCAGGCTATGAAATCAATTCCCAAACGAACACTAAAATTCATTGACTCATGGCTAATGCTGCGCAGCCAGTGGGCGCACTGGCCAGGATTTACGGTAGCTATAGCCAAAGACGGCGAAGTGGTTTTTCATAAAGTCTACGGTCTGGCAAATATAGAAAATAATGAGAAATTAACAACCAATCATCTCTTTCACGTTGCTTCGCAATCAAAAACATTTACTGCCACGGCCGTGATGCAGCTGCAGGAGCGCGGCAAGTTGCGCATTGATGATTCAGCTACGACGCATTTACCGTGGCTGGCGCAGCATAGCGACCAGCGTTGGCATGACGTAACCTTGCGTCAATTATTGAGCCACTCGGCAGGCGTGATTCGCGATGGACAGGCGTCAGGCTTTTGGCAGTTCCAAGGAGAGTTTCCAGATGAAGACGAGTTCAAGAAACAAATCATGCGATCACAACTGGTGTTCGAGCCAAATTCCGAATTCAAGTATTCCAATTTTGGTTTTGGCTTGCTGGGTTTGGTGATTGAACAAGTCAGCGGCAAATCGTACGCTGATTTTATGGCAGAAAACATCATCACACCGCTCGGCTTAACTCAAACCGCCACGGAATATTCGCCGGAACTTTACATGGCTACTGGCTACAGTAGGTTTGATTTACAACAGCAGCGTCGACCATTTCAACACGTTATAACTGGCGTACTGCAGCCAGCCACAGGATTTTGCTCAACGGCGCATGACTTGGTGAAATTCTTTGCTGCTCTGCAAGTCGGCTCAGGCAAATTGTTGAGTGACATCTCCAAACGGGAAATGCAGCGCCCATCATGGCAAGTTGCCGACGAAGCAAACGCAGGAAGTTACGGATTAGGCATTGATGTTGCAAAAGCTAAAGACGGTAAGCGGCTCGTCGGTCATAGCGGCGGTTATCCAGGATTTATCGGCCGCACCTGGTCGCGGATAGATGACGGAATAACTGTTTCAGTGTTGGCGAACGCGTATGATACAGCGCCAGGGATAGTTGCAAATTCGATATTAGGAATTATTGATCAATTTGGTGACGCTTCTGATAAAAAACGTCGAAAGTTTGAAGCGCGGTTCGTTAACGATTACGGCGTATATGAAGTTGTTGATACGGCAAAAGGACTGAGGGGCTTATGGTCTAATGATTGGCAGCCATTCAACATGGCTGAAGAGCTGGAAATAGTCGATGACGCCACCTTAAAAATTGCGAAGGGTAATCATTTTAGCTATTTTGGCGAACTGATGAAATATGAGTTTGACGCCAAAAATAAGCCTTCCGCCATGTATCGCAGCGGCGCCAAGAACTATGTTAGTTTAGACGGCGATGTGAGGATTTAAAAGGATCTTCGTGTCAAACATAGGTAGAATAAATATGAATAAAACGGAATTACCAACCGAAGCTCAAATAAAAAACCTGCATAAAAAATACGCCAAAACTGATGCTGATTTTACGTTGATTTATACTCATTGCCAAGTGGTTGACGCAATTGCGGCGCAGCTTTTGGATGCTAAGCCGAACTCGCGAGTCGACAGTGATTTACTGCATGTTGCTTGCATGCTTCATGATATCGGCGCGTATGATGTTCTGGAAAACGGCAAATTTGTCGACGGCGTTCGCCACGGCGTGATTGGTGAGCAGATTCTGCGAAATGAAGGCTTTCCTGAACAAATTTGGCGGTTTGCTTCGCACCATACTGGCGTAGGCTTGACTAAGCAGGATGTAATTAACCAAAACTTGTCCATTCCGCCAGCCGACTATACCGCTAACACGCCCGAGGAGTGGCTGCTAATGTACGCCGACAAATTTCATTCCAAAAGCAAACCACCCAAAGAGCCGCCATATTTTTGCACATTTGAGTGGTATTATAATCTGGTGCAAAAATTTGGCAGCGATAAACAAGCCAAATTTCAGGCGCTAGCAGACGAGTTTGGTAAGCCGGATATTGCGCTTGTCGCCAGTAAGTTTGGTTTTAGTATTAAAGATGTAAATTAGCGTCAGGACAATTGCCGGTATGTTTGCACCGTTTTAGGCAAATATGTATAATCTATACAGATTATGAATGATAGCGAAGTGCCTGCGGTAGGCAAGCAAGTGATCGTTGCCTGCGCGTTTATTCATCACGATTTTGACGGCGTTGAGAAAATCTTTATGCCTAAGCGTGCTGCGACGAAGAAATTTATGCCAAGCGTATTTGAACTGCCTGGCGGTCATGTGGATTTTGGAGAAGATATCGTGGCTGGATTGAAGCGCGAAATCCGCGAAGAATTCGGCAAGACTATTACAGTTGGCGACCCGTTTGCCGCATTTACGTATCATAATTCGGTGAAAGGTTCGCATTCAATTGAAGTAGTGTATTTTGCGCAATTTGACGATATCGGCAATATTAAACTAAATCCGAAAGACCACAGCGAATATAAATGGCTATCGTTTGACGAGCTACCGAAGATATTTGGTAATGGTAAAGATGAAACTGACGAAGAAATCCAGCTGATAAAACGCGGCTTTGCCTTGTTGGACGGTGCTCAGTTGAAATTTTAGCTCCATGCCAGTTGCTATCAAGAGATCCAGAAAAGACATGCCGGCTGTCTTTGCGCGCGTGAAAAATAAATTGGCGCTAGTGCTTGCGGATGGTTCGCAAATTCATCATGTCGGCAGTACTGCGGTGCTTGGCTTGGACGGTAAAAATATCCTAGATATCCTTATTTCTGCTAAAGACAGCGAACATATGAACAAGCTGCGGGATAAATTGGTAGCAATTGGATATTTTCCTTCATTAAATCCAAGTTCCCGCCAAGATTATATCTTCCTGGCGTCCCGACAAGAAGAAACT
>CAUSPY010000019.1:0-14727 GCA_963533665.1 uncultured Candidatus Saccharibacteria bacterium
TCTATTCTACATGGTCTGGCGAATTTCTGCAATCAAATCGCGCAGTTCTGCGGCTTTTTCAAACTCCAAATTAGCGCTATGCAGCTCCATTTGACCAGTCAACTCCTTGATTAGCGTTGGATATTCGTCCTTTGGAATCTTCTTCAAATCAAGCTTTGGCTTTTTGTCCGATTCTTTTTGCGGAATGATGGAACGCAGGCCATCGTCAATCTTCTTCTGGACGGTTTGCGGCGTGATGTCGTGCTCCTCGTTATAGTTCTGCTGAATGTGCCGACGACGATTGGTCTCATCAATCGCTCGGCGCATACTGTCAGTCACATTGTCGCCATACATCAGCACCCGCCCGTCCACGTGCCGCGCCGCCCGGCCAATCGTCTGAATCAGTGCCTGTTCACTACGGAGGAAGCCTTCTTTGTCGGCGTCCATAATCGCCACCAGACTGACTTCCGGCAGGTCCAAGCCTTCACGCAGCAAATTGATACCAACCAAGACATCATAAGTACCCAACCGCAAATCCTTCAAAATATCGCCGCGCTCCAGCGTGTCAATTTCACTATGTAGATACGCCGTTTTTACGCCATTGTCAGCCAGGTAAGCACTCAAATCCTCAGCCATACGCTTGGTCAAGGTCGTTACCAATACGCGGTGACCGTTGGCGATGGTCTGGCGAATCTCCTCCATCAAATCATCAACCTGCCCTTCGGTCGGCCGCACCTCAATCGGCGGATCAAGCAGCCCCGTCGGCCGAATCAACTGTTCAGCAGGCTTTGGCGAATGGGCAATTTCATAGTCACCCGGCGTAGCGGAAACATAAATTGCCTGATGAATATGCTGATCAAATTCATCAAACCTCAGCGGGCGGTTATCCAGTGCACTGGGCAGACGAAAACCATGCTCCACCAACACTTCCTTGCGCGCCCGATCGCCGTTATACATACCGCGCACTTGCGGCAAGGTCATATGCGACTCATCGACCAGTAGCAGCCAATCGTCCGGAAAATAATCAATCAAGGTCGCTGGCTGCTCGCCCGGCTCGCGGTCGGTCAGATAGCGCGAATAATTCTCAATACCCTTAACAAAGCCTGTTTCCTTGAGCATTTCTAGGTCATATTTGGTGCGTTGACTGAGGCGCTGCGCCTCCAGTAATTTGTCGTGCGATTCAAACCATTTCAGCCGCTCATCAAACTCTTTTTCGATACCGATGATAGCTTTTTCAATTCGTTCACGCGGCGTTGAATAGTGGCTGGATGGAAAAATCGTCAGGCTAGCTGGCTGATCCAAAATCTCGCCCGTCAGCGGATCGATTCGCGTGAGTCTCTCAACTTCATCGCCAAAAAACTCCACCCGCACCGCCGTGTCCTGCCCAGCCGGGAAAATATCTACCACGTCGCCGCGCACCCTGAAAGTGCCGCGCGCAAAATCAACGTCGTTGCGCTTATACTGAATATCAGTCAGCAGGCGGATGAACTTGTCCTGCACCCGCCGCTCGCCGACTGTCAATTGAATCGCCATATCAGCGTACGTTTCCGGTGAACCAATGCCGTAAATACAGCTGACACTCGCCACGATAATCACATCGCGCCGCGTCAACAACGCCGAGGTCGCCGCATGCCTGAGCCGATCAATCTCATCATTAATCTTCGAATCTTTCTCAATGTAGGTGTCGCTACTGGCGATGTAGGCCTCTGGCTGATAATAATCAAAATAGCTGACGAAATAATGCACCTCGTTGTCCGGAAAAAACTCCTTAAACTCAGAAAACAGCTGTGCTGCCAAGGTCTTATTGTGCGCCAGCACCAGCGTCGGCACGTTCCGCCGGGCGATAATATTTGCCATAGTAAAGGTCTTACCCGAACCAGTCACACCCAGCAACGTCTGTTCGCGCTCGCCCTGCTCCAGTCCCGCCACCAGCTGAGCAATCGCCGTTGGCTGGTCGCCAGTCGGCTGATATTTCGACTTTAAGGTAAATTTGTTCACTCTATTATTGTATCACCGACCAGCGATGATTATCTATCTATAAATATCCTGCAAACCCCTGCTTCTGCTGCATGCTGGCCACGGGCTCCAACCGCGCCTTTGGTACAATTTCCAAGCGGCTTCATCTTGTTCAGCCGGCGTGGCATTACCGTACTTGCTCGGGTCGGCAACCGACGCCCACGTGCCTCTATTAAACTGATAAGCGCCATAGTAACCATTGCCTGTATTAGACGTATAGCTGCCCTCGCAGCTTCTCAATCGAGCTAAAGCCTCAGCAAAACTACCAGAAAAAGTATTTGAGCTCTTCGCTCCTACAATTTCAATCTGTTTTTTAGGCTCTTTTGTTACGACGCTAGCGATTTCCTTGCGGCTTATTTCAATGCCATTTTTCATTTCAATCTCATATGTCGCATTACGCTTACCTTTCTCGCCAGCCTGCTTAATCTCCTTATGTCCAATATCTTTATTAGCATCTTGGATTTTTTCAGTCTCAAAATTGACTTCTTCCTCTACAGTCACAGTTTGCTTGCCGTTTCGCCACAACTCAATTTTCATACCCTCAGAGATAGCCGTCAGCGCATTTACAGACAGCGTGTCATTCCTGCCAGGTTTAATATTCTTTTCTTTCAGTAAATCGCCGACCGTCTTTGCATGCGTTCTGATAATAGATTCCTTGCCGTACAAGACAAAATTCACCGCCTTTGCCCGTTCAACTTTCATCACCAAACCCGCACCGTCAACCAGCAAATTATCCGTCTTATTAAGCACAGTTTTATCTTCAGGGTATACTTTCAAACCCGCCGCTTTGGCAATCAAAGCCGGCGTTTGCTGCGCAGTCGTTACCTTCAAGCGCTTACCGTTATCAACAATCGTAATTGGCCGAGCGCGATATATATTAATATTATACTTTTCAGCAACCATGTCCGTATCAAGGCTCGGCTCTATTACGTCCTGTTTTTCATCTACCTTAATGTTTGCTGCCTTTAGCGTCTCGCGGATAGTCCTAGCCTTCGTAATAACCGTCCGCCCAGTACCGCGATCATAAATATTAACAAGCTTTTCACCAGCTTTGACCACTGGATTATCGCTATTAGCGAGCGCTTGATTAACGAAAAGTAGACTGCCAAATAAAACCGCAAACACACCCAGCAGAACAGCGGCGCTTCTATAATGACGTTTTATTAGCGATGCGATACTCATAACACTGCACGAACGTACAATCCTTCTTATTATATCAAATTTTCTCCAAACGTGCAAATTCAACGTTTAATTTTTTAATCTTTCCGTCATCAAATTTGACAGTCACACCCAAGCCCTCGCTGTCAATAATTTCACCCGCGCCAAAGCTCGGACTACGCACTCTATCTCCCACTTCCAGTCCGATTTCTTCTGAGTAGAAATCGGCTTCTGCTGGCGACTGAGCTGGCCTATCAATTCCACCGACCATCAGCCCCATCTCGTCTAAAAACCGCGACGGCATATTATAGCCAATTTGCCCAAATTGCGTCCGGGAACTGGCGCAACTAACAAATAATTCCTCCCTGGCGCGCGTCACGCCGACATAGCACAGCCGGCGTTCTTCCTCAATGTCGTCGGGCTTACCGCTGTCAAACACTCGCGCGTGCGGTAAAATCCCCTCTTCCAGTCCCGCCAAAAATACTACCGGAAATTCCAAACCCTTAGCCGCGTGTAGCGTCATAAGCGTCACCTGTTGCTCCGCCGCCGTGTCTGCCGAAGACATCAGCGCCATTTCTTCCAAAAACGCCGGCACGTCAACATAAGCTTTGGCTTCCGCCAGCAACACGCCAATATTTTCCATCCGCTCCTCAGCTTGAGGTGTGCCATCATTGATAAAATCCCCATAGCCAGTTCTTTTTATAATTTTTTCAATTAATTCTGCTGGCGAACCGTCAATCTCCTGCTGTAATTCCTCCAGAATTTTGCCTAGCTCCAATAAAGGCCGTTTCGCTCGCGCCGTCAAATTATCGGCCTCTTCGACCGCCAGCAAGCCGCTGACAATATCCCGCCGCACCGCATCATTCCAGTCCAAAAATTTAGCCACGCTCACTGTACCGATACCGCGCTTTGGCACATTGACAATCCTTAAAAAACTAACCCGGTCGCTTGGCTGATACAACAATCGAAGATACGCCAGCACATCCTTAACAACCGCCCGATCTAAAAATCTTAGGCCGCCGACAATTTTATACGGAATATAGCTCTGCCTGAGCGCCCGCTCAATTGCATAACTCTGCGCATTCGTCCGATATAGCACCGCCACATCGCCGTACTGGCGGCCGTTGGCAATTTGCGCTTGAATCTCATTGGCAATCGCCAGCGCTTCTTCCGATTCGCTATATAATTGCCATAATTTCGGATCAATACCATCACCATTTGCCGTCCATAAATTCTTATCCGTCCGATGAATATTATGCTGAATTAGTGAATTTGCTAAATCTAAAATCGCGCCTGTTGAACGATAATTTTGCTCCAATTTGACCACGGTTGTCCCCGGAAAATCGCGCTCAAAATTAAGAATATTAGTATAATCAGCGCCGCGAAAACTATAAATCGACTGCGCATCATCGCCAACCACGCATAAATTACGCCGTTCGTTAACCAACAATTTGATCAGCGCGTACTGCACAGCATTTGTATCCTGATACTCGTCGATTAGAATATGCTCAAACTGACGCTGCCATTTCCGGCGAATCTCTGGACTGTTCTGTAATAATTCTACGGTTTTAGTCAATAAATCATCGAAGTCGAGCGCCGCCGCCTCTTTCAAGGCTTTTTCATAGGCAAAGAACAACTCAGCAATTTTCTGCTCCCGAGGACCGCGCGCCGACATTGAAAAATCTTCCGCGCTGTGCATTTCATTTTTAGCGTTTGAAATAACCGAAAGCACCGCCCGCGGCTTAATATCTTTATCGGTCAGACCGCGCACTTTCATAATTTGCTTCATCAGGCTTATTTGATCATCAGTATCGTAGATCAAGAACCGCTTATCCAGTCCAATATTTGCACCATCCATCCTTAGTATCCGTACGCAAATACTATGGAATGTCCCCATCCACGGCATAAACTGACGATTGTCAGCGTCTTCATCCAGTAATTGCGCCAATCGCTGCCGCATTTCCTTGGCGGCTTTGTTAGTAAAGGTCACTGCTAAAATTCGGCTAGGAAAAACTTTCAATTCGCCAATCAAATAAGCAATCCTATGCGTTAGCGTCTTTGTTTTTCCAGAACCAGCGCCCGCCAAAATCAATAGCGGCCCGTCGCCATGCGTCACCGCCCGAGCTTGCTCATCATTCAAACCATCCGTAAAATCAGTCATGTATCTATTTTATCAGCAAAAAGTATGCTGCCGCACCGCCGGCCACACCAATTGCCAAAAATAACAGAATCAGTAGAACTGTCAGCCAGCCAGATTTGCTTTCTTCTTTAGGGTCAAAATTTTTTGACGTACGGCTTGCTGCATCGAACATAGGCCTAGGTTCAGGTTCAGTTGAATCTTTTTTCGGCGAATGACGCAGCGAAACATCGTCGTTATCACTTGGTTTTTTAGAAGCTCTCTGTTCGGCTGCCTTAATATCATCAACGGCAGCATCAAGACTAGAAACATCAGCCTCCTCGGCCGCCATAACATCTGCGCTAAATTCTGGCGGCAACCCGACATCACCGCCCGGCTCAACCTCATCGTCCGGATCATCCTCTGAAACATCCAACTTACGCGGCGTATAATTTGCTAAAGATTTTTTATGGTCATCATTTTTTGCTATTGCAGCGCTTCCGTCATTTGCATCATCAGTAGCGGCGGCTGGCGTGCCTAGCGGTCTTTTCTCAACCTCAACATTAGAGATAAAAGGCGATACTGGAGCAGTACTTTCGCTCTTACTCTGAACTGGCGTTGCTACATCAGACGAATCGTTTGTTTTACCCTCTGGGTTTTGCGGCAACACGACGCGTTTTTTCACTGAACTTAGTAAAGACTTTTCAGGATTAGCGGACGTCGGCGCATCAACACTGCTGTTGTTCTCGTTTAAATGAATATTATTAAGGTTATTACCCCCTCCTATCATTGACGAGCGACGGATACCCTTATTCGCCAAATTGGCGCTATCGTCCTTATCCGCCGAATCAGCTCCAGACTGGTCTCCCAATCCCGCTTTGGATGTATTTGGAGTCATTTTTCGCTGCTGTACTAATTTAGATTTGGACGACGGATGAACAACATCCATAAAACGACCATGCGGACGCTTAGCTATCATTGGCGATACATGAACAGTATCACTCTCAGGAGGGGCAGCTGGCGGCGGAGATACGGCCGGCGTAACTTCTGGCGCATGACCACTAGGCGAACCAGAAGACGATACCGTAGAGCCAGATGAGCTTGACGATGGAGCGGACGGTACTGCCGGCGTCGTTGATGCGGACGAGACCGATACTGTCGATACCGCTGGTTTTAACTTCTGTGCAGCTGGCGTTACTCCTGAATCTGGCGAAGATGATGAAGACAACGGAACCGATGAAGGAGCCGAAGCTGGCGAATTTGTCGTTACTACCGGCGCAGTAACTGCTACTGGTGCCGCTGATACTGTCGTTGCTGGTGGCGTAGTTGAAGTGGAGGGAGCTACTACTGGCGCCGAGGAGGCCGCCGGAGCAGACGAAACAGTTGGCGACTTCACGTTAGTTGCCGCTGAAGGAATAGGAGGGGCCGAAGGAGTCAAAGATCTTGCAGGAACTGACTGCTGGCCTGCAACTGACGCAGCCACTGGAGCAGACGAAGTTGGCGAAGAGACCGGCACCGAAGGTACTGTTGCAACTTTAACAGCATTAGCTTCTGCTTCAGTATTTGGAGATGGTTTGGAAGCTTCCGTTCCAATTTTAACCGCCGGAACCTCCGCACTCTGACTACTACTAGACGTTTGCATTACAGGCGAGCTATGCGACACACTCACCGGAATGTTACCACCAACATTATTATTGACAGGAGTAGAGACAGGATCAGGACTAGCGTTCTCAGCAGAAGAGACTGTAGGAATAGCGAACTCAGGGCTGCTTTCATTACCACTAGCCAAGCTAGCGTCAGAAGTCGTACTCTCGCCAGCATCTGTCTTATTTTCCGCTGCCCGCTGCTTGCTCATCAAGGAATTTACTGCTTTGTCCAGCTCGTCAAAATCAATATCTGTCATATGCCCCCTATTTTTTATCCCTTATGTGCTTTTTCTATTATCTCCGTAAATTGATGTATATCCAAACTTGCCGCGCCAACCAATAATCCATCAAGTCCTGAAATTGCCAAATAATCAGCTGCGCTATCAACCGTTATACTACCGCCATATAGAATCCGCACTTCCTCGGCCGCCTTTTTACCGTACAAATGAGCAACATGCTGACGAATCATTTGCGTTGCTTTTTTTACATCAACCGGTTTAGCATTGTCGCCAGTACCAATCGCCCAAATTGGCTCGTAGGCAATCACTACCCTATCCAGCTCTTCGGCAGTCACGTTCGCCAGACCGCTAGTTAGCTGATCAGCCAAAACATCTCTCGTTTCGCCTAAAGCCCGTTCTTGCGCCGTCTCGCCAATACACAAAATCGGCTGAAGACGATTCCGAATCGCCGCCTGAACTTTCAATCTAATATCTTTATCGCTTTCAATAAAAATATATCGCCGCTCCGAATGCCCGATAAGTACATAGTCAGCAATCCCCCGAAGATGCGCTGCCGGTACTTCGCCAGTGTACGCGCCATGGTCGCGCCAATAGCAATTCTGCGCTGCCAACTTAGCAATTCGCCGATTAATTTGCAAACTTAGACTCTGCAATGTTAATGTTGTAGGAGCTACAACAACCTCAACATCCCGGTGCGGCTTTAGAACCTCCATTAGCTTATGCAGATACAAGCTCGCCTCTTGCATATTGAGATTCATCTTCCAGTTGCCAATGATTAATTTTTTTCTCATGATGATAATCCTTATGCTTAGTTTATCACCTCAGTCCATACACGTCTAGTAAACTTTCAATTCCCGGCAGTTTTTTACCCGCCATCAGCTCCATACTAGCACCGCCGCCAGTAGAAACATGCGTAAAACTCTGCCCGTCATGACCATCCCACTTTAAAATAAAATCTGCTGTATCGCCGCCGCCAACAATCGACACTGCATCCTTATTCTGAGCGATTGCCAAAGCTACGCGCGCCGAACCAATCGAAAAAATCTTTGTCTCAGTATAACCGAGAGGCCCGTTCCAAATCACCGTTTTCGCAGTTGCCAGGACTTTCGTGAACGCCTCAATTGTCTGGCCGCCAATGTCTAGCGCCATATCATCTCTGGCAATTTTATCAACGCTAACCTCGCGGCGAGGCAGCTCGCTATAGAGATCGGGAGCTACCGCCACATCACTTGGCAAAACCAAAAAATCATCAACATGATCTACGCCGACCTTTTTTTCTGCTTTATCATAAATATCCTTAATTACCTGCTCCTGACCAGACTCAGAGACACTCTTGCCAATATTGCAGCCGCGGTATTGTAAAAAAGCATTTGCCATAGCACCGCCAATTAAAATCCGATCAGCCTTATTAATCAACCGCTTGATCAAAGCAATTTTATCGCTAACTTTAGCACCGCCGATAATCGCCACCAGCGGCGGCCGGGGATTTTTCATCGCCTTGGTAATAGTTATATACTCTTTTTCCAGCAAAAAACCCGCCATGCCAGGCACGCATAGTGCAATGGCATGCGTACTAGCATGCGCTCGATGCGCTACCGCAAACCCGTCCTGCACGAAATAATCGGCGCGAACTGCCCGCTGAATTGATTTAGCAAACGTCAAATCATCAGCTTCTTCTTCCGGATAAAAGCGCAGATTTTCTAGCAAAATAACACTGCCCAGAGGCGCACGGCGTACTGTTTGACGTACTTCATCGCCAACACAATCGCCAACGAACTGCACTTTCCGACCCAATAGTTCTGCCAAATGTTTAGCCACTACCTCCAGGCTCAGCTTCATATCCCAGCCTTTTGGACGCCCCAAATGCGACATGATAACGATCTTGCAATTCTGTTCCAGTAGGTACTTTAATGTCGGCAAGGAAGCGCGAATCCGCAAATCATCGGAAATTGTGCCCTTCTTCGTCAGCGGCACATTGTAATCTGCGCGCACTAAAACAGTCCGCCCGCGCAGATTAACGCCTCTAATCGTTTGTTTTGAAAATTGTCTGCCCACCCGATTGTTCCTTACGACAGCGTCTTAATTTGAATATTATCCGTTTTACCCGGCTCCGGATGATGGCCGCTAACCAATACAACCGTAACTGGATCCTCGCCAAAATAACCTTCCCGCTTCAATTCCTCAGCCAGCTTCGTCGCAGCGTTCAGCTCATTCGGACGAATGTATGGGCGAGAAGCGTAGCTTAACGCTAATTTTTGCGCCGTCTTGACATTCTCGGTCACGCAAACAATCGGCAAGTTCGGACGATACGCACCGACATTAACCGCGGTAGCACCAGTATTAGTTTCAGCAATAATTGCCCGCGCCTTAATTCTTCTAGCCAGCTGCGCTGCTGTGTAGCTTAAAATAGCATCAGTTTTTTCGCGCATCTCAGTCTTATCGACCATCATCACTTCGCTATGTTCTTGGGTGTAGATAATTGTCTTGCGCATTGCCCGAACAGTCTCTATAGGATATTTACCATTGGCTGTCTCGTCCGATAACATTACCACATCGGCACCCTGAATGACGGCATTTGCCACGTCGCTCACTTCAGCGCGGCTTGGCTCAGGATTGTCGACCATACTACCCATCATCTGTGTCGCCACAATCACCAACTTGCAATATTTACGGCACAAAGCGATAATCCGCCGCTGCATCACTGGCACAATCTCCGCGCCAGCCTCCACTGCCAAGTCGCCGCGCGCCACCATCACGCCGTCGCTAGCTTTGACGATTTCTTCCAAATTTTCCGGATCAACTGCTGATTTTGTTTCAATCTTAGCAATGATATCAACCGTTGAGCCCAATTCCACCAGCCTCTGCCGAAGATCAATAATATCGTCGGCCTTCTGCACAAAGCTCAGCGCCACATAATCAAAATCTTGCTTAGCGCCCCACTCCAGATCGGCGATATCTTTCGACGTCATAATATCGCCGCCAAAATCCGTATCCGGCAAATTCAGCCCCTTGCGGCTCATCAAAAATCCGTCATTTTGAACTTCCACGCGAATCGCCGTCGAACTAACAATTTCCCGCACAATCGTCTTAATCTTTCCATCAAACATATAAAGAGGTTCGCTGACTTTCATTTTTTCTGCCAAATTATACTGAACCGGCAAGTTAAAACTACCGTCATGTTCGGCAATTTCTGAATCCAACACCAGCATATCGCCAGCCTTAACATTCAGCATGTTATCTTTCAGGATACCCAGGCGAATCTTTGGCCCCTGCAAATCCTGTAAAATCGCTACTGGCTTGCCTAACCTTTGGCTAGCCGTACGCACCCAATTAATCTGCTCCAATCGGCTCTCATTATCGCCATGGCTAAAATTCATGCGAATGCCGTTAACGCCAGCGTCCAACAGTTGAAAAACTTTCTCCTGACTGAATGTTGCCGGGCCAATTGTTGCTAATATTTTTGTCCTCTTAAATACATTGCTACTCATTTTTCAAATTATAACACTATTTAAACAGATATAGTAGTGGCACTACAGCATATTAATCCGATAATTCTCAGCAATATTAGCCCTTATTCAATTATGTAAATCATTTACAATAACTAATTCACACCCCCGGTACCGTCCAATACTCCTGGACAATGGCTTGGGCTTGCGATAGTTGGGTTGTTAAGGCTTGTTCCCAGGTCATGCCGGTGTCTTTTTGGAAAGAGGACATGGCTTGGATGAGGTTTTCGATTTGAGTGTGAGTGATGGTACTGCCAGTGGCGGATTTGAAGGTTTCGATTTTATAGTTGTCGCCGCTGTACCATGAGCTAATTGTAATAGCATCCAGAGATCCAGGCATACGGACATGCAGGTCGTTATTTACACGCTCAAAAACCACGCCGATCGATTCGTGCCCCAGACGAATCTCGTCGGCTTTACCGTTCACGTCACAAACCGTATCTTCCCCATCTCCCTTGTTGAAGATGTAGACATCGTCGCCTTCGCCGCCTTTGAGATAGTCTTTGCCCTCACCGCCAATGAGAGTGTCGTTGCCGGCATTGCCTTCGAGAGTGTCGTTGCCGGCGTCACCATCTATCAAAGTATACAAATCACCCACACTGAGCGACTCTCCGTTGGACGTACCGCGTAAAACTTGTTCGCCAGCAAAGTCAATAATACGACCATACTCCGCAGATTTACCAGCATAATAACCTCGCAAAACAGCAAACTCTTTACTACTCTTCAATCCATAATATTTCATCGCCCGCGCAAACTCGCCCAGCAAACCAACGCCAGTAACAGGATCTTGAGCAATAGCGGCATCTATAACTTGTTTAGCTTTCTCAAATGAAATCTCATCATTATCATCAGCCACGCTATTCACTATATCTTTCAACTGCGTCTGAGAAATCAATGACACATACACAACTTCAAACAACTTAGTGTACGAAGATTTTAGCAGGGGTGCCGAGTTGGTGTTTGGCGACCCTTGAAATTCTGCACCGAAAAACTTTTCCAATACAGCCAATTTCCGGGCATCAAACACATCGCCGCGGCTTTTCGGATCAATAGAATCCACTCCTGCCCAGTGCGCCAAAATATCCTCAGTCAACGCCTCGCGTTTTGCGACATCCTTTTCTGTAATAAATTGCTCAACCAAGCCACGCAAAGAACCAGATTTATCCTGCATTATCGCCTTATGTAGTGAGCCAACGTTTCCCGCTCCCTGTACGTTTGGCAATAACGCAACGCTATCAGAAATCTCTATCGGCGATGAATCTACCGAATGTACTGGATTACGATTTAGTAGGTATTCCCCAACTGCCCGAGAACTGCCATCCGCCAAAGTAAACGTTCCTGTCCGCACTTGGATGTTATTAGCACTGTCGGTCATGCCAGTATTACTGTACGACAAGCCGATGGACACGATCCCCAGATCAACTAATCGCCTTAAATCGCCAGCAGAAGCAATACCATCGCCATCAGAATCTTGCCAAATCCGTAGCAGTGCATATATTACGTCATTACTGTCGATCTTGCCATCCTTATTATCGTCATACTCTGCCAAGGCAGCAAAGCCACTTGACGCCAATGTCTTACCATCCTTCATTAACGTACGGTCGCCAAACAGTTCGTTACCGCCATTAATTATCCCGTCGCCATTTTTGTCATACGCCAGCAATCCTTCTTTGGCACCAAACCACGAGGTTTTTTCAGCGAAACCGTTGTTATCCAAATCAAAGAAAGCGTTTGATTCTTCAAGTGAAACTGTCTCTATTCCATCGCCGCCCAAATCAAACACCAGTGGATCAATACGGCGGTTTTGCTCGGCTTGGGCTTTCTGCATATTAATGTACGATTTCATAAATTCGCCTGAAGCAAGGCGACGCTCAAACTGTTGTATAACATAATTTGCATACGCTATTTGATCGTGGCTATACGGGCGATTAGATGTAGAGCCGTCAGGTAGAACTACAAGATTATTGTAATACGTAATACCATCCTGTGATATAGTCGTTGGTAATGGAGGTTTATTAATGACATCCGTGGTATAGTTCTTATCAATTTTTGCACGTTCAATAACTTGGAAGGCATTAATTAAATTAAACAAGTCTCGTAAATTACTAACTGACAGTTCTTGACCTGCTACAGTCTCTGTCATTTTGTATTGCAGACCAGGCTTGCTTGGGTCATCGCATAAAAGCCGATCTAAATTGTGCCGAGAAGTATTAAAGAGACCTGAGCCGCCATTACCGCCAACTTGCTCATAACCTCTATAGACAGCCATTGTATCAGCAACCGAATATCTACCTGGTCCGCCTGTAATAGTATTTTTTATATTATTTATTTGACGTTTATATTCTAGTATACTTATACTACCCTTGCTAAGCCGTAGTCTAACAGCCAGCATTTTGCCAAGAGCATCAAAATTAACTCTTGCATAATCCAGGTCGGAGTTGTCTATATGACGCACTGTGTTGTTACCAAGTTGTAATCCATACGTTCCCACCCAGTCAAGAGAATTGACATGATCAACAACATTATACTCACTAAGTCTAGTTAGGGCAGCAATGTCAAGAAGATTAGTTGCTATCCCAACAGCGTTAAAAGTAACAGCTTTAATACCTCCATAATGCTGTCCAGATGAAAAATCTGACGTCATATATGTCAAATAAGAGGCTAATCCACCGCCCAAAGAGTAACCTGTAACAGTAGCATTACTAGCCCGCAGATACCTAAGAGCATCACCTTTACTAACATTACCGTCGCCAGTAAGCTTAGCAACAGTAGACTTAACAAAATCCAGAGTACCCCAAAACTGCTGCACAGGAGGTGTAATCATAGTACCGATGGTTAAATCTGTAAGACCGTCGTTCCAGACTGGTATACCGTTCTTGTCAGTTTCAGTACCACGAAGAGCAAGAACAATATCCCCAGAAGGAGACTTAAAAGCCGCGCCAGCAAAGCCAGAAACGTCGTCTTTTTCAAAGTGGATGAGAGTGTAGGAGAGGAGCGGATTTGAAGGGTCTTTGAAAGCAAAAAGTTCAGGATCGTCAATATTAATCCCCTCTGTGTTAGTATAGAGTTTATTTTTTTATAATATAATCAATACTATGTCCTCTGGCTTTACTTTTAAAATTTCCATAGACTAATTTACTAAGACTTAGGTAACTTATTGTATCTAGCATCATTTAACTTACTCCCCCTTATTTTGATTGGTGCTGCTTAAGCAAAATTTTATATTACTATATGAATAATCAAATGACCTATCGTAAGTAGTCTCACACTTTTTAGTTTTACCGTGATTATCGGTTACGGAATAATTATAGTTGACATTTTTTATACCTTCATTCATGATGCTATTGGTAATCCGCTCCATGTCACGCACAACATCGTCATGTGAAGTATTGTGCAACTCAGAGTATGACAAATTAACATTATACGCTGGTCCAGATTCTTGTTTTATAATTTCCTCCACCTTAGGATTATCCGGCAGTGCGGTGTCAGATAGCGGTTCTGCCAAATAGATTTCTACCGAAGCGTTAACTTTCCACTTTGAACTTGAGGCATTTTGCTGGGCTATTTTGTTTAGGCGGGCAGTCTCGCGCTGAGACCAGATTTTTGCAGTGTATTGATCCGTAAAATGATCCTTATTCTCTGATTTAGTAACCTCAAACGTCATATTTTTATTACTGTCCGCATAGGCATAAGCGACCCAAGTACCAGACATACCGAAAGGTTTGACTCCCATATTTGGATTCTCAACAATAAAATCCTTTTTATATTTTTTTGCAGATAAGTGGTCATTTTTTCTCGTGTATCAAATTCTATATTCTTACTATTTATGAATACACTCACAGCTACCATTCCTACTATAATCAAGACACAGCAAGTCACTATAACCATTGGATTGTGCTTACCGCCTTTTGGCTTTCTATCGCTTTCCTTTACCATCACCCCTCCGGTTATTTTATAGATTATTTATTATTTTAGCTTAAGCACGACCCATACACAAAGCGGGTCCATTAAACTAAACCAGAACATCCCGTAAACTTAGGAGTGAATAGCAACTAAGTGAAAGGAGA
>CAUSPY010000020.1:0-14520 GCA_963533665.1 uncultured Candidatus Saccharibacteria bacterium
ACTTGGTCTCCTCCATCTGCTGCTCTACTGCGTCAAACACATCGAGCTTATCGCCATCTTTCAGCGTCACGTAAGCCTTCTTCCAATCCTTGCGCGTGGTCGTGCCAGGATAGCGGTTCTTGCCTCGTGAGAAACGCACAGCTTTGCCGTCTTGTACCAAGGTTTTTACCTTCAGAACGGTAACGTCAAATTGCGCTTCAACTGCTGCTTTGATCTCGTTTTTATTCAGGTTCAGCGGAACGCGGAACACGTACACGCCATTGGCGCTCTGTGCGTATGCTTTCTCGCTAATGCGTGGGATAATTGTCATTTGTTTCATATTACGCTTCCTCCTTACTCAGCCACTCAGCGATTACTGGCAGAGCTTTCGGGGTTATGACAATAGTATCCGCATTCAGGATGTGGTAGACGCTGAGGTAACTCGCACGAATCACCAATACGTTCTGAATGTTGTTTGTCGCACGCATCAATTCTGGCGTCTTTTCGTCAACGACGATCAGTACGCGGCGCTCAAACTTGTTGTCAGCCAAGAAGGTTGCGACCTCTTTGGTCTTGCCAGTCGTCTTGATATCTTTAACGACGATCTTCTTCGCTTCATTGGCTACCGTCAAGGCTTGGCGAATTGCCACTTTCTTGGCGGTTTTGGACAATTTTTTGGTGTAGTTTTCGTTGCCGCGTGGGCCAAAGACCACACCACCGCCGCGCCAGATTGGGTTACGGGTTGAACCGAAACGTGCTCGACCAGTTCCCTTTTGCTTCCATGGTTTTTTACCACCACCGGAAACTTCACCGCGCTGCTTGGTGGTTGCACTTGCCAAACGAGCGTTGGCGAGATAGCTGTCATATGCCAATTTCAACAGTTCGTGGTTTGGCACTTCAACAGCGAAAATGTCTTTAGGAAGTTTGGTTGATTCAGCCATTACTTGTTACCTCCTAAAATGATCAGCCCTTTTCGCGGCCCAGGCACAGCACCCTTCACCCCGATCAGATTGGTCTCTGGATCAACATATGCCACTTCCAGGTTCTTGACGGTAACGCGCTCGTGACCCATGTGGCCAGCCATCGTCTTACCCTTGAACACTTTTTGTGGATACATCGAGCCAATTGAACCTGGCTTACGAGTATTACCTTTACCACCGTGCGTCTTGCGGTGACGCTTAAAGTTGTGGCGTTTAATGGTTCCAGCGAAACCTTTACCTTTGCTGGTTCCGGTCGCATCGACAGAATCGCCGACTTCGAACGCGGAAACGTTGATTTCATCGCCAACTTTGATACCCTCAGGGATCTCGTCGACGCGGAATTCCCGAATATACTTCGGGGTCACTTGGGCTGGCTTGACGTGTCCAGCCACGGCCTTGCTCAGGTTCTTACCCTCTCCATAAGCGACCTGCACCGCATTGTAACCGTCGGTTTCGACAGTCTTCACCTGAGTCACGGTGACAGGGCCGGCTTGGATCAGCGTCACCGGAATGGCTTTGCCGTCTTCAGCCAAGAGCTGGGTCATACCAAGTTTGGTACCGAGAAGTGTTTTCACTTTTCCTCACTCCCACTTAAATACTCCTGATGACGTGCGGTTTCTGGGTTCTGAGTGAGGCGTTCACGATAAACACTTCAATCATAGCCAGACCTGCTCATTCATCAAGGAGAACAGTTGATATTACGCGTAATAGAAATTACCTCTCTATTATAGCACGCCAGACGCTATGCTGTCAACGAAACCCTTCCACTAACACCTCAACTGCGCATATCAATCAAATCATCACGCCGACTGGCGTAAACGAGGTCAAGATTGCCATTAAAATGAGGGTGACGTACCAAATTTTTCGGTTAAATTGATATTTTTCAATTTTTAAGACTAAGAGCAGTGCAATCAGCAAGCCGGCTGGCACAGCCTGCACGGAAAAGACGCCTATTTCAATCGGATTTTTCAGCCTAACCCATAAGGCGCTAAGGATCACAAAAGCCACTAATTTAGTAAAAAATGCGCTATCATTCTCGTAAATTTTCTCCCGCCCCTTGCGGTTAAACAGCTCGCTGGATTTTGAACGGTTGCGTGCGTAGGTATATTGTCTTTTTTGTTTTGCCATAAGCTTGATAGGATTATAGCATAAAAAATCCGCCCCGTTCAAGAGGCGGAAGTTTCTGACGTAGTAAAATTACATACGAATTTCGGCGTCAACGCCAGCTGGCAAGTTCAAGTTCTGCAAACTGTCGATAGTCTTCGGTGTGGCGTTAGTAATGTCAATCAAGCGCTTGTGAACGCGGCGCTCATAGGTTTCGCCGCCCATTTTATAAACGTGCGGACTTTTTACTACCGTGTAGGTGCTGCGGCGAGTCGGCAGCGGCACTGGACCGGCGACGTTCGCGCCAGTACGAATTGCGGTGTCAATGATTTGCTTCGCTGATTGGTCGATAACCTTATGGTCGTACGCCTTCAACCGAATGCGGATTTTAATTCCTGTGTCTTGAGTCATGGCTCCTCCTTTGTGCGACCCCGTAACCTCTGCTCACATCGCGGACATTCCTGACGGCTGGCCGAGTTCTCGAGGCAATTTAATAATACTCGACAATTATACCACGATGTCTGGTGTATGACTAGTCCAGAATCACTGGATTTGCCGCAACCCATTGACGCCACTGAGCAGCGTCTTCGATAGGCGGTTGATAACCCACAGCTTCACCCAACTGGCTTGCTGCCAAAATACAAGCTGCGATGTAATCAGCATTAGCTTCACGATCAGACTGGACATATGCTTGATACTGCTCAGGTGTATAGTCCATCGGTAGCGGCACGATAGTATTGTCTATTTCGCCGAAAGCCCGCATCACCCTATCGTCAAGCTGGATTATGTGGCCCAACTCATGGCAAAATGCTACCAACCCAACAACACGGCGACCAGTCCTTTCATTTTCAAGGTACTCGCGCGGTATACCTAGTCGAGACGACATCCGTGCTATAAGATTCGGACTGGCAAGCGTCTCTTGCATGCCAATAACAATCATCGGAACTTTTTCGCCATCCTGCTCGCCTTCGCCACCCCTGAAATCACCGCTATCTTCTTTAATAACAACCCGCATTTCCTCCAGTGTGCGAGCCGGAAACAGATTCAAAGCGGTTTGATACATATCAGCGATCAGCGGGCTGACATACTCTCCAAGCGCTTTAGCCATTGACTCTCGCTTCTCTTTGCGTGATATATGCGGCAACTTTTCCATAGCTGTTTAACTATACTATGGATAATATATTTTGTCAAACAACAGCACTTGTACGGATTTTGCTACAAACTGCGGATTATCTCAGATACGACTTCGGCTGAATGACGTAGCGCTGCTTGTTCGCGCTCGGTCAAAGGATAACCCGCCAGAATCTTCACGCCGTCTGACGAAATAGCGGATGGCAAGCCTAGAACTACATTATCCAAACCATATTCACCTTCAACCAGCGAACAAATCGGATACACAGTGTGAGCTGAATGGCGCAGCGCCGAGACGATCTTAGAAATAACGAAGCCAATAGCGAAATATGTTGATTTTTTCGTGTCAATCACGCGATAGGCGCGGTCGCGGATTTTTTGCTCAATATTATCTACTAGCTCATCAGTAAAACCTGGATACTCCCTGATCGGTACTTCACCGACTTGTGCTGTCTCAATGGTTGAGAACGAAGAGTCGCCGTGCTCGCCGAGAATGTAAGCGTCAACCGCCTTACTGTCAACATTCAGCGCGTCTGCTAGGTACGACTTCAACCGCGAGGTGTCCAGCGTCGTACCCGTACCAAACACTCTGGTTTTCGGCAATCCCGATTCTTTCAACGCCACATAGGTCAATACATCAACCGGGTTGCTGACGACGACCAGATACGGTTTGGCACCGCCCGCCATAATGTTTTTTACAATATCACGCATGATGTTAGCATTGACGCCAACCAATTCCAGCCGCGTCTGTCCTGGCTGTTGCGGCGAGCCAGCGGTGATGACCACGATATCATCATCATTGATATCAGAATAATTACCGGTATGCACCACGACGTTGCGGTCAATTCCCATAGCGTCGTTGATGTCAGCTGCCTGACCCCAGACCAAATCCTCGTTGCGATCGATCAGCACAATTTCCTCGATTACACTGCGCAGCGCGCATGCATACGCCGCTGTCGCGCCAACCATTCCGCCGCCGCCAACAATCACCAATTTCTGTTTATTCACCAAAATCTCCTTTTGATTTTTATGATATTCGCTAATTTATTTTGGCATAAGCTGTAACGAATTGTCAAGATTTTTACTTTTTTACAAATAGTGTATAATCTGGGGTAACTAGATCGAGGTGGTCTAGAGAACATCATAATTGTCCGACAGCGGACGAAGGGAGTAATATTATGGCAAACGGTGAAAATCCTTCATGGAGAGGCAACTTGTTAGAAAAGCTTAAAAGAAGTCCGTTAGCTAGGGCGGCTGGCGCATTGGCGATAGTTGCATCAGCTGTTGTTCCAGCAGCCGGCTGCGAGGGCACTGCTGCTGGCAGCGGCTCAGATGGTTCGGTTTCACAATCTGTTAATAATGTTATTGAACAATCAACGACTGGCGTAGAAAATGGCTGGGTTGGATATTGTCTTCCCGATGGAAATGGACTCGGTGCAGGTCCTTGCCACATAGTAATCTGCGATGGAGAAGAGGCTGTTAGTTTTACATCATCAAACGTAGATCTAGAATCAGGCTCTAGCGATAAGCAAAGAATTGAATGGGAAATTAATGGATATAACTCTTTTTATAATTCAGACACCTCACCAAGCCCCCATGAATGCGGAAATCAAACATATGGCTTTAAGACAGTAGAAAACGATAATTTGGTAGAAAGAGGAGAGATAGTTCTTTCGGATTTAAACAGTAATGGTAGCGGTAACAATAAAAATATTATAATAGAAAAGAATGATTACAAAAAGCCTGGGGTACCAACATTCTATACAATTAAGCGTGAAGGAGAATAGACCAAAGAACCTACCTAGAACAGCATCGACTATAACTACATTTTGGCTGTCCGCAAAGTAATAAACTTACCTCCCCACTATAAAAAAAATCCCCCGGTATAATCCGGGAGATTTCATTAGGTTTGCGGCGCGAGATTACTTATCAATCTTCGTCACAACACCAGCACCAACGGTACGGCCGCCTTCGCGGATAGCAAAGTTCAAACCTTGCTCCATAGCGATTGGGGCGAGCAACTTAACCTTAAAGGTTACAGTGTCGCCTGGCATGACCATTTCTTTGTCAGCTGGAAGTTCAACTTCACCAGTCACATCCGTGGTGCGGAAGTAGAACTGCGGCTTGTAGCCCTTGGAGAATGGAGTGTGGCGACCGCCTTCTTCCTTCTTCAAGATGTAAACCTCAGCCTCAAACTCTGTGTGCGGCGTAATAGTGCCTGGCTTACACAAAACCTGGCCGCGCTCAATGTCAGTACGCTCAATACCGCGCAGCAAGACACCAGCGTTGTCGCCTGCCTGACCTTGGTCGAGAGATTTCTTAAATGCCTCGATACCAGTCACCACTGACTTCTGAGTTGGCTTCAAACCAACGATTTCAACTTCGTCGTTCAATTTAACAACACCCTGCTCAATACGACCAGTTGCCACAGTACCGCGACCCTTGATCGAGAAGACATCCTCAATTGGCATCAAGAATGGCTTATCCAGATCACGCTTCGGCTCTGGGATGTATTCATCCATAGCCTCGACTAGTTCCATGATGGAATCTTCGTACTTCTCGTCGCCTTCCAATGCCTTAAGAGCTGAGCCCTTGATAATTGGAGCATTCTCGTCAAAGCCGTTCTTCGCAAGCAATTCGCGGACTTCTTCTTCGATCAGCTCAACCATATCTGCGTCAGCCATGTCCATCTTGTTAAGGAAGACAACGATCTTTGGCACGCCAACCTGCTTTGCTAGCAGCACATGCTCGCGGGTTTGCGGCATTGGGCCGTCGGTTGCAGCAATCACCAAGATTGCGCCGTCAACCTGGGCAGCACCAGTGATCATATTCTTGACGTAGTCAGCGTGGCCTGGCATGTCAACATGCGCATAGTGGCGCTTTGGCGACTCGTATTCTTGGTGCGAAGCAGCGATCGTAATACCGCGCTGGCGCTCCTCCGGAGCATTGTCAATCTGATTGTACGCAACGGGTTTGTTAACTGCGCTTGGGAGGCGCTTTGCCAACACTGCGGTAATTGCAGCAGTCAGCGTCGTCTTACCGTGGTCAACGTGGCCCATTGTACCCACGTTAACGTGCGGTTTGCTTCGGTCAAATGCATCTGCCATTTGTAGAAGTTCTCCTTTATTTAATTATATTTTCACGCGGGTACAGTCCATTAAACAGACCTCACGGCGTATGCGTTTAATTATAGCTGGTTTATATATTGTTGTAAATAGATATGCATTAAGAAAATGTACTAAGAAAGCTTAACAACCTTCTGTAAAAAGCATAGCAGTACCACGGTTAGTCGGTAATACAGAATTCACTGAAATTTCTGTTGTACCTCCATTTTCATCATATACTTTTATACAGCTTGTGTGTAAACCAGAATTAGATTTTCTCCAGCCGCTATACGGATCTCCTGATACTGTGAAGCTAGTATCGCTACTGCATTCAGGAGCGGAAGCATTTTCCCCCACTCCAGTCATTACGGTAGTTCCTACTACGTCTTCAACTGAACTAGGATTCTTTATAGAATACTCTCGGCTAATTCCATCAGTTCCTGGAACACAAACTCTAAGATCGCCGTTTGAATAAGCCAACCCTAGACCTGGATCCGTATTCGAACCTTCAACTGGTCTCAGCCCTCCACGATTCACACCTGGCACCGCTTCATTGCCGTTGTTCGTCTCCGTCGATGTGCCGCCGCCGTTTACGCTAGTCACAATCTCGCTGCCACTGTTTGAGCCAGTTGTGTTTGTCGTTTCGCAGGCGGAAAGAGACAATGCTAACATTCCAGCTGCTGCAGCCGCAGCTCCCCTTCTTAATAGTGAATTTTCTGGCACGCCAAAAAGTCCTTTTTCACTACCCATATCTTTCCTCCTATTCCGTCCGCTTCGGACTTGTTAATACTACGAACCAAACACCTCTGTTTAGTTAGGTAAATTGTATTATTTTATATACCAGAAGTAAAGCATTATGGGCGAATTTTATGATTTTGCATAATATTTATGAAGAAATGTCTCGCGAAACTCGTAAAATGTCCCATTCTCTAGGCTAGCGCGGATGTCATCGACCAACTTAACGATAAATCGCTCGTTATGGATTGATAGCAATGTGCCGGCCAGAGATTCGCGAGCGCGCAGCAAATGACAGAGGTAGGCGGCGGTGTAATGGCGGCAGGTATAGCAATCGCAATCTTCCATAATTGGCTCAAACAGTTCGCGGTATTTTTGGCCGCGAACATTGATCCGCCCAAACGGCGTATAAGCCGCGCCGTTTCTGGCCACGCGTGTCGGACTGACGCAGTCAAAGGTGTCAATTCCCTGCTCAATCGCTGCAAAAATATCGTCCGGCTCGGAGATGCCGAGCAAATGCCGCGGCCTGTTCTCGGGTAAGCTCTGATTGACCCACTGAATCGTCTGCGCCATGGTTTCCTTTTCCAGCGCGCCGCCGATGCCGTAGCCATCAAAATCCATCGCGCCTAAAAATTCAGCCGTTTGCTTGCGTAAATCTTCATAATTTGCGCCTTGCAGCACGCCAAATAACGCTTGATACGGCTTGTCGGGACGAGCCTTGCGCAGACGTTTCACTTCCGCCAAACTGCGCTCCGCCCACGCATGCGTCCGTGCCAATGCCTCGACCTGATAATCATATGGATCAATTAGCGAAGTCAGCTCGTCAAAAGCAAAGGTAATATCCGCGCCAATGCCCGCCTGAATTTGCATGGATAATTCTGGCGTAAATTTGTGGTACGAGCCGTCAAGGTGCGACTTGAACATCACGCCGTTTTCGTCCACCCAAGCGTGGCGCGACGATTTTTTAGCGATGGCAATTTCCTCATCAACATCCGTACTCATAGCCAAAACTTTCTTAAAGCCCGAGCCCAGACTTAGCACCTGAAAGCCACCGCTATCAGTAAATGTCGGCCCGTCCCAGTGCATAAACTTGCCCAAATAACCAGCCTTTTCAATCAGTTCATGACCCGGCTGCAAATATAGATGATAAGCGTTCGCTAGCACCGCCTGCGCGCCGACATCCGCCACCATCTCGGGCACCATCGCCTTGACATTAGCTTTAGTGCCAACCACGATAAATGCCGGCGTTGTAATATCCCCGTGCGGCGTGTGAATAATGCCAGTGCGCGCCAAGGTGTCGTCGAGCCTAGACGTTATTTCAAAAGAAAAAGGTTTCATTTGATAGATTATATCAGTTTTTTCCGCTACACTATAAGCATGAGCAAAAAAACACTGGTTGAGCTTGATCCGTGGCTGGCGCCGCATGAACGCATCATCAAAGCCCGCGAGACGTATGTTTCATCGACGCTGCGGAGGATTTTAGATGGAAAATCGCCGGCGGAGTTTGCGCTGGGGTTTCATCATTTTGGACTGCACCGCACTCAAGACGGTTGGATTTTTAGAGAATGGGCGCCAAACGCTACACACATAGTGATGGTGGGCGATTTTTCTGACTGGCAGGAGCGCGAGGAATTTAGTTTACAGCGCAGTGAACATGGCGAATGGAGTGTTGATTTGCTGGGGAGCGCGCTGCGCCACGGGCAGAAATATAAGCTGCGCGTCTATTGGCCGAACGGCGACGGCTGGCGCTTGCCATCATATGCCACCTATGTCGTCCAGGATGATGATTCGGTGGATTTTTCAGCCGTCGTTTGGCAGCCTGATGAGCCATATCAGTGGCAGCATGACATTCCGCCTGCGCCAAACGTGCCGCTGATTTACGAGGCGCATATCGGTATGAGCAGTGAGGAAGAAAAGGTCGCTAGCTTCAACGAGTTCACCGCGGGCGTCCTGCCACGTATCAAACAGGCTGGCTATAACACGATTCAACTAATGGCCATTGCCGAACACCCGTACTACGGCAGCTTCGGTTATCACGTCAGCAATTTTTTCGCGGTATCGTCACGATTTGGCACGCCCGATGATTTTAAGCGGTTGGTTGACGCGGCGCACGGACTGGGACTGCGCGTCATCATTGACATCGTTCATGCTCATGCTGCTAAAAATGAGGTCGAGGGCCTCGGTAATTTCGCGGGTGATCCAACGCAATATTTCAAAGCTCACGACCATCCAGCGTGGGATTCGCGGTTGTTTGATTATGGCAAGCCGGAAGTGCTGCACTTTTTGGCCAGCAATTGCCGCTGGTGGTTGGATGAGTATCATGTTGACGGTTTCCGGTTTGATGGCGTGACCAGCATGTTATATCACGACCATGGCTTGGGCAAAAGTTTCACCAGCTATGATGATTATTTTGGCGACGACGTTGATAAGGACGCATTGGTCTATCTCAGACTGGCAAATGACGTTACTCACGCCGTTCGCCCCGATGCCACGACCATTGCCGAAGAGATGAGCGGGCTACCGGGCTTGGCGGCGCCGACAGAACACGGCGGTCTGGACTTTGATTATCGATTAGCAATGGGCGCGCCTGACCTCTGGATTAAAACACTGAAGGAAAAGCGCGACGAAGATTGGGACTTGGGCGAGCTGGCGCACACCTTACGTTCACACCGCCCAGAGGAAAAAGTCATCACCTACGCCGAGAGTCACGACCAAGCCTTGGTTGGCGACAAGACGCTGATTTTTCGGCTGATCGACAAAGAAATGTATTGGCATATGAGCAAAGACGATCCGGACCTGGCGGTGGAACGCGGCATAGCCCTGCACAAACTTATCCGCCTGCTGACCGCCGGGCTGCACGGCGGCGGCTACCTCAACTTTATGGGCAATGAATTTGGACATCCCGAGTGGATAGACTTTCCGCGTCAGGGCAATCATTGGTCATTCAAACACGCCCGCCGACAGTGGAGTTTACGGGACAATGGTTTTCTCAAGTATCAATGGCTGGGCGAATTTGACGCGGCGCTGATGAAAATCGTCCAAGCGGTTGACGACCCAGGTATTCACTACCTCACCATTCGCCAGCACGACCGCGTCGTCAGCTTCATGCGTGGCGACCTCCTGTTTATCATGAATTTTTCACCCAGCCAGTCGTGGACGGATTATGGCGTGCCGGCAGCGGCTGGGTCATACGGTGTAATTTTGGACAGCGACGACCAGCGGTTTGGCGGACAAAATCGCATAGACGATTCAACGCGATATTTTACCTCGCCCCAGGAAAATGGACATCAGCTGCAGGTGTATTTGCCGGCCAGAACCGGGATTGTTTTACAAAAAATCGACTAGGAAACTTGCCAAAGAATGAAAAATCTTAATTTAACACATGCTGCTGCAGCCAGCAGTACATCGCCACAGTCGCTGCCGCGCCGACATTGATAGAGCGAGTTGAGCCGAATTGTTCGATGACGACGATTTTGTCTGCTGACTGTGCCATTTCCTCGGAGATCCCTGGACCTTCTTGACCGAACACCAGTACCGCACGACGCGGCAAAGTCGTCTCTGACATATTGACGCTACCTGGAATATTATCAATCGCAATAATTTCTCTGTTTTCAGACCGCATCAACTTGACAAACTCCGCCGTCGAACCGACATACTGTACGTGCAAATATTTATCCGTCATCATGGCACCGCGCTTGTTCCATTGCCGCCTGCCGATGACGTAAATCTGCCGTACGCCAAAAGCATTGGCACTCCTGACAATCGTCCCCATATTAAAATCCCGCTCGGTGTTCTCCAGAGCAATCACCAGTCCGTGATCCTTGGCGTCCAGCTCTTTCACAATCTCTGCCTCGCTCCGGCCCTTAAACTCATCAATCACATTCCGCGTATCTTGCATAAGCCTCATTATAGCCATCCAGACAATCTGCCGCAACAATAAATGCCACCTTAGCCGAGCAGTACGCCAAACCCTTGCCGCATTCTTCCCTCCACGCTAAAAATTTGCTATCATGAGCTTAATACCTCATGAAAAAACACAAAATTATCAAACTCATTCTCATAACAATCATCAGCGGCGTCGCCACTTTCAGTTATTTGGTGTATACGTGCGATTTGGTTAAAGAAGAAGACTTGACCCGAACTTCGTTAGACCGCACATCTTGGTTATTGCCCAGGCAATGGAAAAAATACAATAAAGAAGCAAGAGATACATCAGATGACACCGTAACTCGAGTGATTTACGGCGACGGTTCGCTGAAGGATAACAAATCGTCGTCGGTTCTGCTAATCAGCCAGATAAAGCAGCAAACGTCACCGACCAATGCCCTGCCGGAATATTATGAAACCTTGCGGGAATCTCTTTTGAATGAGTTTGACCCAAGTCAAATCCGCGATGAACTTGCCTCGGCTGGCAATATAGGTTGCAAACAGAAGCCAAGCGTCAATAAATCACCTGACAAATCCGATACAAACGGCGTCGTAGGATTGATTTCTGTCACTGTCAGCTGCCCAATAGAGTATTCGTCGTTCATCATAAAAATCCGCCTTGTCGTCGGCAGAAACGATGGTATTGTCCGCGCAATATCTCTATATTCAGCGGAAACTACCTGGAAAAAGAACAAAGCGGCATTCGACAAGATGCTGGGCAGTATTTCCGCCGGGAATAATTATGCAATGAAGACTGTGAAATTACTATAACTTACAATATCCGCTTCATCCATAATACTTTCCTAGTTCCTCTTTTAATTTGCTTAATTTATCTGAAGCGTCAATAATTACTGGATCAATCGGTTTTATAATCTTTCCTTTATCAAGCGTGGATACTTTTATAGGAGGGTATTGTATGCAAATTCTTTTGATTTTATCGTCTGAATATTCTTGCGAAATGCTATCATACACCTCCATCTTGCTTATTGCGTCTGTCGGCGAAAAGTACTTTTTTCCCTCGCCTCCAGCCTTGTCATAAATAATTATTTGAATTCCATCCATGATACTATTATACCACATTCGCACGCGGCCAAACGCAGTCTATTCTTCAGAAAAGCACTACAGAGATTCAATTCTGGTGCGGATGAAAGGACTTGAACCTTCACGCCATTGCTGGCACTAGCACCTGAAGCTAGCGCGTCTACCAATTCCGCCACATCCGCGTACTGCTTATTATAATCCAAAAGAAATCCAACATCAAGCTTGATTACGAATTTTACACCACGCGTTCATCTCTGCCGCCAAATCCTTCATCGGCGTTTCCATCTTAACGCCCGGGCAAAAAATTCCCATCGGGTCAAAAATCTTTTTCACCTTGGCATACAACTGTTTTTCGTCGTTCGGCATATGCTTGTACATAAAACTCGACTTCAGCCGGCCGTCGCCGCCAAACGCTGCAAACGAGCCCTCATGCTTATCAACAAGCTGCGCCACCTCTGCAAATAGTTGCAAAATCTTCTGGCGCTCGCTAACTTTTTTACTATCAAACTTTGGATATAAGGCCGTATAATTATTGCTAAAATCGACAAACATAGGCAGCGCATAGCCGTACGTCGACTCCAGAGCCTTCAAATCCTCCGCGAAACCAGCGATCTGCTGATCTGCCAGCCAAATTCCGGAAAAGGCCCTTGGCGCAGTCATATGCTGCTCGCTCGGCGCTTCCATCAAAGCTAAGCTAGAATGCAGACTAGCCAATCCCTGGACTTCCATATCAATCAATGAAATATTTATGGCGTCTATGGCGCTTAACTTCTTCATCATTTTCTTAGCGGCTTTCACCCGCGCGCGGTCTGAGAATTCATCAAATATCGCGATAACCACCGCGCCTCTGAAACACTCCTTCGGCGCCCACTCAAGCCGCTTGCCCGCCAGATATGCCTGGCGTAAAATCCGCCCGTCGATCAATTCGACCGAGACTGCTTTATTTTTCATCGCCAAACTTGCCGCCTCCTGGGCATCGGCAATATGCTTAAACGGCGCAGCGACCACCGAATATTCCGGATGAACGAAGTTCGCGCGCAGAATCGCCTCGCAAACAATACCCAAGCTGCCCTGGCTGCCCATAAATAACGGCGTCAAATCAAACGACCCGTCCTTTTGCTTGACTTTGGCAATCGCGCTATAACCCGCCGTATCCGGCAAACTGGGATCAAGCTGAGAAATTAACTCCGCATTATCGGCGATCAAGTTGTCAATTTCCCGGTAAACTTCGCCCTCAAATGTCGACAAGCCCTTTTTCTTATTCAGCTCGCGCTTGGAAATCCGCCCGGTTTGAATAGCGTCGCCATTGCTTAAGACGACCTCCAATTGCTGAACTGTGTCGGCGAAAAAGCCGTGCGCGCCTGTCATTGTGCCAGCCGGAGAAGTGTTTATCGCGCCGCCAATCGTACCGTCTTCGTCGGTGTAAGAAACGTTTGGCAAACCTAATCCTTTGTGCGTCGTCAGCGCCGCATTTGCCGCCGAAACGGCGAGGCCGGCTTGAACATGAATCAGCCGCTGCTTCGGATCGCTGCCCACCACTCGGTTCATATGTGTTTTCAAATCAATTGCGATGCCTTTATTGATCGCCGCTCCCGTCGCGTCTGTAGCGCTACCTCTGGCGAAAACTGGCAGCACGTGGCCTTTTTCCGCCAACTGCGAGCAAAAGCGCAGCACCTTGCGAATATCATTCATGTCAGCCGCCCGCACCACCATATCCGGCCGCCGCGCCAGAATGCTGCCGTCTGTCTCGGCTTGGCGTAAAACAGAATCATGAGTAATGACTTCACCCGCCAAATGCTCATTCAGATATGTCGCAATTTTATTCATCAATCCTCCTTGGTCTATTGATTTAATTTTAGCATAAGCGCGCTCAGTTGATAAGTACATTTTGCTTTGATATAATTTGGAAGTGCGCGGATGCGTACTTAACAATTAGTTATGAGGATGTGGTGACTGCGCGGGTAACGTAAGTCATTAGTAGACACGGAGCGTGTCCTTAACAATTGAGTATGCGGATGTGGTGGAATTGGTAGACACGCATGCCTTAGGAGCTAACAGACTCGCTTGCCTGTTCTTGTATTTTATAGGAGTAATATAGCCTTTGTTCGCTAAAAGAGGAGTCTATTCTTGCAACAGACTCCTCTTTTAGACTCCTTTATCGTTTATAAGGATGTTTTGCTTGATCGTTGTCGTTATGTTTATTGTAAATTTTATCGGTTACAGCGAGAAGTGCATTTGATTTTTCTGCTTCGGTCGAGTGGGTATAGATTTGCAAGGTTGTTGTTATTGAAGACTTTTTATATTTATGGACGCTTTATTATGAAAAATGAGTAAGAAAAACAGTGAACCTTTTTTGATTTACTGTTTTTATACTATTTTTTATTTAATTGACATTACTAAAATTAGGAATTTTACGTGCTTGAGTAGATATTATATTTTCAGTCAATGCTTTATTCTTCATAACACAATCAAATATCTAATATCTCAACAATTTCTCCATTGTGCTGTTTCAATTCAAT
>CAUSPY010000021.1:0-12847 GCA_963533665.1 uncultured Candidatus Saccharibacteria bacterium
AAAAGCTGCTGAAACTGAAGGGCTTGATGCTGACCGAGCCGGGGCGAATAGAGGCGGAAAACCGCCAGCAAATTATGGTTGATTTCTTACGCCATTATTTCCGCGAGAAGAATGTGCCGGACTGGAGCGAGTTTTTGGAAGAATATTTGTTAAAAGTAGCTAATGTAAATGATTTACAATAGGTAGAAAGGTTTGTATTATGGGTAAAACTTCAGAAAATGTCTACTCACTGCTTGTAGCGCGCGGTTTTCATGACAGAATGGAAGATTGCGAAGTCCTGTATAACGTTGTCGGCGGGCTAGGTTTGCATGCAGTTACCAACTCTGCCGAAATTGATTGGGACAATCACGTTGTTTATCTGCCGAACGGCGTATGCTTACCGTGTTTACGCGAAAATGGTACGGTGCGAGACCTTGATACATTAGTGCAAAGCATAGATAAGACTGTTGTGAAGGGCTGTCGGCAGAAAATTGCTGACGCTATCGGTGATGAGTTGGTAGTTTCGGCATTTGGACTTAATCCATATGAAAAGAATCGTCGTGGTATATTTGATTTCGTCGGCGATCGTTATGTTGATAATGAAGGTCATCTATATTGGCGCCTAGGCGGTATCGAGACGGAAATTCCTTCAGCTAGTCTTGATCAGTGGCTTGTCAAGAGAGGTGGCGAGACGGTATGTGCTATACCTAATCCAGTTGCTCAACTAGGAGCTTACGGGTGTCGCTCAAGCACTGGCCTGCGTCCAAAAGATGAAGAAAAAGTTGCGGCGTTGACAGGTATTATTATGCCAAACGGTAAAATTTCAGATATTCCAGCGGCTTATCGTGAACAGTACCTCGCATTTTTGAAGCAATCTCAAAAAGTTGCCGCAGCTAGGAAGAAGTTGGGTTGGTTTGGGCTAAAGGCTGGATTGTTATCACTCCTTGAGCGTCAAGAGTGGGCGATACGACTTGCTCAGGGCGAGCTGGATGGCGTACTAAGCGGCATCGTCGGTAAGGCTTGACTGTCTGTATAAGTTATAATGATACTGTGAATAAACGGTTGCAACAAAAACTAAAAACCCTACCGCGCACTCCCGGTGTCTATTTTCACAAGTCAGCCAGCGGCGAGATTATTTATGTGGGCAAGGCGGCGGTGCTGAAAAATCGCGTGCGCCAGTATTTTCAGGATTCGCGCGGGCGGGACAATAAAACCATGGCGTTGGTGGCGGAAATTGCTGATACCGATTGGATTGAGACCGAGAGCGAAGTTGATGCACTGTTTCTGGAAAGCGAGATGGTCAAGCGCTATATGCCGCGTTACAACGTGCTGCTACGTGATGATAAATCGCAGATGTATGTGCGAATCGACATGAAAAGCGAGTGGCCGACTGTCAGTTTTACGCGCAATCCAGCTGATGATGGGGCGGAATATTTTGGCCCGTTTTACAATGGCTTTGCCTTAAAAAAAGCCCTGCGATATCTGCGTCGGGTGTTTCCCTATTTGACCAGGCAGCGCCGCCCGGGGCAGTCGAAATTGGATGAAGATTTGGGTTTGAGTCCGCAGCTGAGTGATGGGCCAGCCGCCTACAAAGCCACTTTACGCAAGCTCATCAGCTACATCAAGGGCAATCGTAAAGCTATCGCCGCCGAGCTGGAGCGCGACATGAAAACGGCGGCTGGGCTGCATGACTTTGAGCGGGCGGCTGATCTTCGCAATAAGCTCAGCGCCATGCGGGAGTTGCAGCGGCGGGTTTGTTTTGGTGACAAAGAATTTTTGGATATTTCGAAGGACAAGGCGTTGGCTGATTTGGCAAAATTGTTGGGTCTAAAAGATATACCGGCACGCATTGAGGGTTACGACATTTCGCATATGAGCGGGCGACACGTGGTTGCCAGTATGGTGGTATTTACCAATGGCGCTAGCGACCGGGCGGAGTATCGCAAATTCAAAGTCAGTGAGAAAAATGATGACACGGGTAATATCCATCAGACGATTTTTCGCCGGCTGAGCGAGCGTAATCTAAAAAGCTGGGGCCGTCCTGATCTGCTGCTCATTGATGGTGGCAAAGGCCAGCTAGCGGCGGCTATCAAAGCTCGTGATGAGCGTGGCGTCACTGTACCGATCGTCAGTATCGCCAAGCGCGAGGAAGAACTACTGGTGCATAAAACTGATTCGCAAATTAATATGGCGTTCATTGAGCAGATGCGGTCGCAGCCACGGGTAGACATCGCTATTCACGAAGACGGCGATGTTTATATAGTGAATTTACACCCGAGTCAGCGCAATGCCGGTTCGCATTCAAAAAACTTGCGAGCCAGTACCGAGCAAACTCGTAAAGAATGTCCGACGACAGATGAGAGCGGTCTCGCGACAACCGACATAATCAAACTGTTCCAGCGCATCCGCGATGAGTCGCACCGCTTTGCGGTGAGTTACCACACGGCGCTGAAGCGTCAGCAACAAACAAAAAATCAGCTGGAGGAAATTCCTGGCGTGGGGCCAAAAACACGGCGAAAATTGATAAGAAAATTTGGTAGCGTGACAGGCGTGTCTAGAGCTAGCATCCAAGAATTATCTATGACTATCGGCGAGCAAAAAGCCAAAACGGTGGTCGCTTTTTTGAGGGATGTTCTTAAAACATAAGCGATGTGATATAGTGAAGACATGAAAAAGAATGGATTTACTGCTGTTGAATTAATAATAGCTGTTGTGGTGATCGCTATTCTGGCGGGAATCGCTGTAGTTGGTTATGCGTCTTGGCGGTCAAGAACAGTTGAAACGGCGTTATCGTCAGATTTAAGCTCAGCGGCCAGTGCTATGAAGCAGGAATTAAATTTCAATAATACTTATCCAACCACTATACCAAAATCTTATAGAGGTAGTACTGACATATCCGTGAAATGGGCAAATTCTTCAAAATTCTGCATGGAAGCCGAGAAAAATGATATTAAAATGCGTTGGCTTAGCACAGAAGGTAAGGCTGAAAGGGCTTCTTGTCCAACAACTCCATAGAGTAGTGGAAGTTTTCATTTTGTAGTATAATAGACGGTGATATGAAGAGGCAATCAGCAACTTTTTTACTGCGTTGGATCTTAAATTCAGTGGGTATTTGGGTGGCAATTCGACTGTTCGGTAGTGAGATCTCGGGATTGACATCAGTCTGGACTTTTGTGTTGGCAGGGCTGATTTTTTCGTTGGTAAATACTATTTTAAAGCCAGTTATTACCATTCTTGCCTTGCCGGCGATTTTGTTAACACTAGGCTTATTTACTTTGGTTGTTAACGGTCTGATGGTCTATATTTCGTTAGCGATTGCGCCGGGGCTTTCCATGACGTTTGCTAACTCAATTCTTGCTGGAATTATACTTAGTTTGGTAAACTATATAATAAGTAGCGCGCTGGTTTTACAGCGGGAAGAGGAGTAATTATATTATTATGGCAATAGATACAATTTTACCTTATATTACGCTGGGTTCGGCAGTTTTAATGATCGCAGCAATTTTATTGCAGCAGCGCGGGGCTAGCTTGGGTGCTGGTTTCGGCGCATCTGGAGAATTATTTACGACGCGACGCGGTTTTGATAAGAACTTATTTGATGTAACCATCATCTTTGCAGTTATTTTTGTGTTGTCTATTCTAGCAAGCATGATTTTGCCGGGACTACAAAAATAGGAGAATAGTTTTGAGTTCGGGGGGGTCTTCTTGGAATCGGTTTACTCGGCTGAAGTTTTCCAGCAAAGTTGTTAATAAACGCTTGCAAAAACTAGAGCGGGGCAGTTTGCGGCATGCTCGTAAGTTTGTGACTTCGCGGTTAGATAGGCTATCTAGCGTGCGGCGCAACGTGTCTGGTTGGATTATTTTAGTAATGTTGATGATTGGCGTCAGTGCAGCGCAATGGGCTGCGTCCAAAGATGCTTATATGATTACGACGTATACTTCCGGCGGCTCGTATTCTGATGGCGTTCTCGGACCGTTAGAGACCTTAAATCCGATATTTGCCAAGACAAGCGCTGAACGCTCTGCTGCAAAGCTTCTGTTTGCTGGTTTGTATAAATACGACACGACTGGAAATATAAAAAGCGACTTAGCCGAAAGTATGACAGTCAATCAGAAGGAGACCGAATATATAGTTAAGTTAAGAAAAGATTTGAGATGGTCTGACGGCAAAAATATAACAGCTGCGGATGTAGTATTTACACTGAAACTACTGGCAAGTCCAGAGACCAGAGCGGAAATTTCTGGTTGGCAGTCAATAAAGTTTGAGAAGATTGACGAACTTACTGTTAAATTTATTTTACCTTCATCGTATGCTCCATTTGTGCACGCCTTAACTTTTCCAGTATTGCCTGAGCATATTCTGAGAGATGTAAAACCTTCGGAGTTACGTGAACATCCGTTTGGTAAATCGCCAGTGACGAGCGGGCCATTTGCTTTTAGGATGCTGCAGAACGTTACATCGGATGGCAGTAAGAAAATTTTATATACTGTCGCGAACGATAATTATTATGGCGGTACACCAAAATTGGAAAGATTCCAGTTGTATGTTTATCCATCACAAAACGACATTGTAAAAAGCCTGCGTACGCGCGAAATAACTGGAACGCCAGAGCTTGTGTATAATAATCAATCGGATGAGATAAAAAATACATATTCTTCAGAGTCGCATACTATAAATAATGGCGTGTATGCGCTGTTTAATTCGACGAGCCAGTACTTGCAGTCAAAACCAGTACGTCAGGCGCTGGCTTTGAGTGTTAATGTGTCAGAGTTGCGAAAGCTGTTGTCGTCTGAAACCGAAGAAATGAACGGGCCAGTGCTTAATAATCTTTTGGATGAAAAGGTGAAACCCAAAAGCTATAGCATTAAAGAAGCCAAGGGGCTATTGGATACTGCAGGATGGAAGATTGCAGGTGGTGTTAGGCAAAAGGATAATCAGAAATTAACGTTGAATATTGTTGCGCCGAAAAATGAAAACTATGAAAAACTTGCGAAAAAGTTGGCGGAGATATGGCAGAAGGAATTAAATATCGCTACAGATGTAAAAATTGTTGACGTTAATGATGTCTCGCAAAGTATTCTTCAGAATGTGCTGCTGCCCCGTAATTTTGATGTGCTAATTTATGAGTTAGCTATGGGGGGCGATCCGGATGTATATGCTTATTGGCACTCGTCTCAGGCTACTAGCGGCGGACTGAATTTCTCAAACTATAATAATGCAGTAGCAGACGATGCTCTGGCAAGCGGGCGCTCAAAGCTATCCAAGAGACAGCGCATGGATAGGTATGGTAAATTTACTTCAATTTGGCAGCAAGACATCCCGGCAATTGCATTATATCAGACGAAAATTGATTATATTCATTTGAATTCGGCTAAAGCTTTGGCGGAGGATGCCAGTTTAGTTAGTGCGGTAGATAGATATACGGATGTCACATATTGGTCGGTAAATAAAACTCAGGTTTACAAAACACCGTAAATTAAAGTATAATGACTAGCAAGCACAGATGTATCGTTTTCTGAGATCAAAAAACAGTACTTTGTAAGTTTTGTGCTTATCGTGCGGGCGTGGCGGAATTGGTAGACGCGCTAGCTTGAGGGGCTAGTGAACGCAAGTTCGTGGAAGTTCAAGTCTTCTCGCTCGCACCAAATGTAACAGAGCGGCGCGTTGGCGGAGCGGTTACGCAGAGGTCTGCAAAACCTTTTAGACGAGTTCGACTCTCGTACGTGCCTCCAAGTGACTATTAAACGCTTGGATATCGGGCGTTTTTTATTTTTTGAGCAGTTCTTTCAACTCTGGAAAAGTTGGTTGGAAAAAGTGGTTGCGGTCTTCAAAAATATGCACCTTGGCGGTCGGTAAATCACGCTGAAATTTGGCAAGTTCAGAGAACGGCACTACTGGATCGTCTTGACTGTGAAATAAATGAACTTCCTTTGCTGATTTTTCTAAACCAGCAGCACTTGTCACTCGAAAACTGCCTAAATCTTCAACTGATTCGTCATTATAGCACGGCGACACTAATACTAATCGTCGGATTGGCGTGCTAAGCGGTGATTCGTGTAAATACTTCGCCAAAAACATTGCGCCCAGGCTGTAGCCAACCAACTGAACGTCATCGCCAAGTAGCGGCAATAGCTTTTCGAAATAAGTCTTCCATTCTTCGTACTGCGCATTCTGTTTGTTTGGGAAATTTGGCAGTAATACATCGTAGCCAGTTGTGGTTTGCGCCAGCCATTCGCGCCATTTTTGTGCCCAAAGCAATCGCTCGTAATAGAGAGGGCTATTTTTTAGACTATCCAAGTAATTTTCATAACTGTTAAAACTTGACCCGCCGTGAACTATTACAATTTGCTTCATAAATATAGTATAATACAAGCAGCGCTGGTTAGTGAAATTCTGGCGTGTAAATAAAAATCAGCGCGAGTGGCGGAATTGGTAGACGCGAGGGACTTAAAATCCCTTGACCAAAAGTCGTGCGGGTTCGATTCCCGCCTTGCGCACCAAAAATGTACGTAGTATAATGAATATGTAAACCATAAGGAGATTTGTCAATGGGGCTAGCAATAACATTAATAGTAGTAATCGGTGTCATCATCTTGCTGGTGATAGGATTCTTTATCGGCACATATAATAGTTTAGTGACGCTGCGCAACCGTGTAGAGGAAGCATGGAGCGATATCACTGTGCAGCTCAAACGCCGGACTGATTTGATTCCAAACTTAGTCAACTCAGTTAAGGGATATGCTACGCATGAAAAAGAAGTATTTGAAAAGGTGACTGAGGCGCGTTCAGCTATTATGGACGCCAAGGGTGTGGCTGATACTGCTCAGGCGGAGAATATGCTGGAAGGTGCGCTAAAAAGCTTATTCGCTGTCGCTGAGGCATATCCAGAATTGAAGGCTAATGAAAACTTCTTACAATTACAGCAAGAGCTGGTTGATACAGAGGACAAGATTCAGGCGTCGCGCCGATTCTATAATGGCGGCGTCCGCGATTTGAATACGAAGATTCAAACATTCCCGGCAAATATTGTCGCTGGCATGTTTAGTTTCCAGGCTAAGGAATTCTTTGAAGTTGCCGATCGAGCAAGCGTTGAAAATCCAGTTGAGGTAAAATTCTAAAGTAGGATAATCTTTACATCAACTAAGCCGCTCGCCTGTTTTCGGCGGGCGGTTTTTGGTATAATGAATATATGTATAGTGCAATTTCTCATAATAAGCGAAATACCGTATTAATCATGGCAGTGTTTGTGGCGATTATCGGCGTCATCGGCGTATTTGTTGGCGCGGCAACTGATAACTATTATTTGGCGGTAATAGTTTTTGGCTGTGCAATGCTATATGCTTGGCTGCAGTATTTTATCGCTGGTAAATTAGCTATGGTGATGACTGGCGCGCAGGAAATTGAAAAAAAGGATGCGCCAGAATTATGGCGGGTGGTGGAAAATTTGGCGATTACTTCTGGTATGCCCATGCCGAAAGTATATATTATTGACGATCCAGCACCAAACGCCTTTGCTACAGGACGCGACCCAAAGCACGCTATTGTCGGTGCGACTACTGGACTGCTAGAAATTATGGATAAGCGCGAGCTGGAGGCGGTGATGGCACATGAGATGAGCCATGTGCGTAATTACGATATTCGCGTCAGCATGATTGCTTTTGGTCTGGTGAGCGCAATCGGTTTGTTTGCAGATTTAGCGTTAAGGATGATGTTTTATAGCGACGATCGCGATAGAGATGTCAATCCAGTTATCTATGCTCTTGGACTAGTGGTGGTTATTTTAGCGCCGATTTTGGCCACAATTACTCAGTTGGCCGTTAGTCGGCAGCGCGAGTATTTGGCGGATGCCTCGGGGGTATTATTAACGCGCGATACTGAAGGCTTGGCGAGCGCGCTAGAGAAGTTGCGGCAATACGGCAAACCAATGCGAAGGCAAAGCTCTTCAACTGCTAATTTGTTCATGAACAATCCGTTGAAGCCTGGTTTTTTCTCAAAGTTATTTAGCACCCACCCGCCGCTAGAGGATCGGATTACTAGATTAAGGAATAACGCCGCAAAGATGTAATTATGACAACAAAGAAATCTAAGAAACAAGTTAACAAAGAGACGATTAAATCTCAGAGTAAAAAGCCAGCGCCAAAGAAAAAAAAGTTCTGGCCTAAGTTTAAAAGAGACTTTAGTAAACTCAGTCAGCGGCGGCAAAATTTTTTGGCACGCCGCCCGCATCGCAGTTTCCGTTTGTCTAAGCGGCGTGATTATCGGCGACAATTAAAGCTTCCGGGGTACTGGTCTTTTACGAAGCAGGTTTTTACGATGTTATGGAAAAATAAGAAAACGTTTTTTGCGTTAGTCTTAGTATTTACGTCTTTGGCCTTTTTACTTTCAAACGCTATGTCGCAAAATACCTACCAGCAGCTAAAAGATGCTATGAATGAGATGAAGGATAATGGGTTTAATAGCTTTTTTACAACAATTGGAATATTTTCTGGCGTAGTGATTAATTACACAACTGGCTCATCTGCCACTAGTCCTTCGCAGCAAGCAGCTAATGTTCTGATTGGTTTGTTTGCGTGGCTTTCGGCGGTTTGGCTAGTACGGGCTATCTCCGCTGGACAGAAACCAAAAATGCGTGACGGTTTGTATAGCTCTGGTTCGCCGGTAATTGCTTTAATGGTGCTGATCCTTGTGCTGCTGATTCAGCTTATTCCGGCTGCAGCTGCTGTTATTATTTATGGTGCCCTTTCTGCCTCGGGTATGTTAAGCCAGACGATTATTTTAATGCTGGCGGGCGGTGCGTCAATTTTAGTTATTACGCTGTCTGCTTTTTGGATATTATCAACTTTGTTCGCGATGATTATCGTTACGCTTCCTGGAATGTATCCGTTCCGAGCGTTACGGCTGGCTGGAGATATAGTGACGGGCCGTCGTATTCGAATATTATTCCGGTTGTCTTGGGGCTTTGTAATTATCGCGTTGATGTGGGTCGTGGTCTTGATGCCAACTATTATGATAGACGGTGCATTAAAAAGTGCTTTACCGGTCCTTGACTGGATGCCAATTGTGTCAGTTGTTGGGCTAATGCTGGTATATGTCACAATTGTGATAATTGCTGCCTATATTTACACATTTTATAGGAAAGTTGTTGAAAGTGACAGTAAGCCAACGAAGAGTTGACGAGCTAAAAAAACTGCTCAATCAATACAGCTACGAATATTACGCGCTTGATCAGCCAAGCGTCAGCGATGCGGTGTACGACAGCTTGATGATAGAACTAAAGAGCATTGAAGCAGCGCATCCAGAGTGGATTACGCCAGATAGCCCAACGCAGCGGGTTGGTAACAAGCTGCTTGAAGGTTTTAAAAAAGTGCGCCACGAGCGTCGGATGGTTAGCCTGAATGACGTGTTTGATAAGAGTGAAATCGAAGCGTGGATTGAGCGTACCGATAAAATGATGCCGGGGCATAAGCATGAATTTTTTACCGATATCAAGATGGATGGCCTGGCGTGCGCGTTGATTTATATTGATGGCGTGTTGACGCAGGCGGTGACGCGCGGCGATAGTTTTATCGGCGAGGATGTGACGAACAATGTGCGGACTATTAAAAACGTACCGTTGCGGCTGCATGAGGCGCCAGGCTTTGAACAATTTTTGGTCGGACGGACGGAAATTCGCGGCGAGATTGTGATGCTGAAGCGCGACTTTGCGGCGCTTAACGAGAAGCAAAAAGCTGCGGGGCAACCGGAATTTGCCAACCCGCGCAATCTAGCGGCAGGCACGATTCGTCAGCTTGACCCGGCACTGGTGGCGGCGCGGCCGCTGTATTTTCGCGGCTACGATGTACTGCGTGATAACGACGCTGAAGTGCCGACCAACAGCTTTGCTTACGAGGCGCTGACTGCTCTAGGAATTACTTGTAATCAGCAGGCGAGCATTTTTACTACTTTAGCTGATGTGATGAACTTCGTTAACGAATGGGACGATAAGCGCCATGATTTGCCGTTTAATACTGATGGTTTGGTGATTAAGATTAATGATCGAGCATTGTATGAAAGTCTTGGGCTGGTCGGGAAAAATCCGCGCGGCGCCGTGGCCTACAAGTACGCTGCTGAGCAGGCCACGACCATCGTCCGTGATATCGTTATTTCCATCGGTCGAACCGGTGCGGCCACGCCAGTAGCGGTGTTCGACCCGGTGGTGGTGGCAGGTACGACGGTGCAGCATGCTAGTCTGCATAACGCCGACGAAATTGCTCGGCTGGATATACGCCGCGGTGACACGGTGGTGATTTTTAAGGCGGGCGACATTATTCCGCAGGTGCAAACTGTACTGAAAGAATTGCGACCGGCAGATTCCAATCCAATTGATTATCTAGCAGAGCTGGAGCGCCAATATCCAGAGCTAGAATTTGTACGACCAGAGGGTGAGGCAGTCTACCGTGTCAAAGGTTTGAGCGGCCCGCTGATTTTGAAGCGATCCCTGGCGCATTTTGCCTCCAAAGGTGCGCTGGACATCGATACGCTGGGCGAGAAAAATGTTGAGGCACTGGTCGAGGCCGGGCTAGTTAATGATTTGGCGGATATTTACCGATTGACGAAAGACGATTTGCTGCAGTTGGAGCGTTTCGCTGAGATTTCTGCGCAAAAACTCATCGATGCCATTGCCGCTAAAAAGCAGCCAGCCTTGGAGCGATTTTTGTTCGGTCTCGGCATCCGACATGTTGGCGCGCAGACGGCTATTGACCTCACAAACCACTTTGAAAGTATTGAGAAGCTCAGCCAGGCGACTATTGACGAATTGCGCGAAGTGGACGGCGTGGGTGAAATTGTCGCTGAGTCAATCGTGGCGTGGTTCGCCGATGAAGATAATGTGACGCTGCTCAAGAAATTTGCTGACTTGGGCGTGATGCCGCAGTTTAGCCAAAAATCCGACCGACTAGCTGGCCAAAGTTTCGTCATCACTGGCACTTTGCAATCAATGGGGCGTGATGTTGCTGCTGAAAAAATCCGCGAGCTCGGCGGTACCTTCCAAACCTCTGTCGGCAAAGACACCACCTACCTAGTTGCGGGCGGTAAAATTGGTGCTAGCAAGCTGAAAAAAGCCGAACAATACGGCACGAAAATTATTGACGAGCAGGAACTATTAAACATTATAAGAGAATAAGGAGAAGTAATTATGATTCGATTTTATTTACAAAAACTAGTTCGCGATAAAGTCGTGAAAAAGTGTCTGGATGACGAAGAAGTTTTACATACGGAGTACCGTATATTAGGCAAACAAGAATTTCGCCGCGAACTACTCCGCAAGGTTCACGAGGAGGCGGATGAAATTCCACTGGATGATAATCAGCGTAATGAATCTCTCAAAGAGCTGGCTGATTTGCAGGAAGTTGTTGACGCGCTGCGCCAAGATTTTGGCTTTTCTGCAGAGCAAATCCAGGAAGAAATGGCGCGTAAAAAGCAAGATAAGGGCGGCTTTGACAAACGACATTACATTAAATATCATGATCTGGCGGATGATAGCAAATGGGTGGAGATCTTCCGCGCTCAGCCAGAGAAATATCGTGAAGAAACGGCGGACAGCAAAGAACGGAGCCGTTGCGTGAAAATCAGTAAGGGCACGTACAAGCATAGCAAGTCAGGCAAGCTATACGAAGTGATCGGCCTAGCATTAGAAACTGAGGCAGAAGAATTCCTAGTAATTTACCGACCCCTCTATGAAAATGAATATGAGTTATTTGCTCGCCCTGCCAACATGTTTACGGAAACAGTAGTGCTGGACGGGAAATCTGTGCAGCGATTCGAGAAAATAAACTCCAAAGCTCAGGTGTAAGTGTGATGAAGACAATCACTTTTATTACCGGCAATCAACACAAAGCAGGTTATTTATCGCGCATGCTGGATTTACCATTGAAGCATCGGACGGTTGATTTAACGGAAATTCAATCGACTAGCTTGGAGGAAGTTGTTGAACACAAGGTGCGTCAGGCGTATACAGTTGCCAAGCGTCCAGTTTTGGTTGAGGATGTAGCGCTCGGGTTTACGGCACTGGATGGGCTGCCAGGTCCGTTTATCAAGTTTTTCGTGGAGGCGCCAAACGGCTTAGAGAATCTCTGCCGGATGCTTGACGGTTTTGATGATCGATCAGCAGTGGCGGCATGCGTGTTTGGCTACTATGACGGCGAGCAGGTCAAATTGTTTCGTGCTGAACTTCATGGCGCCATCTCTGAGCATCCCATAGGCGATGGCGGTTTTGGCTGGGATAAAATATTTTGCCCAGATGGTTATGGCGGCAAAACTCGCGCCGAACTAACGCCGGATGAGGACGCTGAAACGTACTGCTTATTTAAACCAATTGATAGTGTTCGCCGATTTCTCGCTACGTTGTAATAAGAAGCCTGAAATAAGAGGTGCTATAATAAATCTTATGTCTAAACGAATTACATTTGCTACTGGCAACCAGCACAAACTTGAAGAAGCCAAGTCGGTTCTGAAAGACTATGGTATTGTTGTTGAGCCGCTGCAAATTGACATTGATGAAATCCAGCATCATGATCCGCTGAAGATTACCGAAGCGAAAGTTAAGTCGGCGTACGAAAAAGCAGACCAGCCAGTTGTCGTTAACGATAGTAGTTGGGAAATTCCAGCACTGGGCGGCTTTCCGGGCGGTTATATGAAGGATGTCGCTAATTGGTTTACGGCTGAAGATTTTTTGGCTTTGATGAAAGATAAAAATGATCGGAGAATTATATTGCATGACGTCGTGGCGTATTTTGATGGCGAGCAATTAAAGCTGTTTATATCCGATCAAACTGGCGTGTTTATAAACGAGCCGCGCGGCGAAGGAACATCAATGAATCAGGTTGTATC
>CAUSPY010000022.1:0-11874 GCA_963533665.1 uncultured Candidatus Saccharibacteria bacterium
ATTGGCAAAATGCAGGCAAAGTAGCGCAAAACTATTTACGAACATTTGACCCTGCGCCGCACGCCAGCCGCCTAAATGATCTCGCCAAAGCGTTTACAACCGACCCATTCTATAATTCCGCGCCAATTTATTTTTACCAGAAAACCGCCGCACCATTTACCAAAGATGATTTGGCGAAGACTGTAACAAGCGCGAATTTACGAGCGATATTGCAGGGGGCGGGGGTAAGCGTTTCCATGAACGCCCCAAGCAAGCCATAACGGCAGCCTTTTCCGCAAACAGCATAGAGGCAGCCATCCGCGCCGCACGCCAGCTGCCATTTTCATAAAAATCTTTTGTGATTATAACAGAAGTGATAGAAATATTATACCACATTTTTGACAAAATCTATTGATATTTTATTCTATTAGTGATATATATCAGCTTTTGCAATCGTAGAAGCCGGCGTTTCCCAAAGACATTGGGCTTGAGATGTCTCACTTCGCGAGATCAAGAGCTTCTGACAGTTCGAAGCCCCAGCTCTCTTCAGAGAGCTGGGGCATTTCACCAGTATCACTTATACTTATTATCATGATATGCAAACTCTACACCGCTTACGACTTACCCTTCGATCACGATACGTGCCATCTGTTTGAGCATGTTGTCAACCGTCGTTTTTTGAAACAGTTGCAAAAGACCGGTCATCATCGCGGTTTGTTTGGTCGACTTAATGGCCAGACTATCGATTCAAGCGTATTCTTTGATCTCGGCGTATATAACGCAGATATTATCGCACTGTTTGAGAGCAATCTAAAACAGCTTAGTGACAGTAATGATATTAGTCTGCTTGTTGACGAGTGTTTGCTGCATATTGGAGCAGAGACACGGTGTAGCATAACGGTTAAAAACCGTGACAGATTGATACAACATATCAAACAACTTGCATATTGCTTTATATCTCAAAAATCAAAGCCATCAAAAACCAGCACGGAAGAAACTTTTTCCATGTTTTACAATCCGCAAGACTTCGCGGAGCTAGAGGTTGACATCGTCACAGAACTGCCAAATGAACAGCTCATGCGAGCTTGGTGTGCCATGCGCTTGCCGATATGCGATATCGTGCATAATTGCGCGCTCGACCCCTTGCCGCTATATCTGAACGAGACTTCAGGAGCTTGGACTGAAGATGGACGAGCGATAACAAGTGTATATTACACAATTAGCAAAGATGCCGGTACAACTAGACTGGAGAATCTCATTACTGAATCCCTGCGATTATTCCAAGCCGGTGGCTGCGCCGATGACATTCAACAGTACCAGCATGAATTTCAAACCGATGACTGGTTTGTCAATTCGCCAATTATCCTATATGAACTCTTTGGACTCAAGGCAACGCGCAAGGAGATTGCAGATACTATAACACCAGACTTGCTTGGCGAACTGTTATTAAATACACATATCCACACGACCGTTTCGTCCTGATTCGTAGCGCAGAGCTAATAATTTTACCCATCTTACATGAAGCCATTTATCATACCTAATAGACACGCCTACTTTCAACAACGTTATCTGTAATACACTCTACAAAGACCGACAATATAGCGTACTAGGACTATTGCATGGCGCGACGAGTTACTCTATCCTTAACTTATGAACACTATTACTCGCCGCATCGCTACTGCCATTCGCGCCAACGACCTGCCGGCCTACCAGCGTGAGCAAATTTTTGATGCGACAGGGTGTGGTGATTAGTTAAGATTTCACTCCTCAAGGATATATCAGCAAGACATAAAACTATCCGCCTACTCTGCTATAATATAATCAGTAGACTGTATAAAATGAACATCATTCTCATAAAACGCCAGCTTTACGCACTGCGGCACGATTATTTGACCATGAATAATCTGGTTACTGCCGCGGCTATTTTAGTTGCTTTTAGCTGGGCTTGGGGGTCAGTTGAAGCGATGCAGCAAAACTACGAGCTTCAAAGATCTATCGATAATAAGCGGCAGCAAATTGAAATAGAAAAAATAAAAGTCGCCTTACTACAATATGAGTCAAAATATTATGAAAGCGACGAATACCAAGAATTAGCAGCACGCCAGCGCACCGGAAAAGGACAGCCAGGAGAAAAACAGCTGATCGTACCGTCAACCGACGATTCCTACGGACAGCAGGCGGCAACGACTAGCGTAAGATCGACGCCAGCTCGCAGCAACTTCCAGCAGTGGATGAACTTTTTGTTCGGCGGCAATAGCCGTAATAAAAAGTAGCCTCCCTGGCCTTGCGAATTATCTGCCAATCTGTTACCATTGTTTATGTGCCGCGGGGTAGAGCAGCCTGGTAGCTCGTTTGGCTCATAACCAAAAGGTCGCAGGTTCAAATCCTGCCCCCGCAACCAAAGAAATAACCTCTTCGCTCAGAAGGGGTTATTTCTTTGTAGCCTATCATCAAACATTAAGAAACTCCCGCGGTAGACGGGAGCTCCTAGGCACCTGTTTATTTTATACTACCATTGTACTAACAAACCGGCGCATAATGCAAGTGCTTATTTCTTCTTTTTGATAGTCAAAAAACCGTTGCGAGGATTCTCGGCAACAATGCGATCTTCTGGCAAATCGCACGGCTCGCCCTTGGCGTTCTTCTCTGTTTTAGTAAAGAAATAGATCGTCTGTTTCTTGCCACCGCGCAACGTAACTTCTGATTTATGTAAATAGTATGTAATGCCCTTTGAATTCGTATGCTTGTAAGCCATTAGTCTTATACCTCCTAGTTAATGCTATACCACTCTAGGTTACTATCTCCGAGCCACCCCTGTCAAGTCAAAAAGGGTTATTTCTCCTCTTCAGCAGCAATTTCAATATGCCAAGCACCACCAGGCGGACGATAATCACCAGGAGTATCATTCCCGCTACCACCAGCGACCAGCCAGCAAAATCAGCCGACCACGCTGGCGAAACAAACGTGTGGTAATACGGCTCAGTGGACGGCGCTTCAAACTGTATATTAGACGTCCTGGCAGCTGGATATTTTGACCATTCTTCATTAATGCAGCTAACATAGCGCGGGTCGGCCTGAGTCGTAAACCTGCCGTAGCCGCCCTGCTGCGCCCTGGCGTCGCATACTGCCCGAACTTTGGAGATAGTATCGTTGTTAGACTTATTTTTTATAGCTTCCTCAAAGTTCTTCAGCTCTCTATCGTAAACCCGTTTATACGTATGATCCAGGGCAATTCTTCCCGGATCGGCATTCATATGCGCCGAGACATAGCGCTGCAAATCATATAGCCGCTGACTAAGCGCGATCACATCCCCCGATTTGTCGGCATCTTCCACTGCTTCGCGCCGCTCAATCATACCTACATTATTCAGCCGTAAAAAAGTCGCCGCCACGAAACCAGCCATAATTAGTAAAATAACCAGTTGCCAAGTCTTTATCTGGCTAAGCTTCTTAATCCTAAATTTGGTCTTGCGCTTATCTATCACCATAACCCACCGCCTTATTTATATTAAGTATATCAAACTACCGGCAGATGCGGAACTGGCGGTTTTGCGCTACAATTATCTATATGAGGATTTATTTTTCAGGGATTGGCGGCGTTGGCATCGGGCCGCTGGCGGAAATTGCGCTGGATGCCGGATACGACGTATACGGCTCTGACCGCCAGGCCAGCCCCATGACCAAGTCGCTGCAAAAACGCGGCGTTCAGATATCATTTGACCAATCAGGAGATTTTTTACGATCAGAGCATGAAAAATCACCGTTTGACTGGTTTGTTTACACGGCAGCGCTGCCTGGCGATCATCCCGAACTGATATTAGCCAAGCAGCTAGGTATAAAAACAGGCAAGCGCGACGAACTGCTAGCACGTATCATTGCCGATAAAAAGTTAAAACTCATCGCGGCTGCTGGCACTCATGGCAAGACTACGACCACTAGCATGCTAGTTTGGGCTTTCCAGCAATTAAACATTCCAGCCAGTTATTCCGTCGGCTCAACTCTTAGTTTCGGGCCGAGCGGCCGATTTGACCCGGCTAGCCAATTTTTCATTTACGAATGCGACGAATTTGATAAAAATTTTCTGCATTTCCAGCCGTGGCTATCGATCATCACATCAATTGATTATGACCACCCCGATACTTATCCAGAGAGAGCAGACTATCTGGCGGCTTTCCGGCAATTTATTTGCCAATCCCAGCGTTGTATTATGTACCAGCAGGATTTGAACGGCTTAGACATCGCTAAAGATAGCGGCGTGCTGCTTGAGGCGATAGATAAAACTGCGGCGCTTGACGACATCAATAGCCTTATCTTGCCAGGACGCCATAACCGCGAAAACGCCTATTTAGTTTTAACCGAGCTAAAAAATAGCGGAGTTGGCTTAGCTGAGGCAAAAGCAGCCATTGAGTCGTTTCCTGGCTCTGGGCGGCGCTTTGAAAAATTAGCCGATAGTATTTACTCCGATTACGGCCATCACCCAACCGAGATTAAAGCCACGCTGCAAATGGCGCGCGAGTTATCTGATCATGTCGTGCTTGTTTACCAGCCGCACCAAAATGTCCGCCAGCATGAAATCAAAGAAGATTACACTGCCGAAGTTTTTAATCAAGCCGAGAAAATTTATTGGCTGCCGACATATTTGACGCGCGAGAATCCAAATTTGCCAATTTTATCGCCGCAAGAATTAACAAATAACCTACCCAATCCTGAACAAATCAGCTACGCCGATTTGGACGATGAGCTTTGGCGTAATATTGAAGACGCTCGAACAAACGGCAAACTAGTCCTCTGCATGGGCGCTGGCACCATTGACGAGTGGCTGCGGCAGCATCTGAAGATTTAGAGTTTTACCGATTATCGCCGCTGCCATGCAGCTGGCCGCGCTGTTGGCGGCTGGCTAGCTTTTCGTTATTAAGCCGCGCTACCTCTTCCAAACTAGAGCCGAGCAAATGAGCCGCCGAATTGACATACCACAGCACGTCGCCCAGTTCTTTGATAATCTCCGCGCGGTCGCTGGCAGTTAGTTTGCCTTGCTTATCGCGGATTAGCTTTTTAAACTTTTCCATCACCTCGCCCGACTCGCCAGCCAAACCTAGTATTTGCGCCATCAAATCGGCGCTAATATCGCCGTAGGCGTGATCGCTAGTTAGCGTTGAAATAGCTTTTTGCGAATAATCTTGAAAATTCATGTTCCCCTCCTGTTTGTATGTATTATAACAGTAATTACCAGCCGCGGGCTATTTGACGTAAACCTGATTATTCGCTTTCGCGAGGGTTTGGCTTTGGATTATATTTGTCTAAACGTGCAGCCAGGTCTTTTACTTCTTGTCGAAATCCTGGATCTTCAACTGTCGCTTTAGCATGTTCTCTAGAAGCTTTTCTTACAACAGCACCCATAGTCATGCCAGTAACAAGTGCTATCTCTCTTAATTCTTCAAACTGTTCTGTTGTTATAGAAACAGTGACAGTGCGCCCACCTTCGCCCACCGGCGGACCCGAGTACCACTCAGTAGGTCCTCCTATATCTCCTGTAATTCCATAACCTTCCGGTGCTTTTTCAATAGCCATAAAATTCTCCTTTCGTTACCAGCAAATCATATCGTACCGCTGCTGCCGATTCCAGATAAAATGGTTGATTTTTTATGACAATTTTATACTTTATGCTATATTACAGATATGAATTTTTCGATTATCGGTTTATCTACTCGTGACAAACGCGTGTATGAAGCGCTGCTGGCAATTCCTAATAGTTCGCTGCGAGCTATCGCAGAAACAACGAATATCAACCGCGGCAGCGTCTACGAATCAATCAAAAACCTTCGCGCAGCCGGACTTGTCAACAGCGTTACTAAGGGCAAGCAGCTGCGCTACCGCGCCGAGGATCCAGCTGTCTTGGCAGAAATTTTACGCGAGAAGCAGCAAGCTTTACAAACAGCTGGCCAGCAGCTTGATCAATACATTGTCCGCCTGCGAACCGCAAACAAAATCGCCGAAACCCGGCATATGGCAGCATTTTACGAGGGCGACGAAGGTTTGGCAAATATTTTGCGCGATATATTGAGTACTTGCCGCCTGCAAAAGATTAACTTGTACCGCGTAATTTCTTCGCCGCGCGTCAGCCGCTATCTGTACAACAACTTTCCGAATTTTAGCCGCGAACGCGCCAAACGAAATCTACGAGTACGCGTCTTGCGCTACGCCAAGCCCCTGCGCATAACAACAGGCTTAGCGGACAGCCGCTACTTAGCCGGACCAAAACTAGATGACGGCTGCTACACAATATTGTATGCCAGTAAAATGGCTATTATTACTCTGGACAAATATAACTCTATGCACGGAGTAATTATCGACAACGCCAGCCTGGCCTCGGTGCAAACGCGCTTGTTTGACATTGCTTGGCAGGGTGCTAGCGAGAGTTAACTATCATATAGCAGCCTATTCGTTGTGTTATAATACAGTATTGTTAAATGTAATTGGGAGTTATATGAACAAAAAAGAGACAAACTACGAGGGGGGGCGGATCTACTCAGTGATGGCGCTGTAAAAAACCTAGGAAATATTGCTTTACGAGCAATCCAAATGGAGGTTGACTTAGCTGGCGTTCCACGAGTACCGCGACTGCCAAACGGCGAGGTCGAAGATGACGTTCAGCATAGTTATTCGCTGGCTATCCTAGCTCCAGAACTGCGCAAGCAATTATATCCACACCTAGATAACAACAAGGTTCAAGGCTTCGCCAACGCCCACGAACTATTAGAAATAGCTACTGGCGACGTGGCAACATTCAACCTGACGAAAAAACAACTGGAAGAAAAACGTCGACACGAAGAGGAAGCCAAAAAAGAGCTTCTGGAACGGCTAACATTAATGCCAGAGCTTAAGCAAAATCTGGAAGAATACGAGCGTCGAGACACACCGGAAGCTCGTTTTGTCCGAGCGGTTGATAAGATCTTGCCGGTTGCTATGGATATCGTCGGCCAAGGAGTACGTGTTGTTGAAGAAGATTACGGCGTATCAAATCTAGAGGATCTTCAAAAGAATCACGACGACCTGATTGCTGGTTTCAGAATGAGCTTTGGCGAGGAATTTCCAGAACTTGTCCAGCTATATGAGCATCTGGCGCGAGAATTCGAGAAGAAATACAAAGAAGAAAAAGCGAAAAAGCCTGAAGTTAAATTACCGGAACGCCCAAGCCAGCTAGTCGAAGTTGAGCGTAAGTTCTTAATCGATCCTGAATCTTTGCCGTTTGATCCAGAAGATTTTGAACATACCACAATCCGCCAAGGTTATCTGGCAGTCAGCGACGACGGATCAGAAACACGAATCCGCGATTTTGGAAATGATAGACGATTTGAACTAACAGTCAAATCAAACGGCACTGTTGCGAGAGAAGAAAATAATATACAAATTGACAAAGAAGTCTTTGAGTCGTTATGGCCGCTAACTTTGGAAAGACGTATCGAGAAAACTCGCTATTACATACCTTATGTCGACCCAGAGGGAGACAATCATACTATTGAACTTGATATATACCACGGACCTAGCTATCTGGATGGTTTATGTACCGCCGAGGTTGAGTTTAAAGGGCGCAAGACAGAAGCAACTCTGCGGGCAGACACTTTCCAGCCGCCTGAATGGTTTGGCGAGGATATTAGCAGCAATCCGAGCTATAAGAACAGATCGCTAGCTTCCCATTCGCCCCATAGTCCTATGAACCTTAGCGATATTAGCATGTAGCCTTCACAAAATTAATCGCCTTACCCTCGTCCAGCCATCGCTGCTCGTAGGTCGTCATGATTTTATACTCGTCGTCCAGAGACGATTCATGCAGGTCGAAGCTTAGCTCTGCAATTTGCCATTTTTCTGCCACCAATTGCTCCAAACTCCAACAAAAAAAGTCGCGGTCGTCGTGTTTGAAAAGCAGCTCGCCGCCAGGCTGCAATAATTGCGCGTAACGGCGCAAAAAATACGGATGCGTCAACCGCCGCCCGGCAGCCCGCTTTTTCGGAAACGGATCAGGAAAAGTCACCCAAATATTCACTAGCGTCGACAAAGCGAACAAATCGCCAATTTGGTCGGCGCGCGCCCGGATAAAATAGATGTTATCCAGGTCTTTTTCTAGCGCAATGTAAGCACCTTTTTGCAAACGGTCAGCCTTAACGTCAATCGCCGCAAACAACTTATCTGGATAACGCGCTGCTAATTCGACGCTAAACAAACCAGTACCAGCACCAATTTCCAGCCTGGAGACGCCCGGCTGGTGCTGCCGGTAAAAATCGCGCCATTCGTCAAACTCAAAACAATTCTCGGCGTTATGAAACTTGGCAAATTTGTATTTTTTGCGCTTGCGGGCGATAACAAACTGGTTTGGATCGACAAAACTCATACCTTTCATTATACTAAATATGATGGACACGTTTATAAAACAAATACTAAATATATCGGCCGCCGACGAATGGTTACATAATAACGGCCTTGGCTGGCTGATTAGCGACCGCATGCTGGAGACAGCCAGTATTATTATCGGATCATTCATCATTTACTTCATCGGAAAACATCTCATTAAGTGGTTCATTCATTACACGATCCGCTCCACTGCCAAGCACCGCTCTTGGCATCGCAAGGATATTGAAAAACGAGAAAAAACGCTCATCCAATTAAGCCGCGGGTTTTGGCGGATTTTAATGATCTTTTACGTTGCCGCTATTATCGCTAACAAGTTATTTCTGCTCGACTTGTCGCCGCTGTTTGCTAGCGCTGGAATAGTCGGCGTGGCGCTCGGATTTGGCGCGCAGTCGCTTGTCAAGGATTTTTTATCCGGCATATTCATTATCGCTGAAAACCAATACCGCGTTGGCGACGTTGTCGACATCATGGGAGCATCCGGCAAAGTCGAACGCGTCGGTACTCGCACGACAGTCGTTCGCGACGCCGAAGGTAACGTCCATTACGTTCCAAACGGCACGATCCAGCATGTTATCAATAAAACTATGGGCTACAGTATATCGCGGTTCAGCCTGTATTTAGACCCAAACACCGACATATCCGAGGCTACGGAAATTATTAACGCTACCGGAGAAAAGATAGCTCAGGAAAAAGCTTGGCATAAAAAGATTATCGACCCGCCGAAATTTGTGTCAGTCGGCGAGATTACCGGCCGCAGTACTGAGATAATTATTTCTGGCAAAACCCAGCCGTCAGACCAATGGGCTGTCACTTCTGAAATGCGTCACAGACTGCTGCAAAAATTCGACAAAGAAGGTATTTTACTAGCAACTCTACCAGCGCCAATTCTAAGCAGTAAAAAGTAGCAGCACCTCTATAAAAGCGCCAATTTATAGCTTGAACAAGTTAATCGCCGGCGGTAGCCGAACTATTTTCATTATTATTTATACCCAGCAATTCCTTATCGCTCAGCACATCATTAGAAAAGGCCTTCGTTTTAGCAATGCCTTTCGACTCGTCATCGTATAACTTCAGAAATTCATTAATTGTCTGTTCATTAACCGGACCCTGCGCGTCAAAATCCTTGCTTTTATCCTCCAAATTCTTGCTAATCTCCGACCGCCTGGAGGTGTATTCTGGACGGCTTAAATCCAGCCGGTACGCATCCGATTGGTAATAAACAAACATCGAGATTGAAACCAGAAGAATTGAAACTAGAATAGTCGATCCGATAAAAACCGCAAATTTATTATACCTGCTGGCAAACTTTTTTATATTATTCATTACCGCCTCCCGACAAAGAATCTTTTATCAGGCGTACTTCGCTTTTATATTGCGCCAGCAGACCGTTCATTGATTTTACGCTGTCAGATAAATAATTGCGGGCGTCGCGCGCTTCAATGATTTTTTCATAGAACTTAGCCTGATCTGTTTTGCAGCTCGCTTTATCTAGGTTGGTCATCGCTGTATCATACTTATTATAGTCGCTGTTAAATTTCAGCCGCTGCGTTTCAAAATCGCTGGTAATTCTAACAAGTCCCGAACTGTCCAGTTTATTAAGCGACAACCTGCTATTAAACCGCGCCATCAGCTTCGTTGACACAGCATTGTACTTTTGCCCGATACTAACCCTCGCTAAAGCGTCGTTAGTATGAATCTGTTTTATGGTAACCTTCAGCGAGCTGCAGTTCTTCCTGATAATGCTGGTAATCTCCGAATTGGGCATTTCGATTGATTGCGCCAAAACCGGTTGAGGACTTATCAGCAGACCGCCAGCAATCAAAAAAGACGCAAGATACAGAACAAATTTTCTCATCTATCCTATTATCTCACGTCTTCTTAATTATCGTCAAATGTTGTCAAGATTACTTGAACTATTTGCTATTTTTCAACACTGCTCTTGACGCCTTTAGCAGTCTTAGCCAGAGCGTCGCCAACCTTTTGCGATCCAGTTTTCAGCGAATCGACGCCGTCTTTAGCGGCAGCCGCTGCCTGTTCGACCTTTTTCTCGGCTTCCTTTTTAAGCGCGCAAGTCTTCTTCTTTAGATCGGCTCTGGTTTCCTTGCCGCTTTTCGGCGCGGTCAGAACTCCGGCAGCGAAACCTGCTGCTGCGGCACCCAGAATTGCTAATACTTTTTTCATGATATTTACTCCTTTGTTATTTATTTTTTACGAAACAGCTTTGTAATCTCGCTAAATACTTTTACCGGCGACAACCAATCGGTAGCGCTAGCTACATTCATCGTAATCTTATCGACTTTTTTCATGATGGCGTTTATTCTTATCAGCAAGGAAATGATTGTTCCTAAAAGCACCAAGATGACAATTGACAATAAAGCAGCGATGATTGTTAAAAGAACGATGATTGTTTGTGCGTCTTCCACGTTCTACCTTTCCGCGAAGCTTACAATGTTTATGTTTTTATTTTAGCATGCTTTGGTTGTTTTTGTGTTAGATAATCCAACATTTCTTATTGTAGCATAAGCGTATTAAAATGTCAATAGTTTGCTGGTAGCGGCCGCGAAAATGGTTCGTTTTACGATACTCCCATGCTTAAACTCAGCTTAATCAGCCCAAATATGCTACACTGGCTATGGTTATGAGGGCATTTTTCAAACGGTATATTCCAGAATTTGTCTACGGGGCGGTTGACGGCACGGTCACAACCTTTGCCGTAGTGGCAGCGTCGGCTGGCGCGGGGATTTCCAGTGCGGTCATCCTTATTTTAGGCGTGGCTAACTTAATTGCCGATGGCTTTTCAATGGGCTCCAGCGCCTACTTGGCAGCCAGCGCCGAACACGATGAATCGGCCCGCGACACCCAAAAACGAGCTTCTCCTAAAATTATCGGCTCAGTTACATTCTTGGCTTTCGTGGCAGTCGGCAGCGTGCCAGTATTGCCCTATTTGTTTGACGTGGTTGCAGTCCTAAAAGTACCAAGTACCACCCTGTTCTATATCAGCTCGCTGCTCACGGCAATTACTTTCTTAACAATCGGCTTTATTAAGGGCAAAGTCGGCAAGCAATCACCGTGGCGGGAAGCTGCCATTACCTTGCTCCTGGGAGCGGTCGCCGCTGGACTGGCCTACTTTGCTGGCGATGTATTAGCGGCGTGGCTGGGCGTTCAGTTATAACCCTTAAAATTCATTAGCGATATATTTGATTATTTTACCAATGTTGCGCACTGATTCTTGGCGCACCGTTCCACCCTCCAGGTAAACACGCCGATTAACCTCCAGTATCACCGAGCGCAGTCCTGGCATTTTATTACGGTAAAAGTCCATCGGCACCAGCGCACCCGCATACGGATAATTCAGCACGCAGCTATAGCCCAGCTTTTCTATGTATAATTTTAGCTTCAGGGCGTCATTTCCACTAAACCATTCATCGTCATATCCCAGGCAGATATCAGGCAGATTTTCCGTATAGCCAAACAATTTTCGCACCAAAT
>CAUSPY010000023.1:0-5049 GCA_963533665.1 uncultured Candidatus Saccharibacteria bacterium
TCAGAGATTCTCATATAGACAGTATAGCAAGCACCCTAACTAAACTAAAGTTGTCAGGCTGCACGCATACCTACTGTTCAATCGGCTTTGTCAATTCAACATTGATAGAGATTTTATCAACATTAAACATCTCCGCTAGTTCGCGCATGAGCCGTATTTTTTGATTCGTATTTGTTGCTACGTCAACCACAAGCCCTGTGTCGTGAATCTTTACGGAATTAAAAAATCTTTTAGAATCATTACTAATCCAATTTTTCGTCTTTTCGCTGTTCATAATCTGATCAGTAAAATCAGGATTATCGTCGTACAGATACTCGCAATAGACGCCAAGAATTTGCGACCAGCTCGTTACTGGATAAGAATCATCACCGATATAGAATATTTTTACCGCTGCGCCTGTAAAATCAATATCGTCGAAAATATTAACTTTCGTATCAAGTATTGGCGGTTCAAACGTACTTGTTGGCAGCGGCCAAATTTTAATTATTTTATCAATCCACCACCGCTGACGCTCCAATATTGCTGTTTCATTCCACGTATCATATTTAGCAACAGTCTTATTAATCTTAAGCGGGCTATCAGCAAACCCGTCTGGCATATCACGCTTTTCCCGGAAACTCTTGTTTGAATATTCAGAGTTATATCCCGTCAATGTCAAATTCGCTAGCCCGTGCAAATACGTGCCATGAATTTCATCGGCACGGTCACCGAGCTCATCCCGCCAAGCATTGGTCATGGTTTGCGGCATAATATGTTCAATTGTTAGGTGTAGCTCTTTGTCATTAATCTGTTTCAGTAATGACACGTCCTTAGATTCATCGTCGACCGCAGTTAACAAATACATGACATTGGAAGAGCGCTGATTATAGGTAAAGTTTGCTTTTATCGCTGTTTCTATTTCATTATCTCGGGGCAATCGGATCTGCCTGTTTTTCGAAAGCACGGTATATTTCAGTACTTCAAGATATGCAGCATTGTCCTGCTCAGCAATTGACAATATACTTCTGTGTAATCCGGCGAAATATTTACCTAAGCCTGTTGTCGATAAGTTGATAACGATACGCCGCGAAAAGTAGACACGCAGCACATCAAATACCTCAGCAATTTCATCATCAGACAAATGTCCGTCTTGCCAATATTTCATGACTGATACGGCATACGGGAAGAACGCTTCAATCCTCAGATAACGCATAATGAACGCTGCCGAGTTCAGTTTGGTAAATTCATTATTGTCATCTGTGCCAAACTTTAGAAAGCGATAATATTTTAGTATTCTCAAAATCTCGCCGTAAAATTCGTCAAGTGATTCGTATGACTGGTCATTAGAAATACTTTTAGCGAATATTCTTTTGAATTCCGGATATACTTTATCGGTATTCACGACCGATTGGTTCTTGGCAATCAAATAGACGCGGAAGAAGTCTGTAATATCGTCACGCTGCGGATCGGTTAGGTATGTTTCAATATACTGCCAATAGTTAGTCAAAATATAATCTTGTTTTTCGGAGGTGCGCAACATTAACGAGAAGTTTCGGATTTTGTCGCCATCTGTCAATGGCTTGCCAGTTGAGTTAATACTTTCAAAAACTTTTTGTGGATTATCGTCATCTTTGTCTAACACGATTGTGACGATTTCAAAATCATCAAGCGTGTTAATGTACTGTTCTAAATGATCACGATTTCTAAAGTAGTCGTAAAATTGGAGGTAGGATTTATACAAATTACTTTTCTTTTCATATTCTGTCAGTTCTGCCTGGCTAAATATTTTCTCAAATATTTTATTGTCAGTAGTTACCGCCCGCAGTTTGATACGGTTTTCCTCTGATCCATATTGTTTTGCATATCTATTGTATAAATACTCGTCCTTGATTTGCTCGGCTATCAGTTCAATCTTTTCAGGAGATTCCAGCGCCAAATGGTAAATTGCAGTAATCATCAGCAAAACTGTCGTTGCACGCTGCTGACCGTCGATAATGATACTTCGGTCGCCGTCGTTGATATACACGATACTGCCGAAATAATGCTTTTTATCTCCACGCTTCACCTCTTCAAGGTCGTCTAAAAACATTTGGACATTATCGACTGTCCAAGAATAAGGGCGTTGAAAATTAGGTATTTCAAAGAATTTGTTTGGCGTATATAAGAATAATTTAATGTTAGTTTGCAGCGCTTTCATATATCTAATTATACTACTTCATTGCTACCTCTTTAGGCGGTGTGTTTACTAAACTTTCACTGACTGCCGGCCGCGCACCACGCACATCGCCACTACAAACATACCAACCAGCCGCGACACCAATGACGTATCGTCCGCGCTTGATTGAGCCGTTGACGCAAACTCTTCTTCTGGATTGAGCCGGCTGTCGTCTGGCCATAGGCCAGAGGATAGACGGCTTTTTACGACCAAAACATTATCACTCACGGCACTCGTCTCGCTATTATAACCGTAACTGTCAACCGCGCTGTCAACCGCCAAATCATTCTGCTCGTCCAATTCAGATTCTACTGCCTCAGATACTTCAGTAGCAACAAGTTCTTCTTGCGCTTCGGGTAAATCAATAGCTGGCTCTACATCGCTGGCATCCGTAATTATAGCTTCAACTTCATCATCCGTGCGCGGTAAATCGCTTTTTTCCGATGCTTCCATAACTATATTGTCACACTCCTCGCGAGGCATGATGCGCTCCTCTAAAATTTCCACTGCTGGCTCATCCAGCTCGACATCAGGTATTAGCTCAATAGCCGGCGAGACAGGGATAGCTATCTGCTCCTCTGGCTCATAATCATTGGTGATTTCAGGAACTGATACCGCCTTAGAATTGTCCAATTGCCCCACGGAATCCATATCAACACCAATCTCGTCGTCTACAGAGAGTTTCAAATCACCATATTCTTCACACACCGTAACGACTTCTGCCGGCGATATCACCGCGGCTACTTCAGTTAAGGTTAACTCTGGTTCCACCCCCGGCAAATCCTGCTTCACAAAGAATACCTCTTCCTCAGCCCAAATCCTATCTTCACTGCGACTAATGTCCATAGTGGTGTCATAACAATCAAGCTGCCTAAAGACAGGAATTTGCGGCTCGCTCGCATCCGTATCAACCGCTAATTCATCACCCAATTTCTGTGGCAGATCAACGGCAAGTTGAGTGCCATTTCTATCAACTGCTGTGTGCTTATCTGGTAGATTTGGCGTAATGTCTATCATTTCTATAGATACCGCTACATCAGTTTTATCTGTTGTATTTACCACATCATTCGCTACGAATACATCTGTTTCTGTATCATCAGTCTTCGGCTGTACCAAATTACTATCAAAGTTGGCATAGTCGTTGATAGTCAAAGAGTCCTCGCTACTTTCGACAAGCATCTGCTCCTGTGACAATATAGCTTGCGGTGCTCCGCCAGATTGACCAATAGAATAACTGCCTGACGATTGATACGTCTCGTTTTTATCGTATTCCGCCGGCACGCTAGCCGCGACCGTTCGCTCCTGAGGTAGCAGCACATCATCTACGTCCGGCGTCAAATTCCCGGGCTGTACATTATCGGCGCCGTCAAGAGTTTGGATAGAGTCATCATAACCTGCCGCCATGCCAAGTTCAGCTTCGTGAGGCTGCGTATTTTGTAGCGGCTTTACATTAGAACCATCAATTGATTCTGCCGCCAGCTCATCCATCTCTGTTGCATCAAATTGCGCCGCCGACCGCTGTTCAGAAGCTGACGTGAAGCTGCTTGCTGCCGTTTGTCTCGGTTCAGAATCAGACAGTTTTGGCGCTGCCGCAACAACGTTATTTTCTTTCGGATGTTCAATTGATGATGGTTTTATGTCAGACACCGCAGCAGCATCATCGCCATCATATGTATTTTTCACAACACTAGCAGCAACCTTATCCTCGCTAGCCATAGGGTAAACAGTTTCATTTTCCAGCGAATTGCAACTCTTATCACCAGTTTGAGTATCCTCGCTTACCGCTGGCGATGACGGCACAGTTCTCATTTTCGTTTGCATCGTTATGTCTGAAGACTCGAATGCTGGCTGCTGGTTTTTTTTATCTGCTGCACCAGAAATAACATCAAAAGTCTGCTGTTTTATTTCTATCGACGGACGATTTTCTTCTGTTGGTTCGGCAAAATACTCCTCGCCAGATGTATTAACGAACGCTCCGCTAACATTTTCTGGCTGGGCTTCTCTAATCTCATCAACATCATCAGCGGCATCTTCCGTAGCAATTGCTGGTTCCAAAAACGATTGTTCCGCCTCCTTAATATCCGCAGGTTCGTCTGGAGATTCTGTTGTTTCACTAGTCGGGATTTCATTGCCTTGATTAGGCAGCGCAACCTGCTCAATTAGTTTATCCATCTTATCATCGCTTGTTTCAGTGATATCTACATTTGTTGAATCCGCCCCGCTATCAGGATTAGCGTAACCCGCCACGACAATGCCATCATCGTCATCATTCAGCAGATCTCTTAGATACGATTCGCGTTCCGGCGCTGGCTGTAAATTTTCATTAGCAAAATTGCGCATACGTAAAATCGGACAGTCGTCGCGTGCCGCGCAACTAGCACAGGCGGCGCTCGCCACACCTTGACATATTGCTGCCCTTTGCTCATCATTCATCCGGTTTTCCGACGAATTAATCTCGCTTTTGCCGGCAAGCGATAACGCGTCAACCGGCGCAGCAGGCATATCTTTTAAGTCGGTGCTGCCATCCATGAAAGTATCAAGCTTTTCTTTGCCGCCAGCTACCGCTACTAAATCAAGGCCGCTTACCGCTTCATCTGTATCAGCACCAACCGCTTCTTCAGCACCAGACGAAAAAAAATCCTCGCCCCCAGCATCACCCCTCAACGACGCAAATACATTAAACCCTCCGCCAGCCTCGCATATTGTCGACGCTCTGTCCAAAACTGGTGCCGCCATCTCGCTCATCGTTCAAAAAACGTCTCCGTTGAAATATGTGATTCATTAACACCAGCGGCGGTTAGTTTTTGCCAAACATCGCGTACAAACGGCAAGCTGCCGCAGACCAGAAAATGCGC